>NZ_LMCF01000149.1 GCF_001623075.1 Pseudovibrio sp. Ad37
CTCATTCGTCGGCCTCCCCATCGCCTGTCATGCTTTTTTAAAGAAGCTGCAGTTCAAGGGCCTGCTCTGCAAACACTTCTTTGAGGTCGCGAGCTTCTTTACGCAGCTGCTTAACCTCACCGGTGTTGGCCTGACGGGCGGTGTCACCGGCAAGCCGTTTCTTGCCAGCTTCACGAAACTCTTTGGACCAGCTGTAATAGAGCCCTTGAGAGAGCCCTTCCTGCCTACACAACTCGGCAATGCAGTCCTCGCCGCGTAACCCGGCAAGTACAATGCAGATTTTGTCTTCAGTGGAATAGCGCTTGCGGGTCTTGCGCCGGATATCCTTGACCATGCGTTCTGCAGCAACGCTTGCAGTCTTGGTATTCTGCCCCACATCTCACTCCTGTCGTCATGATCATGGGCCAAAACACTCCCTTATTCAATTCAATCGATCTGTCCATAAGGCGGCGATGACAAACAGGGCACATATCAACATGCTCCACGAGTACGACTTATCAGAGGAAAAACTCCGCGATGTCCTCTGAAACATCCCCCTGAAATCAGCCGCGTGAAACAGCATCCAGAACAAAGAGGCCAATCCGGGGGAAACCAAGTCGCTGGCAGAACTTAAGAAAATCAATGTTGAAACCTGCATATATTTACACCGAATGACTCATACATGTAAAAATTACGAAGAATGTCTTTTTCAATTATAAGTATTGCTTAAATATATTAATGAATACTATTTATATATTTAAATATTGCAAGAATCATATTTAATTTTATACTTATCTGATTACTTTTATATTAGGGGATGTAGAAAATGTGTAAATTATGCATGATGAATCAACTGCATGTAACTGCAGAAAGCATATCCTACAACTCAAGTGTCACAGAGCAAAAAGCGGCCCTCAGCGCTCAAACTGCCGATGGGGTTTCAGCACAGGTCGAGGTGACGGATTTCTTAGCAAATACTCTAGTCATGAATGAGGGAGAAGATGCTGACGCAGGGCCCTCGACGCAATACCTCATTGCCGCAGGGGATAGCTTTTCAGGTACACTTGAAACCAATGGGGACCGCGACTGGGTGGCGATCGACCTTAGTGCGGGATCAAATTATACGATCAACCTTAATGGGAGCGGAGCTGCGCCGGTTACAGATACTTATTTAAGAATATACGACGCCTCAGGAAACCTAGTTGCGTTTGACGATGACGGCGGGTCTGGTTTAAATTCATCTTTAAACTTTATAGCATCCACGTCAGGCAGATTTTACATCAGCGCCGCTGCCTACTCAGATGGGCAGACCGGAAGTTATACTGTCAGTGTGGAGGAGACCTTGCCTCCATCACCGCTGGATGCGCTCGATTGGGGTGGTTCAGCTGTAGATACAACAAATATTTCTGTCTACTTTGCGCAAGCTGGTGAAGTTTTTGATGGCCAAAGTTCAGATGGTTGGACGCAGGCGCAGATTGATGGTGCGATGGCGTCGTTAAACGACTTATCGCAAGGGACAAATCTCACTTTTTCGGTAGCAAGCAGCTCAAATAATGCAGAGTTTAAATTTGTAACATCTGCCTTTGGCGGCAGTACTTATGCCTATATGAATCCTCCGAGTGAAGCAAATCCAGGCGTAGCCGTTTTCAATACCTCTAATATGAATTTAGCAAACCTAGATCCAGGCTCACTTGAGTACTTTGTGTTTCAACATGAAGTTGGTCATGGACTGGGTATGGCGCACCCTCATGATACTGGGGGCGGTTCCAGTGTGATGAACGGGGTTTCTAGCTCACGCGGCGATTACGGTGACTTCGATCTCAATCAAGGTATCTATACCATGATGAGCTATAATGTTGGCCATGCAGAGCTTTATCCGGAATGGCCGAGTACTTATGGCGCGACGGTGGGCCCTATGGCGTTCGACTTGGCGCTTCTACAGGAGAAATACGGAGCAAAAGACGCAAATATAGATAATAATACATATCTCCTACCAGAACTTAACGGTTCGGGCACATTTTATTCGTGCATCTGGGACACCGGCGGTATCGATACAATCGCGTATACGGGCTTCAGCAGCGTCAATATCTCGCTTGTAGCCGCTACTCTTGATTACAGCAGCACAGGTGGTGGTGTACTCTCCTATGCAGAAGGCGTGCGCGGAGGGTATACCATCGCCAATGGTGTTGAGATAGAAAATGCTTCTGGTGGCGCTGGCAGTGATACTGTTGTTGGAAACTCCTTGGAGAATGTACTTCAGGGCTTCTCCGGCGATGATTTCCTTGATGGTGCTCAAGGAGATGATCTTTTAGAAGGTGGTGCGGGACGTGATACCTTTAGTTTCACGAGTATAGGTGACACTGACACTATTGCTGACTTTCAGGACTCAGTTGACTTTATTCAACTCGGCTCTGAATTTGGCGCGAATTCCTTTACAGAGCTGTCTTTGACCAATAGAGATGCCGACGTCATTGTCGCCTTTGGAGATAGTGAGATCATTTTACAAAATACGGTTCTCTCACTTATTGGCGCCGAGGACTTCATCTTCGTTTAACTTAAAATCCCAACATTGGGGTGTAAGGTAAGCGTTTGGCGAAGGCGACCTACCAACCAGTAACGGGCCCTGTTACGCTGACATTGCAGCGTAACACCACGGCATGAGGTCGTTGATGCGGGTGATCTTGTGATCAGCGATCTGGGCCAGAATCCACGTAAGCCAGGCTTGGGGGGCCACATTGTTGAGCTTGGCTGTTTCAATGAGGGTATAGGCGATTGCCGCAGCTTTACCGCCACCTTCAGATCCCATGAAGAGATAATTTTTCCGTCCAAGAGCCACAGGTCTCATTGCCCGCTCGGCGGTGTTGTTGTCGAGCTCCAGAGAGCCATTGTCGGGATAAGGCAGTGCTTTGGGCAGGCGCGTGAGGGCATAACGAGTTGCTCCGGCCAGCGACGACTTGCTGGATATTCTGGAAAGCCATGAAGGCAAATTACAGACCGAAAATCCACTTATATCGCCTGTTCAGTTTTCCCGAACCACCTCTGAAGATCAAATTCTATAGCGTTAGGTCGCTCTCACCTAGCGCTCACGAATATCCAAATTCCGCCACTATTTAAAACCAATTGGCTCGCACGAGAAATATCTAGCGTGAGAAAAAACCACAGTTAGTTGCAACATTCAAAAGAACTATAGAAATGCCAGTATGGCCGATTGTAGCCTTTCTAACGATCACTCTTAGTATGTCGTAGTGATGACCATTACCGACAGTCGCCTAGTTACGAAGCTGCTCTACCTTGAGCAAGACGCCAAATTTGGATTGACTTCAATCCGCTTGGCGCTGAGGGCCATTATGTATGGACCGCCTGCGTTTCGCAAGAGAGTTTTCACTTGGAAGCTTGAAGTCGCTACTATGTATCCGACCTGTTTATCGGCACGCGGGCCGTGGCCTTGATGGTAATACGCACGTACCTACAGTCTAATTAGCGGACAGGTTACTTAGAACCATTATGGCCCTCTGACTTTGGGTGCGTTCTTTCTTCCGTTCCATGTTTATACTCTGTCGCGAACTTTAAGGAGGTTCTGGTTAGATCGCCTCCATATCAGTTGTATGGCTGTCAAACTCCGTGCAATTGTACAATACACTCCAGGCGATCCTTGCCAGCTTATTGGCCAAGGCAACGGCCAGTTTATTCTTATGCATTCGCTTGGATGCCCGCTCCAGCCAGTCTCCGAAGCTCAAGTTATGCCAAAGTTTCGGTCGCATCATCAAAACGTGTGCCGCTTGCACCAACAGCATGCGTAAATAGCGATTTCCGGCTTTCGATATTTTGCCCAGGATGGACTTGTCTCCTGTGCTGTACTGCCGGGGGACCAGGCCTAACCAGGCGCCAAGGTCTCGTCCGCGTTCAAAAGCAGATCCGTTGCCGATGGCGGCCACCAGCGCGGTGGAGATGATGGGTCCGATGCCGGGGATACTCATCAGCAGTTGGCAGCCAACGTCATATAGCCCAG
>NZ_LMCF01000150.1 GCF_001623075.1 Pseudovibrio sp. Ad37
ACTGACCGACCGGACACTTCGACCATCCCGTAAAACAAGACGGCGGATCTTGGCTGCACTTTCCATCAATATCACCCGTTCATGCCCCGCGCTAAATGCACGGATCCTAACAAACAGGTGGGTCAATCTTAAACGCTCATAACCCACCTAACCGGGTCAATTTTGCATGCCGATTCACAGTTACAAGATTGAGTATCGGAAATTGCGAGCCTCAGACTATGGGGCCCCCACTATCCGGACCCGCCTCTTCGTCATCATGCGACGAGACCGGAAGAAGATCGTTTGGCCGCCGACCACACATGGAGATCCACGCAAGGAGGGATTTGCGGAATCTGGCCTGCGCCCTTGGCATACAGCAGCAGAGTGCATCGACTGGTCAATTCCCTGCCAATCCATATTCGACCGAAAGACACCCCTTGTAAAGAACACCCTTAAGCGTGTCGCGGCAGGCATAAAGAAGTTTGTCATAGATGCTCAAGAACCGTTCATATTGAACATGAGCCATGGTGGAAGCCTGGAACCTCTCACGCGCCCCTTCACGACTATCAAAACCGAAAGGGGTGGATGCAGAGCACTGGTTGTGCCTTGCGTTGATAGACAGTTCGGCAATTCAAAGGGTGCACCGATTTCCGACCCACTCGGCACAATCACAGCCAAAGGAGGCGGAAAGTCTGCCTTGGTTGCAGCTTTCCTGCACAAGTATTATGGGCAGAAACAAGAAGGCGAGGTTCGTGGGCACCTGCCGGGTCATCCCGTACACACACTGACAACCGAGCGCCGTTATGGCCTTGTAACCAGTCACCTCACCAGCTTTCGAGGCACTTGCAAGCACGGTCACCCGCTCAATCAGCCCATGCCAGCGGTTACAGCCGGAGGCAACCACATCGCAGAGGTCCGGGCTTTTCTAACGGCTTATTATGGCGCCAGTGTCGGTCATTCAGCAGCCGAGCCAATTGGCACGGTGACAACCAAAGACCGCTTTGGCCTTGTCGCTGTTGAGATTGGTGGCGAGCCCTATGCCATCACTGATATCGGCATGCGAATGCTAGAGCCATCAGAGCTGTACAAGGCGCAAGGCTTTCCCGATGACTACAAAATCAACTTCGATTTCAGGGGCAAGCCTCTCTCAAAAAAAGAGCAGATCAAAAAGTGTGGCAACAGCGTTTGCCCACCAGTCGCCAAAGCGATTGTTGAAGCCAATCTTCCTGAACTCATTTCTTATGAGGTCGCAGCATGACCATGATTGCCACTGACCAAGCCATTTTAGCACGTGTTCGCCACGGCATGAGCCTCAACCGGACCGCTCAGATTTACGGTGTTTCCGCGCGTTATGTCGCTGCACTCTATTCCGCATCCAAAGGTCTCCCCTCTGCTTTCCCCGCCCCCAAACGGGAAGAAAAGCAAAGAGCAATGTGCCCCGTGTTTTTTGAACTGCCGCTGGAAGCACAAGACATTGTGCTCAAGGTCAAGGTGCAAAACGGAGCATCGCTCGATGCAATCTTCAGGACACATTGCAACACTCCGGCAGCAATGTCAGCGCGCAAGCAGCTCTTTTATGAACTGGCAAGCAAGCTTGGCTGGTCCGTGCCCACAATTGCAATCCACACGCAATATTCAGAACCATGTGTCCGAGGCGCAATCAAGGATCATTGCAGGGAAAATAACCTCTCTCAACCCACCTCATGCCGCACCAGACCGCGTGAGGTAAACCATGCCCTATAACCCAGTCTTCCTGCCGCTGATCTGCTACGTGAACCTGATGAGGATGTGGCACATCTGCTTGCTTGGTAACCAGCCAGTGCGATACGGCAGCTCCCTGCAACAGGAGGGCGAGGAATGAACTGCATCTCCTGTCATGGATACGGCACAACAGATTATTGGGGCTTTTCGATCACCCCCTGTGAAAGGTGCGACGGTAAAGGGGCGCTGCAGATTGAAGAGCTAGACCCAAAGGCTTTAAAACCCGCTGCAAGAGTGTACTGGCAACTGGTCAGGTCAAACCCCGAGCAAGCTTTTGAAGACCTTTCAAACGCTGAGCAAATCAACCTTGCATGGGATGCCGCCGCAATTGTGCTGGCTTACCAATCCAGCAAACAGCAGTAAGGGACGCTTCATAATGACAAATGCCTTATCTGCATCCGGCCTTTCCAAAAATGAGCAAACCCGGATCCTCAAACACGAGAGAACCAATCGAAAGGTTGGAAGGTGGGGAGCGTGGGAGCTTATCCAATTCCCAAAGGGCTCAATAGGCCGCAGCTGGGCGACGGACTTTGCTCAGGCTCACAAAAACAAGGTCTTCAGTGTGCTCGACCGAACCCTTGCAACTGGTGTTCGTCATCTTGCAATAACGTCTCTCTCAGGAATCCGCCCCACCTGGCCTGAGATGCAACGCATCAAGGATGAACTTGCCGGACCCGAGGCCACCGCTGTTGAGGTCTATCCACCCAAGGAAGAGATCGTTGACGGAGCAAACATGTATCACCTCTGGATTGTAACAGCTCCTCTGCCTTTCTCTCTCGTTGACAAAAGCAGGAGCCAGCAATGTTCCGCATGACGTTGAAATACCATGAAGCGAGAGGCTCTTCTGAAGAAGTACCAACTCTTATGATCAAGCGTCTCGGCTCTTTATTTGGATGCAAGGTCCAACTGCACAAGTTCATAAGAGAGGATAACGCAGAATGCTTTCACACACATCTGGCATGGGCCATTCGAATAGTCCTTCGCGGCGGTTATATCGAAGAACTTGGAAATGGCGAACTGCGCGAATGGAAGCCAGGTAACGTTGGGCTCGTTCGCCCAGAGCTTGAACACCGCATTCACGCGCTGCGCAACGGCTTGTTCAGCTACTCATTGTGGCTGCGCGGACCAAAGGTCCGAAGCATCAAGCTACGTGGTTTCCCAAAGAGCTAACAACCTTACAAAGCTCCAACAGGAGGGAAGCAACAATGAGACTGGAAACAGAGGTCAACCCCATTCACATCGGCATCAAGTTGACTTCCAAACCCGAAGCCCTGGCAGAGGTCCTGAGCGCTATCGCCACGAATGCTCCCAGTGGCCTAGCAGCGCAGGTCAATGAACACATGCCGGACGCCCTGCGTGACCGCACATCAAACCTGCTTGAAAAACTCTTAGTCGCAATTTCAACTTAAACCATGGAGGTGAGTATCGTGCAGGAAACGCTTTTTGACTTCCCACCTAAGCCGCCTAAATCACGAGAGTTTAAGGCTCATGTAATTGATGCTGGGAGCGCACCAGATGGTTCCCCGATTGCTCACTTCGAGTGCAGCAGGTGCGATTGGGACTCTGGCTGGGTCGATTGTCCAACTGTCACCTACGGCAAGCGCGGCATCCCATGCCCGGCATGTAATCAGCAGCTATGACCACGCTATGAAATAGTTTTGAGAGAGCAACCTTACGAAAATCGGAGGAGTAGATGTTAAATAGCAAACCTTGCCAATTGAGCTTTACACCGCGCGGGCTCAGCAGAGTAGAAGCAGCTCAATACATCGGTGTCAGCGTAGGGCTGTTTGCCGAAATGATCACAAAGCAACTCATGCCCGAACCGCGATTGATGAACACAAGAAAGGTTTGGGACATTAGAGAGCTTGATAAAGCATTTGACGAACTACCCTACTCCAATCAGCCTGCCAATTCAGCAAACAGCAGCCTACCGAGGGACTTTGTGTAACGATGAACACGACCAGGTTCAAAGGTGTGCATACAGAGCGTGACCGGCATGGCAATGTTCGCCGCTATTTCCGAAAGGATCGTCAGTCACGCCGGATCCGCTTGAGAGAAGAGCCGGGAACGCAGGCCTATCTAGATGAGATTGCCCGCGCACAACTCGGATTGTCTCAACCTGCCCCACAATCAAAAGGCAAGCCCAAGAAGACCATTAGGAAAATACAAGGAACTTTCGGCTGGCTAGCTGAAGAGTATCTCAGCCGAGTTGCGCCAACGTTTGCAAAATCGACCATAGATCAGAAGCGCAGGACTCTCACAGCCATTGGTGATGAGACATGCTTGAGCGCCTCAGGGTCAGCCTTACGAGATATGGACTACCGAGGTTTAAGCAAAGCTCATGTCATCAAATTACGTGATCAGAAGGTAAGGACACCGGAGGCTGCAAACCACCGCGTGAAGGCTCTTTCCGCTCTATTCGAATGGGCGTGCAACGAGGCAGAAATCGCAGAGTTAAACCCAGCTCACGGAGTAAAAAAATTCAAGTCCAGTTCAACCGGACATC
Source organism: Pseudovibrio sp. Ad37 (assembly GCF_001623075.1). Classification (GTDB taxonomy): domain Bacteria; phylum Pseudomonadota; class Alphaproteobacteria; order Rhizobiales; family Stappiaceae; genus Pseudovibrio. The sequence goes on from NZ_LMCF01000150.1 coordinate 4,247, forward strand.
ATACCTGGACACACGATGAGATGGGGCAATTTACCGCTCATCACAAGCCTGGTACAAAAGCTCACCTGTGCTACACGATCATCCGTTTCACTGGTTTGCGCATATCGGACGTATCAAGGCTTGGTCCCAAGCACATATACACAGACCAAGAGACGGGGCTGCAGCACTTCAAAATAGCACCCATGAAGAATGAGAATAACACTGCCACTGTAATCGACATGCCAGTACTCCCACCACTTGCAGCAGCTATCAAAGACATGGACAGCCAAAACACCTTCATTGAAACAACGTGGGGCAAGCAATATTCCATCAAAGGACTAGGGAACCGATTTAGCAGTTGGAGCGACCAAGCAGGTTTACCTCATTGCTCCGCGCATGGAATCCGAAAAGCCGATGCAGTAATAGCAGCGGAACAAGGCGCTACCGCCCATGAGCTTCTAAGCATGTTTGGGTGGGAGAAACTGAGCACAGCCGAGATTTATACGAAGAAAGCCAACACGAAAAAACTGAGCCAAACAGGCTCCTCAAAGTTGCTAAAAAAGTGAGGGAACAACATCAGCTAAGTCGTTGTTTTTACGTCCCCAACCAATCCCTTACTTACCCTATAACTAATTGATTAAGCACTTTTAATTCGTTCCGGCAGAGGCCTCCACTTTTCCTCTACCCATTGATATTGTTAGTTATTGCCTATCTCAGGCGCAGAAGAATTGCGTCTTGCGATCAGTCATGTCTCACGCTTTACAACACCGGAGGCGCGTCTACTTTTACGCGGCCAATCTCCCGATGATGGCTCGGTTTACCTGTCAGCTTGCTCCTGAAATTCAGATAGCCAGTATAAATCTCTGACTGCCGCCCCTTCACGCCCGGCAACGAGCGCAGGTCTAACCCAGACCATGGAAAGTAAGGCGAACGGCGCAAATCTGCGAACAGACCAATACGAACACCCGGACGTGTTGCAATCCCGCGGCGATGGAACCCATGCGTATCAGCAATCACCAGTGAGTTTGCAGGCACATCAAAACTGATAGACTCACCATACCCCAACTTTAAGATATCATACTCGCTTGCACGAAATGAGCCTGCCGCATGCATACCATCGGGATGCTGAACTGCATTCAAGCTCTGCTCAAACTCCCAGGCAGTCCGTTCCGGTGTATAACGATGAGACCCCGGCACATAATGAAAAGGCCCATCGGCAACATCCACATCACGCAAAAACAGCCAAGCCTTAGATGTGGCATGGAACGTATCAATGTGAAAATCAGTCTGCGGGTCTTTCTTCTTCTTGTCCAAATCCCACAAAACGGCATGCAAAAACATAATGGGATCCGCATTGTATGACCCCACATAGCGCATGGCATTTTGCAAAAACGGATCATGCACTGCCCTGCTCAGGCCGGGCAAATCTTTCAGCACCGAAGGTGGCAAACCGATGAAACGTGTCACCGTTTTCCCTTGCCGCATTTCGCTTGCTGCAAACGATTTCGTTGCAATCTCATCCTGAATTTGCGCAAAAACATCATTGGAGAGAAAATTCTCTTTCACCACATAACCATTGCGATGAAAAAACGCTTTATCTTCATCTGGCAGAAAGTGAACCATCTGACGACGACGCAGATCAGCCATCTTCTCGGCCCACGCCACACGCTTCAGATAAAACCCACGCTCATTTAACCAACGATTTCCAATAATCGGATTCTTCTTAAATGACTTTTGCCCCATCAAGGCATCTAGTGCCCAGATAGGACTTTTAAAATTCGCAACACACCAGCCCCTACTCTTCTGGCAAAATCTGCCAGAACCTGTGCAGTAACAGACACTCTACGTATTCCTGTAGTCATTTGCCAATTAAACTCATTGGGCAGGCTATTGCAGCACTGAGGATTTAAAGGGCAACTTTCCATGAGCGATACACTTGATCAACCAACCAAACGCTCACCTCCTGCGCGCCGTAAGAAGAGACGCCGCAAAGCAGAGTTTGCCTCCGAAAGCCACATGTGCACTCATTTCATCAATAAGCTTCCGGAAGAGTGGGTCGCTTATCCTGAGTGGGGCAACTGGGATATTCTGCTTGTCAGAACAAAAGATGGTTTTCAGGTTGGCATCGAGGCCAAGTTGCGCCTCAATGCAAAAGTCATTTCTCAATCAGCAGAAACCGCCTATCAGAGTGACAGACCGGGACCAGATTGCCGAGCAATCCTGATCCCAAAGGGCTCCAATCTCGATTTTCAACCGGTTTGCAACATCCTGTCTCTACAGATCATCGAGGTTGAGAGCGAATCCTCCAAAAGCCCAAGCACGGTCAGCTGGTACCGGCCCAAACTCCCCAATCCAGATCGTGCGTCTCCAGCAGGAAATTTTAAAGAGTTTTATCCCATCGAACGGTTGGAACTTCCTGAAATCATTCCAGTTGTTGAAGCCGGCAAGCCCTCTCCCATCAAGCTGACACCGTGGAAAATTAAAGCCATCAAGCTTGACATTCTACTGCAAAAGCATGGCGTGGTTACGCGCAAACTGTTCAAGGCCCTCAACCTCAGCACAACACTTTTCCTTCATTCCGGCAACGGCTGGATGCTGAAGGGATCAGAACGAGGCGCATGGACACGCGGCCCCAGTTTCCCCGATTTCAGAACTGGGTGCGAAGAGAACTACGACGAGCTGGAAAAACGTTACAAAACATGGGTTAAGACCTTACCGATGGAAGGCATCCTCGCACCGGAAACCGAAAAAGAACCCGGCTAATGAGCGGCCCTTTGTTGTTGCATGCAGAACAAACACCCCGAAACAACAGAGTTTCACTTGACCTAAATAGCTGCTAGATTACCCTTAGGTAAACCAAGCATCTGGGAGGGAGCGATGGTTTTCAAAACGCAGGATGGGACGGGCACACTCAAAACATTCAGGGACGCAAAGCGATATTACTGGCTGATTGCTTATGCCAGCAGCAGCGTCACACTCATCACAGTCGCGCTTTATGCCTACACGCACGTCACAGCAACTCTGTTCATTCCCCTCGTTTACTTCTTCATCGTCATTCCCGGCCTGGACGCTCTGATTGGCGAAGACCCGTATAATCCGCCCGATGATGTGCTGGTTCAAATGGCAGAAGACCCCTATTACAGTCGGCTTGTGCGCTGGCTCGTACCATATGCCTGGATCAACCTTTTTGCCGGTGTCTGGCTTGTCGGCACCTACGACCTGCCTCTCTGGCTGATTGCTCTGTTTGCCTTTGGCAAAGGCCTGTTCGGCTCCGGCACCATCATGCTTGCCCATGAGCTCGGTCACAAAACCAACAAGACAGATCAATTACTGGCCAAGTTTGCTCTCGCAGTCGTCGGCTACGGTCATTTTTGCATTGAGCACAATCGCGGCCACCACGTGTATGTGGCAACGCCGGAAGATCCCGCCAGCTCCCGCATGGGAGAAAGCATCTACGCCTTTGCTTGGCGCGAGATCCCCGGCGCGTTCGTCAGAGGCTGGCAAAACGAAAAGGAACGCTTGCACAAGAAAGGCCACAGCAACTTCTCAGCGAAAAACGATATCTTGCAAGGCTACGCCATCACCCTGATTGTCTTTGGCATCTGCACCGCCCTGTTTGGCTGGAAGGTTCTGTTGTTACTGGCGATTCAAAGCGTGGTTGCTTGGTATGGCCTGACGCAAGCAAACTATGTGGAACACTATGGCCTGCTGCGCCAGAAGGGCAAGAATGGCAAATACGAGCGCTGCCAGCCGCGCCATTCATGGAACACCAATCACATCTTCTCAAACCTGAGCACGTTCCACCTGCAGCGCCATTCAGACCACCACGCCAACCCGCTGCGCCCCTATCAAACCCTGCGAAACTTCCCGGACTTACCCAGCCTTCCCAGCGGATATCCCGGCTGCTTCGCACTGGCGGCCATCCCCTCACTGTGGTTCAAAACAATGGACCCCAAAGTTCTGGAATGGGCTGGCGGAGACATCAACAAGGTCAATCGCGTTGATGGGTATGAGCCTGTTGCATTCTCTGCGCTGAACATCTGTTGAAACACGCAGAATGCCACTGCATTTCATGGCAATCACACTGTCGCCCCGCTAAAACAGGATCAAGTTTTAAAGCGGGGTTAGACCGATGCAACATGGTGGCGATCTTTCAAAGGCAATTGCTGAGTTTGGCGGCGAGCTCAGCGACTGGCTGGACCTTTCCACCGGCATCAGTCCTGTTGCCCATCCAGCAGCAGAACACATCACGTTCCGCGGTCTGGCAGAGCTGCCAAGCGAAAGAGCCGAAGTCGCGCTGATTGAAGCTGCACGTAAGGCTTATCAGGTCGCACCGCACTCAGGCATCACAGCAACACCCGGCACTCAAGCGATCATCACCGCACTTCCGCATCTACTGGGCGCCAGTTCTTCAATCGCAATCGTCGGTCCAACTTATGCTTCCCACGAAGAAAGCTGGAGAGCTGCTGGTGCGACTGTCCAATGCATTTCCGCTCAAGAAGCCCATACCGCTGCGACTGATCACCTCTTGCTTGTGAACCCAAATAATCCGGATGGTCATCTTTTCTCAAAAACCGAACTTTTGGAACTTGCAGTTAAGAGGAAAGAAGGCGGCGGCTATCTGATCATTGATGAAGCTTACATGGATCTTTATCCAGAAACCTCGATCATTCCTGAGCTTAATAACCTTCCAATTCTGGTCCTGCGCAGCTTCGGCAAATTCTTCGGCCTCGCAGGTTTGCGCCTAGGGTTTCTTGTTGGTCCAACAGCAATCACGACGAGACTACAGAACCAGTTGGGCAGCTGGGCGGTCTCCGGCCCCGCATTGGATGTTGGCTGCGCCGCTCTGTCGGATCTGAACTGGCAAGACGAAATGCGTGCGTTTTTGAAAACGGAAATGGCCATCTTCAGAGCGACATTTCAAGACCATGGTACATCAGTCATAGGCCACACCAATCTCTATCTGTTGATTGATCATCCTTCTGCTCACCAGCTCCACACAGCACTGGCGAAAGAGAAAATCTGGACACGCGTGTTCGATTACAGCGAAAGCTGGTTGCGCCTTGGTTTGCCTGCATCTAAATCCGCCCGGCAGCGGTTCACGCTAGCATTCAAAAACGCAGTTCAGACGGTCGAAAACCATGCTGCTCTTTGAAAACACGCTCTGGATCGTTCTGCTTGCCATTTGTCTTGACGCCGTGATTGGTGATCCGGACTGGCTGTGGTCCAGACTGCCACATCCAGTCACTCAGATTGGCAAAGTGATCTCCTATATGGATCACACCTACAACAAACCGGAATACGAACGCTCCGCTCGCAAAACCAATGGTATTCTAACGCTTGCCTTGTTGATCAGCAGCGCTGGCGTTGCTGGACTGGTACTCCAGTATCTGCTCAATTTCCTGCCATTTGGCGACATTCTGGCAGCAATGGTCGGCATGACCTTGATTGCGCAAAAAAGCCTCTACCAACACGTGGCAAGAGTACGCGATGCTCTGCGAAACTCCTGCCTTACCGAGGCCCGCAAACAAGTCTCCATGATCGTTGGCCGTAATCCTGAGTATCTGGATGAAGCTGGCGTCAGCAGAGCAGCCATTGAATCATGCTCGGAGAACTTTTCAGATGGTGTGGTCGCGCCCATCTTCTGGTTTGCCGTGTTCGGTCTACCTGGGCTGTTCATTTACAAAGCCGTCAACACAGCTGACAGCATGATCGGCCATAAAAACGAAACCTATGAAGACTTTGGTTGGGCTTCAGCACGATTTGACGACTTGATCAATCTACCAGCCTCTCGCCTGTCCGGCCTGCTGATCGTGCTCGCAGCACTCTTTTCCGGCAGAGCTTATAAAACAGCACTTTCCACCATTCTCAGGGAAGCAAAAAAACACCGTTCACCCAACGCAGGCTGGCCCGAGGCTGCCATGGCAGGGGCGCTCGGTGTAGCTCTAGCAGGCCCACGCCAGTACGCTGAATACCGTGTTGAAGATCCCTTCATGAACGCAAAAGGCCGCAAAATAGCGGATGCAGATGATATTGATGGTGCACTGAAACTGATGGCAATTTCCAGCGCCCTCCTAGCGCTCCTGATCGCAGCAACCTTAGCTATTTAATACGGCTTTGAGCAATTTCCCAAAGCGCATCCAGATCAAGATGTTGCTCCAGATGATCAGCCAGCGCATCCAGCGCCCGTTCCACACGATGCTCGTATCCCAATTGAGAAACAGCCCCGAACCCTTTCAGAAATGCTGCGCGAAACGCATCTGAACCAAAGATGCCATGCATATAACACCCTGAAATCTGACTATTTTTCGAGATTGCCCCATCCACATGGTCTCCAAGGTCAACAAAGGGACGCTCACAATCCGGGCCAGACGTCCGCCCCACATGGATCTCATAACCTGTGACACTCTCACCACTCGGGACATGCACCCCGGTCTTCTCAGTTGTTTCCTTATGGGCTGTCAAAACCGTTTCAACATCCAGCAAACCAAGCCCGTCAACGGTGCCAGCATCACCTTCAATGCCTTCAGGATCCGCGATAGTTTTGCCAAGCATCTGGTAGCCACCACAAATCCCAAGCACTTGCCCACCACGGCGGACATGGCTGTAAAGATCAATGTCCCACCCCTGAGCGCGGAAGAAGGCAAGATCACCGATGGTGGACTTGGTCCCCGGCAGCAAAACCACATCCGCATCAGCTGGCAGCACCTCCCCCGGGAGCACAAACTCCAACGAAACTTCAGCTTCCATGCGCAGTGGGTCCAGATCGTCAAAATTCGCAATTCGGCTGATGACGGGAACCACAACCTTCAACTTACCGCGACTGGTGCTCTCAGAAAGGTCCAGCGCATCTTCCGCAGGCAGGTCCATCACCTGCGCAAACCACGGCACCACGCCATTGCAGGGCCATCCGGTTTTGTCCTCAATAGCCGTTACACCTCTATCAAACAGTGAGGGTTCGCCCCTAAACTTATTGATCAAAAACGACTTTATGCGGTTTACTTCACCACTCTCCAGCACAGCATGTGTACCGACCAGCGAGGCAATGACGCCGCCGCGATCAATATCACCACACAACACCACCGGAACATCTGCTGCCTCGGCAAAGCCCATATTGGCAATGTCACCGGAGCGCAGGTTGATCTCAGCCGGCGAGCCGGCTCCCTCAACGAGAACCAGATCAGCCATTGACTCAACTTCAGCAAAACTCTCCATAACGTACTGGATAAGCGTGCCTTTTTGCCGACCAAACTCCGCCCCGCGCAACGTACCAAACCGTTTGCCCTGCACAATCACCTGAGATCCGCTATCACTTTCAGGCTTCAGCAGTACAGGATTCATATGCACACTCAACGCAACCTTTGCACCGCGCGCCTGCAAGGCCTGAGCTCGCCCGATCTCGCCACCATCAGCGGTAACAGCAGCATTGTTGGACATGTTCTGCGGCTTGAATGGCTGAACGGAAAGACCTCGGCGCGTGAAAGCGCGTGCCAGTCCGGCGACCAGCACACTCTTCCCAACGTTGGAACCTGTGCCCTGTATCATCAGAGCTGGTTTTCTTTTCTGCGAAACGGAGGACGTCACAACTTAAAACTCAATGCCTTCCTGCGGTTTCACGCCAGAGCGGAACGGATGCTTGATCTGGCCCATCTCAGTCACAAGATCCGCAATCTCAATCAGCTCGTCTTTTGCATTGCGGCCCGTGATAACCACATGAACATCATCAGGTTTTTCATCACGAAGGAAGGACACGACATCCTCAAGCGGAATGTATTCATAACGCAGCACGATGTTCAGCTCATCCAGCAAAATCATCTTATGTTCACGAGAACTGATCAGTTCCTTTGCCGCATCCCAGGCAGCGTGTGCAGCTGTGATATCTCGCTGGCGATCCTGAGTTTCCCATGTAAAGCCTTCGCCCATGCGTTTGATGGTGACGAGATCGGAGAAACGATCAAGAGCCATGCGTTCGCCGGTTTCCAGGCGGCCTTTCACGAACTGAACAACAGCTACCTTGTGACCATGCCCAAGACTGCGGAAGATCATGCCGAAACCAGCGGTGGATTTGCCTTTCCCCTTGCCGGTATGGACGATCAGCAACCCCTTCTCGATAGTTTTAGTCGCCATGATCTTATCGCGCGCAGCCTTCTTCTTACGCATCTTTTCAGCGTGGCGTGCGTCCAGATCTTCTTCACTCATGTCAGCCTTGGTAACCATTCTTATTCCCCTCCATCCATGAGCGCGCGTCGCAGCTCCATTAAATCATCGTAGGCACTGTTTCGTTTCGGCACCCACATATCTCGTTGAATGATCTCTAAAAATCGCTCAGTCATTTCCAAAAGTGCTGCAGAATTCTTCTCTGCAATAAAGTCTCGCACCTCATCATCATAAAGATATGCATCATAGAGCTGATCAAAATGATGGTTAGAAACGGCGTTGGTCGTCGCCCCAAAAGCAAAGAGATAGTCGACCGTAGCCGCCATCTCAAAAGCACCTTTATACCCGTGACGCATCACGCCTGCGATCCATTTTGGATTGGCAGCTCTTCCTCTGACAACCCGTCCGATTTCCTCAGAAAGCGTGCGAATGACAGGGCGTTCGGGGCGAGAGTGGTCGTTATGGTAGATGTGCGGAGCATCCCCCTTGAGCGTTTCAACAGTGGCAGCAAGGCCGCCCTCGAACTGATAATAGTCATCAGAATCAAGGAGATCGTGTTCTCTGTTGTCCTGATTGTGCACGACAGCATCTGCCTGAGTGAGACGAGTTACCAGATCGTCCTTGGCTTGCTCGCCCTCTTGCGAACGGCCATAGGTGTAACTGCCCCATTCAAGAAAACTCTCCGCAAAGTCGGCGCGCTTATCCCACAGCTTCTCATCGATCAAAGCCTGCAAGCCAGCGCCGTAAGCACCTGGCTTACTGCCGAAAATCCGGCTGGAGGACCGTTTTCGCGCCTGTCCTTCTTCAACACCCTTGGCCAGTAATTCCCCAAGCTCAGTTTGGTACCGCGCCGCCAGTGGGTTGGCATCATCTGGCTCATCAAGGTCGCAGATAGCAGCAACAGCAGCGTCGAACAAATGTATCAGTTGTGGGAATGCATCCCGAAAAAAGCCGGAAATTCTGAGGGTTACGTCAACGCGGGGGCGTTGGAGCTCGGAAAGTGGAACAATCTCGAATCCGGTAACCCGGCCAGAGGTGTCCTCCCAGACAGGACGAGCTCCAATCAGGGCCAGCGCTTGTGCGATATCATCCCCGCCGGTGCGCATATTTGCCGTTCCCCAGCAGCTCATGGCGATGCTTTGCAGCCATTCACCGTGTTCCTGAAAGTGTCGCATAATCAAAGCGCTAGCACTTCTCTCACCCAGCTTCCAGGCGACCTTTGTAGGAACAGCACGAACGTCAACAGAATAAAAGTTACGCCCGGTCGGCAGCACATCAGGGCGCCCACGCGACGGCGCACCCGATGGTCCGGGGGGAACAAACCGTCCGGCCAAGGAGGATAACACCCCGTCCACCTCAGCAACGCCAGAGGCATCAACTGAGCGCGCAATCTCTTGCTCCAGTGCCTCCAACACGGCACAAGTCGCTGTAAATCCAGAAGGAACCACTCGCTCACCAGAAACATATGCCAGCGCGAGCGCTTCCAACCGCTCAACCGTATCCCCGCAGCTCCGCCACGGCGCGTCAAGAAGCTCCTGCAAAAGTACAGGTCGTTCTCCAGCCCACGCCTGCTCAAAGGCACAATCCAGCGGATCAAACTCCACCAGATTCAAATCCTCAGCAAGTGCGCGTAACAAGCTGTTCTCATGAGGCTTTTCACCACGCGGCACGCGCAGCAAAGCCACCAGTAACTCGGCCCGTTGCTCTCCTGTTGGCGACTGCCCCAGAATGTGCAGCCCATCGCGGATTTGCAGCTCTTTCAAATCACATAAATGAGCATCCAGTCGCGCCAGACGGGTGTCTTCATCCATCTCGGATGTCAGGCCGATGTCTTTGTCCATGCCTTCACGCGCAGCAACGCCAAGTATCTCTTTTCCAAGCGCTTTCAGGCGGCGATGGTCCACCCCTGCTGCGATGTAATACTCATCCAGCAATGCTTCCAGCTCCAGCGCAGAACCGTGGCTCTCAGCGCGGGCCAGCGGAGGGGTAAGATGATCGATGATCACCGAGGATAACCGCCGTTTTGCCTGCGATCCCTCTCCAGGGTCGTTGACGATGAAAGGATAGATATTCGGTACCGGTCCAATCACGGCTTCAGGATAACAAGCCTCTGATAAGGCTAATGCTTTTCCGGGGAGCCATTCCAGATTGCCGTGCTTGCCAAGGTGGATAAGTGCGTCTGCCTCAAAGCTGTCGCACAGCCACATGTACCAGGCAAGGTAATGATGCGGCGGAACAAGCGCCGGATCGTGATAAGTCTCTTTAGGATCAATGTTATAGCCGCGTGCTGGCTGAATACCGACAGTGACATTGCCATAAGTCTTCAGCGCCAGCTGGAAAGAGCCGTCCACAATATGCGGATCGTCCTCCGGCGCACCCCAGCGTTCCTCAATCCCCTCCCGCACAGCCAAAGGCAGCTGAGAAAACAACTGCTTATAGCGAGCAAGCGCAAACACTTCCCCGCCTTTGCGTTGGTTTGCGTTGCTAAGGGAATTGGTGGGGCCAGCCAGCAGGTCGTCTATCAACGCCCCGGAAGATTTCGGCGCATTCTCAGAAACTCCATAACCTTCTGTTTTCAGGGCAGAAAGAAGGTACGCGCAAGAGGCAGGTGTGTCCAGCCCAACCCCGTTTGCTATACGCCCGTCCTTGTTGGGATAGTTTGCGAGGATTATGCCAACTTTGCGTTGATTTGCGTTTTTGTGTTTCAGCTGCGCCCAATTGGCCGCCAACGCTGCCACAAACTCAATCCGGTCCGGTTTTGGTGCAAAGCGAACAAGCGAACATTGGGTCCTGACATCACGCCCACCTTCTTTCTTAAACGAGATCGCCCGCGTCAAAAGACGACCATCAATTTCGGGAAGCACCACATGCATGGCAAGGTCGCGCGGAGATAAGCCCTGATCACTCTCCGCCCATCCTTCTTCCGAGGAAGATGACAGCACGATCTGCAGAACGCATGCACCTGGATTGTCCAGCACCGTGCCGGAATGAACAGCACCTGCACTCGACAAAGCAAAGGCTGTGGCATTCAAAACCACGTCTGGCGGGCATGCCTCAAACACACTGGAAACAACACCGGCGCATTCCGCCTGCTTCAGGCTCGCCACACAAAGCACCAGCGGGTTTATCCCCTGCGCCTCAAGTTCATGGCATAATGCTTGTACTGGCTCGATTGCGCCGCTCTGGTAAAGCGCACGATAAAACACAACAGCAGCAACGGGACGGCTCGGATCTTTCCAACTGGCTCGCACATCCTCCAGAGTAGGAAGCGCATGGCCCTGCAACACCAAACCGGCCCGCGGCAACGCCATCGGCTCCGCTGGGGCCTCAACAGGAAGCTCAGCAATCTGCGCAGCATAAAGCAAGGCGCCTGAGAGGTTCTCTGCACCGCCCTCAATCAGGTATCGCCACAACATCTGCGCAACAGACAAAGGCACAGTGGAACGCTTCGCCAGCTCTTCATCCCACTTGTCATCACCGGGCAGCAGAACCAGCTTCACCCCGTCAGCGCGGGCAGCTGCTTCCAGCCGCTCAACGCCGTAACGCCAATATTCCACCCCGCCCAAAAGGCGCACCACAACAAGCTTGGAGGCCTGGATGGTCTGCTCAACATAAAGATCAACAGAGTACGGATGCGACAGCGCCAGAAAACTGGCAAGCCGAAGAGAGTAGCCCTCATGCTGGGCATGCGCCGCCGCAAGCCCGGCAAGCTCTGTGTCTGCTGCGCTTAAAAACACAACATCCGCAGGCGCCTGCTCAAGGTCGACGGCCTCTTCACCATCATCCAATCGGCGTGACTGTCCGACAAGTACGTGCATCAGGCCTGAACCAACTCAAATTCACTCAGCGCAGCCTGCACACTGTGCTTGTCCAGCCCCGCAAGGCCGATCACAACAAGTTTGGAGTGGCTTTCACTGCCAGCCGCAAACCAGGCTTCCACACGCGGCCCAACCGCCTGCACCAGCACCGGTGCGGTCTTGCCCTCAACCACCACACTGCCCTTGATACGTAGCACACCAGAAACCTTCATGGCCGCTTCCACCTGAGCCTTCACCTCATCAATTGAGGCAAACCGGCGGGTTGGCAGTACAAAACTCTCAAAATCATCATGAGAATGATCGTGATGATGATGGTGGTCGTGGTCGTGGTCGTGGTCGTGGTCGTGGTCGTGGTCGTGAGCATGCTGCGCTTCATGGTGAGAAAGGCGCAAGTCCATATCATCTTCCGCTCCAGCATCACGCCCAAGCAGAACATCCAGCGCCAGCTCGCCATGAGAGGCAGCCACAATCTCAACCCCATCACGCACCCGGCCACGGATCGTCTGCTTCACCGCCGCCAGCTCTGCCTCGCTCAAAAGGTCCGCTTTGGAAAGCACAACAAGGTCAGCGCAGGTCAACTGATCAGCAAACAGCTCCTCCACCGGGCTTTCATGGTCCAGCGCATCATCCGCTGCCCGCTGCGCAGCAACAGCCTCTTCATCGCAGGCCACTTTGCCAGCAGCAACAGCCGGTGCGTCTACCACGGTCACCACACTGTCAACGGTCACGCGCGGCTTGACAGAAGGCCAGTTGAACGCACGCACCAACGGCTGTGGCAGGGCAAGGCCAGAGGTTTCAATCACAACAACATCCGGCACCTGCTCGCGCTCCAGAAGCATCTCCATGGTTGGCAGAAAATCATCAGCTACTGTGCAACAAATGCAGCCGTTGGCCAGCTCCACCACTTCATCAGCAGAACAGTCCGGGTCAGCACAGCCATTCACCAGTGAGCCATCAAAGCCCATCTCGCCGAATTCATTGACGATCAGCGCAATGCGCTTGTTCTGCGCCTTCATCAGCAGGTTGCGTACCAGCGTTGTTTTTCCGGCACCCAGAAAACCAGTGATAATGACAGCAGGGATTTTTTTAGAAGGTGCAGCAAAAGAAACAGTCATAGGGAAATCTCCGGAAAAACAGCAGGCTTCAGCTGCAAAGGCTGTCCAGCAGCCACAAACATCACAAAATGGCAGAGGTCGGCGATACGCTGGTTCAGGCGGCCAGCTTCATCTCGAAAGGCGCGGGCCATGGCATTTTCAGGCACAATGCCCATGCCCACTTCATTGCCAACAAACACAACAGGGCACGGCAAAGAGCTAAGAACCGCCTCAAGCCGCTCAAGCTCCACGGTCCAGTCCCGCGACCCGTGCATAAGGTTGGAAAGCCAAAGTGTCAGGCAATCAACGAGGATCGCACGATCGCTGCTGGCATGCGTTTCCAGCACGCGCACAAGCTCCAGCGGCTCCTCAACTGTGTCCCAAAGGTCACCGCGCTGCATCTTATGATGCGCGATGCGCTCCTCCATTTCACCGTCAAAGGCCTGGCCTGTCGCGATATAAGTCGGGCGACGCCCGCAGCTTATAACCAGCTTTTCCGCATATGCGCTTTTCCCGGAACGAGCTCCACCCGTAACCAAGCAATGGCGAACACGAAGGTCGCTTCTCTGTTCAGCCATCTGGGTTAGCTGGTCAGCAAGCGCAAAGAAGCCGGGGCTTCAATCAAAGAATATGAAAGTACAGCAACTGTCTCGCACGGAGACAGGAAAATATGCGTCATGAGCACCTCTCGCCGTCCACCCGACAGCAGTCCTATGTCAAATCATATCTCCAGCCGGTCTCCTGGCTTGCGGCTCAACCGACCATAGCCCCTTCCCAGCCCTTAAAAGGCCAGTGGGATTTTCGCTAAGGTCTCACCGCTCACAGTTGCGGGGGCAGCTGCGGCTTGTCTCCATAATATATGGAACCGCATTCCCGTTTAATCTTGTCATTCCAAAGCCTGAGCCGGAACAAAAAGAAACTGGAGTTCTGGCCTTAAGTGTGGGACGCAATCAGCTCTCCTGTCAATTGTCTTTGTGAGGATTCCAACATCACCGGAAAATCAAACCCGCAAAATCCGCGGTTTTTGGAGATTTCTGGCTAACCCCCTTGGATATCTCAATAAAAAAATAGAGAAACTGTCCACAAATCGAAAAATACGCAAAAAACGACTTGGCAAACACAACATGCCTCTGTAAAAGCCTCCTCACGCAAACGGCGAGGCAAACTCGCAAGGGTGTCATGATCCCCGGTAGCTCAGTGGTAGAGCAAGCGGCTGTTAACCGCTTGGTCGCTGGTTCGAATCCGGCCCGGGGAGCCATCCTTTTTCGTTTGCAGCCATACGGCAAGATCATCGTGATCCCCGGTAGCTCAGTGGTAGAGCAAGCGGCTGTTAACCGCTTGGTCGCTGGTTCGAATCCGGCCCGGGGAGCCACTTCTTTTATCGATCGCCGCCAATGGCAAACATAGTATGATCCCCGGTAGCTCAGTGGTAGAGCAAGCGGCTGTTAACCGCTTGGTCGCTGGTTCGAATCCGGCCCGGGGAGCCATATTTTTCTCTTTATCCTCCCCTTCTTCTTAAACACCTCTTCTCTTCACAAAACACGTGCGTGCGCGTCTATCCAGAAAACAAGAAAAATGATGGGTAGAAAACCATGTTCACGCGAAGCGAAGGCGCAGCACTATCAAGTGCCGCTGGCCGAAGACATAAAGTCCATTTGGGTAGAACTCTCTTCCGCACAAAAGCGGAGGCGTTCCATTTTGCGCTAAAACTCACCCTGATCCTGCATATAGCCACCCACTGACCCAGCTCTGGCTCCTTCAATTTTCAGGGAGTTCATAAGTCTGGAGAGCTGTGCATATCAGCCACGAGCCCAAATGCCGCCCGACAGCCCTTGGCACCCACAAAAAATTGGCCGAAATGAAGCGCTGTTCTTTCAAAAGCTTAGCTCATGCGGAAAAATACTATATTTTTTTTTGCCATATGTACAAACTGCGATCTACATCACAGTTCTATCCAAATCCTATAGCGAATCAACACAATGAAAATTTTACATAATAGCATTTAAATAACCTGAAAGTATAAATACGCGAAACATAATTTATATACAATTATTATGGCATAGATACTCTAAGTAAATGCGTATACCTCTAATATATCTAGTGCATATTATCATAATCACTACTAAGTGATAACTAGTGAAGTGCACATAATAAGGCGCCCCCTCTGGGAAAGTTGCTGCGTAAAAGTCAGGGAGCCATAAATGAGTAGTCTGTTGCCATCCTGCGGTCTGCCGCAAACCTTCAAGTTGCATCTCACAAGATCAGGGTTTCTTGCCGCCTGCATCGCTGCGCCACTCGCTTTGGCTGCGCCTTCGCACGCAGAAACGCCACCCGCCTCCGCGCCTGCCACAACATCAGGCCCTCAGCTCATCGAAAAATCCGACAATGGCAACACCTACGCCATGCCAGAGGATTATCTGGCCGTCACCGTTGCTCCGCCCTCCAAAACACCCTACGCAGATCCATTAGAGAGTGATTTGTCCATCTGGGTTGGTGAGGTGGAAATTGAGGGCCGCAAGACCCTGTGGGTCGAGCTGATCGATACCCACGGCGAAGTCATCTACAATTCCGAGGTCCAGCAAAATGAGACGCACCTGCTGCCAGATGGCAGAGCCATAGCCGTCACAGTGATGCAACCTGCCACTCACAACAAAGCACTGCAGTCTGCCAGCCTGAAGAAAGACCAGTCCCGCGTGCCAACCGATGAGCGCTTCGTCATCACCCGCAAGGAAGCTTTTGCCCCGGCATTGGATACGCAGGTGAACCTGCTGGAAGTGCAGCCCGTCCCAAAGGAAGTCCATAACTCCTTCATGCTGCGCGCAGGTGAGAACGGTGAGATCCTCTGGAAAGCCACCAAGGATGCCATCACCTGGCTGGAAAGCAGATCCTGACAAAGGCTGGACTGCGCGCAAATCGATACTCTCTCAAATCGCATTTAGCGCACTCATTCGAAAGCCACGCACCCCGTGAGCAATTTTGTTCTCATGCTCGATTGCCAAGAGAATAATATCCTAGTCTGACGCACCCTTTGGCAGCCCATTTCTTGTTCTCGTGAGGTCAGCGCAGTAGCGTAGTCTCAAAAGGGGTAAACACCCGCATTCTGATTTTTGGTCATACGAATTATTTGAGAGAAACTATGGATACGCGCGCCTCTGCCATCGAAGCCATCGGCAACACTCCACTTATTCGCCTCAAAGGCCCCTCCGAGCGAACCGGCTGTGAAATTCTCGGCAAAGCCGAGTTCATGAACCCGGGCCAGTCCGTCAAGGACCGCGCCGCGCTCTTCATCATCAATGACGCAGTCAAACGCGGCACGCTCAAGCCGGGCGGCATCATCGTGGAAGGCACGGCTGGCAACACCGGCATCGGCCTCGCGCTGGTCGGCAACGCTCTTGGCTACCGCTCTGTCATCGTCATTCCAGAGACCCAGTCTCAGGAAAAGAAAGACATGCTGCGCATCGCAGGCGCTGAGCTTATCGAAGTTCCGGCTGTCCCCTATAAGAACCCGAACAACTACATCAAAGTCTCGCAGCGGGTCGCTGAAGAGCTGAACAGAACCCACCCGCAAGGCGCCATCTGGGCCAACCAGTTTGATAATACCGCCAACCGTCAGGGCCACATTGAAACCACCGCTCAGGAAATTTGGCAGCAGACCGACGGCAAAGTGGACGGCTTTATCTGTGCGGTCGGCACCGGCGGCACGCTTGCCGGCACCGGCATCGGCCTGAAGGAAAAGAACCCGAACATCAAGATCGGCCTTGCAGACCCACACGGCGCAGCGCTTTACAACTATTACGCCCACGGCGAACTGAAGTCTGAAGGCTCTTCTATCTCGGAGGGCATCGGTCAGGGCCGCATCACCGCCAATCTGGAAGATGCACCGATCGACATCCCTTACCGCATCTCTGATGAAGAAGGCCTGCTGATCAACTTCGAACTTCTGGAACACGAAGGCCTCTGCCTTGGTGGCTCCTCCGGCATCAACGTCGCTGGCGCCATCCGCCTGGCAAAAGAACTCGGCCCCGGCCACACCATCGTGACTATACTGTGCGACTACGGCACCCGTTATCAGGGCAAGATGTTCAACCCGACCTTCCTGCGCGAAAAAGGCCTGCCAGTGCCAGAATGGATGGAACGCAAGTCCGAAATCGCCATTCCATTTGAAGCTGCCTGACCTTAACGGAAAGAACTGCACAATACGCCAAGAGGTTTTGACCATTCCTCTTGGCACAGCTATAAGTAGGTCCTCGCATTACAGGAGTTGTAGCGCTTGGAATCCTCATTTAGCCTTCTTCCCCTGATCGCAATTTTCAGTGTTCTTTTCTATGCTTTGGCAGTCATCTGCGCCATTCGCGAGATCATGTACTCGCGCACCTCGCAAGGCAGCATTGCCTGGCTGCTCTCTCTGTTTTTCATCCCCATGCCAACAGTCCCGCTCTACTTCGTCTTCGCATGGAAGCGGTTGGATGATTACATCGAGGTCCGCGATGACATCTCCCAGATTGAAGCAGACGTCCTCAATCGTCACACACCGTATGTAGACAGCGCAGCCAACACCCAGTGGCCGGTGCACACCCGCGTAGCCTCGGTGCCTTTTCTTGCAAACAACCAGTGTGACCTGCTCATCGATGGTCCAGCCATGTTTGCCTCCATCATTGAAGGTATCCGCACTGCCGAAAGGCATGTTCTCGTCCAGTTCTTCATCATCCGCGAAGACAGCGCAGGACTGGAACTGGCAGATGCCTTGATAGAACGCGCTAAAGCGGGCCTGCACGTTTGTCTGCTTTACGACGACATCGGCTCCCGCTCTCTTTCCACGCAATACCTCACGCGTCTGCAGGACGCTGGTGTCCGCGTCAGCGCGTTCAACAGACGTCACCGCCTCATGCGTATGCTCGGCCCCATGCGCCTCAACTACCGCAACCACCGCAAAGTTGTGGTCACAGACAGCAAACACTGCTGGATCGGCGGCCACAACATCGGTGAGGAGTATCTGGGGCTGTCAAAAGAGTTTGGTCACTGGCGCGACACCCATGTCAAAGTCACGGGCCCGGCAGCACTCGCAGCCACACTCTCCTTCAGCGAAGACTGGCAATTTGCAACAGGCAAGACACTGCAACTGGAGCTGCCCTCCTCCTTCTCCCAAACGGGTGGAGAAAGCGTCATGGTCATGCCAACAGGTCCGGCAGACATTCAGGAAGACTGCGCCATCACGTTTGTGGAGAGCATTTCAAGAGCCAAGAAACGCATCTGGATCGTCAGCCCTTACTTTGTACCGGGCATTGAGGTCCTCACAGCCCTCTACGCAGCCGCTTTGCGCGGCGTGGACGTCCGCATCCTCCTGCCGGAAAAAGCCGACCACTGGCTCGTCTGGCTCGCCAGCTATGCCCATGCAGATAACCTCGCCAGCCATGGCATCAAGGTCTACCGCTATCTGGAAGGCTTCCTGCACGAAAAGGTCATCCTCATCGATGAGGAGCTAGCTGGCATCGGCACAGTCAATTTTGACAACCGCTCCTTCAACATCAATTTCGAAATCACGCTCTGGTTCACGGGCCAGAACATGATCGGGAAGACAGAAGAGATGCTACAGCAGGATTTCAAAGGCGCCCGTCAGACAGACAGATTGGAACTCAACAACCGCCGCTACGCCTTCCGCGTCCTCGCCCAGGCCGCCCGTCTGTTCTCACCAATACTTTAGTTTTTGATGAGGACAGTTCAGTAGACTTGCGTTGGGGCACTGAAATACGTTAGGGGCCAACTGAGAATAATAACCCAGAGGGCTTTTCGCATGTATTTTGTGCCTGAACTAAGCGTGATGGCGGGCTTTACCCTTGCTGCCTTCATCCTGTCCATTACACCCGGACCGGACATGACCTTCTTCATGAGCAAAACGCTCACACAGGGCCGAAAAGCCGGACTGGTTGCGATCATCGGCGCAACCAACGGCATCATGATCCATGCGTTTCTGGCAGCGGTTGGCATTTCCGCCCTGCTCGCTGCATCTGAGTTCGCCTTCCAGATCCTCAAAACGGTAGGCGCGCTCTATCTGGTTTACCTGGCCTTCCAGATCCTGCGCAACGGGTCCGCCCTTTCCTTGGAAGAAGGCGAAGCATCCCGCGAAACCCCCAGAGCCATCTGGGCAAAAGCTGTCACAATCAACCTGCTCAACCCGAAAGTTGTGTTGTTCTTCGTAACCTTCCTGCCACAGTTTGTGTCCGCGTCTGATCCATACGCAACCTCCAAACTGCTGTTCCTTGGCTTCTTCTTCATTCTGCTGAACGTGCCGAGCAGTCTGGTAATGGTATTTGGGGCGTCTGCAGTCTCCAAGTTCCTACGCAGCTCACCGCGGGTAATGCGCATCCTCGACTATTCTTTCGCTGGCATCATGGCAGCGTTTGCTGTGAAGCTGCTCAGCGCACGCACCACCGCTTAAGATCACCAGTTAAAGGTGCGCCAATTCATTTCATGGCGCACCTGTTCAATCTATTTGAGATTATTCCATGACCGAACATTTGTACCGTGAAGATGCTTACTTGCGCAGCAGCGAAGCCCCTGTAAACGAAATCACTCCGGAAGGTGGCATCATTCTGGACCGGACCTGCTTCTACCCCAATGGCGGCGGCCAGCCGGGGGACTGCGGCTCGCTTGAGCTGGAAGATGGCACCCGCATTCCAATTGCAACAGCCGTCTATTCCAAAGATCGCAGCCAGATTGTGCATGTGCCAGCTGATGGCACCGAGCTTCCCGCAGGGCTGACCAGCGGCGCAAAGATTACTGTGCACATTGACTGGGAAACCCGCTACAAGCGCATGCGCGTTCACACAGCTTTGCACCTACTCTCCGTCGTGCTGCCTTTCCCCGTCACCGGTGGCCAGATCAGCGATGGCACAGGCCGTCTGGACTTTGATATTCCGGAAGCTGCACTGGACAAAGACGAGCTGACAGGCAAGCTGCAAGACCTCATTGCAGGCGATGATGCCATCACTCAGGAATGGATCACCGACGAGGAGCTGGAAGCAAACCCGGGCCTTGTTAAAACCATGAGTGTAAAACCACCTATGGGCAGCGGACGGATAAGACTGATAAGAATTGGGGAAGACATTGATTTGCAGCCATGCGGCGGAACGCACGTGTCGCAAACCGCACAGATTGGCAAAGCTGTCATCACTAAGATAGAGAAAAAAGGCCGTCAGAACAGACGCGTCCGTATCCAGTTGGAGGACTAAAACATGGCACAGGACCCGATTGTTTCGACAAGCTGGCTCAAAGACCACCTTGATGCCCCTGATGTAGTTATCATTGATGCTTCCTGGTATCTGCCTGCCATGGAGCGCGACGCCAAAAAGGAATACAAGCAAGAGCATATTCCCGGCGCACTGTTCATGGACATTGACGACGTGTCCGACCAGAATTCTCCACTCCCGCACATGATGCCGGAGCCACACGTATTCTCATCCAAAATGCGCAAGATGGGCATTGGCGATGGCCAGACCATCGTTGTCTATGACGGCATGGGCATTTTCTCCGCAGCCCGCGTCTGGTGGATGTTCCGCGCCTTTGGTGTAAAGAGCGTCTTCGTGCTGGACGGCGGCCTACCTGCCTGGAAGGAAGAAGGCTATCCGGTCTCCGACGAAGTGCCAGCCCGCATGGAACGCCACTTCACAGCCATGCTGAACAACGACATGGTGCGCAACCTCAACGAGGTGCAGGATGCCTTGAAAACCAGCAGTCACCTCGTGCTTGACGCACGCGCACCAGAGCGCTTCAAAGGATTGGCACCGGAACCACGCGAAGGCGTGCGTGCCGGCCACATGCCAGGCACTCTGAACTTGCCGTTTGGCCTGCTGCTGAACGATGGCAAGCTGCGCTCTAAGGAAGACCTGCAGAACATCTTTGCGCAAGGGGGCGTCGATGCCACCACTCCGGTAATCACCTCTTGCGGTTCAGGCGTAACAGCTGCAGTCATCACCCTTGCTCTGGAGCAAGTAGGCTTCACCAAAAACGCGCTTTACGATGGTTCGTGGACCGAATGGGGCTCAAGCTCAAAGACCGAAGTTATCAGCGAACCAGCCTGAGTTAAACCAGATTCACATTCGCAACAAAGCCCTGCAAGTCATTGACCTGCAGGGCGTTTCTTTAAGCGACAGCCAACACGTCCTGCACTGCAAGCGCATCTTGTTTGCCAAGTTCAGCGGTTTCCGCAATCCATGCAGCGCGCTCGTCCTCACCCGCCAGATAAGTTGGCGAGAACATCTTGAAGCTGTGCTCCTCAAACCCGATGAAGTCCAGAATCTGACGTCCCATCACCTTGTCATGCGCACAATCATAAAGCTCTTCATAATAATGCGCGGCTGTATCACTGGTGATGATCACACGTGCGCTGCGGCCTTTGAACAGTTTGGCAGGCAGCTCTTCCCCTTCCACAATCTGGAAGGCAACACCCGGCAACAAGGCCCGGTCCAGCAGCCCCTTCATAGGCCCTGGCATACCGCCCCACCACAGCGGATAAATTGGCGTCCAATGACTGCACCATTTCAGGTTCTCCTGAAATGCAGCCACATCCGGTTCCAGCGCTTGATCTCCTTTGAAATCACCTGAGAACAGCGCACTCTCAAAGCTCATAGTGCTCAGGTTCATCACACGAACCTCCGCCCCCGATTGACGTGCAGCTTCGGCATATGTTTCAGCCAGCGCATGCCCAAGACGGTCCTCGCCGAGATGACCGCTAAACACAAAAATTCTGTTTGTCATGGAAACTCCATTTATTTGACTGCGGTCAACTTATTTTCAAAATATGACTGGAGTCAATTTATTTTTTTGACCATAGTCATATAATTCAGATTGAGGGAACCATGCTTCAGGGCAAACAAAAACGAGCACAGGAAACCCGCCAGCGCATTTTGGTGGCGGCAACGAGCCTGTTCAATGAAGGCAATTTCAATGCGGTCAGCACAGAGAGCATTGCCGAGCAAGCCAACGTTTCCAAAGGCACGCTCTTCGCCCACTTCGGCGACAAGCTGGGACTGTTTGCCGAGATCGGCCTGAAGGAGCTGAAAGCCTGCGTGGACAGTCTTCACAAGGCAGCAGAAAGTAGCCCCCTCAACGGGCGGGAAGTATTGAATCAATCTCTCATGGGAATTCTGGAATACTTTGAAAAACAACCAGAATTCCTGCGCATCTTCATCGACGTTGCTGGTTGGGAAAAAGGCACCAGAGCAGAAAACTTCATCAATGTCGCAATCAGCATTGATGCGCTCTTTCAAGCAAGTGTTGAGAAGGGTCAGCAGGATAAATCTATTCGAGCAATTGATCCAAAACTCGGCGCTGTCTCCGTCCGCGCTTTCATGATCCACGTCGCAATTGGCCGTGTCTGCGGCGAATACAAAGACACGCAAGAGCAGCACACCGAAGTTCAAAAGCTGCTCTCACTGGTGCTTTAGGCAGCGCTATACGCCGTAGATATCAAACGCAGTCTTCGGCGCTTTGCCACCTGTCAGCTTGGTCAACACATAAGGCCGCGTGCCTTTCAGGTGGCGTGCCGTTTCAAACTCCAACGCTTCAATCACCCCATCACGCGGATGCTTCTGCATGATTTCATCCACGCTGGACTTGGCAAGACGGCGATGCCCTGCCCCAAACAGATCACACATCGCCCCTCGGTTCACCAGATACGCCTCGCCCCCATGCGCCCGCGCTGAGACATAGGCATTCAGATGCAGTGCAATCGCGTCGCCCACCCTATGCACCGTATCAGCATCATGCCCACAACTGGAGAGATGATTGCACGCCACTTCAGCCCCGGAGATCGCAAAGCAACACTCATGCACTTGGGTCTCACGATCATCGATCAACCCACTGTCGTGCGAGATCGCCGCTGAGAACAAGAGCTCCCGATCAAACGGCACACCTGCATACTCCCCCAGCAGCACGCCGAACAGATAGGTCCGCCAGCTGTGATGCAGCAATCTCGCATCATGCGTCTCAACAGCAAAATCAAGGCTATCGCGCACCAATCCCGTCTCAGCAGGCAGCAGCGCTTCCAGCTCAGAAGAAACCGGCGACAACAAGCCCAACCGGTCTTTCATGCTGTCACCCAGCTCAATCAACTGCGCGCGCACCAGATTGCCAACCAGTGTGAGATGTTCCAGAGGCGTCAACCGCCCCTTACTGTACGCCCCGTTGCGTTTCCCCCAATTCAGGCTACCCATCACGCGCTCAGAGGCTCTGCAATCCTTTGCTGTCACAGACATAACTCACTCTTCCAAAAACAAAAATAATTATATACCGTATCGCATCAATATTTAGAGCTCAATATTTTTATGCGAAGCAGTACATAAATGAGTCCATCACGCCCACGCGGACGCCCGCGCCTTTTTGACAAAGACGAAGCGCTGACCACAATTCAGCGGATTTTCTGGAAAAACGGTTACTCAGCAACCAGTCTGGATCAGATCTCCGCAGAGACCAAAATCAACCGCCCAAGCCTTTACGCCACCTTCGGCTCAAAGAAGGACATCTACATCAAGTGCCTGGAGCACTTTGCCGAAATGATGGGCAAACGCACCGAAGCAGCCATCCTATCTGAGACAGAAATCTCACGCGGGCTGGAAAAAGTTTTCATGCAGGCCATGGAGATCTACCGGCCCAAAGCAAAGAGTGACGGCGGCCCGATGGGCTGCTTCGTCACCTGCACAGCCCCGTCTGAAGCAGGTGCAGATGAAGAGATCAAAGAAGTCCTGAAAATGGTCCTCGACCGGATCGACCAAACCATGCGCGAAACCGTTGAGGCGGCGATCAGAGACCGGAAAGTCCAGCCAAAACAAACCGCTGAAATCACCGGCCACCTACTGGGCTGCCTACTGAACGGCCTGTCCCTGCGCGCCCGCTCCGGCACCCCGCGAGACGAACTGGAACTCACAGCAAAGGCAGGTATCGAACAAATTCTTGCATGATATCTGCATGCAATCAAAGCAAATCACGCCGCACATCAGCAAACAAAGAGAGCACCGGTCTTCTATACCGATGCTCTCACTTCAACTCACCCAAACCAATTCAGGTCATGGCACCTTGCGCCACAAGGGCCTGATCAATAGCAGCCTTGAACCGGCTCGCCACCTTCGCAAATCCATCAGACGTGCCATGGATCTCATCCACCCAGTCCGTCAGGTTTGGCATGGCCCCTCGGCAGTCAACCACGATGACATTGGCATCGCTCGCCGCCAGACCATCAAGCATAGCATAGAGCTCATCCAACATTGCGCTGATGATCTTACGGCCAAGCACACTTGGAATATTGCGATCAGACAGTGGTTCACCCAGCCACTCATCATTAGCGGCGTGCAGCGGATTGCGTGTATCCCCCTCCCATTTGTATGGGAACACATAATCGTAGCCATGCACGAAGACGGGCATTTCCTGCAGTTCGGCAACACCACGAATGTCGCTGATCACCCGCTCATAAGCCCCCTTGAGGAAAGCAAGCTTCTCATCAAACACCACACGATCGATGTGCCCCTCCACATCAGTGATATCGCCGTTAAAGTCCTTCAGAACGTCAAAGAGCACTGCAACGCCCGTATCCGGATCTTCGCCAATGACATCATTTCCGGCAGCAGAGAACAGGAACCCGGACACCTGATCTTTGTAATCACGCAGCGCAGAGAGATACTCACGCCGCCGTGCCCGGTTCGCGCCATACACCATGTTCTGCGCCGTATCCCCGGCAGCGTCTAGCGAGTAAATGTTGAAGTGTGCGCTGAGATGATCAATGACGTCATCAATCAGGATTGGAAACTGGAACCAGCTGTCTCCCTCAGAAATCAGCATTGGCCGCTCCGGATGATCCCTGAGCGCATCCTTGAACCGCCAGTACCGGCGGATGCGAGAGGCCCAGTTGCCGATCTGAAGAGCATTCTCAAACTCCTGATCAGCCTCAGTCATCTGCACCATGTCAGACTTTATCCTGAACTGTATGTCAAACGCACCGGAGTGATCAACCACATCACAGTATTTCAGAAGTTGTTCCTCCGGGACACTTGGATCTCGAGCAATTTTCAAAAACTCATCATATGTAATTTTCATAGTATTCCCCCTCCTAGATTTACAGATAAAATTTACACAAGAGGTGATATTATGGTTAAGCTTGCCATATGCAAATAACAATTTAAAGGTACTTTTTATGGCCCTCAAATTACATAACTTAAACAATGTATTACTTGAAAAAGCGACTCATAGATTGCAAAGCCGTCTGGGGGATTTAAACAAGACACGCAGTGCAATTCTTGCAGGCACACAAGCGGAGATAGATAGCCGGGAACGCTTGAATCTCTATCAGAAACGGCAGGCCACGCTCGCCTTGTCAGAAGGCTGTGCCATCTCTGCACAGCCCTCAATCTTTGAGGATGACGTGCAGGATCTCTCAAGACTGGGCAAGGAAGCTTTGATCGGCACGCGCAACGACCTCCTCCCAATCGAGTTCTTTGAATACGGCCTATATGCCGCGCGCTCAGTTGGCAGAATTGAGCATGTTGAAGGACTTAGGTTCGGCACCGGCTTTCTCGTCGGGCACGGTCTCATCATGACGAACCATCATGTTTTGCCCAATGAGCACGAAGCACGCCAGCACTTCTTTGAGCTGGGAGCAGAAGCAAACCGCATTGGCAAGCAGACGCCTTCAAAAATCTGTTCCATTGAACCAGACCGTTTTTTCTGGGCCAACGAAGAACTGGACATCGCCATCGCGGCCGTCGTGGACGAAGATCCAAACTTCATTCCACTGGACCATTATGGCTGGCACGCCCTCATCCGCCAGCAAGGCAAAATCAAGAAGGGAGATCCGATTAATATCATTCAGCATCCCCTTGGACGCAACAAAGCCGTGGTCGTCCATAACAACCACCTTCTGCATATTGAAAATGGAACTGATGCACACATGTTTTGCTGGTACTCCGGCGATACGCAAAAGGGAAGCTCAGGCTCCCCCGTCTTTAACAGCCGTTGGGAGGTTGTCGCCGTACACCACATGGCAATCCCGCGAACCAACACAGAAGGTGACATTCTGGGCAAGAACGGCCAGCCCATCAGCCGGGCAACCGCACGCAGACACCTGGACCAGATCGCCTACGCCGCAAACGAGGGCATCCGCACCTCTCGTATCGTAGATGCACTGGAAACCGCTCAGTTCACCAAAGCCCACCACGCCGACATCCGCGACTTCCTCTTAAAATCATGGAGCAGCCCCGGCGCCCAACGCAGAGGCCTGCGCGCCGCCGTAAGAAGCGCACAGGCCTTGTAACTCTGCAATATCGTCTTGCAGCACACCACGTTAAGCTCCCAACCGTATCCAGATGCCTGGAAACTCGTAGGAGTTCGGACCGATCTGTGTCGCTGGCTTTGCGGAAGGGCTGGTCTGCGGTTTGAAGTTACCGGCGGTCGCAATCTCCAGAACATCACCTGTCGCCGGATCATAAATCATGGCCTTATCCGTATCCGTCAGATGACGCGTACCAGCAACCCAATGCATCGTATTGGTGCCCGCATACTGCACCAGAATAAGGTTTACTTGATTGGTCTGGAACGGAATATTGGTCACGGTGGACAGGCTCACAGTCTTGCCGAGCTTGTTCTGAATCAAGTCTTCCTCACGATTGAAGAGATAACCACCAGCCGCATTCAGAACTTTGAAGTTATTGAACAAGCCTTTGCCGAATGCAGTGTAATAAATAATGTTCTTTGCCAGACCCGGGGCAAGAGTTTTCGCAACAGCAACCATACCCGAAGGGCTGTTCTCCAAATCAACCGTCCCATCATTTTCTTTATAAAGTGCAGTTGGATTTGGTGAGGCTGTAAGATCAAGTTCCAGATTTCCTGAAACTTTATAAGTCTGTGTCGTCACCACCTCAGCAATCTGCAAGCGATGATAAATCAAGTGACTCAGCCGCCATAAATTGATGCGCCCAGGATCGGTTGTGACATCATAGAGCGTGCTGCGCCAGATCTGATTCAGGTTTCTCATTTTAACTTTTTGTGATTCAATGTTGCCATCCTTGTTTTTGGAGGGCACATGGGCAAGCCATATCCGATAGAATTACGTGAACGGGTTGT
>NZ_LMCF01000151.1 GCF_001623075.1 Pseudovibrio sp. Ad37
CAACCCGTTCACGTAATTCTATCGGATATGGCTTGCCCATGTGCCCTCCAAAAACAAGGATGGCAACATTGAATCACAAAAAGTTAAAATGAGAAACCTGAATCAGATCTGGCGCAGCACGCTCTAGGCTCAAGTTTTGTTCACTCTGTGATTTAACACTTAATCAAGGCCCGATAGCCTGCTAAAGGCATCTCAACGACTATTTACAGTACTATGGAGAACCACCATGTCTGACGCAGGCACCACCAAAGATCAAAGCGAAGCAGAACGCCCAATGCTTGGCAAGCTGCTGCACAATGGTGTTCAGCGTATCGTCATGCAACGCCCGGAGCGCATGAATGCCATGTCCATGGCCATGATGAAAGAACTCTGCACTGCACTGGATGAAGCGGCAGCAAACCCGGAAGTGCGCGTTGTGTTGCTCGGCGCTGAAGGCAAAGTCTTTTGCGCAGGTCACGACCTGAAAGAGCTAACAGCTGCACGTGCGCAAGCAGATGGCGGCAAAGCCTTCTATCAGCAGACATTCGATCAATGCGCTGAGCTCATGCAAAAGATCGTGAACCTTCCAAAGCCAGTCATCGGCGTTGTAACTGGCGTTGCAACAGCAGCAGGCTGCCAGTTGGTTGCCTCCTGTGATCTGGTACTGGCACTGGATACAGCAACCTTCTGCACCCCCGGCGTTAACATCGGCCTCTTCTGCTCCACCCCAATGGTGGCGCTGACCCGCAACATTGGCCGCAAACAGGCCATGGAAATGCTATTGACTGGTGAAAGCATTGATGCCTCCACTGCGAAGGAATACGGGCTGATCAACCGGGTGGTGCAAGCCGATTATCTGGAAGTCGTGGTTCAGAAATACGCTGAGGTCATTGCGTCTAAATCAGCCCTTACAGTCAAAACCGGTAAGGAAGCATTCTACAAGCAGGCCGATATGCCATTGGCAGAAGCCTATGCTTACACCTCTCAGGTCATGGCAGAGAACATGTTGGCCAATGACGCAGAAGAAGGCATCAACGCCTTCCTTCAAAAGCGCACACCAGATTGGAAAGACAGCTGATCAGGATGTAGGGAGCCGCACATGACAACCGGGCATTCAAAAAGATCACTAGCTCAAAAGCTAGGTCTGAAACCCGGCATGAGCTGCTGGTGGCACAACATGCCACAAACCGTCTTCGATGAAATTGCAGCAGGAGTTGACGATCTGGTCCTCCTGCCTACTCTGGAAAACGGCGTAAACACTGCCCATATTTTTTGTAACGGGTCAAAGCGAACTAGCAGATCTGCTGAGTAAACTGCGCAGGACACTGAATGCAGACGGTATGATCTGGGTCTCATGGCCTAAGAAAGCATCCAAAGTCCCTTCAGAGGTGACAGAAGATACGGTTAGAGAAGTTTGCTTGCCTATGGGACTTGTCGATATCAAGGTTTGCGCAGTTGACGCTGTCTGGTCCAGTATCAAGCTTGTTATTCGCAAGGAACTGCGTGAAGAGCACAGACAAATGCAGCTGGCAGCCAATGAAATTGCAGAAAGTTGATAAGAACATGAACCACGATCATTATTCAGACGACTACATTCAGGGCATTCTGGAAAACACAAAAACAATCGCATTGGTCGGCGCCAGCAACAAACCAGAACGCGCCAGCTTCCGCGTCCTCAACTATTTGCTTGAACAAGGCTATACAGTCTATCCAATCAATTCCGGTCAGGCAGGCACCGAAATCGCCGGCGCAAAAGTCTATGCGTCCCTGACAGACCTTCCAGAACCCGTCGACATGGTCGATGTCTTCCGCAATTCAGAAGCAGCGGCTGGTGTCATCGATGAGGTAATCGCTCTGCCAACGCTCCCCAAAGCAATCTGGCTTCAGCTGGGTGTCAGAAACGACGAAGCAGCAGCACGGGCAGAAGACAAGGGAATCAAAGTGGTAATGGACCGCTGCCCTAAGATCGAAATCCCACGCCTGGCATCAGTTACAGCCTGCTAAACACTCCTATCAGGCGCTCTCGATACCACGAACATTGAGAGCGCATCCGATAAATTAGAACGATTTTCCAATCCCACCAAGCAGAAGCGAACAGAATTTCAAGCATCAAATAGTCGGCAAGTTGCTTGAGCTTTCTGCAAGAGTGAAGAGCGCTCATCTTTTCATCTGAGCTTGCCAACCTCCGGTTGCCCCCTCATAGTTCCTAGCGGGAAATTATATAAATTTCAGCAGAGAATGACGCGCCTGTTCCAAGGGAATGCAAACCATGCACCTTGCGCAGAACCGTTCCATCCTGCAAGCGCATTGAAAGGACTGCCTTATGAGCGATCACACCCCAGGCTTTGATACCCTTGCAATTCACGCAGGCGCGAAACCAGACCCAACCACAGGCGCGCGCGCAACACCAATCTACCAAACCACATCTTTCGTGTTTGAGGATGTAGACCACGCTGCGTCCTTGTTTGGCCTGCAAGCATTTGGCAACATCTACACTCGCATCACAAACCCAACCACCGCTGTTCTTGAAGAGCGCGTGGCAACATTGGAAGGCGGCACTGCAACTCTGGCCGTGGCATCCGGCCACGCCGCACAGCTTCTGGCCTTCCACGCCCTCATGACACCCGGCTGCAACATCGTCGCCTCCAAGCGCATGTATGGCGGCACCATCAACCAGCTCAACCATTCTTTCAAAAGCTTCGGCTGGGATGTGAAATGGGCAGAAGGTCTGGACGCACAAAGCTTCACAGACCAGATCGACGAAAACACTCGTGCTGTCTTTATCGAAAGTGTCGCCAATCCAGGTGGCGTTATCATGGATATCGAGGGCATCTCAGCAGTGGCCAAAGATGCTGGCGTGCCTCTTATCGTCGACAACACGATGGCAACCCCATACCTCTGCCAGCCAATCAAACACGGCGCAGACATCGTGCTGCATTCCCTGACCAAGTTCATGGGCGGGCATGGCAACTCCATGGGCGGCGCAATTGTTGACGCTGGCACATTCGATTGGGCAGCATCCGGCAAATATCCAATGCTGACCGAACCTCGTCCAGAATACAACGACATGCGCTTGTTTGAGACCTTCGGCAACATCGCCTTTGCGATCTGCTGTCGTGTCCTCGGCCTGCGTGATCTCGGTCCAGCTATCTCACCGCAAAATGCCTTCATGCTCATCACAGGCATCGAGACACTTGCGTTGCGCATGCAGAAGCACTCTGACAATGCCCTAAAGGTCGCTGAGTTCCTCCAAAGCCATTCAGCTGTCAGCTGGGTCTCTTATGCAGGCCTCGCCAATGACCCATTCCATCAGGCGCATCAGAAGTACTGCCCGAAAGGCGCAGGCGCAGTCTTTACCTTCGGCCTGAAAGGTGGCTATGAGTCAGGTGTTGAACTGGTAAAAGGTCTGGAGCTATTCTCTCACCTTGCTAACATTGGTGACACCCGCTCGCTCGTCATCCATCCAGCGTCTACCACACACCGCCAGCTGTCTGACGCTCAAAAAACTGCTGCTGGAGCAGACCCGGATGTTGTTCGTGTTTCCATTGGCATTGAAGATGTTGCTGATATCATCGCAGATCTGAAGCAAGCGCTCGAAAAGGCATAATACGTTTACATTTCAATGCGGTATGATTGGAAAATGAATCAATCTACCAGCAATGACCATAAAACAAAAAAAGGCGCCCGCAAGGCGCCTTTTTCAATTCCACATCAACCACTTAGTCAGACAAACTGAATCATCATCTCAACGCAGCTTCTTTTTCGCGGCGAAGCAGACAAACCTGCTCGACAGCGAGCGCCAGAACAATAAGCGCCATCGCCTGATGCGCCAATGCGCGATCCATCGGCACCATACCAAGCAGCGTCACAACACCAAGGAACACCTGAATAACAATCGCCACCATCAACCAGCTGGCATTGCTCTTCAGCACGCTCTCTCTGTTGCCGCGCATCAGATAGAAACCCTGCACAAACACAGCAATCACCAGCGCATAAGCGATCATGCGGTGCTGGAACTGCACCATCATCACATTCTCAAAAAAGTTGATCCACCAAGGAGACATGACAAACAAACCTGATGGAATAATCTGCCCATCCATCAGCGGCCAGGTGTTAAATGTCAGCCCTGCATTGAGGCCTGCAACCAATGCCCCTAGGAACAGCTGAAAGAGCACCAAGCCAACAATGGCATATGCACCAAATAAACCATCACCAAACACATTCCAGCCTTCACGCTCAAGCTCTGGGCGGCGCTTTAACACAGCTGCTAGATAATACAGGTAAGCAAACAGAATACAGGCCACACTCAAGTGCACAGCAAGACGGTACTGGCTCACATCCACGCGGTTCACAAGGCCAGACGCTACCATCCACCAGCCAATGCCCCCCTGCAATCCACCTAGCAAGAACGCAACCACAAGCCGCGGCTTAAGCCATGAACTCACCTGTCCACGAGCCCAAAACCACACAAGCGGGATGAAAAAGAAGAGCCCAATCACCCGGCCCAGCAAGCGGTGTCCCCACTCCCACCAGAAGATAGACTTGAACTCGCCAAGCGTCATACCCTCATTGAGCAGCTTGTACTGCGGGATCTGTTTGTATTTCTCAAACTCCTCCGCCCATTCAGCTGCACTCAGCGGCGGAATGGCACCATGTATTGGCTTCCATTCAGTAATGGAAAGGCCGGATTCGGTCAGGCGGGTCGCCCCGCCCACAACAACCATGGCCAAAATCAGGAAGCAGATAAACAGCAACCACACGCGAATTTGCCTGCGGTTGGAAAGGTCTTGAGCAGAAAGATCTGAACTGTAGAACGGAGTAGACATGACACCTATTCGAAGAACTTGTTTGCCCCTATATATGTCAGATCAGCAACCAAATCAGGAAAAATACGCAGATCCTCACAGCAGTCTAGACAAATTACCTAGATTTTTCAGGTGAAAGTCAGTCATGCAATAGCACTGCTGTGTCATAGACTTAGAGAACACGAAAGCGGGTCTGCACAATCTAAATTGCAAATTACCAGCAAGATCCTCTTGAAAAATATATGCATTTTGAACTATGGCTTGCGCGGAAAAGAAAGGCCCTACGCAAAGAGGCTTTCAAGGAGAACTCTATGGTTTCGCCATTTCGCCGTTTCATCGGCATGGTATTTTTAGTGACTTTTGTTCTTGTCTATATCTTCCTGGCAATGGTCATTGGCGATATAACAATGGCGGGCAAGCATTGGTCTATTAAGCTTATCTTTTTTGCAATTGCTGGTTTGATCTGGGTGGTTCCGGCGGGATTGATTATCAGCTGGACCTATAAAAAGCGCTAGGCCCTAAAGGTTCAAGTCCTGATCAGAGCTCACGCTCTTCTCAAAAAAGACCGGATGCGCTTCACCGTGTAATAAGCCGCAAACGCGGCTCCGGTCAGATACACATCAACCATTCTTTGGTGTTGATGTAATCCATTCAATGAGACACGTGGCAAATGATAGCGTCGCTTGAGATTTTCCGTAGTCAAGGTTCCCGGTTGTGTCGTCACAGCCGCCGCAAAACCCAGTTCCTCAGCAACACTTTCACAGCGTTTATCAACCGCTTCAGCGAACCCGTAAGGATACGCTAATACCATCGGCGTCTTGCCTAACTGCGCAGTCATCTCCTCCAGCCCTGCCTGAATATGCTGTCGGATGTCCTCTCGGGTAGAAAGCCGCGCCAACATCGGATGAGTGTCCGTATGTGCGCCCAGGCTGACCAGTGGATCCTGAGAGAATGCACGCAACTCTTCAAAAGACAGAATCAGCTCTCGGCAAAGCACTCGCCAATCCAATCCATAACGCTCTGCAGCCTCCCGAATAACTGCCCGCTGTTTAGCCTCTGGCACCTCGCTGATAAGCATGCAACGCGCTGATACAAACGATGCCTCTTTATGCTTTAAAGAGGTGCAATCATAATCAAACTGTTTGTCTTCATATCGGAATGAGATGTGGTCATTCTCAGCGATGAGCTGTTCTATGATAATCCACCACAGCTCAGAGTTATGCTTGCTGTATTCGCTGCTGATAAAAACGGTGAAAGGAACATCAAGTTCCTTTAGCACGGGAAAAGCCACATCTCGGTTATCTTTATAACCATCATCAAAAGTCAAAACCGCAAACTTCTGAGAGCATTGCCTTTTGCTTTGAAGCCGTTCCAAAGCATCATCCAGTGAAATAAACTCGTATCCCGCCTGCCGAACCTGAATAACGGTTTTACGCAAAAATTCTGGTGTAACTTCAAGCAGTTTATTAGGCTGAAAGGGCCCGGTCGTTTCAGGGAGAACACGATGAAGCGTAAAAATAATGCCATCACCAGCGGTCATGTTCCTGAATAATCTGGCAGGCCCACGGCTACTTAAAAAGTAGCTGGCGTAATCAATAACTAAATGCTTGAAGGACTTCCGCACGGAGACCCCCTAGTTCCAAACCGAATATCTCTCAAATTGTAACTGGGAATTATTTACGATTAATTTCAATTTGGGTTGTTCTACCTAGTTAGATTTGAGATTCATTAAGAGCTTGGAACTAATAATTCCTTGTATTTTATTTAGGGCATTTTTCAATGACACTTCCACAATCCACGTCAAACAGCGAGCGCTCTAACCGTGCTGATTGTAATAACACGCTGGATTTGAGTAAGTTTTCTTTTCAGATCATCTCAGATACAGACCTGTCAAAACTGCGGAATGATTGGCTCATTCTGGAAGCATCAGGCGATGGAAGTGCCTATCACGCCTATGAATGGTGTAAAAGCTGGGCAGAACATGTTGCTCACTCAGAAAGAGTCACCACACTGATTGTTGTCGGGTACATCGGCGCAAAACTCCATGTCCTGCTACCTCTCGCTCTCCATCAGTGCCACCTTGCAAAAACCGCCCGATGGCTCGGAGAGGAAATCTTCAACCAGAACACGGGCTATTGGTCTCAAGAGCTATTACAAGCTCCGCAGGCACATTTTCTCCGCCCTCGCCTAGTTGCAGCCCTCAAAGCATGGGGCGTTGATCTCATCCACCTTGGCAACATGGCAAGTCGTGTGGGCACCTACGACAACCCGTTAATCTGTTTGGATGACACCACGAGCACCAATGCAATCTATCCGTTTGAGCTTACAAGCCCTGCGGAAGAATTCGTCAAAGCACAACGTTCTAAAGGTGCCCGCAAAAAGCACCGCAGTAAACTTAGCAAACTTCAGTCACTGGGCACGCTCAGCTTCAAGGCCGAAGTCACAAAAGAAGGCGCAGCCGCCGCCGTTGATGCCATGATTAGGCAACGAGAACTCCGGCAGGCTGAGACAGGTATTCCAACCGCCTTCGCCCTTCCCAACTACCAGCGTTTCGTGCGTGAGGCATTCTCAAACCTTTCGCAAGATGACAGCCCGTCAAAACCGGTGGTTTACAGCCTGAAACTTGATGATGAGATCATCAGCACATGCCTCAGTCTTAAGTCTGGAAAACGAGTATATTGCTACTGCACCTCCATCATTAATGGCGAACTGATGCGACATAGTCCCGGCGAGTTGCTCATGCAGCACGTCATTGAGGACATGTGCAATGAAGGCATGGAGATCTTTGACTTTGGATTGGGCGAAGAGCGTTTCAAGCTGGCATGGGCTGAACCAGAACACTTAAAGGACTGGATCGAACCACTCACTTTCAAAGGAAAGCTCGCCGCGGCTCTCGAAAACGTCATACTCAGCTCTAAACGTAAGCTTAGAAACAACGAGAGATTTTGGCAGCTTTATAGGCGTGTTCGTAGAATTTTCGCTCGCATACAGCACTAAGCTCACTCAAAACATTTTGAACAGCTTTTATGCTGCCATATCAACCTGTAGCCAAGCCGCAGCTTCATTGCTGACCACTCGCTCCACCTCAACGGGTGCCTTGGTGTGCTTTTCAAGGATGGTCAGAGCTTTTTCCAGTTCAGGGCCTGCTGGTGACCCGTCAGTCGCAATAATTACGCGATCCGCTTCAGAAAGCATCTGCGCGCAAATCAAGCTCGGTTCGATGAGACCGAGATCAGCCACGATTACGTCATACGTCAGATCTAGGGCTTCCATGATGAGATTATAGCGCCCGCCATAAACCACTTCATCACGAATAGGCATGACACCTGATTGTATCACATGCGCACGGGAAACAGGATCGCGGTGGATCACGTTCGTAAAGGCCGCCTCGCCTTCCAACAACTCTGCAAAACCCGGCTTCAACGGATCATCAGAACCCTCTTCAGCTTGAGGCACATCCCCAACTTCTTCAAGCGGCGTTTCTTTGAGGATGGACTGTGCCCCTTCACCGCCTTCAGACCGCACCTCGACGACCACAGGCATAATACCGCGCTCGGCAATCTTGCGCGTACAGCTTAGAGCAACGCGTGAAGACAGGCTTTCATCCTCAACACTGAGCACAACCACACGGCCAACCTTTGCAAGCTGATTGGCGTTATCAGCCTTGACTTCCTTTAGAGTGATTGACGAAACCTCAGCACTTGCTTCTTCTTCCTCAAACTCCTCGTCAAACTCTTCTTCTTCGCGTGCTTCGTCATGCTCTTCTTCAAAAGCTTCCTCCTCAGCAAGCTCTGTCATTTCCTCTTGAGGCTCTTCCTCCTCTGAAGTTTCCTGCTCCTCATCAGACTTGTCTTCCTCTTCAACAAAGGAAGGCTTCAACTCGACAGGAGGAGCGGCAACAGCATGGCTGCGGGTCGTTGCATCCACCACGCTTTCAAGCGCATTAGAGGTTGCCGTACCAGTCGCTTCTTTCGGATTGGCGGCAGGTGCCGTTGGCGTAGAAAATGTTTCGCGGCGTAAAACTTCTCCAGCAATCAAAGCACGTGCAATCACCCAAAGGCAGCCGAGGAAGAACGCGGCGAAACCAGCAATCGCAGCAAGCGCAGAAGGTTTCCGGCCAGATGGTTCACTTGGCACAGAGGCACGTGAAATCACACGGGAGTCAGCATTCAGCACACCAACGCCCTGCAGCACTTCAGCTTCGCGCAGGCTCACAAGCAACTGGTTCAGCTGCTCTTCTTTGGAGCGTGCTTCGCGCTGCAACTCCTGCAAACGAACCTGATCAGCGCCCGAACGGGCAGCTTCTACCTTCAACGCATTCACCTGCTCATTGAGAGCGACATAACGGTCCTGAGCAATCTTGGCATCATTCTCAAGGCCAATAACAATTTTCTCCGCCTCAGCGCGGATCTGACGATCGTACCCACGCAGCTGGGAGCGCAGTGCTTTGATCTGCGGGTGATTTGGCAGGAGCGTAGTTGAAAGCTCCGCAATGCGATTTTCCAGCGCCAACTGACGCTCACGCAAGCGTTGGATTAGAGACGAAGCCAGAACCTGCGTCGCAGTTTCCAAAGACCCACCATCTTCCAGCAAGGATCGGATCTGTCGCGCCTGAGCTTCAGCCTGCGACTTAGCCACTATGGCGGAAGAAACCTGAGAGTTGAGTTCAGCCAGCTGCTGTTGGTTCAGCGTCCTGTTTTCGGACCCAAGCAACAGGTCAGCACCCGCACGAAATTCAGCAACGGTCTTTTTCGCAGCCTCAACTTCATTTTCAAGGCGTGCAACCTGAGGCGCAAGTGCATCAGCCGTGTTATTGGTCACCGCGCGCTTCGCATTGTCCTGCAGCATGCGATACTCGTTGACCACCGTGTTAGCAACACGTGCAGCAAGTTCTGGGTCTTTGCTCGTAAAGCGCACTGCGATTACGCGGGATCCATCGACCTGATACACATCCAAATTGCTCGTGAACTTGTTCAACAGCCGCTCGGCTTCACTCACCTGGCCAGATGTCGGTTCAAGCCCAACACGGGTCATCAGTTGATCAACAAGGCCCGGCTTGCTTTTAGCCGCAAAAACACTGTTGTTTGCAAGATCAAGTGTTTGCACAACGTGGCGCGCCAAATCACGCGACTGCAGCAACTGTACTTGGCTGGCGATACCTTCTTTATCCAGCAGAGAACGTTCCTGCTCGCTGTTACGGATTTGGCCAGGCAGCACAATCTTGGCTGTATCAATGAGGACTTTGGATTCGCTTGTGTATTTAGCAGTTTGCTTGCTGGCCAGGTAAAAAGTGCCAAAGGCGATCAGCGCTGCAAAAGGGACCACCCAGAGGAGCCCCTTAAACACTTTTTTGAACAGCACGCCCATATCAAGAAAGACATCTTCTTGCGGCACAGCCCACTTCCCCACTCAACACAAAGCCCGAAACAATTTTCAATCACAAGAATGCATAGACAGGGTAACCAAGTTATTAAGCACCTTAATCAAATGCTGGAAAGAAATGACAAAGCGCCCAACAATTCTTGCAAAATTAACTAGAGGATAATTACAATATTTATACTCTGTTAACCTTAAGCGCCGAAATATACTCTCAATGAATTTAAAGGATTTCGTAATGCGCCCGCGCCTACTAGCAGTTATTGCTGGCTTAACTCTGTTAGTGAGTTGTTCATCCTATAAAAAGCCAGAGCCTGCTTTTCATGAGGAACTGGTCCAGCCATACACTCTTGCTGCAAGCGACGAAGTCCGCATTATTGTTTTTGGACAGGCTGATCTGTCTAATACTTACAAGATTGATCAGGGTGGCAGCCTCGCCTTCCCATTGATCGGTCAGATCAACGCAACAGGCAAAACTCCAAAACAACTCGCAAGCATGATCCGCGCCCGTCTAAAAAACGGTTTCATCCGCGATCCCGACGTTTCTGTTGAAGTTTCCGTCTACCGACCAATCTTCATCATGGGTGAAGTCAGAAACGCAGGCCAGTACGCCTACCTTCCAGGCATGACCGTGCAAAACGCCGTCGCCACAGCTGGAGGCTTTACTGCAAGAGCACGCCAGCAGGATGTTGACCTGACCCGGCAGATCGGCGGTGAAATTGCCAGCGGGCCAGCACCAATCACAACACCGGTTCGCCCTGGCGACACACTCTATGTGCATGAAAGGCTCTTTTAAATTAAGAGCATGCACCCTACATGCCTTTGCGTTTTATTAGGCTAAAACTCACGATTAAGAGTTAATTAACCCTGTCGATTAACAGGTCAAACAGTATTTTAAGCTAGCAATAAACTCAATTGCGCGGCGGTCTGTGCTGGGGAGCATAAGACAATGCATGCGCGGTGGGGAGTTTGCTGCGGATGTCTACGGACAAGCTGAAAATCGTTCATTGCATACGTGCGCCTTTAGGCGGCGCGTTTCGTCATCTTATGGATCTTGTTGAAGAACAGATCGAGATGGGCCATGAACTTGGCATTGTGTGTGCCTCCAACGCTATCCCTCCTTCATCAATGAAGCAATTAGAAGCCTTAAAGCCTAGTCTTTCCCTTGGCTTACTCGCTGTTCCAATGGCACGATCACTCGCTCCCAAAGACCTTTTCAACTTCTACAAGCTCACAAAACATCTTGCCCCTTTAAAGCCGGATGTCTTGCACGGTCATGGCGCTAAAGGTGGCGTCTGGGCACGCACCATAGGGTCTGCACTGAGGCTACACGGAATCAAAACCCAGCGCGTTTACAGCCCTCACGGCGGCAGCCTCCACTACGATTTCTCAACCACATCAGGCAAAGTCTATATCACGCTTGAAAAGCTATTGAGACCACTCACAGACTCACTTGTGTTTACCAGTGCGTTTGAGAAAGCAGCTTATCAACAAAAGATCGGCCTGAACGGCAACCATCCACACCACAAGATCGTACATAACGGTTTGCGGCAAGTAGAGTTCAAACGCAGCACAGCTCGCGAGAACGCAGCTGACCTACTCTTCGTCGGAGAGCTTCGTCTTTTGAAAGGCGTCGATCTGCTCATCAATACTCTGGATGAATTGCACAAAAACTCCAGTACCAAGCCAACCCTTGCAATTATAGGAGATGGCCCAGACCGTGCTCTGTTTGAGCAAATGGTCCGAGATAAGAAGCTACAAGCCTACATTACCTTTCATGGGTTCTTACCACTCAGCCAAGCTCTTCCACGCGGCAAAACAGCAATCATTCCCTCACGAGCAGAAGCTCTGCCGTATATCGTGTTGGAACTCCTTGCAGCACAAAAACCGCTGATCACAACCCGCGTAGGCGGCATACCTGAGATTTATGCAGAGCATCACAAAACACTTGTTCAACCTGATGATCAGCAGTCACTGACAAATGCAGTCAGTTGGGCGCTTGCTCATTCTGAAGAGCAAACCCAACTAAGCCTGCAACTGCAGAACCATCTGAAAACGAATTTCACTCTGTCGCAAATGGCGCAGAGCATCACCCAACTTTATCACCCTGTTCAAAGTGCGAAAGATGAACTGGCAGACGCCTCACAGCAGTCTCAACAGTCCACGCTGCACTCACAAAACAAACTCACTTAGGCGCACGACATAATGGTCAAGCATCGCTTCAATGTAATTGAGAGTGGCCCGTCACCTGATGACCAATCCGGGACGAACGGTCAGCAGACTTCTTTGACACAAAATGAAGACATCACGATAAGTAATCTGTCCAAGGATGCTCTGGAGGTGGCAGCTACCCTGCGCACCAACACCATCTCTAAAACGGTTTTTGATGGTTTCATGCGCTGCTCAGATGCGACCTTGATCGTTCTGACAGGTGTTTTCGCTTATCTGAGCGGAGCCTCCCTTGATATCCCGCCTCTCTGGCAGATCTTCGCACTGTTCGAAGCCTCCCTGATTGGTGTCATGTTGTTTCAAATGGCTGACATGTATCAAGCCAACGCCCTGCAAAAAGTCGTGGCTCAGGCCATGCGCCTCATCACAGCATGGGCACTGGTATTCGCGGCTTTGATCACGTCTCTGCTGCTTATCCTACCCTCTACGGAGATTCCACAGACTTTCCTGCTGAAGTGGTTTGTGAGCGGGGCTGTGGTCCTCACAATCTTCCGAATGGTCATGCGTGGCTTTATTGTGCGCTGGACTCGCATGGGTCGCTTGAGCCGCAGAGCAGTCCTCGTCGGAGGTGGGCAAAGTGCTGCTGATCTCATCGCAGAACTTGAGCGCCAACCAAACAATGACATTGAGATTTGCGGGATTTTTGATGACCGCTCAAATGATCGTTCCCCACCAAACGTCGCAGGCTATCAAAAGCTTGGCAACGTTTCTGATCTGGTAGAGTTCGCCCGCATCGCCCAAATCGACATGTTGCTGGTGACAATCCCGATCCGCGCAGAAAAGCGCATCATTCAGCTGCTGGAAAAGCTCTGGGTTCTCCCGGTCGATATCCGCCTCTCAGCGCATGCTGATAAACTCCGCTTCCGCCAAAGGGCCTCGTCTTTCGTGGGCGCAGTGCCGTTTGTGGATGTTCTTGAAAAACCGATCGCAGATTGGGACACAATTGCAAAGCGCGCCTTCGATATCTTCTTCGCAAGCATTTCGCTGATTGCCCTCTCTCCGGTTATGCTGATCACAGCATTGCTGATCAAGCTGGACAGTCCCGGCCCGGTCATCTTCCGCCAGAAACGCTATGGATTTAACAACGAGCTGATCGACGTCTTCAAGTTCCGTTCCATGTACCACAACATGACGGACGCCAACGCCTCAAAACTGGTGACCAAAGGCGATCCACGCGTTACCAAAATCGGTCGCATCATCCGCAAGACCTCCATTGACGAGTTGCCTCAGCTGATGAACGTACTGATGGGACAGCTCTCTCTCGTTGGCCCTCGCCCACACGCTCTGTCCGCAAAAGCCGAAGATCGCCTCTATGAGAACGTGGTGGATGGCTATTTCGCACGCCACAAGGTCAAGCCAGGTGTCACCGGTTGGGCGCAGATCAAAGGTTGGCGCGGCGAAACGGATACCGAAGACAAAATCCAAAAGCGTGTCGAATGCGACATCTACTACATTGAAAATTGGTCCGTTTTCTTTGACCTCTACATCCTGATTAAAACACCGTTCTGCCTTCTGGAAACGGAAAACGCATATTGACCGACTTATCGCGCCCACACGATGCAACCAGAAATACACACCCCTTCTGGTATGTGCCTCTGACAATCGGCACAGAAACAATAGCCAGAGCGCTGTTGTTCCTGACCGCATCTGTGAGCGCGCTCGTTATCATCGAACCAGCTCCCTATGATCTGCTGATCGCCCTCTTGTTGGTGGGCTGGTCCTTCTTTGGGCTGGAACTGCGTAAGGACATTCTGCCTCTTCTGATTTTGCTGTGTTTTTACATAGCAGGCGGAATTCTTGCCTTACCCGCAGCCGCAGACACCAAAGAAGCCGTCACCTTCTATGCCGTAACGATCTTCCTGGCGTTTTCATCGTTCTTGTATGCAGCAACCCTGTCTGCAAAAATTGAACGGATAGTCATCATTGAGAAGGGTTACTTGCTGGCGGCTCTGTTTGCCACCCTGCTTGCCATTGCTGGTTACTTCAACGCCTTCCCCGGCGCTTATGACCAGTTCACCCTGTATGGCCGCGCAAAAGGCACCTTCAAGGATCCAAACGTCTACGGCCCCTTTCTGCTCCTGCCGACGCTGCTGATCATCTACGACATTCTTACCAAGCCTTTGCGAGAGAACATCTTCAAGTCAGGCGCGCTGCTCATCCTCTTGCTGGGAGCGTTCCTTTCTTTCTCCCGTGCAGCCTGGGGCATGACACTGGGCGGAGCACTCATGGTGTTTCTCCTCGTCTTCATCAACGAGCAGCGCTCCCTACCGCGTATGAAGCTGCTCGGTATCCTTGGTCTTACAGGTGTCGGCCTCATCATTGCGCTGTTTGCAATTCTTTCAATTGAATCGATCTCGGAGATGTTCACGCTCCGCGCCAAGCTCGTGCAGGATTATGACGGCGCACGTTTAGGGCGTTTTGGACGCTGGGGGGAAGGCTTCACACTTGTCACAGAACGCCCGTTTGGTCTTGGTGTCGGCGGCTTCAATTCCATCTTCCCTGAGGATGAACACAACTCCTACCTCAAAGCCTTTACAACCTATGGGTGGCTTGGCGGCCTGTCCTATGTAACGCTTGTTTTCTGGACATTGATCAAAGCTTTGCCACTGGTCTTCAAGCCCCGGCCTTGGCAGAAATACATCATCTGCACTTATGTGGCGTTCCTGCTACACGCTTGTGTTAGCTTCATTATCGACACAGATCATTGGCGCCACTACTTTCTGCTACTCGGCATTCTGTGGGCCATCATCGCAGCGGAATCCGGCATCTCACGCTACAGGCGTTTTCCACCAGCACAATAAGCCCAGTTTCATTTGATCCTTGATCGGACAACCTGAATTAGGTAGGAAAGTTGTGTGGTAAGCTGTTAAGGCAGCTCCACAAATAGGAATACTTGCATATGCGGCAACGCATCCAGGCGCAAGGTTCCTCAAGGTTCGGGTAGTAGCGCAGCCTGGTAGCGCACTTCACTGGGGGTGAAGGGGTCGTCGGTTCAAATCCGGCCTACCCGACCAATCTTTTCAAAGGCTTAGCTTAAGAAAATAAAGCGTGCCACTGAACAGATGTTCAAAGTGAACCTTTTCAGACAGAAAAAGCCTTTAGTTTTGAGCGCTATTGGAACACTTCATTTCTTGGCTGAACCGGTAGCAGTGCGCCTTCTCTCATGCCATAGCGTGCTTTTTGTTTAGTTCTTCTACCTGACCGAATATGCGTTTAGCCATTAGAATATGCAGATACGCAAGGCGCTCATGCACTGCAGAGCAGGCTGATAAGAAATCTGCTTTTTCTTGCACACAGTACAACTTTTAATTGCATTCATGTACTGGGTGCAATATAAAGAAAATGTGAAGGGGGCGGGGTACTCCCACCCCCCTTAACTCAGGAGAAAAGCTTATGACATTTGAAGTTGCAAGCTTCATCCTTCAAGTCATCGTTGCGATAGTCATTATCGCTAATGTCTATCGACACTGGTAACTTGAGGGGCGGGAAGGATGGTCCCTTCCCGCAACTCCTGAGTGATAACATAGCGGGTGAAACATGAAAACACAACGAAAGTCAGCTATCATTTTAGCAGCACTCTTTGTGCTTTTTCTTGCAGTCTATTATCTGCCAACTCTCATGAGAATGTTTTGAGGTGCCTGGAATGACCCCAGAGAGCTTTAAAGCGTGGCGAAAAGCGAATGGTTTCAGATCAAGAAGGGCTGCAGCCGAAGCTCTTGGCATATCTGAGGGTAGCGTCCTGAACTATGAGACAGGCCATAGGCGCGAAGATCCAACGCGCTTGGTCGTTATTCCACGCCACATCGCTTTAGCGTGCGCAGCCATATCAGCGGGTTTAGAGCCGACTGGCGACTAATCAACGATAGGAGGTTTGGTATTGCCTTATCAAGGCCCGCCTGAGCGCCCCTCTGAGCTCTACGTGGGGTTTGCTATGGCTTGCGCTTTTGCAAAGTCCACGGAGGATCTGAAGAGTGTTGGGAGCCATTACAAAAGCCTCATAGAAAGGCATGGTAGGCAAGATATTTGCCGTCAGATCTATAAAGATAGATTTGAGGAAATCAGGAAGGGAGGCAATGAAGTAGAGCGCAGCCAAATAGCCGCGCCCTAAAAGGAACATTTTGGACGGGTTGCAGATCGTCCTAGTCTATTCCCCCGGTAGTTTCATACTGGATGAGAAGGTCAATGCAATGCTTCGCCTTCTCCAGATCTTGGATACCGTTTTTCTCTCTGAAGCGAGTAACGTACTTCACTGCCGTGTGCTGCAACGGGTCCAGATTGTTTTTCATTGAGTACTGAAAAGGTTGAATAGGCCGATTTTTATAATGGTCGCCGCCTACCTGTGTTTGAGACGCTTTAGGCTCATTCAGATCAATCAAGTCTTTCATTGTACCATTTCCGGCCTAATTGTCAGTCGCCCGGTTTCACCGTGTAGTTTGTGATACGTGATGACTTTCGCGGCACGC
Source organism: Pseudovibrio sp. Ad37 (assembly GCF_001623075.1). Classification (GTDB taxonomy): domain Bacteria; phylum Pseudomonadota; class Alphaproteobacteria; order Rhizobiales; family Stappiaceae; genus Pseudovibrio. The sequence goes on from NZ_LMCF01000151.1 coordinate 16,853, forward strand.
TTTGAGACATAACCAGATGTTGCAGAATGTGCATCAGCAGGCGCGAGCGTTTGGTGCTGCTCCACTTCCATCAAAGAATCTTCCTTAGCCTTGAGCTGGTCTTTGTGGTGAAAGTGTCCAATGTGCGCATAGCTGTGTTGCGTGCGCCCGTAGATATCCCGAAACTTTGCCTCCATAGTCGGCGCTACTTGATTGACGCCACGCTTATGACCGTGATGGAAGAAAAGCGAAGTGTTTCCAAACTCAAAGGCGTGATAGAGATCTGCTGTTGTATCTACGGTTACTCGCGGTTCATTCTCATAAAGGATTGCCAGGAATTCCCGCATCATGACTGAACTGGACATGTCGTGATTGCCGGAAACCCAAATAAGGTGCAGCTCTTCGTGCTTTTGATGCATCATCTCAACAATTTGCCGGACGATAGAGAGCGCACGTCGCACAAGCTTATGCCAGCGAGTATCGGCATCCAGAATGTGCCCACTTGTTGGAGTGGCTGGCAAAAGGCCATCCCAATGCAGAAAGTCGCCCAACTGGGCTAAAACAGCCGTCTTAGCATTCGGCGCCTGCTTGATTGCAGCTCCAAACCAGCGGACAATTAAGTCCTCTGCTTTGGACATATCCCAATCGGCAACGCGGGTTTCATCTGCATCTGCCAGCATGCCAAGATGATAATCAGTAAGGATATAGGTTGCGCACAAGTCCACTTCGCCAACCTCGGGAGCCACAACCGGCTGCGCTCGCGGCAAATCCTCGCGAAACGATTCGATTATCTCTCGCGCAACGAATTCAGGGCTCAGCTCAGTTTGGGAGTACTTCAGCCATGTCCGGCTTACGCTCCCATCTGGTTCCTTGGTTACGGTTGCACCTTTGATTTTAAGGTGCTTGGGAAGCTGCTCGCCCTCTCCTGTCTCTAAGGCATATTGATAGGAACGCCCCTTTACATTGCCGTTACCATCTTCAGAAACGCGCAGGGAACGTGTTTGCATTCCGGCAGGAGGTTTCCCTCCATCTTCGGAGTTTGCGTTTAAGCGACGATGGAAGCGTCCATAAGAGCAATCTAAGCCCTGCTCTTTCAAAAGACGAACGCCACCGGCCTCATTGTACGCTGCAACGATCTGCTCATCTGTTGCGCGTTTATGTTGTTCAGTCATGCAGCTACTCACAGCCCCGCTTCTTTCTTGGAAGCTCATCACGTATGAAAACATAGAGCCGCAAGAGCAAAAAGATTAAGCCAAGCAAGAAGGCGACTGGCTGAAGCCAGTCCGCCAACCAGTTCAGCCAGTCGTAGAATGGGAATGTCACCATAACACCCGCTACTGGAACGGTAGCGACAGTATTAACTCTGTTCATCTCCGCCCCTTGATTGCGCCTGTTATTGTTTGGATTGCCGCAGCAGAGACCCCAGAGCCAAAGATTGAAAAGAAGATATCGTTTCCCCATGGTTTTATAGAGTCTGGCAAGTCAGCAACCTGCCACGGAAAGCCGAACGCGGTATCGAGAACAACATGGGCAAACCAAATACCAAGCGGAACCGCGAACAATGACCAGACAGCCCACCAAATGCGCCATCCCATCGCCGTTTGTCTGCGTTCTGCTTCATAGCTCAGGTGCCGCTCAATCGCCACAGAGCGAAGCTTCTGGCGATCTGTTTCAGAATCTGTTCGCTTGTCGATGGTATCTAACGCTCGGTCCAATAGCTTTTCAGCGGAAGGCAAGCCGAGCAGCTCCCCCCCCCAATGATGCAAGAGTACTCCACATTAGGCAGGCTCCTTGTTCATCTGCTGCCAGAGCAGGAAGCCGAAGCCAAGCAGTGCCATAGCGACAAGGCCAACCTGAAGAATAGGTTGCTCTGAAACTGCACTGCCCAACATGCTCACACCTGTTGCAATTTTGCTGAGGCCTTCCGGCTGCATCCAGTTTGATTTAAGGCTTGCTTTTCCCTCAGCCTTGCCAGCAGCAGGCTTCGGTACTGGGATAGGTAATTTTGCACTTACCCCGACAGCTTGTTCATGAAGTCTGGTGGAACGATCAATAACGCCAATATCTCCATCTTGAATGCCGATTTCATCACCCATCACACGACGGGTCCAACCGTTCTTAAATGAGCTCCAGTTACTCAGCCGCTTCATATAAGCCCAACGCTTTTCATTGAGCCGTTTAATTAAGTCTGGCATGTCGCCTTCATTGGCGGCGCGCTTGACAGCATCCATAGTACCCCGACCAAAAACGCCGTCATCATCAACACCCAAAGCACGTTGCAGATACTCGATTGCACGCTTTGCGCCTGAGTTGATAGAGAAGTCAACAACCGTATAATCAAGGCCCGCAGGTAGCTCATCGAACCGAACAGGATCAAAGAACCAAGTTTTGAGAATTTCCTCTGCTTCTACTTTCGTGAGAGCCTTCACTTCGTCTTTAGAGACGTTACAGCCACGCCACTTAGAAAGCGTCTTGATTGTCACCCCGTGATTTGTTGCGCCTCCGGGGTCTTTGGGGTGGTCTACATATCCCATTTCGGACAGACCAACCCACTTCATAACGAGGCCAAAATTTTGCTTTGCCATGATTTATCCATTAAAAAACCCGCTCCAGCGTGTGCTGTGCGGGCGGGTTAATAGGAGTGCGTGAGAGTGGTTAAAGGGCTTCAGTCTTGACGTACAGAGAGCAGAAGCCACAAAAGCGCACAATGCCTTGCTGTAAAAGCCGGAGCATTCCCCTTCCATTTTTATAAAAAGTAAAATATGTATCCCCTCGAAATACTAACTTGAGGGGGGAAAGGTTTGACGATTCACACGCAGAGGAACGAAGTAGTAGGCAAGGCAACGCAAGATCATGAGTACGTTGACTTAAATTCATTTCTTAACTCCACCCCTAAGAGCGGGGTATCCAACATACGCTGCAATAACAGAATAATTCGAGTTACATTTCGCCCAAACCTTGAATCTCAGAAATTAATTGTCTTTTTCTCAGCTGCAGTGAACAGATCGAAAGTTGTTCGCTTTCCTGTTTTCTCAGGAGAAAAATGACTGAGGAGATAGACGCATCTTATCTGGGTATTTCAGATCCAAGTTTAGAATATACCAATAACCTGGGTATCGCTTGGTATGCTGGCGCTCAGGACTTGAAGCTACAAAGCACTTTGCCAAAGATTATACAAAAGTTTATAAAGGCATCTAATTCAAAGAGGAACGTTTTTGCAGGCTCCAGCGCGGGTGGCTTCGCGGCGTTGTTCTATGCTTCTATGCTACCACAATCAACGTTCCTCGCAGTAAATCCCCAAACAGATATCTTTAAATATAAACTGCGAGCTGTCGAGAGATATGCTTCTGCCTGCTTTGGCTGGCATACCCCTTCCTCTCTAGAGGGTTCATTTCGTGGTATTTGCACAAACCTGATGGAAAAGTTTAGGCAGTCCAATATTCCAGGGGGCTTATATCTTCAAAATGCAAACGATACCCACGTACCCGAACATGCAGTGCCTCTCATTTCTTTCCTTGGTGGCACGCAAGCAATTGACCAAAATTTATATGGTATAAATTTCATTTTTCGCGAGTGGGGCAAAGGTCACGCGCCGCTTCCTCTCCCGATCTACCAGCAAACCCTAAAAGGTTTGACAGAACGCGATATCGAAACAGCGAAAGCTCGTTTTGATGAAGGACTTTTAGAACGTTTTTCTAGTGACATACTTCAGTTTGTTTCATCGAAGTAGTGTTAATTGCGCCGCCAACGTTGATAGCGGCGTATTCTAAGAGTTTAGCAATAAAGCGCAATTTATTGGAATATAATTCCACGCACACTAACCACATTATCTGCAATTGCGTGCCCTGTCCCGTAATTACCAATCCCGCCAGTCATCCCAACAGCTAGGATCTTTGAACCGCTATTTATTGCAGCATCTGTAGGTTGATCGCTGTTGCCTTGCCTCATGTAAGCCTCTGATAAGTTTATAGATGACAATCGCTCCGCTACCGCGCCCCACTCAGAACAACCTGTTACGGTTGCTTCATCTGCATCAATCACAGATGACTTAGAGGCAAACAAACCAATTTTTGCACCTGACCCATTGAAGTTTGGGGTCTCGACCCTAGACGTTCCTTCTGCCAAAATACAACTATCTCCGCAGTTATCTGCTATTCCTTGCCGAGCGTTTAACGTAGATCCGTGGTAGGCCATGAATCCATTAAGAGACCCGCTTGCATTACCGCCAACGGCTGAGAGAATACTTGCCTCATAAGACCTGAAACCGCAATATCCTGCATTTTGTGCTTCCGCACCATCCGCATCGACAATACCTGCATCCGAAGCTCTAATGGCGTGACGATAACAATCGTTAGCCTTGCCATCTTTAAACGATAAATAGCCGCCATGGGCACCCTGAGCACCATAATACATGCTACCAGATACATCAGCGCCTTCCGCGAACACAGCTCCGCCCCAGCTAGTAATACCACCTCACCTGCATGCGCATTTGTAAGAGCGGTAAAACCAAGAAGAAGAGAAACGAAGCTAAGTTTTTTCATGGAACCTGCAATGCCTTTCCAGCAGTTCAGAATTTTGGTGCCCGGTTGTATTGAGAGAACCTGCAAGCACACTAAAACGTCCTTGGCAGAACGTCATTGGTAGTTCCCATTACAGATTGCCCGATGCTCAAAAATCACTGGGGAGCTTTACAGCACCGCCGCGTAAGCTCTCGCTCCTTCGCCCCCCGAACTCAAACCTATGCCATCCGCTCTTTCTGGATCATCAGATAACCACCAATGCCTGCTGCAACAACAAGCACAAAAGCGAATGCCCACTGCAAGGGCCCAGAACCGGCAAGCATGCCGGAAACTGCGGAGATCAGCACCCCGGCCTTGCTTATCCCTTCTGGCGTCAACCAAGTGCTCATTGCAGATGTCTCCTCGCCCCGCGCTTTGGCTGCGCCATCTGGCATAACTCCATCACGGACAGGCAGTGATTGAGCCGCAGATGCTGGCGACTTGATCAACTCAAAAGAACGCTGCTGAACATCCTTTACCCGGCGCTTCCATCCATTTTTGTTGTAAGGCCAGTTCTTAAGCCGCTTCATAAAACGCAGACGCTCAGCCGAAAGCTTACCGACCAGATCACGCACATTACGCTTTTCAAGTGCTCCAAACGTTTCAACACCAGCCACACCATCAACAACAACGCCAAGGATAACTTGAAGCGTTTTGACCGCCCGTGCAGGCCCGGAGTTCACAGCAAAATCAAAAAGCGCATAATCCAACCCTGAAGGCATTTTATCTCCCTTCACAGCATCCCAATACTGCGCCCGAAAGATATCGACGGCCTCAGCCTGATCCATAGACTGCACCTCTTGAATACTGACAGACTGTCCCCGCCAAGCACTCAAAGTCCGCTGAGTAATGCCAAAGTTTGTTGGACCGCCCGGATCAGCCTTACGGCTTCGATGGGCAAATCCCCCTTCACTCTCAAGCAAGTCCGAAACGATCAATTGGAAGGTATCCTGCATCTCTCAGTCCCCTAATAAAAAACGGGAGCCAAAGCCCCCCGTGCAAACACAAAAAAGACCGCAGATGCGGCCCATAAAATTCAAACGGTAAAGATCAGTTCTGTGGCACCACTGGTAGGAAGTAGTGCAAGGACAATCGAACCTTGCCTCCGGTGAAGTCACCAGTATTCGCGGTCATCCGAACTGGCGTGTCAACATAATACGCCGTCGGCCCAATCACGCCCGCATTGCTAGAACCAACGGCAATGCCCAGGGAGCCACCAAACTTGCTTGTCTCATTAGCAACTCCGCAATCGTAGGAACTTGCACCCGTGACAGCCTCAACCACGCGGGTGGAAACACAAAATATAATTGCACGGGAGGGAATAACCAATGAGCTCTCAACAAAACTACCAGAAACGGTAATCAGCTCATCTGCGGTCACGAACTGGCTCTGTGCACCATGGGCACTCTCGCTCAGCACAGTCTTCTCCTGCTGAAACGCCGCACCGCCTGTGACGCTATCAACGCCCAGCCCAGTTACAGAAGAAAACCCAATCCAACTGCCACCAGAGAAAACCTGCATCGCACCAAGGCTTTGCACCCATGCCGCCCAGCCCTCAACCGGGGCTAAGAACCGCCAGATGCCACCATCAAAGGCTGCAATCTTACTCTCCTGCCCGGCAAAAGCACCCGTCGCAGCAGCAGGCACGATATAACGCACCCCTTCTACAGGGTCTGCAGGTGGTGTGCTCACACTGTTGGAAACAACGCAAAGCTGCACAACCAGATCAACAAGTGCCAAAGCCTCGTTGTGCGTGACATGCTTTTGCGCTTGAGCAGCTGCCAGAAATGGCAGCTTTAGATGCGGTGTCGTCTCACTCATCATGATCCCCATAGATCGCCTAGCCTACGCAAAGCGTACCATCCAGCGTCACAAGGGGGATAAGTTGAGATGAAGACCGCAGGCAGGTCAGCCCGCAGCAACAACCAAAAGCTTAAGCAACGTGGCGACCAGTGCCATCACCAGCCAGAGACCAGATGCGCGTACGGTTACGAGCCATTTTCTCGTCAACGGCAAATGAAAGCTCAGCACCATGCAAACCAACAAGACGATGCAGCAGGATCGCAATCTCCGCGGCATCCGCAGCGACATCACGTGAACTCTCGCCACTTTCGACAGCCAGCTGCAGAGCGGCAAGCTCTTCTTTTGCCCGCGCAATCAACGCATTCAGGTCAGCAACCTGCCCAAAGGTTCGCTCACCCCAGGCCGTAATGCTTGCACTGCTTTCAATGGTTACCATGTTCGCCCACCTTCAAACTCTGGGGCCTGCTTTCAAACGGATGGCATGCCAACCTGTTCTAAAACAAACCCAAAACAACAAGCCGGAGCACTCAGGACGTTGCGATCAAGAGCGACGCTTCCGGATTTTGAACATGAATTGAACTCACTCTTATCTTCATCCCGTTAGCCCTCAGGTCAAAGAAAAAGCGGAGACAACTTCCTGTCCCCGCCTATTCTTCAGGTAAAAAAGGCCAGACTTTGGCCCTTTTTTGATAGTTTACATGGTTTCCAGAGCTGAAACGGACTCATTCATGGCCTGATCGAGAACATCCAGCAGGTAATCGGCATTTTCCTTAGAAAAAATCATCGGTGGCCGCATCTTCAACACATTGTCATATGGCCCCTCGGTTCCCATCAAGATACCAAGGTCCTTCGCACGGTTGGCAACACGTCTCGCCATATCTGTTGCTGGCTCTTTGGTCCGGCGGTCTCTCACCAGCTCAATGCCCAGAAACAAGCCCATGCCGCGCACATCGCCAATAAACTCATACTTCTCCATCATCTTTCGGAAGCCAGAGAGGATGTAGTCACCAACAACATGCGCATTCTCGCGCAATCCATCCCGTTCAATCACGTCCAGCACTGAAAGCCCAACAGCACAGGAAACAGGATTACCACCAAAAGTGTTGAAGTATTCCATCCCATTGTTAAAGCTAGCGGCAACCTCACGAGTAGTCACAAGCGCGGCCATAGGATGACCATTACCAATCGGCTTGCCCATAGTCACAACATCCGGCGTCACACCTTGTGTTTCAAAGGCCCACCAATGTGATCCGACACGACCAAACCCAACCTGCACTTCATCAGCAACGCACAAACCACCCTCCGCACGGATCAGCTTGTAGACCTCCTCCAGATAACCATCTGGCATAAACACCTGACCAGCCACACTTGGAATTGATTCAGCAATGAAGAATGCGGGAGCACGCCCCTGCTTCTTCATCAGATCCAACTGTTCAGCAACGCTTTGAACATAGCGCGCAGTAATCTCTTCAGGTGCCCAGTCGGTCGGTGCACGATAGGCATCCGGAATAGCTGCCTCAAACACATGGTCGGGCCGCCCCTTGCCACCATTACGCTTATATTTATAGGGACTCAGCGCAATCAACTCAGGTGTTGTGCCATGATAGGCCCAATCCAGAACCACTGCATCACGACGCCCTGTATGCGCCTCTGCCATGCGAAGCATCAGGCTGTTCGCCTCACTGCCCGTACACACAAACGACGCAACCGCCAGATCATCCGGCAGTGTCGCTGTCAGGCGCGCAGAGTACTCAACGATGTTATCGTGCAGGTACCGCGTATTGGTGTTGAGCAAACCCGCTTGATGAGACAAGGCCTCAACCACATCTGGATGCGCATGGCCCAGATGGCAAACATTGTTGAAGCAATCCAGATAGGCCCGCCCACGGTGATCAATAAGATAAGCACCCACACCACGCACAAACTTGATTGGTTCGCTGTAGGAGATGGAAAGATTCGGCAACAGGTTCTGACGACGCGATGAAACAATCTCGCCGACTGACCGTCCAGTACTGCCCAGTGTTTCTTGCGGTAATCCAGCAAAATCGATGGCAGACGGAAACAAGTCAGCCCACACATCAAGATACTTCTCTTCGCCAACACCGAGAATTTCTTCAGCACTCAAGGAAACGTCAGCACAGAGCTGCAGGTGAAGATGGGTAGCCCAACCACCGTTCTCATCTTCCGCACCCAGATACCCGACTGTCTCACCAGCTTTGACCACATCACCCGCACTAAGTCGGCTCGCTGCCTCATGGGCCATGTGCCCCCAAAGGCTCACAAACGGCTGACCACAGTCTGTTTCATGATCCAACGCAATCATGCAGCCATAACCAAGCGGGTCTGTCTCAATCACCACAGACCGCACCTTGCCATCCATTGGCGCACAGACACGGGTTCCTGAAGGCAGGAACAAATCAAACCCCAGATGGTTCCGGCGGCGCTCTCCTTCGATGAAGCGGCTCTCAAAGAAATCCGAGGAGTAAACACTGCGGCTTTCACCCCATGGACCAATGCCAAGCTCAACGCCATGCGCCTCGCAGTACTCTTCCCACCACTCCTGCGCTGCTTCTGGCTGACGATCACGAGACGTTACAGTCATCTCATTCTCAGGATCAGCATAAGGCACCAACGCCTTGGACATGAGCTTGGGATGGCGCGCAAACAACGGGGCAAATGAGTTCCGGTTTTTTGCACAAAACGCTGCCACCTTCCGAGCACCCGGCACAGCATCAAAACCACAGGCCTTGCGCAGGATTGCAGTCGCAAACGATGGTTTCATGCCATAAAGTTTGTAAAGCAGGTTCCAGGCTGGCGCTTCACTAACAGCAAGGTATGGATTGTCGTCGGTCTCCTCTTTCCGCAGAGCAGACAAACTCACGCTTGTCACCAACCGCATAGCAATCAGATCAAAGAGAAGATCAACCTCCCCTTCTTCCAGCGGATACTCAGCATGGTAGGCAGCAGCCAGATCAGCAGCAGCGCCTATCGGATCAGGCATCTCCATAATCGTATAGGCCGCCGCAATTGCAACTTCTGCAATAACGGGCGTATGCAGGCTGTCACCAAAATCAATAAGACCACAGACGCGGGAATGATCTTCTGGATCAACCAGCACATTCCAGTCATTGGCATCATTGTGAATGACAGCAGCTCTCAAGCCGGCAAGCTGCGGAGCAACAATCCCGTCAAACCGATCAAGAAAGTACTCAACCACGCGCCGCTGATCAGGATCACCAATGGCACTCAGGCGCGCACGCGCATCGCCAGCCGCACGTAAATCCCACTCAAAGCTACGTAAAGCACCTGGATGCACAAAACCACGCAGCGCTTTGTCCATCTTGCCAAGCAACGTTCCCAAACTGGCAACAACACCATCCTCACGCTGAGTTTCAGCCAACGGCACCCCCGGAACCCAGGAAACCACACGCATGACATGAGATGCTCCATCCGGTCCGGTGACACTCTGCGTGGCTCCACCATCCTTTGTCAGGCGCAGGCGCGGCATAGGCAAATCCGGAGAGGACACAGCAAGATGCTGCAGCATGGCTGTCTGAAAACCTGTCTCAGCGTCGGGCTCACTGGCATTGACGAGCTTGACCGTCCAGTGCGTGCCATCCTCTGCATCAAGGCGATGGTTCTGGTCGCGCTCGCTTTCCAATGGAGACAAGTCACCTTTCAGGTTCCAATGCTCCAACAGAAGGGTTGCAATGGTATCGCGGTCAAAATTAGGGGCGGGATGGCTAATATCAGTCATAAGTCTCTCCAGTTGCCCAGAATATAACGCACACTGATATTTCAGAACACCGACTTTATGTCAGTTGCACCACCACTATGTCGCGATTAATAAGTATTTTAACGGCACTCTTCCTGATAGTCCGCGCAGAGGAATCTCAATGCTCGACACCACCGACCGCGAGATTATCGCGATCCTCTCCAAAGAAGCCCGTATCCCGATCAAAACACTGGCAGCCCGCATCAACCTGTCTCGCAGTGCCACCAGTGAACGCATCACACGGCTGGAGAACAACGGCACAATTCGCGGCTACAGGGCAGACATCGACGGCCTTGATCCCACCCACATCTCCTCCTTCCTGTTCATCCGCTTATCACGCACGCCAATGCGTGAAATCCTCGACATACTGGCAGCGTTTCCAGAGATTAAACGCGTAAGTTCGGTAAGTGGAGAGCTCGACCTTGTGGTCGAAGTCGTTGCCTCCTCAATAGAGATGCTCAACAACGTCAGAGACGCCATCGCATCCACTGACGGTGTGAAGGACCTGACAACCACTGTCATTTTGCGGGATGAGTTTCAACGCACCTGAAACAGCAAAGGGCGCCGACTGCAATAAAGCAGTGACTGACGCCCTTAAACCAACGCTCAGGTCAGCATTCCACCAACCCAAGACCCTATTAATTTTTGCAGATTATCGCGCCTGATCCAGCATACGCTTACACTCCAACAACTCAAAGAGCGTGGACTGCAGCCGATCAACATTGTCCTTGGAAAGTCCAGCAGAACCAGCTGCCTCTTCCTTTTCAGAGCCCATCAAACGATCCATGAAGCCAAACGCTCCATGCCCACCTTTGCCATGCTGATCCGGCTCGTCATCCGGCAACAGACCGGACGGCAATGGCATCTGCGGCTCAGGCTCGCTCTCAAGCGGAAGAACCGCCTGTTCTTCAACAGGCCGCTCAGCAACCCAGTCTTCCTGCGGCTCATACATCTCATCTGGAGACGACATGATAGCCTGTGCGACCGCAGCTTCCGCTGCACTGCGCACTGAATCCTCAGAAACTTGGGATGGATCAGGAGCTACGCCTACAGGCGTATTGGCGCTGGACGAGGTTGGGATGACAACGCCACCACCCTCTTTCCAAACGTCCATAACGACGCGCACGCCTTGCTCTCGCAAAATACGTTGCACACCTTTAATCGTATAGCCTTCCCCATAGAGCAAATGGCGGATACCGCGCAAAAGCTCAAGGTCGTCAGGTCTGTAGTAGCGCCGTCCACCGCCTCTTTTCAGAGGTCTGATCTGGGTAAATCGTGTTTCCCAGAACCGCAGAACGTGCTGCGGCAGATCCAGTTCACTCGCTACTTCACTAATTGTTCGGAACGCGTCGGCGCTCTTCTCCACGATGCAGACCCTCTAAACCTTACTATTATCGGGGCAGCAAATTAGCTGGCGCCCTCAACCAGTGCATCATTAATGCGCTGTTTAAGAACATTGCTTGGCTTGAATACCATAACCCGGCGTGGAGAGATCGGAACTTCCTCACCTGTTTTTGGGTTACGGCCAATGCGTTCACCTTTTGAGCGAACAACAAAAGAGCCAAAGCTAGACAATTTGACAGACTCGCCGCCTTCCAGGCTGGCAGAAATTTCTGCAAGTACCTGCTCAACGAGTTCGGCAGATTCAGTCCGAGATAGGCCGACTTTCTGGTAAACCGCTTCACATAAATCAGCGCGGGTTACAGTGTGACTACCCATTCCACCCTCCTCCGGTAAAGCCATGATCCGTAAGAATAAAGCTTGCTTTCAACAAGTTACGGTATGGCCAACCGGCGTCAGGGTCAACAGCTCATTTGCTAAGAAATGCAACCCTCTGGGGTTTTTTGCCGCTTTTTACCACTTAAGGAGTACTGAACCCCAGGTAAAGCCACCGCCCATTGCTTCCAGCATGATCAGATCTCCCTTTTTGACCTTGCCAGCTTTAACAATACTGTCCAGAGCCAAAGGAATCGATGCAGCCGAAGTGTTGCCGTGCTCGGAAACTGTTTTCACTACCTTTTCAGGAGCGATGCCAAGTTTCTTAGCAGAGGCATCAATGATGCGCTGGTTCGCCTGGTGCGGCACAAACCAGTCCAGGTCTTCCGCAGTTGTGCCAGTGGCATCAAAGGCAGCTTCAATCACATCAGTGACCATGCCAACCGCGTGCTTGAACACTTCACGGCCCTGCATGCGCAGATGACCAGCTGTCTGCGTGGTAGAAGGACCACCATCCACATAGAGCTTTTCTTTATGACGGCCATCAGAACGCAAATGACAGGTCAACACACCGCTGGCCTCAGCAGAAGCCTCACCTTCCTGCGCTTCCATGACAACAGCGCCAGCGCCATCGCCAAACAGAACACAGGTCGTACGGTCTTCCCAATCGAGAATGCGGGAGAATGTTTCAGCGCCAATCACAAGCGCACGCTTAGCCAGACCACCGCGCAGGTATGCGTCGGCAGTGGTAACCGCATAAACAAAACCAGAGCAAACAGCCTGAACGTCGAACGCAAAACCGTGGTTGATACCAAGTTCGGCCTGCACAGCAACAGCCGTTGCCGGGAACGTATTGTCAGGTGTTGAGGTTGCCAGAATGATCAGATCAATGTCCTGCGCATCAACACCGGCATTTTCCAGCGCAGCCTTGGCAGCATTCACTGCAAGGTGAGACGTAAACTCACCTTCTGCCGCTATATGACGGTTCTTGATCCCGGTACGCTGAACGATCCACTCATCAGAAGTGTCAACAATCTCGGTAAGCTGCTGGTTAGTAAGTGCTTTTTCAGGCAGATAGCTGCCACAGCCCAAAAATACAGAGCGAAGTGCCTTCACTTTAAACCCTTCAGTTTTCTTCAGCCTCTGAGAAACGACCACGATGGTAGTTTGCCAGATCCTCGGAGATCTTTTTAATCAATTCATTCTTGGCCATATCATAGGCAAGTTCAATGGCAGCACCAAAACCTTCAGCGTCTGTTCCGCCATGGCTTTTGATAACAATCCCATTGAGCCCAAGAAAGACCCCGCCATTGACTTTACGCGGATCCATTTTCGCCCGAAGCCGCTCGAAAGCACCCCGTGCAAAAAAGTAACCGATTTTCGCCATGAGCGTACGTTTCATAGCAGCCCGTAGGTAGCCAGCAAACTGTTTTGCGGTTCCCTCGGCTGTTTTGAGTGCAATATTGCCGGCAAACCCTTCGGTCACAACAACATCAACGGTGCCTTTACCAATATCATCACCCTCGACAAAGCCGGAGTAAACAAGGTTTGGAGGAGACAGTTCGCGCAGCATTTTGCCTGCTGTACGCACTTCCTCGACACCCTTCACCTCTTCAACACCAATATTAAGGAGACCAACAGTCGGCTGCTTAACACCATGAACAGAACGACACATAGCGCCGCCCAAAATAGCAAAGTCGATCAGCTGCTGTGCATCCGCGCCGATCGTGGCGCCCACGTCGAGCACAATGGACTCACCGCGAAGTGTCGGCCACATTGCCGCAATCGCAGGACGCTCAATACCAGACATGGTGCGCAGGCAAAACTTGGACATCGCCATCAGCGCGCCCGTATTACCAGCGGAAACAGCAACATCTGCTTCAGAATTTTTAACCGCAGCGATCGCATTCCACATGGAAGATTTACCGCGGCCCTTGCGCAAAGCCTGACTCGGTTTTTCGTCCATGCCAATCGACACATCGGTATGATGAACAACGGATGCCTGCTTCAGACGAGGGTATTCCTCGAGCATTGGCTCGATGACTTTACTGTCACCGAAAAGTAGGAATTCGATATTCGGGCAGCGTTGCAGCACCTGATCAGCACCAGGCAGCACCACCTCAACACCGTAATCCCCCCCCATAGCATCAAGAGAAATACGTATTTTTTCAGACATTTCCAATTTCTTGCCTTGTCCCAACAAAGTCTGCCCTTGTATCGGTAGACCTCGGAATAGTTAAGAGCATTTTCCCTAAGTTCAGTGGAAATGCGCGTCGCGAAGATACTCGATTATAAACGTCTCGCAACACCCACCTCTAAAAAACCTTTGCAGCAATCTAAGATTATTTTTTGCCTTTAAGGGCTTCTAGTGCAGCAAAAGGAGAAGGCTTCTGCTCTTCATCCTGTTTCAGTTCTTCCTCTGGGTCCGGAGCATATTTGTCATCCATTTCAACCCCTTTAGCCCGAGGAAATGGATCCAGTCCCAACGCAAAGTGCTCACAAACAACAGCTCCGAAATCCACCTGTGAGCCTTCGAAATAATCCGGCGGATCGCTCTCATCAATATCCAGATCTACTTCCAAGGTATCATCATCACTTCGACGACGCCCCCGGGAATCTTGATCTGGCAAAAATGTACGGTCGAATTCTTCGTCCACCAGGCATTCAACTCGGTCAAGCGTCACAACGCATTGTTGAATAGCTTTGGCGCGAATGTGACCGCGCACCGCCAGTCCATCACGGCGCCACGGACGCACTTCAAGGTCGGCTTCGAACTCAGGCAGCTCTATCAAATCATAGGCCTTGGCGATCTGCGTCCGCTCATTCTCATTGAGGACAAGCTTTAGCTGTTTGGTTTTCTTACCAAGACGCACCGCATCGAATAAATAGGCCCACGGGTATTCAGTTTCAGCCATCGCTGGCGCTTTCCCTTATAAGTTCGATCTTTGGAGCCACAAATTTGACGTCGCCCGCAAGAATTTCATGGGTTGGAAGAGCAGCAAGGCCTTCCACCGCTTCATGCATGTAATGAACCAGCGCTCTTATCGCAACAGCTTCACCGCTCTCGCCATAAATGTTTCTTACAAAGGCCTCAAATAGAGCGGAATTGTCCTTGTTTTCCAGAGCCTGCATATAGCTGGCTGTGCGTCCGTAAAACGATTCGACCATAATTCGAACCCGTTTACGCACACCTTCGTCGCCAATACCGATCTCTCGCATGCTCTGGTCCATATCCTGAAAAAAATAATCGAATACAGCCTGTGCAAATTTCCGGGACGCCTTATCTTCGCCTCCTAACCGGTGAAAGACACAAAAAGCGTGCAAAACAATCATCTCGAAGCGACCTTCGCTCGTATCAGGTATACCATAGTGCTGATAAAACACTGGTAGTCGTGCCTGCGCGACGATCCGCTCGTAAGTTGTTCTGACGGATGTGTCTTTACGTCGACGGAAAAAACCGAAGATCATGGCACCTCTCTTGCGCTTGTCGAGTTACTTGTGTGACTGCCACGAGGATGGCATAAGCACAAGTCTGAATCTAAACCGCTTGCTTGCTGCATTTTGCTGCAATTTGCAAGCCAACAGGATGTTTGGAATGATTGCATTCGCACGCCGTACTGTGTTCCTCGCTTTTTTGAGCCTGCCACTTGCCGGCTGCTTCACCCAGACACTGACACATGGCCAGGTTGTTTCACCTGATTCAATTCAAGATGTTCAAGTCGGTTCAAGCCGTGAGCAGGTAGAACTTCTCCTTGGTAGCCCGTCCACCACATCTAATCTGGACGGTGAAGCTTACTATTATATCTCGCAAAAGAGCGAAACAGTGGCATTCTGGTCTCCGTCTATCGTCGACCAGCGTGTTGTCGCTGTTTACTTTGATAAAGATGGTTACGTGAAGTCCGTTGCTGACTACGGCATTGAAGACGGAAAAGTCTTTGATTACCTCGGCAGAAAAACACGCACCGGCGGTGCTGATTATGGTCTCCTGACGCAGATCCTGCGTGGAGCTGCAAATCCATCAATCGGTCTCTAAGACCCGCCCATCACGAGTTTAAAAAACGGCGCCTGTTTTTCAGGCGCCGTTTTTTTTGCGTTCAAAGCCAACAGGCCAGGCTGCTCTATCTCATTCATATCGCGAATGCTGCCAAATCCTAAGCTTCACACTTAAAATCACGCTGGTGTTATTGGAGGTTTGCTACATGTGATCCTGTATTGAGGAGTTATACGCATTCTGGCCGTCTTCTTCCGTGGTTTCTTCAAGGCATTAGAGCGCGTTCCTTTTGATTGGAAACAATCAAACGACAAGAATTCGCTCCACCAAGGATGTTAGATCGCGATGCGTGAATTCAAATAAACGCGACGTGCTCTAACGACAAACGCGAAGTAAAATCATGACGCACTCCTCTACTGCCCTCAAAAAAATTACAGATCTGCGCCCCTCAGATCACGCTCTTTTTATCTACCTCACACTCGTCACAGCAACCTACCTGATCTGGGTTGGCCTGCTGAAGCTGACAGGTCCGGAACATCAGCAAATCGAGTTCTGGCTCGGCAACAGCCCGATTTTCAGTGGAGTGGTTCAAGCACTCGGCGTGCCTCTCACCGGCGTTCTGATGGCTCTTTTTGAAGTCCCGGCAGGCATTCTGGTTCTGCTTGGCCTGAAAGATCGCCGCCTTGGCATTCTTGGCTGCCTGATGGCCATGCTGATCTTCGCCCTGAACTTCCTTTACCTGTTCACAAACCCTGTGTGGATGGATGCTCTCGGAGGTTTCCCGATTATCGGCTCCGGTCAGAACCTCCTGAAGTACCTCTCCATGTTTGCAATCCCGGCGTACATCCTCGGGCATCACATGCACACAGCTGGCAAGGAGCAGACCGCAGGCTCTCTCAAAAAGCTGGCCGTGTTCGCAAGCTTCGCTGGTATCGCACTGGTCATGGGCTGGATCGGCGCTATGAAGTTTTATGAGTTTGAGGCACAAGGCATTGTCCGCCTGATGCAGTCCAACATCCTCTTCAGCTGGACCTATCAGGTCTGGGATGTTCAGGGCGCTTCCAACTTCATCGGTATCGTTGAGTGGGTCTTCCTGCTGCTGCTGCTCTGCCTGCCATTCAATCGCTTCCTTGGCGGTCTGGGTGTCCTCGGCATCGCTGCTACAGCACTCGGCACCCTCACCTTCATGTTCTCCGTACCGGGCTGGGATGCGGATTCATTCTTCCCTCTCCTCAACCGTACAGGCATCTTCGTGCTGAAAGACCAGTTCCTGCTCGCCGCCGCCATCATCCTTTGGCGCAATTACTAAGCAGCACATAGACAGCAATGATAGGAAAGCCGGTGTTCTTTAAGGAGCACCGGCTTTTTCACGTTCACCTGAAGGTATCCGACAGTCGTAATGACCTGCAGCACTCTTCCCAATAGGCTGGTCAGGATTGCGATTGTATTGGAAACAAAGATGTTTGAGACATATCGCGGGATTGTTTACCCGCAGCAGGAAGATCACATGGGCCATATGAATGTGGCCTGGTACACCTCCAAATTTGATGAAGCAACATGGCACATGCTCGCCCACATTGGCATCACCCCAGCCTATATCCGCGAGAGCAACAAAGGCATGGCTGCACTGGAGATCACATATAAGTATCTGGCGGAGGTCTCCGCAGGCGACCTACTTGTCGTACGCTCTGAAATTAAAGAAATGCGCGACAAGACCATCCTCTTCAAACACACCATGTTTGACTCAATCACCAACACACCTGTTGCAACCATGCGGGCCGTCGGTGTCCATATGGATCGAGAAGCCCGAAAGTCCTGCCCTTTCCCCGCGCATGCAAGAGAACGCTATGACGCCCTGCAGCCGGAGCCAGCAGCCTGATCAGGCACCTCAAAATTACTTAGCAGGTTTCAGATAGAAGCCGCCGCAAGTACAACAGACTATAGTAATCCTGTAAGTGAATCTGAGTAGGACATGCAGCACTGCTGCATACCAGATTGATGCGGGCAAATTCTTGAATGAGTGCGGGCGTTTTTCGCAAAAGGATGGGTTCCATCAAAGTGTTGGAGCATGCGGCGTAAACAAGAGTGCGCGCTGCATAATCCTGAGTTTCTCTGTTTGCCTGAGTCAGTCTAGGGGAACCAGCTTTTGCGAGCGCTTAAGGTACCTGCGATAAAAAAACGCATATCGCCAGTTCTACAGTTTCTAGCGGTTGTCGGCATAGCGCTGACAGCCAGCACGGAACTTCGCGCGCAAGTGGGCAACTGGCCATTAGCCTGGGCGCAATGGCACAACGAAACACGCGACTGGGGCGGTATCCGCACCAACCTTTCTGACGAGGGTCTTGATCTAGGTGTCCTCTACACCCAGGACGTCGCCGCAAACCCCGTTGGCGGCCTGAACCAGAGCGCAACTTATGGCGCGCGGCTGGAAGGCATGGCTATGCTGGACTTTGAGAAGATCTTCGGCATCAAAGGCAGCAGCCTGCACTACATCATGTATCAAGGTCTGGGACAGGGCCTGTCACAGGAGGTCATTGGCAACGACTTTGGCGTCACCCAAATTTTCTCAAGCGACATCCTCGCCATCGCCAACTTCAGTCTGGAGCATAACCTGCTCAATGATCAGCTGTACCTCTCCGCCGGTCGTCTCGCTGTGGGCGACATCTTCGCAAGAGACGATACCTTCGCGTACTACCTCAACGGAGCCCTCAACAGCACCCCTGGTCAGCTGCTCATCAACCAGCCCACTTTCACCACCTACCCCTTCAACATATGGGGTCTGGCAGGCAACTATACCTTCCCCGGTAATCAATACGTCAGCCTCGGCGTCTATGACGCGTCCGTAGATGATCTGAACAACGCCGAGAACGGCTTCAATTTCCGCTTTGCACCCAAAGGCAACGTGCTGATGGTTGGGCAAGTCGGCGTTAATCCGGGAAAAGACGACACAAGCAAGTATCTCCCCGGCCACTATCAGCTGGGCGCCTTTTACAACACTGGCAAAGTGGATGTTCTGGGCACCACCACCACTGAAACCCGTGAAGGCAACTGGGGCGCTTATGCCATCGCACGGCAGATGATCTATCAGGAAAAGGACCTGCAAGGTCTGAGTCTCTGGGCCCTTGTTACAATCGCGCCACAACAAGCCATCAACACCCAACCTCTTGGCATCAGCGGCGGCTTGTTCTACCAAGGCCTGATCCCCAACAGAGACAATGACGTTACTGCCGGAGCCTTCATTCTTGGGTATTTCAGTGATCACCTGCCCGGCCAGTCCTATGAGCTCGTATTCGAAGCCACCCATCGCTACCAGTTCGCCGACTGGTCCTATCTCTCACTGGACTTTCAATACGTGGTCAATCCCGCCGGAAACGACGACATCCCGGACGCCTGGGTCTTTGGCACCGAGTTCTCAGTGAAATTCTGACCTCCGCTAAAGCCCCCGACATCAGAACAGCAAAAAGCCCGGCCATCTCCCAGACCGGGCTTTTTAGTTTCAAATCAGATCAGAGCAAACTAGTGCGCCAGCACTGCCAGAAGCAGAAGAGCCACGATGTTTGTGATCTTGATCATTGGGTTCACAGCTGGACCAGCAGTGTCCTTGTAAGGATCACCAACAGTATCACCTGTCACCGCAGCTTTATGAGCCTCAGAGCCCTTACCACCGTAATGCCCATCTTCAATGTACTTCTTGGCGTTGTCCCACGCACCGCCACCAGCGGTCATGGAAAGCGCAACAAACAGCCCTGTCACAATCACACCAAGCAGCATAGCGCCCAGGGATGCGAAGGCATTTGCTTTGCCAGCAATCGCTTCAATCAGGAAGTAAATGACGATCGGAGACAGCACAGGCAGCATGCTTGGAATGATCATTTCCTTGATTGCAGCCTTGGTCAGCATATCAACAGCACGGCCATAATCAGGGCGAACTTCACCCTTCATGATGCCAGGCTGCTCTTTAAACTGACGCCGAACTTCTTCAACCACAGCACCCGCAGCGCGGCCCACAGCAGTCATCGCCATACCGCCAAACAGGAATGGGAGCAGACCACCAAAGAACAGGCCGACAACCACATATGGGTTAGACAGTGAGAAATCGATAGACGCCTCGGTCATACCCTTGAAGTAAGGGAACTGCTCAGAGTTTGCCACGAAGAACTTCAGATCCTCCGTGTAAGCCGTAAACAGCACCAGAGCACCAAGACCGGCAGACCCAATCGCGTAGCCTTTGGTAACTGCCTTTGTGGTGTTACCAACAGCATCCAGCGCATCAGTCGTGTCGCGCACTTCCGCAGGCAGGTCTGCCATTTCAGCAATACCACCAGCGTTGTCCGTGACTGGACCAAACGCATCCAACGCCACAACCATACCAGCCAGCGCCAGCATCGTTGTCACTGCAATGGCAATACCGAACAGACCAGCCAGCTGGAAAGTCACGATAATACCGGCAATGATCACCAATGCAGGAAGCGCAGTGGATTCCATGGAGACAGCAAGACCCTGAATAACGTTGGTACCGTGACCCGTTTCAGATGCTCGGGCAATCGCCTGCACAGGACGGAAGTTGGTACCGGTGTAATATTCAGTGATCCAGATGATCAGACCTGTCACCACAAGACCGGAAACACCGCAGAAGAACAGATCCAGCGGCGTAAAGCTAACACCATTGCTCTGCGTTAACACTGTATCCATACCGCCGAAGACCCAGTAGGTCAGCGGATACAGGATGATCAGTGAAACAATTGCAGTGGCGATGAAGCCCTTATAGAGCGCGCCCATAATGGAGTTGGACGCACCAAGACGCACGAAGAACGTACCGATGATGGATGCCACAGAGCAAACACCACAGATCAGCATCGGATACAGCATTGCAGACTGCAAATCAGCCGTACCTGCAAAGTAGATCGCCGCAAGAACCATCGTCGCAACAAGCGTCACGGCGTAGGTTTCAAACAAGTCAGCGGCCATACCTGCACAGTCACCAACGTTGTCGCCAACGTTATCTGCGATTGTTGCCGGGTTACGTGGATCATCCTCAGGAATGCCAGCCTCAACCTTACCAACAAGGTCACCACCAACATCAGCACCTTTTGTAAAGATGCCGCCGCCAAGACGGGCGAAGATGGAAATCAGAGAGGCACCAAAGCCAAGAGCCACAAGCGCATCAATCACAGTACGTGATGTTGGCTCAATGCCCATAGGTCCGGTGAGGATCAGGTAGTAGACGGCAACGCCCAAAAGAGCGAGACCGGCAACGAACATTCCGGTGATAGCACCGGAACGGAATGCAATTGAGAGCCCTGCCCCAAGGCTCTGGCTTGCAGCTTGTGCAGTGCGAACGTTTGCCCGTACGGAGACGAGCATTCCAATAAATCCTGCGGCACCGGAAAGAACGGCACCGATAACAAATCCAATAGCTACGGTGATAGACAGCAAGTAAGCGACGATGGCGAAGATAACCACGCCAACAATTGCAACACTGGTGTACTGACGAGTGAGGTATGCTTGCGCACCCTCTTGAATGGCACCAGCGATTTCCTGCATTTTCGCAGACCCGGTGTCAGCAGCCATCACGCTGCGAATTGCCCAGATGCCGTAAACGACAGAGAGCAAACCGCACGCAATGGTAACGATAAGTTCAGTCATATTTCCTCCCCTAAGGGTACCCTGCTACTTATGTGTGTGTTCGTAGCAAAATCCGCACTGCAATTGTGTAATTTAACGAACACAGTGACGGTATATACCTGTCACTATCCGTCAAGTTGCTTTTGCGTGGTAGTGGAAGGAAACACGTATGTTGAAAGGAGAGAAACTACTTGGAATTATTCAAACTTTAACTTCCCTTTTTTCAGTAAACATCAGTGAGACAACAAGAAATAGACATAAGATAACGAACGGGAACACCATTAGGTTGACAGTTTCCCAACCAAACACGTTTAACAATTTCCCTGAGGAAAACGAGGCAGTTGCGACTAAACCAAAGACAAAGAAGTCGTTTATGGATTGGACTCTGTTTTGTTCTTCTGGTCGGTAAGTTTGTGTCAGCAACGCAGACGCTCCGACGAAAGAAAAGTTCCAGCCAAGACCAAGTAAAATCAGGGAACTCCAGAAAATCCAACGCTCTAGTCCCGTAAGGCCAACCAGCGCGCACACCGCATAAAGCAAAAATCCGGTGCCAATTACAGCCCCATGACCGAATCGGCCGATCAAACTTCCCGTAATAAAGCTCGGGGCAAACATGGCAATCACGTGCCACTGGATGCCAAGAGCCGCATCTGAGTTCGTCAACCCGCAAGCAACCATGGCAAGCGGAGCAGACGTCATGATCAGGTTCATGATCGCGTAACTGATCATTCCACAACCAACAGCTACAAAGAACTTTTGTTGCTTCAGAATCTCTAAAAGCGGACGTCCACGTTCATGCTTTTCCATCTTCGGTGGCAAAGGTATTTCCAAAAACGCCACAAAAAACAAACCAATAAGCATCAAGACCGCTTGCGCAAGGTAGGTTCCAACAAAAAGGAAGGGCTCAAACATGCCCTGAGTCAGAATTACAGTCTGCGGACCAACCACACCAGCAAGGATACCACCGGTCAAAACCCATGAAATAGCTTTGGGCTTAAAGGCAGGGCTGGCTGTATCAGCAGCAGCAAAACGTGCCTGTTGGGTAAAGGCCATCACAAAACCACTGCCGAGTGTGGAAACGCAAAGCAGCGTAAAACTGCCAAGGTAAGCAGCGTAGGCGGCAACCAAAGCAAACAGCACACCAAACAACAGCGCACCAACAAGCCCGGCACGGCGTCCAAAACTGCGCATGATCATGCCAGCAGGCAACGTCCCGATGGCCGTTCCAAGCACGAAAGCAGTAACAGGCAAGGTTGCCAAAGACTTATCATCAACCAGCAAAACAGAGGCGAGAATAGATGTGGTTGCAAAAATGATAGGAGGAACACCACCAGCAAACGACTGGGCAAGCGCCAAAAGCAGCGCATTGCGCTTTGCCAATCCGTCATCAATCAACGGAGCCGCCAGAGTATTTGCCATAATGTAAATCTTTCAAAGATGTCAGGAAGGAACCGACAGCCTAATCAATTCCACGTAATGAGCAACCACAGAGCTCACCTGATCACCTGCAACTTTGAGAGATATACGCACAACTCGATGAGAATACGTCATGCAAGACCGTTATTGTCGATTATCGGTCTGCGATGGTGTCAGAAATGCTTGAACCCGTCAGCACCCAGAAGGCAATAAGCTTCACCATTCAAACTGAGGGAAATCGCAGGCCCTGTAGCCTCTGGCTCGTGCAGTTCTCCGATCCGGGAACAAGACAAACCAGCCGTTTGAAGAGCTTTCTCAAAAGCCCCGGCGTTCTCAGGCATCACAGCAGCAAGGATCTCATAGTCGTCCCCGCCCGCAATCGCTGTCTCACGGAACGCAGCATCCTTCGCAATCATTGCAGAAGCAGCGTCAGACAGCGGAACACTTTCCAGCTGCACAGAAGCATGCACCTGCGATGTCCGGCACATATGTCCCAGATCAGCAACCAACCCGTCAGACACATCCATCGCCGCAACAGCATAATCACGAAGCGCTTGAGCAGCACCAACACGAGGCTGCGGCAGCAAATAACGGTTTAGAAGGAAATCACGCTGCTCAGCAGAAAGCTCAAGCTTATCTGCGAGTGCTTCATCCAACCGCAACTTCAGGCCAAGTGCGGCATCACCAATGGTGCCAGTCACATAGAGCAGTGCACCAGCAACAGCCTCATTGCGCCGAACCACCTGCCCCGTTGGAACCTGACCAAACGCGGTGATGGAAAGCAGCGGGCCTTGCGGGCAGGAAATCGTATCACCGCCAAGAAGATCAATCTGGAACTGATCCTGAACCAGCTTCAAACCGCGGCAAAACTCAGCAACCCACTCTTCACTGATGTCCTTAGATAGCCCAAGGCCCAGCAGATAGCCCTTAGGTTCTGCGCCTTTGGCAGCCAGATCCGAAAGGTTCACACCAAGCGCTTTTTGCGCGATTTCAAAGGGAGGGTCATTTTCAAAAAAATGAACCCCTGCCATCAGCATGTCCTTGGTTACTACCAATTCACATCCGGTGTCAGGGGCAAATACAGCAGCATCATCTTGCAGATGCACAGCACCCGCGCTGGTGGCAAGCGGCGCAAAATAGCGCTCAATAAGCGAGAACTCTCCCGGTCTGGAACTGGCAGTTCTCTCGTTCATTTTTTAGTCTTCGAATTCAGACTGACGCAGCTCGCGAGCCAGACGGTTCATAATACCGTTGACCAAACGCGCCTCATCTCCATCATAGAAGGACTTCGTCACATCAATGTATTCATTGATGATAACGCGGGCCGGAACGTCTTTTTTACGCAAAAACTCAGCACAGCCAACACGAAGGATCGCACGCAAAGTGGTGTCGATACGCTTCAGTGGCCAATCTTCAGAAAGCGCTGTGTGAATGCGAGGATCAATACGCAGCTGATCCTCAAACACCGCCTGCACTAGATCACGGAACCATGCCGGATCCGCATCACGGTACTGGTCGCCATCCACTTCCTGACCAAGCCGGTAAGCTTCATACTCATTCAGCACATCATTCAAACGCGCACCAGTGATTTCCATCTGATACACAGCCTGAACAGCAGCTAGTCGAGCAACCCCGCGCTTATTCGCGGGTTTCACTTCGGCGTTTTTCTTGTTGTTTTCCGTTGTCATCCTAAACCTTACACACCGAACCGGTCGCGCACGTCAATCATAGCAAGACAAGCTTCAGCAGCACCGCCGCCCTTGTTCTTTTTAGAAACGCTTGCGCGCGCCCATGCCTGATCATCATTCTCAACTGTCTGGATGCCGTTGCCAACTGCAACGTTTGCATCCACAGAAAGATCCATGATCGCACGAGCCGACTCGTTAGAAACGATGTCGTAATGGGTTGTTTCACCGCGAATTACAACACCGAGCAATACAAAACCGTCATAATCTGCATCGCCATTTTCCATTGCGGTTAACGCCATGGAAAGCGCAGCAGGAATTTCGAGCACACCTGGCACAGCCAGTCGAGAGATTTTCGCTCCTTCACGGTCCAGCACATCTGAAGCACCTTCATAAAGGGCATCAGCCAGATCTTCGTAAAACCGTGCTTCAATAACAAGAATGTGCGGAACGGCGCTCATCTAATTTCTCCTAATGCCAACCTCATATTTTCACTGAGTAATCAGCAAAGATGGGTTAAGGCCACGGGTACGGACAATACCCACGTATGTGCGCTCAGGAACCACGCCCCAAGCGAAATGTCCAGTTATTTCCTGCGGAAGTTTTTGGCTATAAGGCTATTTTGCGATTTCTGCAAGGCTTGGAAACTCAGCAAGACGCGCAACGTACCGTGCCATCATGTCAACTTCCAAGTTTACCTCATCCCCCTGCGCCCTGTCGGACCATGTGGTCACCTCCAGAGTGTGCGGAATAAGGAAGACAGAAAACGTATTTCCTTCAGCCTCGTTCACCGTCAATGAGGTGCCATCCAGCCCCACGGATCCCTTCTTCGGGATGAACCGCGCAAACTCAGGTGCACACTCAAATTTCAAATAAACGCTTTCAGGGTGTTCGGTCCGTTCAACAATGGTCGCCTTGCCATCCACATGCCCCAGAACCAGGTGACCACCCAGCTCAGCGCCCATGGAAAGGGAACGCTCCAGATTGACCCGCTTGCCCACGCTCCACTCAGCAACAGTTGTCAGCGCCAGCGTTTCGGCAGCCGATTCAACCGTAAACCAGTTCTGCTCGGCATCACGACCTTTCGCAACAACAGTGTGGCAAACGCCGGAACAGGCAATAGATGCACCAATATCGATCCCGTCAGGATCGTAAACAGTACCAATTTTCGTCCGCTGACCTGCAGCAATCTGCTCCAGCTCAAGGATTGTTCCAACGTCACTAACGATGCCCGTAAACACCTAGAACCTCTCTTTTGGCGTATACCGCCACAACAGATCTTCGCCCACAGGACGCAGCATCTGCTTGTTATAACCGTCTCGCAAACTCTCCAGCCCTTCAAAGCCGAAAGGCTGAATACCATCAGACCCAATCAGGTTGGCTCCCTGGAAAATCAAAAGCTCATCCACCAGATCTTGCTGAAGCAGACCGTGCGCAAGTTCCGCACCGCCCTCAACCATAATCTGGGAGAGACCATGCATGTAAAGCGCATCCAGTGCCTTATCAAGACATACCTTGCCATTTTTGAGGCAGTCATTGACGATAACTGTCACGCCTTCCCGCTCAAGCGCACTGACGCGATGATCCGGCGCATGTTCACCAATCACCACCCACAGGGAATTGATCTCTGCGTTTTGCACCAGCTTGGAGGAAAGCGGAATCCGGGCCTGACTATCAAACACCACCGGCTGCGGTGAGCGATGCGCCATGCCAGGCAGGCGCACAGAGAGCTCAGGATCGTCTTCTAAAACCGTGCCGATGCCCACAACAATGGCATCCATCTGCGCCCGCATCGCATGCACCAACTGCCGCGACAACGGACTGGAGATCGCCACCTGCCCGGCACCACGCTTGCCGATATAACCATCTTTCGACACGGCCATTTTGAGCTGAACAAAAGGACGTTCATTAAGGATACGGGAGATATGACCGCGAACGGCCTGTCGGCATTCTTTTTCCAAAATACCGATAAGGACGTCAACACCGCCTTCTTCAAGGATCTTTTTGCCGCGACCTGCAACAGCAGGGTTGGGATCAGCTGTGCCATAAACAACGCGCGCCACACCAGCTGCCACAAGCGCCCGCGCACACGGGCCAGTCCGGCCATAATGCGCACAAGGCTCAAGGGTCACGTAAGCTGTCGCGCCCTGGGCATGTTCACCGGCATCTTTGATGGCCAGCACTTCAGCGTGAGAGCCACCGGGAGGCAGAGTTGCACCCTGCCCCACAATCACAGACCCATCACCAAAATCTTTTGTCAGGATTGCTCCAACCGGAGGATTGGGCCACGTCCGGCCCTTTGCACGAATGCCATAGCTGATCGCCGCCGCCATAAAGCGCTCGTGCTCAACTCGTTCCTTTGCATCTAATGCTTTGTAACCAGACAAAGCCATCCCCCTGCCAGCACTACAGCGTATTTCCTAAAAGAAAAGCCCGATCCTCGGAGAAATTACGCAACACAACACTGCAAAAAGCCAGAGATTACGTCCGTGGCGGCATCATCAGCGGATCAACATCCGCATCGGAAAGCTCATCCAGCAGAGCCTCGAAGTCTTTGGCCTCGCGGAAATTCTTATAAACAGAAGCGAACCGCACATAAGCCACATCGTCAAGGGTTTTCAGCCCTTCCATGACCAAATGACCAATATCTTCCGCCACAACGTCACTTTCACCGGAGCTTTCCAGCTGCCGGACAAGACCGCTCACCATACGCTCTATACGTTCTGGCTCAACGGGACGTTTGCGGGTTGCGATCAGTACAGAGCGCATCAGCTTTTCGCGATCAAAAGGAACCCGGCGCCCATTACGCTTGATAACGGTCAGCTCGCGCAGCTGAACACGCTCAAAGGTGGTAAAACGACCACCACAAGTCTGGCAGACCCTGCGCCGACGGATAGCTGTATTATCCTCGGTCGGGCGCGAATCCTTCACCTGGGTGTCATCACCCCCGCAATATGGACAACGCATCTCGCCTGCCTCCTTACTTAAACACTAAAGAACCGCCGAAGGATGTCCGGCGGTTCTTCTCGTTTAAATTAGTTTTTGTAGATTGGGAACCGGGCAGTAAGGGCCAGTACCTTCTCTTTGACCCGTGCTTCCACAGCTTCGTTGTCGTCAACGGAATTTGCTTTGCGCAGACCTTCCAGAACCTCGGTAATCAGCTTACCAATTTCACGGAATTCTTCCTTACCAAACCCGCGGGATGTACCAGCAGGTGTACCAAGGCGGATACCGGAGGTGATGGTCGGTTTCTGAGGATCAAGCGGAACACCGTTCTTGTTACAGGTGATGTTCGCACGGCCCAGAGAAATCTCTGCGTTTTTGCCGGTCAGTTCCATTGGACGCAGGTCAACCAGCATCAGGTGCGTGTCAGTACCGCCAGAAACGATATCCAGACCACCTTCAACCAGGGTCGCAGCCAGAACCTGTGCGTTTTCGACAACGTCTTTCGCGTAGGTCTTGAACTCAGGACGCAGCGCTTCACCGAAGGCAACAGCCTTACCAGCGATCACATGCATCAAAGGACCACCCTGCAGACCTGGGAAGATCGCGGAGTTGATCTTTTTCGCAATGTCAGCGTCGTTGGTCACAACCAGACCACCACGAGGACCGCGCAGGGTCTTATGGGTGGTGGATGTTGCAACATGCGCATGCGGGAACGGGCTTGGATGCTGTCCACCAGCAACAAGACCTGCAAAGTGCGCCATATCGACCCAAAGGTAAGCGCCTACTTCGTCAGCGATTGCGCGGAACGCAGCAAAGTCAATCTCACGGGAGTAAGCAGAACCGCCAGCAATGATGATCTTTGGCTGGTGTTCTTTAGCAAGCTCACGCACCTCATCCATGTTGATGTGGCCAGTGTCAGTGTTCAGGCCGTACTGAACAGCGTTGAACCACTTGCCGGACAAGTTCGGGCGAGCGCCGTGTGTCAGGTGACCACCTGCATCAAGGCTCATGCCGAGCAGAGTGTCGCCTGGTTTCGCCAATGCAAGCAAAACAGACTGGTTGGCCTGAGAGCCGGAATTCGCCTGCACGTTAGCAAAATCACAACCGAACAGCTCTTTTACGCGGTCGATTGCAAGACGCTCAACGATATCGACGTATTCACAACCACCGTAGTAACGGCGACCAGGATAACCCTCGGCGTATTTGTTGGTCAGGACGGAACCCTGCGCCTCAAGCACAGCGCGAGATACAATATTTTCCGAAGCGATAAGCTCAATCTCGTTCTGCTGACGAGTAAGTTCTTTATTGATTGCCTCGAGAAGCTCTGGGTCACCAGAAGCCAGGCTACCTGTAAAAAACTCTGGGTAGAGCGGCGTCGTAATTGGATTATCCGATACGGACATAGGTGGACCTCATGACAAGGTTGGAGCAACAAACTGACGAAACGTCCCAATATCGTTTCGCATTCCCATCCCGACAAGTTGTAGCTTCGGGTCCTAGCCCATTAACATATAGGGGGTAACGAACCAAGCGTTGTTCATAGGAATTGCGCAATACTATTGCTGCCATCACCCAAAATTTATGAATTACGCATCTTGAGGTTGTAATTTGCGTTCCAGCTTACGAAGTGCCAGCTGTTTCAGATGCGACTCGCTCGCATTACGAGGCCCCACAACAAACACTTCAACACCGCTCTGCGCACAAATTGCTGTCATGCGAACAGCATTCCCAACCACGCGCGTCTCAAAATAGACCTGCCCCAGCTTAGACATATGGCCCCTCGCCTCGCTTCTCTCAGATTCGTAAGTTGCCTGCCGTTTTAGCAGGTAAAACAGCGCAGCACAGGCTTGCCAGCAATCACATCCCCAAAAGAAAAGGGCCGCTCTGCATCTGGCAGAGACGGCCCTTCAAACTTGAAACTCTTGCAAAACCTTACTGAGCAGAGGCCTGCGCCATCGGATCAGCACTCGCCGCGTAAAGCCCATCCTTGTCGTAGATGTCATCCCGGAAGTGAACCATACCATCGCTCAGCGCCCACGCAGTCACGTAGGACATGTGGAGCGGAATACGGCTCTTCATCTTCACATCCGTACGCTCACCTGAATTGATGGCTGCATCCACGCGGCTGCGGGTCCAGTCTGGTGTTGTCGACCCAAGCAACCATGTCACCAGCTCACGCACGTTCTGCACACGCACACAGCCGGAGGAATGGAAGCGATAGCCCTCACCGAACAAAGACTGCTCTGGCGTATCGTGCAGGTACACTTGATGGGTGTTGTTGAAGTTGATCCGGATACTACCCATGGAGTTGCCCTCACCCGGGTCCTGCGTAAAGCGATACTGGGTCGCTTCATCCGTATTCCAGTCAATCTCCTGCCACTGCTTTTCTTTGCCATACCAGTCATAGATATGGATGTTGTTCTTCGCCAGATACTGTGGATCCTTCTGCATCTTCGGAATAAGATCTTTCCGGATAATGCTGACAGGAACAGTCCAGTACGGGTTGAAGTTCACTTCATAAATCGCAGAGCTGAGGATCGGAGACTGGCGATCCTGCTTGCCAACAACAGCGGTGTGGCGGGAGCGAACACGGCCATTCTCAACAACCTCAATGCGAGCTGCCGGAATGTTCACGTTCACATAGGTATCTGTCACATTCTCAGCCAAGGCAGAAACGCGCTCCAGATTGGTCCGCAACTGCTGCAAACGCACCTCAACAGGCACATTCATCGCAATCACGGTTGCCCGGCCCACAACACCATCTGGTGTCAGGCCATGGCGCAACTGAAAGCGGCGAACAGCTGAATCAACGTAGCTGTCAAAAACCTCAGAGACACCCGCATGCTGCGCCATGTCGCCTGAAACAATCAGGCGCTGTCGCAAAGCTGCAATTGCTGGTGCGCGCATACCAATGCGCAAAACTTTCTTGGTGGAGACCTCAGGCCAACCGCCATTGAGAGCGATACGTTCATAATCGAGAATCGCATCAATCATGTACTGGCTGGTCTGCTTGGAGATAATCGGAGCCACAAAATCAATCTGCTCCAAAGAAGAAACCCCCTCATCAAAGGTGTCTTCCCATTCCGTGCCCTGACCAACGATAGGCTGTGTAGGAGCAACCGGCGCCGGCTGACTGACGGCTTGCTGAATGCTGCCATTATAGGAAAGCAGGTCTGGAACCTTAACCTGTGCCTGTGCAGACATCATACCTGCAGAAAGGCCCGTACTCACAACGAGAGCCAGAGCAAACTTGCTGCGGTTTAAAAGAGGTGCCAACACGAATAGTTTCTCCTAGCAATCAGTCATTCTGTAAGATTCCATGTAACTTGGTAAACAGAGACTTAACATGGCAAATCTACATGGCATTATCTTAGCAAACTCGCAAGACTTCAGCCAAAAATCGGGGAGGAACATCTGTTGGTGAATTAAAGAAAGTGATCGATCCCCTGAACAAATCAGAGTTGACAGCTTCTAAATTTACAATGCCAACAACACTTTTTCAGCCCGAAAAGTGAGAGCGTGTATTCCCCACTCAATGTGACCGTTTAATGGCTAATTACTCCAAGTGGGAAAAAGGTGGTTACGCAGCGAGCGTTGGTTTGCACCTAGTGCAAGAAAGCAACAATCAGCCCAACTTACTCACAGATGCCTTATCTGGAGCTGGCCCGCCACTAACAGCAATCCCATACAAGCTTTGCCGCAAGCCGGCCCTCATAACACGCAAAAACACCGCCCCCGGTGCATGGAAGCGGTGTTTTTTGAAAGCCCTGATATCGCCGAAAATTAAAGACGATAGAGGATTTGATCTGTCCAGAAGCGTTCCAGACGACGCAGGGACCGGTTCAGCCCTTCAAAGTTCTCGGTTGAGAGCTCACCAACCTGCTCAACAGAAAGAATATGACGACTGTAAAGGTCATCAACAATCTGAGCAATCTCGCGCCCTTTTTCCGTCAGGCTCACCCGCACAGAGCGGCGATCCATCTGGGAACGTTCGTGATTGATGTATCCGGTTTCAACGAGTTTCTTCAGATTATAAGAAACGTTGGAACCAAGATAATAACCGCGAGTACGAAGCTCGCCTGCAGTCAGCTCGGCGTCGCCAATGTTGAAAAGAAGCAGCGCCTGAACGCTGTTCACATCGGAACGACCCATCCGGTCAAACTCATCTTTAATGACGTCAAGAAGACGACGATGCAGACGCTCGATGAGCGTCAGTGCCTCGAGGTATGCAGGCTTCAGCCCTACCGTTTCTTCTTCTTGCGCCAAGACCTCAACGGCCCTGTTTGTATTGATCATCTGGTTGCGCCTCATGTCCATATTTTTCGTGCGTTCGTATTTTTATCAGCACTTGAAGCAAATTTACGCGACCGCTTCTAAGAACCGCTTAAGAGACACGATGAATTATTTCTTAATCACTAGCAAGCGTGTAGACCTTTCCGTTAACCCTCTGTTTACCCTGACTTCCGAAGCAAGTGGATGATGCCGGAGAAGTCGACGTTTTCCCCGCCATTGTTACAGTATTCCTCATAAAGCCGAGCCGCCTTCTCACCCATTGGCGTGTTGGCTCCGCTCGAATCTGCTGCCTCTTCCGCCAGTAGCAAGTCTTTCAGCATCATTGGAGCTGCAAAGCCGGGCTTATATTCATTGTTGGCTGGCGACGTCGGAACCGGTCCGGGAATCGGGCAGTAGGAGGTCAAAGACCAACACTGACCAGAGGACTTGGAGGAGATGTCGTAAAGCTTCTGCGGGTCCAGACCCAACTTCTCAGCCAAAACAAACGCCTCGCAGGTACCGATCATCGAAATACCAAGCAACATGTTGTTACAGATCTTTGCTGCCTGCCCAGCGCCAGCATCACCAGCATGAACAATCGAGGCTCCCATAATATCCAGGAGCGGCTTAGCCCGTTCAAATGCAGAATCAGGTCCACCAACCATAAAGGTCAATGTGCCGTTCGCAGCACCCACAATACCCCCGGAAACTGGAGCATCGACCATGCCCATACCAGTTTCGCTTGCTGCTTTTGCAACATCGCGGCTGCTGTCCACATCAATAGTCGAGCTATCGATAAACAGCGTGCCCTTTGGTGCATGCGCAAGAATTCCATCTTCGCCCGTATACACGGCACGAACATGCTTCCCTGCTGGCAGCATGGTAACAACAGCCTGAACGTCGCGAACCGCTTCAACTGCTGACGAAGCAACTTGCCCGCCCGCAGCCTGAAACGCAGTACGCGCCTCTTCAGAAAGATCTACACCGACGACTTCATGTCCGGCTTTGACAAGATTTGCAGCCATAGGGCCGCCCATATTACCAAGACCAATAAAAGCAACGCGAAGAACAGTTTCTCCCATTGCATCCTCCCGAAAATCGCCGTCCGTCAGGATTTTGAACATTTAGAACTTGCCCCAAGCTGATCACCTAGGGTTCGCTCAGATCAATTTGACGTGAACGGCAGTTTGCAAAACAGTAAATTTCAATGAGTTACAGACCAAACTGAACTTTGGTCGATCAGGCCCGCTCCTCTCGCTCTGCAAGGTAAAGCAGAACGAGATAAAGGGCGATTGCACTGATGTAGAATATGACCTCAGTCGGACTACGACCAAAGACCATGGGAAACACGGAATACATCACCACCTGCGCCAGTGAGCGGAACAGCCACATCACTGTTCCCCAGCTGGAAAGCAGCCACAGACCAATGGCAGTCACCAGATCGAGAATAGCGAAAAAGATAATGGTAGACTGCACTTGTACGCCGACACTCTCAAACGGAGCATCGTCAATCAAGCGCACACCAAGTATAGCGCCCCAGTAGCTTAGGCCTGCAAACAGCATGAAGACGGCAAGCAGCCTGACATACGCATGCAGCAAAAACTGAAAGGAGGGAATCCTCTTCATCAGCTCTACAAAAACGCCAGGCATACCTAAAGCTCCACCTTACAAATCTGCCCCAATCACAGGCAGTAAGCCCCTTGCCCCGTTAAAATACGAGGTCACCCCCCTTCGGTGACATAAAATGGGCCTCAACATCAACTGTTTTTATTTCAGCAAGGCTTAAATGCTGCCATTTAGGGGCGTGATCCTTATCGATAATCACAGCTCGTACACCCTCATAGAAATCCTTGCCCAGTAGAATCTGCGAAACAATCCGATGCTCCATGACCATACACTCGGCCATGGAAAGCCCCGCACCGCGCCGCACCTGCTGAAATGCAACTTCCATGCTGAGCGGTGAGCGCTTGCCAATCGTTTCCAGAGCAGCAACCGCAAAATCATCATGCTCAGAGCCCTGCAGCTTGCGCAGACGGTCCACAACTTCCAGCGTGCTCTCAGCACCAAAGCACTCATCCACCACATCCGCTTTGGCGTGCAGCGGCGCAGGCCCCGGATCAAACGCAAAGCGCGCCAACACAGGCTCTACGTCCTGCGCCTCACACAGCGCCTGTTCCAGAGCTGCCATATCCTCAGACTTCACTGCATGGGTCAGGATGCCCGTCCAGTAACAATCCGCCTGCCTCAAACGCTCCCCGGTCATCGCGCAGTACATGCCCGTGTTCTGAGGCATCTTCGGCAGGAAGTGACTGCCGCCCGCATCCGGGAAGAAACCAATCGCCGTCTCAGGCATGGCAAACATCGTCTTCTCACTGCCCACACGATACGCACCATGCACAGAGATACCAACACCACCGCCCATCACAATACCATCAAGCAGTGCAATCAAAGGCTTAGCGTAGCTTTCCATGTAAGTGTTGAGGCGATACTCATCCGCAAAGAACGGCAGGCTCACATCAATTTTCTCAGGCCCGTTTTCGGCAACCTGACGAATATCTCCGCCCGCGCAAAAGGCCTTTTCACTGTTGCTCTTAATGAGAACATGATGGACTGCATCATCAATCAGCCAGCGCTCCAGCTGCCGGTGCATCGCAACGCACATCTCATGTGTCAGCGCATTCAGCGCCTTGGGGCGATTCAGAATGATAAGACCAGCATGGCCCTTCTCTTCAAAAAGAACATCAGTAGTTTCGGACAAGACTTCCCCCGCATATTCCTGTTGCACAGCGTACCTATTCATTTTGCTAAAATTATCTGGCGTATTTCCGAAAACAGGACACTGGTTTCCGGTTAAAGATACGCAACACAAAAACTAAAGCAGCTCACTCAGTCCATCCTAAGAAGAACCGCTAGCAACTCAAGCCTTCATCAGTTCACGCGCCACGATGACGCGCATAATCTCATTGGTTCCTTCCAGAATCTGGTGAACCCGCAAGTCACGCAAATGACGCTCCAGCGGATAATCCTTCAGATACCCGTAACCACCATGGATCTGCAGCGCTTCATTGACCACCTTGAAGCCCGTATCCGTCGCAAGGCGCTTGGCCATCGCCGCCATCTTGGTCGCCTGAGGATCTTTCCGGTCCAGCAGAGACGCCGCCTTGTGCAGCAGCAAACGCGCCGCTTCCAGTTCCGTCGCCATATCCGCAATTTTGAACTGCAGCGCCTGAAACTGCGCCAGCGAGCGCCCGAACTGCTTGCGCTCATCCATATACTGCAAAGCCCGGTCCAGACAGAACTGCGCGCCACCAAGTGAACAGGCCCCAATGTTCAGGCGCCCACCATCAAGCCCGGCCATGGCAATCGAAAAGCCTTGCCCCTCTGCGCCAACCAGGCTCTCAACTGGCACACGACAATCTTCAAAAATCACCTGCGCCGTCGGCTGGCTGCACCAACCAAGCTTATGCTCGTTGGCCCCAAAGGACAGACCCGGCGCATCCTTCTCAACCACGATGCAAGATATCCCCTTCGGCCCATCCTCACCCGTGCGAACCATACATACGTAAACATCAGAGACACCGCCGCCAGAGATGAAGGCTTTTGAACCGTTGATCACATAATGATCACCATCCCGCACCGCCTTCGTGCGTAGCGACGCTGCATCTGATCCAGCCCCCGGCTCGGTCAGACAATAACTCGCCACCTTCTCCATGCTGCAAAGACCGGGGAGAAACTTCTGCCGAACCTCATCAGACCCAAACCGGTCCAACATGCCAGCAGCCATATTATGAATAGACAAAAACGCAGAGGTAGAAACACATCCCTTGGAGAGCTCTTCAAAGATCAGCGCCCCATCAAGACGCCCCAACTGCGAGCCGCCCACATCTTCGCGCACATACAGCCCGCCCAGACCCAGCGCCGCTGCCTTGCGAAGCACATCCAGCGGGAAATGAGATTTCGCATCCCACTCTGCTGCAAAAGGCGCCATCTCCTCCTGCGCAAATCCGGCTGCCATATCCACAAAGGCACGTTGATCTTCGTTCAGTTCAAATTCCATGGAATCCGTCCTCCCGGCAAGCAGCCTCCCACAACCACCAGCCACAATATTAATGTAATTGCGTCAATCGGTAGCCCCACACCAAAACTGCGTCAATTCTCGGAAAGACCAAGATAAGACCAATTGCTCAGTCAAAACAGCGGCCCGTACACAGCAACGTTCCAAAAACGCAAAGCTTTCAAACCAACGCAACAAATCGCGCAAAGCTATAATCCGCGAGTGATTCCCCGCTTGTTCCCCTCAAGCCTCCAATCAGCTGAGAGGATAAGTCTGTCGTCCACCGTTTAATTGCTCTGAAAGCGAAAACCTTCCCGCGATTCTAAAGAACCTCTGGAACACAAAAAGAATTTGAGTTTCATCAAGCAAACTCCCCGTGCTATCTGACATCAAATGCCCTAGTAGTTTTGAGTAAACCGACGCTCTCAGAGCTAAAGACGCCACACAACAAGTCATTCAGGTGAGTTACCATGCCGTTTGCCAATGAATCGCATTCTTCCGTAGACATGAACCAGATTTTGAACGGCCGCCGAATGCGTCGCAATCGTCACAGCGATTGGTCCCGTCGTTTGATCCGCGAAAACACAATCACCACGGACGACCTGATCTGGCCAATCTTCCTGATTGATGGCGAGAAGAAAACCGAACCAGTCACGTCCATGCCAGGCGTTGAGCGCTATTCTGTCGATATGGCAGTGCGCGCCGCTGAGCAGGCTGCGGAACTTGGCATTCCGGTTATGGCACTGTTTCCAAACACTGACCCTGACTTGCGCGATGAAATGGGCACCGAAGCGCTGAACGACAGCAACCTGACCTGCCGCGCTCTTCAGGCGATCAAAGCAGAAGGTTTCCCTGTTGGCCTGATGACAGACGTTGCGCTGGACCCTTACACCTCTCACGGCCACGATGGCCTGATGGCAGGCGACAAGATCATCAATGATGAGACCGTAGATCAGCTCTGCCGTCAGGCTCTTATTCAGGCCGAAGCTGGCTCTGATATCATTGCACCTTCTGACATGATGGATGGCCGTATCGGTGCAATCCGCTATGCGCTGGACAATAACAACTTCGAAAACCTGCAGATCATGGCCTACTCCGCAAAGTACGCCTCCGCATTTTATGGCCCGTTCCGCGACGCTGTTGGCTCCAACTCTAACCTGAAGGGCGACAAACGCACCTATCAGATGGATCCGGCCAACACGGACGAAGCGCTGAAAGAAGCTGAGCTGGATCTGGATGAAGGTGCAGACATGATCATGGTGAAGCCGGGAATGCCTTATCTTGATATTCTCCGCCGCATCAAAGACGCCTTCCTTGCACCAACCTACGCCTATCAGGTCTCCGGCGAATACGCCATGATCTGTGCAGCAGCGCAAAACGGCTGGATGGACAAAGACAAAGCCATGCTGGAAAGCCTGATGGCGTTTAAACGCGCTGGCGCAGATGGTGTCTTAACCTACTTTGCACCTGAACTTGCGAAAAAGCTAAACGGCAAATAAAGCCCGTAAAACAAGACACCTGCGAGAACAAAACATGCCAAAGGTGGCCTCACCTCTTCTCACCCTTTCAAAGATTGAAGAGGCTGCAAACAACATCAAGGGCGCGGTGATATCAACACCGCTCCTGCCAGCCGCTCAACTGGATGCCATCACTGGCGCCACTGTTTTCGTCAAATACGAGAACATGCAGGCCACCAATGCCTTCAAAGAGCGCGGCGCTCTGAACAAGCTGCTTCACCTGACAGATGAAGAGAAAAGCCGCGGCGTAATCGCCATGTCCGCTGGCAACCACGCGCAAGCTGTAGCTCTTCATGCACAACGTCTTGGCATCCCGGCACTCATCGT
The DNA here is from genome assembly GCF_001623075.1 of Pseudovibrio sp. Ad37. Taxonomy (GTDB): domain Bacteria; phylum Pseudomonadota; class Alphaproteobacteria; order Rhizobiales; family Stappiaceae; genus Pseudovibrio. The sequence goes on from NZ_LMCF01000151.1 coordinate 54,518, forward strand.
CATGCCCAACGGCACGCCCTACGTGAAAGTGGAGGCAACCAAAGCCTTTGGCGCCAAAGTCGTTCTTGCCGGTGAAACCGTTGACGATGCCAAGAATGAAGCTGACCGCCTGTCAGAAAAACACGGCTACATCTGGGTTCATCCGTTTGATGATCTGGAAGTCATCGCAGGACAAGGCACAATCGCCCTTGAAATGCTGAAGGCCCAGCCAGATCTGGACACGCTGATCGTACCAATCGGCGGTGGTGGAATGATCTCCGGCATCGCAGTCGCAGCCAAAGCGATCAAGCCGGATATCGAGATCATCGGTGTTGAAAGCGAGCTCTACCCGTCCATGTATGCTGCCCTGCGCAACCAGCCAATGGAATGCGGTGGCAACTCTCTGGCAGAGGGTATCGCGGTCAAAGTGCCTGGCACTTATACTCAGCAGCTGGTCAAGCAATATGTCGACGATATTCTGCTCGTCAGCGAAAGCCAGATCGAGGAAGCCATCAACATCTTCCTCACCCGCCTGAAAACGGTGGCTGAAGGAGCTGGCGCTGCGGGCCTTGCAGCCATTTGCGCGCACCCGGAGCGATTTAAAGGCAAAAAAGTTGGACTTGTCCTCTGCGGAGGCAACATCAATCCCCGCCTGCTGGCATCCATCGCACTGCGCCAGCTGGTCCGCCTTGGCAACATCATACACATCCGCTGCAACATCCCGGATCGTCCGGGCATCCTTGGCGAAATCTCGACAACGATCGGTCAGCTGGGCGGCAACATTTTGGAAGTCTCTCACCATCGCCTCTTCCTTGACGTCTCCGTAAAAGGCGCAACACTGGACGTGGCTATTGAGACCCGTGACAATCAGCACGCAAAAGAAATCGTTGCTGCGCTGGAAGAAGGAGATATCCACGTCTCCCACCTGTCTTCTGGCGAGATGCGATTCTAGAGTTATCCCCACTCGCAAACTGCAATTGAGATCAGCATCTGCGCCGAACACCGCGTTCGCGCAGATGCCTGCATCGTAGGCCGCGCAAAATTATCCTCTCATTGCCAGATTCTACAAAAATTGTTTGCTACCCCCGCTTGAAACTTGAAAATAGCACACCCAATTCTACTGAGAGACGCTGGGGAATGCCCCGGCACAGTTGAACCTGACAGAGGCAGAAATGAGCCAAGAAGTGAGCGCGCACCCGAACATCTATTATGATCCCTATCTTAATCCTCAGCTGTTTGACGGCGTGCGGAAAAAACGGATCTTTGCGTGCGTCATCGATATTATCGCGATCACCGTTCTCTCTACCATCGCTTACTTTGTCGTCGGCTTTCTCGGCATCCTGACACTTGGCCTTGCATGGTTGTTATTCCCTGCAATCTGGCCACTAGTTGCCCTAGCCTACACTGCGTTTTCACTGGGTGGGTTTAATTCCGCAACACCGGGCATGCGTGCGTTTGGCTTGGAAATGCGCCTGAGCAACGGCGGCCGTCCCTATCCGCTCTATGCAGCAATCCACGTCCTGCTCTTTTATTTCTCAGTAACAATACTCAGCCCTTTTGTCCTCATAGTCTCATTGTTTAGTGACCAAAAGCGCCTGCTCCATGATATCGTGCTTGGTGCCGTTATTATGAATTCCCCGGTGGATAGTCTGCATCGATAACAAACCAATGATGCAACGTGCAGTGACGAACCTGCCAGGACCCTCTAATAACGTGTGAAAGTGTAGCACGAGCGGGGACGCGCATGGAGAACCTGAACATACCGATGATCCTGACCTTTGTGATCATCGGATTCACGATCGTCCTGTATGCGCTGGAACGCGTTGCGATCGAGATCGTAGCACTGGGCTCCATTGTAGCCCTCATGCTGCTGTTCATGGCTTTTCCTCAAACATTGAATGGAACGCCAATCAGGCCGGAGGACTTTCTCTCCGGCTTTTCCAATCAAGCGCTGATCACGGTGATCTGCTTGCTGATTGTCGGCCAAGGCCTCTTCCAGACGGATGCCCTCGACAAACCCGCTCAGGCGATCCTGCGCATCTCAAAACAGCGCCGCTGGCTGGCAACCGGCCCTTTGCTGATTACTGTTGGCATTGTCAGCGCATTTTTGAACAACACACCCGTTGTTGTCATCACACTGCCAATTCTGACCACTGTCGCCGCCGCGCATAATACCTCCTCCTCTCGTTTTCTTATGCCTCTCTCGTTCATTACGATCCTTGGCGGCATGACAACGATGATCGGCTCCTCCACCAACCTGCTCGTAGCCAATGTCGCCAACGCAACTGGTGAAGTCCGTATCAACTTCTTCACCTTCACCGCATTCGGCTCCATTCTCGCAGCCGTCGGTGCAGTTTATGTTCTGGTGATTTTGCCGCGTCTGCTCAAACCTCGCCAAACCATGGCAGAGGAGTTCACCGGCAAGGATGGACGCCAGTTTATCGCTCAGATTCCAATTGTTTACGGTCATCCACTGGTGGGCGAAAAGGCTGTCGCAGGCATGTTCCCAGCGCTTAAGGAAATGACGGTTCGCCTGATCCAGCGCGGAGAGCGCCCGCTCCTGCCGCCCTTTGAAGACGTTCAGCTGCAGCCGGGCGATACAGTAATCGTTGCCGCCACCCGCGACACTCTCACCCGCGCCATCAGCCAACGCCACCCTCTCCTTCCAGCTGATGCAAACGAGAGCCCAACCAGCGAAGCAGAACACGCCTCTCCATCTGGTACGCTCACTCTTGCAGAAGCAGTTATTGCCCCCGGCTCCCGCCTGATTGGCCGCACACTCTCCATGACAAGTTTCCACGCCGACACCGGCTGTGTTGTCACCGGATTGCAGCGCCGCAGCCGTATGCCGCGCATGCCGATGACCGATATCCGCATGGAATCCGGTGATGTTTTGCTGATTGCTGGCAACCGCGAAGAAATCAACCGCCTGCGCGGAAACCGCGATGTCCTGCTCATGGACTGGTCCGCAACCGAGCTGCCACAACGGCAATATGCCCGTCGCGCACTGGCAATCTTCGTCGCCATGATCACAGTCGCGGTGTCTGGTGTTGTGCCAATTATGGTAGCATCAATCGCAGCAACCCTTGCTATGATCATGTGCGGCTGCCTCAACATCCGCCAGACACTGCGCACAATCGACAGCCGGATATTCATGTTGATCGGCGCCTCCATTGCTGCCTCCCTCGCTCTGGAAGCAACGGGGGGTGATAATGCCATTGCACAGACATTGCTCAACATCGCCGACGGCAGATCTCCAGCCTTTGTCCTCTCGCTTCTCTTTGCCGTTGTTGCAATTTTAACCAACTTACTCAGCAACAACGCAACAGCGGTGCTCTTCACGCCCATCGCAATCGAGATGGCACACAGGACAGGCGTGCCTGTGGAACCCTTCATCGTTTGCCTGATTTTTGCAGCAAACTGTTCATTTGCAACACCAATCGGCTATCAGACAAACCTCATCGTAATGGGTCCGGGGCACTACCGTTTCTCAGATTTTCTCTTCGCCGGCACACCTCTCGCCATAATCATATGGTTGACCTTCTCAATTGTCGCTCCTTACTATTATAATCTGTAAGGCGAAAAGAGGATAAATAAGAGAAAGGGACGCTCTAGGTGACACGGCAAGCCTATGATAACCCGCAGTTTTATCTGACTGCCCCTACGGATTGCCCCTACCTGCCAGATCGTAAAGAACGCAAAGTCTTCACGCATCTTGTCGGGCCCAATGCACCTGCGCTCAATGACGTCCTCACACAAGGCGGTTTCCGCCGCTCTCAAAACATCGCCTATCGTCCAGCCTGCGAAGACTGCCGCGCCTGTGTTTCAATCCGCGTCTGCGCGCAAGAGTTTCAATGGACGAAGTCTTTGAAGCGAGTTTGGAAAGACAATCAGGATCTGATCGGAACAGAACTTCCACCAGGCCCTTCAACAGAGCAATACGATCTGTTCCATGAATACTTAAGTGCCCGCCACACCAACGGCGGCATGACAGAGATGTCCCCCACCGACTATTCCATGATGGTGGAAGACACGCACGTCGAGACAGCGCTCATTGAGTACCGACGCAGAGGTCCAAACACCTTCATATCCGGCGAAGGCGAAGGTCCGCTGATTGGGGTTGCGCTAACAGATCGCCTCTGCGATGGCCTGTCCATGGTCTACTCGTTCTTCGACCACAACGAGACCACGCGAAGCCTCGGCACCTATATGATCCTGGAACACATCGCCCGCGCACAGCACCTTGGCCTGCCCTACGTATATTTGGGATACTGGGTTCAGGGTTCTCCAAAAATGACTTACAAAGAACGCTTCAAGCCACAAGAGCATCTTGGTGCACAAGGCTGGGAAAAGCAGAAATGATATCCCCCTCTCAAATCTAGAGGGATTTCAGATAGCTCTGAACGCGCAGGAACACCGACGTAAACTCTTCAGCCGTAATGCGCCGCGTGTTTACGTTGTACTGCGAACAATGGAAGCTGGAAAACATTCTGAGAGAAGGCGTAAGCTGAATTTCACAAGCATGCGCAAAAGGATAGTCACGAAGCTTAAGCTCAAAAGCCTTGAGCAACTCTTCATGCGCGGTCCGCCCAACAGCCACAACAGCCCTCGTCGCATCACTAACCAACAGAGAATCCAGAAAGAATTCACGACACCTCCGGATCTCAGCAGGCTTAGGCGCATTCTTCGGCGGCATGCACTTCACCACATTGGTAATGCGCACATCGGTCGGCTCGATGCCGAGCTCAGGCTCTGCCTCATTCTTGTAAGCAGCAAAACCACTCTCCGTCAGCGCACCATTCAACATCTCACCTGAAAAATCACCAAAGAATGGAATACCCGTACGGTTCCCCCCTTTGTGCCCAGGCGCCAACCCAACAACAATAAGAGAGGCATCAACTGGACCAAAATCCAGCACCGGCGCGTTGTGCCAGTCAGGATGAAGCGCACGCAGCTCCTCCCTATACGCAACAAGCCGGGAACAGAGTGCACACTCTCTCCCCGGCTTCTGCAAACTTTCGATACCGTGACGAACCTTAGTAGTCGTCATCTCCGATCTCATCATCCTCTTCTTCAACACGAGGTGGACGTTCACTTGGGTCACGTCCAACACGCTGCATCAGCGTAGACAATTCAATGAAGTGATCAGCCTGACGGCGCAGGTCATCAGCAATCATTGGAGGTTGTGTCTGAAGTGTAGAAACAACAGAAACTTTACGGCCACGACGCTGAAGCGCCTCAACCAGAGAACGGAAGTCACCATCACCAGAGAACAGTACAATATGGTCAACATGGTCAATAAGCTGCATGGCGTCTACAGCCAGCTCAATGTCCATATTGCCCTTAATTTTGCGACGTCCTGCAGAATCCACGAATTCCTTTACAGGTTTGGTAACAACTTTGTAGCCATTGTAGTCCAGCCAATCGATCAGAGGTCGAATGGAGGAATACTCCTGCTCTTCCACCAACGCTGTGTAATAGTAAGCGCGTAGCAGGTAGCCCTTTGATTGGAATTCTTTCAAGAGACGCTTGTAATCGATATCGAAGCCAATAGCTTTCGCTGTCGAATAAAGGTTCGCTCCATCAATGAATAAAGCAATCTTTTCGCGGGGATCAAACATATTATTTTTAGCCTTTCCGCTGCACAGACGCGTAAGTCAGTAACTTGTTATAAGCAATCACTTTCTGGGCATGCCTGTTTGCTGTCGTGACATGCCTAGAATGTATGCCATTCTAATTGACCCGGTTGCACTCTACGTTAAATCGAATACGCATTCGTTACGGACAAACATAAAACCTTGCCCCTCAGCATATATATTGCATTGGCCTAGTTAATATTGGACCAATGCGGTTCGATTCACCGGCCAGAAACTAAAACAAGATGAATGAAATTTACAGATGTCATCTTGCATAAATTAACAGGAACCCACTAAATATTCCCAGTTTATATTATAGATCCAAGTTAGCTTAAAAACAAACCACCGGATATAGATACTAAAGGTTCCAATAGAAACAAGGTTTCCTTGTTTTTTCGGATCTAGTGCATCCCAAGAAAATCTAGCCCCCCAAATGGGCTAATCTCTTATGTTATTTTTTTTCATCTATTCCAATTCCAGTGTACAATTCACATCTTGAATAACATTCAGGAGTTGCAGATTTGAAAATTCATTCCCCCAGAAGAAGCTGTAATAAAAAACTAATCCGACGCAGCACTGCACACTAAAACATCTCTTCACAATAGTATTTAAACTAAAATCATGCGCGATAGACCTAAAGCCCCAATTTTTCTATGGCCTAATCTTAAGCAGCAGAAAGATGGAAAAACGCTCCCCACATAATAAGATGTAAAGGAGTTGCACAAAAAATGCAGAAACGGCTCTTGCCTTGCAACAAGAAGCATTCTATGAGTGGCCTCTGAATTCCCAGATATTATGGAGTGATCGAATGGCACGTGTGACCGTCGAAGATTGCGTCGACAAGGTTGAAAACCGGTTCGAGCTGGTTCTACTTGCCAGCCATCGCGCCCGGATGATTTCAAGTGGTTCTCCACTGACAATCGACCGCGACAATGATAAAAATCCGGTCTGCGCACTTCGCGAGATTGCTGAAGAAACTGTGAGCCCTGAAGATCTTAAAGAAGATCTCATTCACTCACTACAGAAGTTCGTTGAAGTTGATGAACCAGAAGCTGAAACAGCTCCAATGGTTCCAAGTGACCCACAGCAGCTTCAGATTAATGCCGTTGATGATTCAGAAGTAGAATTTGACAGTATTACTGAAGAAGACCTGCTTAAGGGGCTTGAAGGCTTGGTACCGCCGGAACGTTCCGACGACTACTAATCGCCCTCTGCAAGATGTCGGCGTCGGCCGGGCCGGCGCCTCGCATTTTCAGGTCCGGCCCTAGCTTATTTTTAAAGTGAAGCGGCCGCCCGAAAATGATGCGTCAATACGAACTTGTTGAGAAAGTAACCAGCTACAATCCCAATGCGGACGAAGCACTGCTCAACAAGGCATATGTTTATGCCATGCAAAAGCATGGTACCCAGACCCGCGCCTCTGGGGATCCTTATATTTCCCACCCTCTTGAAGTTGCTGCAATCCTCACGGATCTGAAGCTTGACGACGCAACCATTGCTGTCGCTCTTCTTCACGACACCATTGAGGACACCGATGCCACACGTGCCGAAATTGATCGCATGTTTGGCGAAGAGATCGGCAAGCTCGTAGAGGGACTTACAAAGATCCAGCGTCTGGATTTAGTTTCCAGAAAAGCAAAACAGGCCGAGAACTTCCGCAAGCTATTACTGGCGATTGCTGATGATGTGCGCGTCCTCCTCGTGAAGCTGGCTGATCGCCTGCACAACATGCGCACACTTCACCACATGCGCGAAGACAAACGCCTCCGCATTGCTGAAGAGACCATGGAAATCTATGCGCCCCTTGCTGGCCGCATGGGCATGCAGGACATTCGCGATGAACTGGAAGACATCTCTTTCGAGACACTCTACCCGGACGCCCGCGATACCATTCGTGAACGCCTGGCAACTCTGCACGGCAAGAACGAAAGCCTGATCACGGACATTGAAGAGGACCTGACGCAGCGCCTCGCCGAACAAGGCATTACAGCCAAGATCAGCGGACGCGAAAAGCGCGCCTACTCAATTTTCCGTAAGATGGAAGAAAAGTCTCTCGGCTTCGAGCAGCTCTCCGATATCTATGGCTTCCGCGCAATCGTGCCATCACCAGAAGATTGCTACCGTGTACTGGGCGTGATCCATACGGCTTGGCCATGTGTTCCAGGCCGCTTCAAAGATTATATCTCGACGCCAAAGCAGAACGACTATCGCTCCATACACACAACTGTAGTTGGACCGAAACGTCAGCGTGTAGAGCTACAGATCCGCACCCAAGCCATGCACCGCATCGCTGAGAACGGCATCGCAGCACACGCGCTCTATAAAGACGGCGTCACTGGTGGCCGCAACATTCAGTCCATGACGGCTGAATCCCGCGCCTATGGCTGGCTGCGTGGCACCATTGACCTGCTAGCGCAAGGGGAGTCCCCGGAAGAATTCCTCGAGCACACCAAGCTTGAACTCTTCCACGACCAGGTCTTCTGCTTCACACCAAAAGGCCGCCTGATCGCACTGCCACGCGGCGCAACCCCAATCGATTTCGCCTACGCCGTTCACACAGATATCGGCAACACCTGCGTGGGCTGTAAAATCAACGGACGCATCTCCTCGCTGGTCACTGAGCTAACCAACGGCGATGAAGTCGACGTCGTCCGCTCACAGGCGCAGACCCCTCCTCCGGCCTGGGAAAATATTGCTGTTACAGGCAAGGCACGCTCTGCAATTCGCAAGGCAACCAAAGCTTCCGCACGCCAGCAATATGGCGGACTAGGCAAACACATCCTCGAACGCGCCTTCTCCCATGCAGGCAAGGACTTCGATGAAGCTGCTCTCGAAACACACATCAAGAAGTTCAATATGGAAACCACGCTCGACTTGCTCGTCGCTGTGGGTCGCGGAGATGTACAAGCAAGCGCAATTCTGGAAGTTGCATATCCAGACTACGCACCAGCACATACTGCCGACCGCAACCCAAGTGCACCACCCGCAGCAGGTTCAGCCTCAGAAGGCTGGTTCGATCTGGATAAAGGCAGCTCAGTCAAGTTCAAGATTCCGGAAGGATCTCAGGAGAGTTCCAAGAACGGCTCTCTGCCGATCCGCACCAGCGTCTCCGGCTCGCTCCCTGTACGCTTTGCCCCAAGTGGCGGCGCAGTACCAGGAGATCGCATCGTCGGCATTCTGACGCCGGGCGTTGGCATCACCATTTACCCGATCCAGTCACCGGACCTGAAGGAATTCGACGATCAACCTGAGCGTTGGCTCGACGTGCGCTGGGACATCGACCCCAATGCACCGGAGCGTTTCCCAGCACAGATCAACGTGTTCGCGGTCAACGAACCCGGCTCGCTGGCAGCGATCACCAAGGTCATCGGCGATCACCGCGGTAACATTGATAATATCAAAATGATCCGCAAAGCCTCCGATTTTCACGAGATGCTAATTGATCTTGAGGTATGGGATTTGAAGCACCTGAATCTGATCCTGAACCAGCTGCGTGCCAAACCCAACGTTTCCGAAGCGCAAAGGGTGAACGGCTAGCCGCTGAAGAAAAGAGGAAAACCCATGGGCCCCAATGCAGTCCTGGACGTTTTCAGAGAAACAAAAGCCCTGAAGGAAGGTCACTTCATCCTTCCTTCAGGCTGGCACGGCTCAGCTTACCTGCAACGACAAAAGCTGCTGGAATACCCGGATAAGGTCGAAACCCTCGCCTCCGAACTGGTGAAAAAAATTGCTGCCAACCAGCTCCTCAACTTCTCCCATTTCGTTGCCCCCAGCTTAGGTGGCCTGATCGTCGCACTGCAAACTGCAAGAATCATGCAGAAGAGTGCCCTCTGGCTTCGCCGCGAAGGCGGCTACCTCACCACTGGACCGGCAACCATCCCTCCAAAGTCAAATGTATTTATAGTTCAGGATGTTGTAGGAACAGGCCACCTATGCCTTTCCACAATTGATGCGCTGCAGTCACTGAGCGTTAACACCGTAGGTATTGGTTGTTTTATCGACAGGAGTCTTGACGATACAGACTTAGGAGTACCGCTAATATCTCTTGCTCCTTTAAAACGACCGGTGTATGCAGCCGAGAATGTACCAAAAGAACTCGCTGAGATACCGGCTATAGAAACAACCCCAATCGAGCCGTTCAACTGGCGCGATTGAAATGAGCAAAGTACTTGAACCGAAATGATTTTTAAACGGCGGGATAAACCAACAAGAATAGAACGTATCCGCGTGGCTGTTTGGCCGCGTCACAGTTGGTCTCGCTCTTTCAGGTACTTAACAAAACGGGTTCTCCGCCTTTCAGCCAGCCCAAGAAAGATTGCAGCAGGCTTTGCCGCAGGCGCCGCTGCTTCTTTCACGCCATTCCTCGGTTTCCATTTTATTCTCAGCTTTGTCTTGGCCTATATTCTGCGCGGAAACATGCTCGCCGCGGCATTAGGCACAGCCGTAGGCAATCCACTCACCTTCCCGTTTATCTGGGCCAGCACCTACAAGGTCGGTCTCTATATTATGGATCTAGAAGACAGGCCCCTTCCGGATTTAGGTGGCAAGCTGGATCATTCCATGCTGTCTCAGTCTCTGGATTCAATCTGGCCAATCTTAAAACCAATGTTGATTGGCTCAATCCCACTCGGTCTGGCCGCTGGTGTCTTTTTCTATTTTATTGTTCTGGGCTCAGTTTCCACTTACCAGAAAGCCAGAGCACATCGTTTTCGCTTAAAAAGAAAGCTGGCAACAAAAAGCAAAGATGTAGCTCAGGAAAAATGAACGGGATCACCGGATCGGCACTCCAACACTGAGCAGACCAGTAGGAAACACAAGTTGTTTCCTTGAAAAAATTTGCAGCACAACAACTTATTCAGAAGGCTTGTGAGTTTCGCGCTCACGCGCCAATATATCCGTCACACAACGAGGCAGAGATGATTATTGGCATTGGCAGTGATCTGAGCGACATTCGAAGAATAGAGAAAACACTCTCCCGTTTTCCAGATCGCTTCACAAAACGCGTCTTCACAGATGTTGAGCGGGCAAAAGCAGAAAGTCGCGCCAACAAGGCTGCAACCTATGCAAAGCGTTTCGCCGCCAAAGAAGCCTGCTCCAAGGCCTTGGGCACAGGTCTTTCCATGGGCGTTGCTTGGAAAGAGATGGGCGTCGTGAACCTGCCTAGCGGCAAACCGACCCTGCAACTGTCCGGCGGCGCAAAAGAAAGACTGGATAAACTTGTGCCAAAAGGCTTTGTGCCACGAATTGACCTTACAATTACGGATGATTACCCGCTGGCACAGGCATTTGTCGTTATTTCGGCATGGCCAGAGGACTGGCCGGGTCTAGAGCCGTGAAAACGTAAATGAACTGGATTGCAGAAGTGGCCTTGAACCGCTAAGAGATCCACCTATGTGAATATTATTGTCAGGAGACTGACTCGCACTAATTAAGTGATGGGCATCGGGCCAAGCGAGTATTCTCTTACCACGAAGGATGAACATGAGCCAATCCAAAGAAAAGGAGCAGGAAGGCGGCGTATATGAGACCATTAAGGTCATCGCTCAAGCTCTGCTACTCGCTCTGGTTGTTAGAACATTTCTTTTTCAGCCATTTTTTATTCCTTCGGGCTCCATGAAAGATACTTTGTTGATTGGTGACTACCTGTTTGTCTCTAAGTACAGCTATGGCTATTCAAAGTACTCCTTCCCATTTGGACTGGCACCATTTGACGGACGTGTTTGGAGTTCACCTCCAGAGCGCGGAGACATCGCCGTTTTCAAGCTACCAAAAGACAACTCCACCGATTATATTAAGCGTGTGGTTGGCTTGCCTGGCGATGAAGTTCAGATGATCAATGGTATTTTGCACATCAATGGCAATGCTGTTGAGCGCAAGCGCATTGACGATTACATCGAAAAAGACGCTTATGGGAACATTCACAAGATCCCGCGTTATATCGAAACACTGCCAAATGGCATAAGCTACCAGACCCTTGATATCACGACCAATGGCTCTCTGGACAACACACCCGTCTATCACGTACCAGCAGATCGCTATTTCATGATGGGCGATAACCGGGATAATTCGCAGGACAGCCGCGTTCTTTCCGAAGTGGGCTACGTCCCATTCGAGAACTTTATCGGACGCGCTGAAATCATCTTCTTCTCTATTGAAGATGACCAGCCTGCATGGATGTTCTGGAAATGGCCTTGGACAGTTCGCTGGGATCGCCTTGGCGACGTACTCTAAAGCGTAGCGCCTGCAACGGCCTCCGGTTTACGGAAAAAACTACGCCCAACCACACTTGAAGCAGTTTGAGTGATACAGTTAGTGACACAAACTGCTTCAGAAAGCCTGCAAAGCAGTCTTTGAAGGAATTAGCCGGAATTATGAGCAGAAGAAAAAGACCGGTATCAGACGCAGCTCTGGAAGAGCGCATCGGCTACAAGTTCACAAACAAGGAGCTCCTTGTTCGTGCTTTGACGCATGCCAGCGCCCTTCCGGTTGCAAAGGCTTCCCTGCAGAGCTACCAGCGCCTTGAGTTTTTGGGCGATCGAGTGCTCGGCCTTGCAATTGCGACGATGCTGGAAGAAAATTTCCCTAAAGCAGATGAAGGGGAACTTGCTCGGCGCCTGAACCAACTTGTAAAGCGCGAGACATGCGCTGAAGTTTCCAAGGTCATCGACATTGGCCAGCATATGCGCGTCGGCGAAGCTGAAGCACATACTGGTGGACGATCCAAAACAGCAATTCTTGCAGACATGTGCGAGAGCCTGATTGCAGCAATTTACCTTGATAGCGGATTTGACGAAGCCGAGAGCTTCATCAAACGCTATTTTGCTATAAGAATGGTGTCTTACACAGGTCCATTGCGAGATGCCAAAACAACTCTTCAGGAGTGGGCACAGTCCAAAGGACGCCCTACTCCGTTATACGAAACAGTCTCTCGCAGCGGCCCAGACCATGCCCCGATCTTCAAGATCCGCGTGAATGTGGAAGGCGTTGGTCCCGGCGAAGCCGTCGGAAGCTCAAAGCGCATTGCAGAACAGTCCGCTGCCGAGAACATCCTGCGCCGTGAAGGCGTGTGGAGCGAATAGGTCTTAAATGAACGACGAAAACAACAACAATGACCTGCCAGAGGGTATGAACTTCAACCTCGGCAAACTCAACGAAAACACACGCGCTGGCTTTGTCGCGTTGATTGGCGCGCCAAATGCGGGCAAGTCGACGCTGCTGAACCAGTTGGTTGGCACGAAGGTTTCAATCGTCACCCACAAGGTGCAGACAACACGCGCAATCGTACGCGGTGTTGCGATTGAAGACGACAGCCAGGTTATCTTCGTTGACACACCAGGCATCTTCCGCCCGAAACGCCGTCTTGACCGCGCAATGGTCGACACAGCATGGGGCGGAGCCAAGGACGCTGATGTCGTTGCCGTTCTCATTGACGCCAAGAAAGGCATCAATGAGTCTGTCGAGCGTATTTTGAACGAGCTGGAGCACATTAAACTCCCGAAAGTTCTGATCCTCAACAAGATCGACATCACCAAGCGCGACCAGCTTCTGGCACTTGCGGCAAAAGCCAACGAGTACACTAAGTTTGATCAGACCTTCATGGTCTCTGCTATCAACGGCTCCGGTACAAAGGATATCCTGAAGTACTTCGCCGATCAGATGCCAAAAGGCCCATGGCTTTATCCGGAAGATCAGGCTTCAGACATCCCATTGCGTATGTTGGCTGCTGAGATCACCCGCGAGAAGCTTTACCTGCGCCTTCATGAAGAGCTGCCTTACATCTCCACTGTCGAGACCGATAAGTGGGAAGATAAGAAAGATGGCTCCATCCGTATCGAGCAGACAATCTTCGTTGAACGCGACAGTCAGAAGTCAATTGTGCTGGGCAAAAACGGTCAGACCATCAAAGCAATCTCAAAAGCTGCACGTGAAGAGCTGACAGAAGCCTTTGAGACCACAATCCATCTCTTTGTGTTTGTGAAAGTGCGTGAAAACTGGTCCGATGATCCAGAACGCTATCGCAACATGGGATTGGACTTCCCACACTAGCGTATCCCCGAAAAGCGGATCCGGTTTTCGGACAAGGATACGCTGCGCTTAATGAGCACAATTATGCAGTGGCAGGCAGAAGGCATCGTCATTGGAACGCGCAAGCAGGGTGAGAACAACATCCTGCTTGAAGTTCTGACACCGGACAAAGGCCGCTGCCTGGGCTTGGTGCGCGGCGGCAGATCACGTCGCCAGCAACCTGCCCTGCAACTGGGTAATCATCTCAACCTCACCTGGCGCGCGAGGCTGGATGAACATCTGGGCTTCTTCACAGTTGAGCCCCTGCAATTACGCGCCGCCCACCTCATCCAAACAGCAAGAGCCATTCACGGCCTTCAAAGCCTGTGCGCGCAAGTCCGCCTTCTTCCCGAGCGCGACCCACATCCCAATCTGTTTCACGCACTGGACGTCATTCTCGATCATCTGGAAGACCCTCGAATTGGTGCAGCACTCGTGCTCCGTTTTGAGTTGGAACTGCTCAATGAGCTCGGCTTCGGCCTTGACCTCTCAGAATGCGCAGCCACTGGTGTCACCGAGGAACTGATCTGGGTTTCACCCAAATCAGGCCGAGCGGTTTGTAAAACAGCCGGACAACCTTACGCCGCCAAGCTCCTCACACTGCCAGAGTTCCTGAAAGCGCCCGAGTCGCGGCTCTCCCAAAACATTCAAATCTCGAAGGGGGATATGGAAGCAGGGTTCTCACTCACCGGCTACTTCCTGTTCAAATACATCTATGAGCCGCGCAGCATTGCATGGCCTCCTGCGCGAGACAATTATGTAACCGCGCTCAAAAAAGACTTCGCAGACCTGCCCGACTGAAACGAAGCCACACTAAGCCTGTCAATCAGATTGCGGCCCATTCCCACCCGGCAAAACAATCACCGGACCAGTACTGTCTCCTCCCAGCGGAATATAACGTTTCTTGGGCGGCGGCACATAAGGGTGCTGATCCTCTGGTGGAGGCTGATACCAGCTGCGAAGCACACCGGGCGCCTCAATGACCGTGCCCTGCCCTGCACCTTCCGAAGAAGGCGCTTGCTGATCAGATGCACCTTGAGCTGTTCTCCCATGATCCGCAGCATGGCTACAAGCCGTGATTGCCACGACCCCAAACACCGCTATAAGACCTTTCAACGCCAAGCTTTGCTTCCTCACCATAACCTCCAATCATTCAACATGTTATCTCTTAAACAGCGACAACATCCTGCCATGTGCACGCTCTAGGATAGCCGAGCAAAAATCAGGTCGGCTTAAACCACCGCTGCAAATCTGAGTAATAATCGAAACCACCTGTTGCCTCTGCTAGTTGCGGTCGATTGGCGAGAATTCGCTCCACCAAAAATGATAGAGCATGATGCGTGAATGCCAATGAACGTGACGTGCTCTAAGTAATCACCGCAGTAAGTCGCAAAACGCATGCCCGCTACACAGGATTAAACCTTGAAAAAGCGCTGTTTTCTGAGGATTTCATAGGTAGAACGGTGCGTTAGCATGGACAGAACAAGCCAAGAACGATAACCAAGTGTCATGGGACAGGAAGTGATCGGCCATGATGGCCCGGAAACAATCAATCTTAAAGATGCACTGGAAGAGCGCTACCTTAGCTACGCTCTGACAACCATCATGCATCGCGCACTGCCAGATGTACGCGATGGCCTGAAGCCGGTGCACCGACGGATTCTGTATGGCATGCGCCTTTTAAAGCTCGATCCAAATCAGGGCTTTAAGAAGTGTGCGCGTGTTGTCGGTGACGTCATGGGTAAGTATCACCCACACGGTGACGCCGCCATCTACGACGCCCTTGTCCGTCTCGCACAGGATTTCTCCGTTCGCTATCCAATGGTGGATGGTCAGGGCAACTTCGGTAACATCGACGGCGATAGCGCTGCTGCGATGCGTTACACCGAAGCCCGCATGACCGACGTGGCCACCCGCATTCTGGATGGCCTCAACGAGAACGCTGTCGACTTCCGTGAAACCTACGACGGACTGGATTCCGAACCAGTCGTTCTTCCGGGCAGCTTCCCGAACCTTCTGGCAAACGGCTCCACAGGCATCGCAGTGGGCATGGCAACATCCATTCCGCCACACAATGCCTATGAGCTCTGCAACGCCTGTCAGCTTCTGATCTCAAAACCAGATGCGGAAATCGAAGAGCTTCTTGAGCACATCAAGGGCCCGGATTTTCCAACCGGCGGCACAATTGTCAACGATCAGGGCTCCATTGTAGAAGCCTACAAGACTGGCCGCGGCAGCTTCCGGACACGTGCAAAGTGGCACAAAGAGGAAGGACAACGCGGCACCTACAACATCGTTGTTACAGAGATTCCATACGTCGTTCAGAAGTCCCGTCTGATCGAAAAAATCGCAGAACTCCTCATGGCACGCAAACTGCCGTTGCTGGATGATGTTCGCGATGAATCCGCTGAAGACGTGCGCGTGGTTCTGGTGCCACGCAACAAAAACGTTGACCCTGAACTCCTCATGGCCTCCCTGTTCAAGCTGACGGATCTTGAAAACAGATTCTCGCTGAACATGAACGTTCTGTCCAAAGGCGTTGTGCCAAAGGTCATGAACCTGAAGGAGATCCTGCAGGAGTGGCTAGAGCACCAGAAAGAAGTTCTGGTCCGCCGCTCCAATCACAGGCTTGACCAGATCAACCACCGTCTGGAAGTTCTGGAAGGCTACCTCATTGCCTACCTGAACATTGATGAAGTCATCCGCATCATCCGCGAAGAAGATGATGCCAAGGCGTCTCTCATTCAGGCGTTTGAGCTGACAGACGTTCAGGCAGAAGCCATCTTGAACATGCGCCTGCGCTCCTTGCGCAAGCTCGAAGAGTTCGAGATCAAAAAAGAACACGACAAACTCTCTAAAGAAAAATCAGGGCTGGAAGCTCTCCTCGCCTCCGACAAGAAACAGTGGAACCGCGTTTCCAAACAAGTCGGCGAGATCGGTAAGGCCTACGGCCCTGAGACCGAAATCGGCAAGCGCAGAACAGACTTCAGCACTGCAACGGACCACGATCTGGAAGAGATCCACCAGGCCATGATTGAGAAAGAACCGATCACGGTTGTTATCTCAGAAAAAGGCTGGATCAGAACACTTAAGGGCCATGTACAGGACGTCAGCACTCTCACCTTCAAGCAAGGCGATCAGCTGCACCTTTCCTTCCATGCAGAAACCACCAGCAAGATCCTGATCTTCACCAGTGGTGGTAAGTTCTATACCCTTGGCGCAGATAAGCTACCAGGTGGCCGCGGCCATGGTGAACCGATCCGCCTGATGCTAGATATGGATGAGACGCAAGAAATCATCAGCGCTTTCGTACATGACCCTGAGCGCAAACTCCTCATGTGCACCGATGGAGCATATGGTTTTGTGGTTCAGGAAAAGGATGTGATCGCCAACACCCGCAAAGGGAAACAGGTGCTCAACGTGACAGCCCCAGCAAAGGCTGTCCTGTGCGTACCGGCTATGGGAGACTATGTCGCGGTCATTGGTCACAACAGAAAACTCCTCACGTTCCCGCTTGCGCAAATCGCAGTCATGACGCGCGGTCGAGGTGTTCGCCTGCAGCGCTACAGAGATGGCGGCATCTCCGATATCAAGACCTTCAGCTCAGAAGAAGGCCTGACATGGACAGATGCATCCGGTCGCACCTTCAAGCGCACTCTGGAAGAAATGCAGGACTGGCGCGGCGATCGCGGTCAAGCCGGACGCCTGCCACCAAACGGCTTCCCGAGAACCAACAAGTTCGATGGAAGTTCAACAGGTTAAAGCAATAATCAGAATCTAATTCTGCGCAATCTACCTAGTACCTACAAAAACAGAGCCTCAAGGGCTCTGTTTTTCGTTTCAGATGAAACTACCTCTCAGCAACACCTGCTAAGCATCTCTAAATGCTGGAGATCTGAACGGCAGCAGCGCACAAAAGAGAGTATCTACGTAGGTCGAAGTCCGCGTTAGACGACCACCGGTCAGCAAACCAACTGCACCAGCCTTTTGCTTGATGTTATCAGTACCATAAATCTCATCAATAGCGTGCCCAAGCTCCATTCCCGAGCGCACCAACTGCATGACTTTCTCTGGCAGTGGCAGCAGCATGGAACGGCTGGCAGAAATCTGCCCTTCGCGCGAAATCACCACCATCCACGCAAAGGTGTAGGCAATTCCGTGCAACTCACAGATACCGCCTTCCAGCCCGACACCAAAGTCCGCATCAGCTTGCGCTTCCAAAGCGTTCTCAGCACGCACCACAGCACCCTGACGCGTTTCCTCATCACTCATTGGCTGATCAGAAACACCAGAAGGAACACTTGCAGAAACCAGCTCAATATCATCAGCCGGAAACTGAGCTCTGAACGCCTCAAGCGTCGCATTCACCTTGACTGGGTTTTGAGAGGCAACAACGACTTTCATTCAAAACTCCTGATCAAACAACGTGTCTCTGGCTAGCCTTTTAAAGGCGCAATCGATTTTCAGGTTAAGATAAGCGTAAGGCAAAAAGCTGGAGCATCACCAGCGATGTGAGATGCTCTAGCCGTTCTTAAGCAAGCGTTGCTTTTCGCGGTTCCAGTCGCGTGTTTTTTCGGTCTGGCGCTTATCGTGAGCTTTTTTACCACGGCCCAAAGCGACTTCCATCTTTGCCCGCCCATCTTCATTAAAGTAGATCTTCAGGGGCACGATGGTCTTGCCTTCTTTTTGAACGGCAGCAAACAGCTTGTTCAACTCGCGGCGATGCATCAGCAGTTTTCGAGGACGGCGAGGTTCATGGTTAAAGCGGTTACCCTGCGTATATTCAGGAATGTAGACGTTATAGACCATCATCTCCCCCCGATATTCAGCAGCATAGCTTTCAGCAATATTGCTTTTGCCTTGGCGAAGAGACTTTACTTCAGTGCCCCTCAGCTCAATACCAGCCTCAAACACATCTTCAATTTCGTAGTTAAAACGGGCCTTCCGGTTATCCGCAACAACCTTGCGCCCGGGAACGCCACCTTTTTTGGCAGCCATTTCTTTTCCTTATTTCATTCAATAAATGTCTCCGCGCA
This sequence comes from Pseudovibrio sp. Ad37, assembly GCF_001623075.1. GTDB lineage: Bacteria > Pseudomonadota > Alphaproteobacteria > Rhizobiales > Stappiaceae > Pseudovibrio. Next base: position 73,233 of record NZ_LMCF01000151.1, read on the forward strand.
CACTCATATTAGGTGCGCGGAGCAATAGCTTAATTGATCAGGCCTGCATGAACCATAGCCTTGCGAATGCTTTCCTGAGTTTCTTCACTTACTGTGACCAAAGGCAGGCGCAACTCGTTTTCCATTTTGCCAAGCAGAGACAAAGCATACTTTGGCCCAGCTGGGTTTGGCTCAATGAACAGGGCCTGATGCAGCGGTGCAAGGCGATCCTGAATGGAAAGCGCAGTTACAAAGTCGCCTGCAAGGCACGCTTCCTGAAACTGAGAACACAGCGCAGGCGCAATATTTGCTGTCACAGAAATACAGCCCTGACCACCATGAGCATTAAAGCCAAGTGCAGTGATATCTTCACCAGAAAGCTGGATGAAGTCATGACCACATAAATGGCGTTGCTCAGAAGCTCGTGCAAGGTTTGCCGTCGCATCTTTTACGCCGACAATGTTGTCCACTTCATGAAACAGATCAGCCATCGTCTGGCTTTCCATATCAATGATGGAACGACCCGGAATGTTGTAGATGTAGATCGGAAGATCTACAGAAGCAGCAATCGCCTTAAAGTGGCCCTTCAAACCAGCCTGATTAGGCTTGTTGTAATATGGCGTAACGGACAAAATCGCATCTGCCCCCACTTCCTGAGCGTGCTGCGCAAATTCGATCGCTTCAACCGGATTGTTGGAGCCAGCACCTGCCATAACAGGGACGCGGCCAGCAGAAACCTCAACAGCCATCTGCACGACACGCTTGTGCTCAGCAAAAGAAAGAGTTGGGCTTTCTCCGGTTGTTCCCACAGGCACAAGCCCGTGGGAGCCCTGTTTTATCTGCCAATCCACGAATTCCTGGAAGGCCTTCTCATCCACTTTGCCATCCTTAAAAGGTGTGACAAGTGCTGGAATTGATCCTCTAAACATCTCAGGTTCCTCGTTGGATTACATATATACAGCGCAAATTTGCCAGTGCCCTCAAAGGGGTGGCATACAATAATGTGATCTAGCCTATCTCGGCAACATCACCAAGACCTTCTCTTATAAGATTCGGGAATTTTTTTGTGCTCATATTTAGGCCAGTTTCGACTGTAAGTATTATGGTCCCCTAGATGAAACATTAAACAGATATTTACCCTGTTTGTGGCAAGCAGAATGAGGGACTTTTTGGGAATTAAACCGTCCGGTGCGTTTTTGCCGGATAAACAACACTCAGGTGAGACGGGCCGACGAGTAGTATGCGTATCCGTGAGTTTCTTCTAGTATCGACACGTGTGAGTGCATTTGCCATTGCCGCGACTGTTTCCGCATCGGCATTTTCTGCTGTATCCTCTTTAAATCACAGCGTTATTCCAGCACCAAACCCTGCAAAGGTTGTGCGCACCATCGCCTTGAGCACGCAGCATGCTGCCGTTCAAAGCAGATCGCTTGCCGCCACACCACGCTCCAAACCTCCAGTGATTGGCAGGGGCAGCACAGGTGGAACACAGAACTCTCAGCTGTCCAGCTATGCCCCCTCAGCACCTGTCAGTAATGGGCGAACTCCAATTTCGACCCGCCCTTCCAGCCCGCAAAATGCACTAGAAGCGACTGCTGCGCTGACAAGTTCTTATCCACAGGGATTGAGCACAGCTCAAGCAACAGGATCGGTTGAACCACTTAAAACCGTTCTCCAGCACGTTAAATCAGGACGGCTGAACGAAGCGCTGCTCGCTCGAAATGCTTTGCCGGATAACCTCGATCGTCGCGTCGCGGATTGGTTCATTATGCTACGGGGCGGCCCAAAGACACCGGTCACCCATATCGCCCAGTTTGCAGCCAGTGCACCACACTGGCCAACAGCAAAAGTCGTGCGTGCTCGCGGAGAAGCTGCGCTAGCCGCATCCAACCTGACACCCGCTCAGATCATCGCAGCATTCGGCTCTACCGTCCCGGAAACAAAGGACGGCAAACTTGCCCTTGCCAAAGCGCACTTAGCCAAAGGCAACAAGACCGAAGCTGCCAAACTCATTCGCCCACTCTGGCAAAAAACCGTCTTCGAAGCTCCCGAAGAAGCAGCAATTCGCTCTGCTTTTGGCAGCCTCCTACGGCAAAAAGATCATCGTCTCAGAGCAGAAATGCTCCTGTATCGTGACAGAGCACGCGCAGCAGAACGCCTGCTTTCCGAACTGTCAAAAGACGAACAGACATACATCAAGGCCCGCATTGCAAGCATCCGCAAGAACGGTAATGCGCTCAGCAAGTTAAAGAGCGTTCCGCGCTCTATGAGGTCTGACAGCAACTACCAGTTTGCGCTCATCCAGCACTATCGCTTGCAAGGGGATTACGACACTGCTGCAAAGCTGATGGAAGCAGCACCAACTGACCCGGCCACCTTACTCAATGGTGACGATTGGTGGAAGCAACGCCGCGACATTTCCCGCGAAATGATCGAAGCTGGCAAACCACGTCTCGCCTACAATATCGCAGCCAATCACGCAGCAGAATCTCCGGGCATGATTGTCGAGGCAGAGTTCCATGCAGGTTGGTTTGCGCTGCGCTATGTGGGTGACCCACGCCTGGCTGAGCCCCATTTCAAACGCATTGCAAAACTCGGCAAAACAGCACAAACGCTATCCCGCGCCTATTACTGGCTGGGCCGCACCCGCGAAGCTTTGAAAGATACAGATGGCGCCGTTGATTATTACAAACAGGCTGGCGCTTTCCAAACCGCATATTACGGACAACTGGCACTCGCCAAACTCGGCATCAACCAAATGCCTCTGGCATCCCTACCGGATGTAACAACAGCAGACCAAACCGCCTTCAACAAGAACGAGCTTGTGCAAGCCATCAAGCGAATGGATGAAGCCGGACTGCACAATGATACACTGTTGTTTTATACGCACCTGGCCCGGACACTGCCAACAAACGGTCAAATCAGACTCCTGACCGAGCTGGCAGAATCTCGCGGCGTCTATCAATGGGCAACAATGGTGGGTCGTCTGGCGCAGGCAGAACGTGTCGAAGCGGCACCGCTCGCTTACCCGACCAACGCAATTCCGCGCAAAACACGAATCACAAAAGGTGTAGAAAAACCAGTCGTTTACGCGATTGCTCGACAAGAGAGCTCATTTAACCCAAAAGCGCGCAGCAGCGCAGGTGCATTGGGATTACTCCAACTCATGCCGGGGACAGCTCGCGACACGGCCCGCAATCTGGGCGTCTCCTACAAGAAGTCCCGCCTGACATCTGACCCAGCCTACAACGCCACACTCGGTGCAGCCTTTTTGGGAGAACTGGTGGACGAGTTCGGCGGCTCCTACATCCTCACCTTCGCCGCATATAACGCGGGCGAGAACAAGGTGAAGGAGTGGATTGAACGCTTTGGCGACCCACGAGATCCAAAAGTCGATCCAATAGATTGGGTTGAATCAATCCCTTACGGGGAAACGAGGAACTACGTGCAACGCATCACGGAAAACCTTCAGGTCTACCGTTATAAGCTGGAAAACAAGCCTCTCACGATCACACAGGATCTCACGCGCGGCTACTAATCCCGCTGCAAAACGGCTCAAAACAACAAAAGCCCGGCGATTTTGTCGGGCTTTTTGTTATCAGCAATAGAACATAAACCCTCCGAGCACCCATGCATCTCACCCTCCAACTTTGACAAGACACGTGCATAAACCTGCCCTATGGTGAGGATAAATGATCCAGCGATTCATCAGGCAGTTTTCACAGTAGCAAACACCTGCACTGGCAAACCTGCCTAACAGCGCTCTTCAGAAGCCGGAATTTAAACCGGACCGCATTGTAATCGCTGAAAACGCCAAAGCATTTCGGGAGGAACTTATGCTTCAAGCCCCAGATTACATTGACGTCGATCTTCAAAACGTTGCGGGCGCAACCCGTTTCACTTGGAAAGCCAGCGACGGGCTGACCCTGTCTGCACACATCTGGGAGCCGGACAAACCCCACAATCCATCGGTCCTTTGCCTTTCCGGTCTGACAAGAAACACCAGAGATTTCTATCAACTAGCAAGTTTTCTGAGAGAAAATGGCCACCGAGTCATCGCAATGGATTACCGCGGTCGCGGCCTGTCAGATCACTCTGAGGATTTTGAGACCTACAGTCTTGATCAGGAAGCTGACGATATTGACAGAGGCATCGAATCGCTCGGACTTGAAAAATTTGCACTCATCGGCACATCCCGCGGTGGCCTCCACTCTTTCTCCATGGCCCAACGCCACCCAGAGCGCCTGCTATCAGTCATTATCAACGACATAGGCCCAGTCATCGAACCACCAGCCCTCGACGACATCATTGCCTCAGTCGGCACCGTCATGTCCCAACCAAACATGAAAGCCGCAGCTCAACGCCTCGCTTCCATCCACGCGACTGCGTTCACAGCCATGTCAGAAGCGGATTGGATAACATTCGCCAATCAATTATACGCTCCCAATTCCGACGGCGTATCATTACGCTATGACAAGCACTTAGGCGATACACTCCGTGGAGACAAGAAAGCAGCACCTGAAGACGATCTCTGGCTATCTTTTAGCGCGCTAAAACCGCTTCCTCACCTCTTACTCCATGGACAAAACTCACGTCTCCTCACAACAAAGACTGTCAAGAAAATGCAACAGTTACACGAGAAGATGGAACTCGCAGTCATCCCCAATCAAGGACATGCACCTCTACTCTGGGACCAGCCCACCCAAACGCGCATCCTCAATTTTATAAGACAGCATGTTTAGCAAACACAAAAAAGAGGAGTTGGATCACAAGATCCAACTCCCAAGTTCTTCAAGAAACTTAATACCTTAGAAGGTTCTCTGAACTCTGAAGAGCGCGCTGGCTTCATCAAAATCTTTCTCATCCTCCGGCGATGTGCGTGAGTAACCGAGATCGACACCCATTTCCATTCCACTGACCGGTGACCAGACTAAATCCCAATCCAGAGCAAACCGATCAAAGTCTGGAAGCGCAGCACCAGTTGGCGTGTCAACAACCGCATAACTAGCATCAAAGTCTGTCCGCACTTCAGGCGTCACATAGTGTGTAAGTCCACCTGAAAACGATAGTGCCTCGGTCTTTCTGGTATCACCATTGATGTAGTAAGCGTCAAAAACTTCATCGTCATCAATACCCACATAGGAAACAGCACCGTTTCCATACTGGAACTGCAAAGCCATGGCATCCTGACTACCCATCTGAGGGAGGTTAATTATCATTCCTGCCCCCAACGACCAGCCAACTTCACCAGGCACATAAGCGGCTTCTGGTCTGATACTCGTTACGGCCGCAGCAAGCTTCGCACTGCCCCAATCACCATCCATCCGGAAGGCCGCTACGGCATCAGGGGCCTTATTCCCGGCCTTTCCATTTTCACTTGCAACGCCGGTAAACACGCCATGCGCACGATAAACTGGGTCTTCAATGGAAACAGTGACGGAAACACCACCATCAAACACTTCCGTGTAAGCTGCAGCCCAGGAGTTGGTATCAGACCAATCCCTATGCACAGCACCAAAGGTAGCTCCCGTAAAGAAGTCAAACAGAGAACCAGTGCGCCCAATCGTAAAGCCACCGAACTGAATATAGGCCTTGTTCAGATCCATTTCCGGAGAGCCGCCATATCGCTCAGTATCTGAATCCACCGTTGCTCTAAGTTCGGAAAAAGTACGAACAAACCCAAATTCGGTCTCAGACCGTGCATCCATACGGATGTAGGAGCGAGCACGAAAGCGCATCGAGTTCAAATCTCGACCCTTAGGATCATCATCAACCACCCCACCCCAGTTATTTGGCTTTTTGGGAAAGCGACGATACTGTGCATCGGTGCGCACCCGGCCACTCAAGCGCAGGCAGGTCTGCGTGCCAGGAATATAGAAAAACCCCTCACCATACGCGTCACACACCTGCACATAGTCCAGCGGCTCCACCAAGTTGAGCGGCTCAGGCTCATCTTCAAAAACAGGTTTAGGCAAATCTGTAGCCTGTGCTGTAACTCCGAATGACAGCAAGACCGGCAGGAATATCAGCTTCTTAGTCATAGTATTGAACCTCCATCCGTCACTCGGAGTAGCCCAATGCCCACAAATGCAACGATCAAAATCAGCTGCAATGACTACCCCTGTGCAACTAGACAATTACGCCAAGGTTCAATTTTCGCAATTACTATAGATTGGGCAGGATTATCTCACCCAATCGAAACGAGCAGGCAGTTCAACTGAGCAAAATTTCACAGCTTTGGAGGTCACCAAAGCGTAATACTCATTGAAAACTTAAGTACTGCGCACAAATGAGAAAGCCCGGCGGGTTGGAACCGCCGGGCCTGAGAGACTGATTGAAAGATCAGGATATATGAACTTCAACCAGATATAGATTAGAAGGTTTTGAGCTAAACCAAAACTCATAAAATCTTGAAGTAGTACCTATCTATACCCGCTACATACGCAAGTCTGTGGCAAGTATCACATCAAGGCTTTATAAAAGCGGTCTCGGCAACACCGCCGCCGAGACCCTAAATCTAAGAGATCTTAGAAGGAGTACTGTATGCGTGCACCAACTTTGGTTTCTTCGTCGTCATTGGAGTCATCACCCCAACCAGCTGCAACTGCGAAGGAAAGACCAGTAACTGGAGTGTAAACAACGGAAGCGTCAATTCCAGTACGGTCATAGTCGGTTGCACCCACGTCAATTGACATGTAGGAGAAGTCGAGCATCGCAGATACTTTATCGCTCAGGTCACCCTTAACACCACCACCGATGTTGAAACCTTTAGCTCCGGCAGCATCAGAGAATATTTTGGTATCAGCACCGATATAGGAAACAGCCTGATCAGCATACTGAGCCTGGAAGCTTGCTTCGATGCCTTCCATAGCAGTGAGTGTTACGCTAGCGCTGAGAGCATAACCGTAGTCATTACCATCATACGCATGCGTCGCTGCCGAAAGCTTCGCACTACCCCAGCCCTGAGAAACAGAAAGGGCACCTACGAAATCTGCCCGGTTATTAGCACCACCACGTTCAGTGGAGTCTTCGATAGAAGCAGTCAAGGACAGACCGTTACCCAAATCAGCCGTGTAGCCAATCAACAGTGGATACGTTTCGGAGAAATTCTGAGAAACAGGAGCAATCCAAGTGTAACCAGTAAAGGCATCAAATTGGGAAAGCGTATCACCAATCAGAAGTGAACCAGACTCGAAACCGAGCTGAACGTACACATCGTCAATGATTACAGTGTCATTTCCATCCTGATCGTGGTTAGCAAGAAACGCAGTATAAGTTTCGATCGTCGCGAATTCAGTTGAGGTCATAGATTCGAAATACAAGTAACCACGTGCATAAGCTTTGTAGTCGTTGGTTTTTGCGTCTTTTCCGGCATCAACTTCTTCTGGATTGGTCACATCATCCAAGCCGTGGTTCAGGTTGTGGGAAACAAAGTTTGTACGGATACGGCCACCAAGCTTGATGCAGGTGTCTTTGCCTGGCACCTGAAAGTAGCCAGCGCCGAATGCGTCACATGCCTGTACGTAGTTTACTGGCTCTGCAACCACTGGAAGGTCAGCAGCCATTGCTGGAGTTGCAGCTGCTGCAGCAGCTGCTGCGAGAGCGATTTTCTTGAAGTTCATCACAAGCTTCCCATAAATTAGGATTTTAAACTTTAATTAAAACAGATCATCAAACCGCAACTCAGATGCAAGCACCGTCATCAAACGTGTCTGAACTGTCCCCTTGAACCCTCCGCCTCAATTCAAGCGCCTACTTGAAGAGAAAGCCCCCTGAAGGTTCGTGAGGAGAAATTACAATGTTAGAATTTTTAGACAAGCCCATTTAATGTATGAACTTGCCTATTTCTACTTGTGATTTTTAACATGTGTCTTTTCGACAACACGATAAATAGGCAAGTCAACTCGCAGCTCTCAATCACATAAGACACTCAAGTTCTTAAATGTCAGGAAATATTGCGCCCGAGCCCTATAATTGAATATGATATTTATTTTTAATATCAGTTACTTATACTGAAGTGAGTGCGTAATCAGCAACTCAACCGTGATCAGCAGGAATCATGAACGCGACTGAACTAAGTATGTTGCAACATACAGTCACTCTGTGTGAATAACGATATCGTAGAATTAGGCAATTTAGACATGTAATATCAAGGATGAGCAATTTATCTGACCCATGCAGCTTTGATAACAGCCTAGTTGACGCCGCTCGCTATGAGAAGGATCAGGCAAAGTAATCAAATCTAATGCTCATATTGGAACATTAGCGTCATTGACCACAAAACATTCACGCAACATAAAACCCTAACCCCACGCCCAACACCCCAATACTGTTTAGCTCCACACTTTAGGGCTGATCAAATTTAGCGAAAATGTCCGACGCGAATCGCTGTGCTTGCCTTCCTCTTCATAGACAACAAAAAGCCTCGGCAACCAAAGTTACCGAGGCTCAAAATCAAACAACAATTAAGCTGCTAAATTTTCACACCAAATTAGAAGGTGTACTGAACACGAGCACCAACTTTGGTTTCGTCTTCGTATTTTTTATCTGTGTCGTCATCCTGGGTATTCCAACCAGCAGCCAGAGCAAGACCAAGGCCTGCAACTGGAGAGTAAACGATAGAACCGTTTACAGATGTCTTGGTGTAGTCTGCGCTGTCGTCATCAAACGCAACGTGGGAAACGTCGAGCTGAGCAGAAACTTTTTCAGACAGAGCAGTTTCAGCACCACCGGACAGAGAGTAACCAGTTTTCGCAGCATCGTCTGTGTCGGAGGTGATATATGCACCAGCTTCGTCAGCATACTGAGCCTGGAAGGTGATTTCTGTACCTTCACGAACCATGTCGAGATTGAAGGTTGCAGTCGCACCAGTTGCGTAGCCGTAACCGTCGCCATCAGCTTTGTTGTGTGCAGCACCAGAAAGCTGGAAAGAACCCCAACCCTGAGAAACTTTCAATGCACCAATGATATCAACAGCGTTTTCATCACCACCACGGTAAGAAGAATCTTCTACAGAAGTAACTGCAGTGAAGCCATTGCCAAGGTCAGCTGTGAAAGATGCCTGCAGAGTGGAAACGTCTGACAGGGAAATGCCGCCTGGAACGATCCATGTGTAACCAGTGAATGCGTCGAACTGGGAGCTTTCACGACCAAACAGGAAAGAACCGTAGTCTGCACCGATCTGAACCCATGCATCATTCACTTTTGTGGACTGAGTTGAGCTCTGGTTCCACTCACCCTGGAATTCAGTGTAAGTTTTGATTGTACCAATGTCGGTAGCAGTCATTGAAGTGAAGTACAGGTAACCGCGCACATAAGAACTGTAGTCGTTGGTTTCGTCTTTACCGTCTTTATCTTTACCGGTTACGTCTTCCAGACCGTCCTGCAGGTTGTGGGAAACGTACTGCGCACGGATACGACCGCCGAGTTTGATGCAGGTGTCTTTGCCTGGCAGCTGGAAGTAACCAGCGCCGAATGCGTCACATGCTTTTACGTAGTTTACTGGCTCAGCAGCGAGTGGCAGATCTGCAGCCTGTGCAGAAGTTGCAGCTGCAGCAGCTGCAGCAGCGAGTGCAAGAGTTTTAACGTTCATAATCCTGACCTTCCAATGTCTCTCAATAGAAAGAAGAAACTGGCGTGACCTGTTTGGAGCAGCTCACATTTCCTCTTTTCCCTGCGACACGAGAACCTGAGAGGCTCGCCATAATTTGGCAAAGCATTCAATCGGCTCGACCGCGTCGATGGACATATTGATGCCCGACGAGATGGAAGATCGCAATATCAACCTAGTAGTTTGAAAGGGGAGAAACATCACCACGTCAAAGTAGTGTGTTTTTTTTGACACAACAGCTTTTATGGATGCTTGAAGCACTCAACTCAGATACCACAGATCATAGGCATTCTAATTTTCATTAAGCCGTTGAAATACAAATATTAAATGCAACATTAATACGTCTAGATCAGTATATTTAACTGCTAAAAAAACATAATCACCCTGAACGCATGCAAAAAATCACGCGCTGGGGATTAAAATGCCAACTAAAATTTAATATGCAAATTCAAAATAGAAATAGGCAAGGGCATTCTGCAATACATAACCTTTGACAGAGGAACCCGGTGGTTTTGGACACCACCGGGAATGAGAGTCATTGGAAAATCAGGATTATTGAAAGTCCAATGAAGGCCTAAGGCTTAAGTCAGCCTTAGAAAGAACGCTCTACGCGGAAGTTCAAAGTAGCAGCGTCTGTTTTGTCAGCACCGTCTACATCTTCCTGCTTCCAACCAGCACCAGCAGAGAACAGCAGACCGGAAACCGGACGGTACTCAAGAGTGCCAGCTACAACAACTTCATTGAAGTCATTGAAGTCAACAGTCTCTTTACCTGCTTCAACATCAAGATAAGAGCCTTCGATGCCGGATGAGAATACTGAGGTCCAGTTATGCTTATAACCAGCTGCAACAGACCATGCCTTGTTGGTTTCCAGAGTGCCATTCATAACAACGGCATCTGCTGTATCATCAGCGCCAACATAGGCCATAGCACCATCTGCATATGCTGCCTGGAAGTTGAACACATCACCAGGTGCGATCATATCCAGATTGAAGCCGACAGCAGCGGCGACACCATAACCAACTTCAGAAGAACGAGCTTCAGGAGAGTCAACTTTCGTCACAGCACCAGACAGGCCTGCCCAACCCCAACCTTGATTGATAAGAGCTTTAGCAACGAAGGAAGGTACAGTGTTACCTGCTTTTTCACCATCAATGATATCATGCTGGCGATCAGAGTTATCTTCAATAGAGCCCATAATTGTCAGGCCATTAGCAACAGCGTAGGTGTAAGACGCCTGCCAAACGGTATCATCAGACAAATGACGGTCAAACAAGTTTGTGGACAGGTTGTCAGTCCAGAGATCAAATGCAGAGTTCGCGCGACCGAAGGTGAAACCACCAACCTGAACATAACCTTTATCCAGCTCAACACCCTCACCGTCACCACGACCATCTGTGTCTGAAGTGAACTGGAAGTCCATGTAAGTACGGATCAAACCCAACTCAGACTGGGTACGGGTGTCAACACGCAGGTTGGCACGGGAGCGGAAGTTCTGGTTGTTCTTGTCGTTACCAAAATCTTCGTCATCGGTCAGGTTGTTGATTTTTGCTTCAACACGAACACGACCGCCGATTTTGATTGCAGTTTCAGTACCTGGCAGTACGAAGAAACCTGCACCGTATGCATCGTTGATGCGAACGTAATCTACTGGTGCGATGTCAGCTGGAAGGTCAGCAGCCTGAACGGAAGTTGCAGCGGCAGCAGCAGCTGCTGCGATTGCGATAGCCTTGAAATTCATAATTCTAACTTTCTTTAAAACCAGAGCAGCTCGACCACATGTCGATCCCTGACCACTCTGGCTCCCCACTTGCGCATCCTGATCAAAGCAATGTTTGAAACATCACTTTATTCAGCGGGCACCGGTAAGTGCGCCCTGCGCTGTTCACAGCATCAATATTTGTGATCTTTAGTTTTTAATCAATAATTCAAATGAAGTTTGAAAGTCATCGAAATACGATGTGACACAAATAACACAGGGAATTCAGGGGAGGTAAGCCAAACTAAGAACGGCAATACGTACTAGAAACAAACCATTTCAAAGCAAAAGTGAAGATTAAACCCATAAATTATTGTTATATTCCGAGTTACTGGAGAGGTGTTGAGACCGGACCGGTATAACTTAAGAAAAACAAACAAAAATCATCACTTTTTCAGTCAAAAACCTATTATCTCAAAACCTTTTCCTTCCAAGTCAGCTGCAACTGACTGCAAGCATACATCAACACAAACAACAAATCATAATACATCAATAATTTTGATATTAAATACATAGACTCCACACAACCCATAAAAACACATGTAAATCAATAAGTTAACTAAACTCACATAGGCCCACTGCGATTTATCGGCCTAAAACGCATTAACTTTTGCAGTCTATACGATGTGGACAAATCCACCTCAGCGAACATTTTTCACGCAAAGGACAACTGACTGCCTACCAAAAACAAAGAGGGCAGCCACTTGAGTGACCGCCCTCCTCCATAAAACTGAGTGTTTTGTCCTAGGCTTGGCCTTCAATGAGTTTGCGACGTAACCATCCTGAGAGTTGATCCATCATCATCACCACCACAATAATCAGAAAGATCAGGTAGAGAGTGTTCTCCCAATCCTGTCTGGTCCGCATGGTCTCAATAAGCTTTAGGCCTATTCCCCCTGCTCCCAATGCTCCAATCACGGTGGCACTGCGTGTATTGCTCTCCAGATAATAAAGCATCTGGGATATAAAGAGAGGTAGGATTTGCGGAAACAGCCCGAACCGGTATTTCTGAACCGGAGAAGCTCCCGTTGCTTGCACGCCTTCCGCCTGTTTCTTATCTGCATTCTCAATCGCCTCAGAGAACAACTTGCCGAAAGTACCCGTATCGGTGAAGAAGATCGCAAAAATCCCGGAGAGCGGCCCAAGTCCGAACGCCCGTATAAAGATGAGCGACCAGATAAGCATATCGACCCCGCGTAGGAAATCGAAGAACCGGCGCACGCCTGTTCGCGCCAACCTCACCGGATTAACATTCGCAGCAGCAGCAAACGCAAGCGGCAATGCTAGAATACCCGCAATCAAGGTACCGACCACGGCCATGATGAGAGTTTGCAGCAATGCGAAATAAACCTCCCCATGCTGCCACTCGCTGTTCATCCAAAACTCATTGAACATAAAGCGCAGGTTGGAAACATCAGGATCCAGTCTTTCCGAAGAAAACGCCAGAGACATCAGCTGACCAGCACTCAGCCCGTTCAGCTTGCTGTCAAAGTCAAACCAGAAGTTCTCCCACCCAACGAAATAGCGATGCACCTCAACTTTGCTCTTTGTCAGCCAGATACGTGTATATAAAGAGGGCCGCGCATTAACCTGGGTTTTCGAGACCTTGAGCCAGTCAGCTTCAGCTCCACCAATAAACTGCGGAACCCCATCTCCAACTTTGAATGTAAAAGGCTCATCAAACTCTGGATGAGAGTAAGTCACCACATCATCTGCAAAGTGAAGCACCCCATCTTCACCGAGCAGAATGGAGGATTGCCCACCTGATTGCTCAATCCAATCTGGCTGCTCTTTATATATAGCGCGCCTGTTACCCTCCAGGCTAACAACGAACCCCTGATCAGCCTTCTTGAACTGGTACTTTGCATGCGCCTTGTGGGCATAAGCATCCAGCGCAAACAGTTGAGCCATGTCCCCGCGTGCTTTCTCCATCACGCCCGGAACATCAAACGCGAAAAAGCAGAGAGTCAAATAAGCAACACCCAACAGCGACAGCACCGGCCCAAGCAAGCGCTTTTTCAAATCCAGGCCGAGAACACCGGGATACAGCTCCTCCAGTCGTTGCTCTTCATGATGCGACGTCCCACGCAAGGCACTAATATCTGTCATAGAGCGCTCCATCAAACCTGTCCCGTCTGACCAATAAGTTTTTGCCGCATCCAACCGCTGAGGTAGTCGATGGACGTGATTGAAAGAACCAGCATGAAAATGATGACAAGAATGTCTGCCCCATAGTTCCAATCAACAACCATCTTCAACTCAGCACCAAGACCACCAGCCCCGACAAATCCAAGGATCGCAGAGGCCCGCACGTTCACCTCCAACCTAAGTAACGTATAAGACAGAAAGTTCGGAAGTACCTGAGGCAGAATGCCGAAGCGAATTTGCTCCAGCCAGTTGCCACCTACACTGCGAATGCCTTCAGCAGCCTTCAGGTCACAGTTCTCATTCACCTCAGAAAACTGTTTGGCGAGTGCACCAATTGTATGCGTTGTCACCGCAATCACAGCAGCAACCGGACTTGGCCCAAAAATCAGAACCAGCAACAGCGCAATCACAATCTCTGGAAATGCGCGAAAAATATCCATCACCCGGCGCATCGCAGCAACGGCAAGCCGATTGCTCACCAAGTTACGGCTGGCAACGAAACTCAGCGCCCCACCCAGAAAGAATGCCAGAAGAGTTGAGACCAAGGCGATGTTGACCGTCTCGATTAGGTACGGAAGATATTGAAGAACAAGTGCAAAGAGCCCAACCAGCCCTTCCTCATAAGCACCAATGAACAACTCAGCCGGATAATCAAAGAATTTACCCAGGCCTGTCCAAAAGCCACCAGAATTTGCTTGGTCCGCAACAAACAAGCCACCGAAGATGCTCAGGACACAAAGGCCGAGCAGAGAAAGAGTATATAGCGTTCGGCGCCGGGCAACACGCTCATAGGCCTGAGAAATCTCGGCCAGACGGGAAGCTTCGGCAAGCGCCAGATGAGCGGCCACTCCAACATCCTCCAAACAGGGAAATGATGAGAGCCACCACGGCCCCCATAAAGAAAGGGCGCGGTCAGATCCGCGCTCCTTTACTACTCTGAGAATTAGTTAGCTTTTTTTGCTTCGATCTTACGGCGACGCGCTTCAACAATGGTCTTGTAGAAGTCGTGGTTCACTTCCACGAAGTCAGCGTACTCACCACCCTGTGCGGAGTAGAAGCACTCGGTGTTATCAGTCACCATAGACTTCAACGAGGCGACAACCTTCTGCTTTACGTCGGATGGAAGCGACTTACGTACAACAAGCGGACCATTAGGGATCAGCGGAGACTGCCAGACCTGAACCAGATCAGACATATCAACCATGCCTTTATCTACCATCTTACGCAGATTACCAGAGGTGTAGCCCTCTTCCCATTCGCCAACGCCAGATGCCCAGGTGACGCCACCGTCAACATCGCCATTCAAAACAGCAAGAACGTTCTGCTCGTGTCCACCAGAGAACTGCGTAGAGGCAAAGTACTCTTTCAGGTTCAGGCCCATATCGTCAAACGCAACAGAAGGAACCAGATAACCGGAGGTGGAGTTAGGGTCAGCAAAGCCCATCCGCTTGCCCTTCATGTCTTCCAGCGTTTCAATGCCAGAATCCGCACGAGCAACCAAAACAGAATAATAGCCTGTTGCGCCATCTGTCTGCTTGGTGGTCAGCACTGGCTCAACAGCATCAGGAGCTGACAGATAAACAGCAGAGTAACCGGAAGCGCCAAGCTCAGCGTAATCCAGGTTCCCGCCCTTCAGGCCTTCAATAGTGCCAGCATAATCAGCAGCTGGAAAAAGCTTGACCGGAACACCCAGCAGCTTTTCAAAACGGTCAACCAGACACTGGTTGGAACGAAGACGATCCGCCTCATTCTCACCACCAAGAATACCAATGCGGAATTCAGTGATTTTCTCTTCAGCCAGAGCCATAGGCGCAGCAAGAAGGGTTGTGCTAACAGCAAGAGCTGCAGCGACTTTACCGATGATTTTCATCAGAGCACTCCAATATCAGAATATAAATCTAAAACCGCTGCTATTCGGCAGCAGAGACAACAGGCGAAGCATCGCCTTTCGCCAGTTCCAGGGCAGCGATTTTTGCACCTTCGCTACCCAGAGAAGTTGAGGTCATCCCCTCCTCAAAACTGTCGTCAGCACCGTAGATCTCACGGGCCACTGCGGTCGAAAGCTCATCTGGTTTCCCATCAAAAACAATCTCACCATCACGCATGCCAATCACGCGGTCGCAGTAATTACGGGCAGTATCAAGAGTATGGAGATTACAAATAACTGTCAGGCCATCTTCCGTGTTGATCGCCTTAAGAGCGTCCATCACCACCTGCGCATTCATCGGATCCAACGAGGCAATCGGCTCATCGGCCAAAAGCATTTTCGGCTCCTGCATAAGAGCACGGGCAATCGCAACACGCTGCTGCTGACCACCAGAAAGATTTTCAGCCCGCTTCAAAGCCGTTTCAGCAATACCAAGTCTTTCAAGTTTCAGCAGCGCCTGAACGCGTTCTTCCCGCGTAAACAACTTAAGCATGCTGGAAACAGTTCCGTGTGCATTCAGGCGACCCAACATAACATTGGTTAAAACATCAAGACGCGGCACCAGATTGAATTGTTGAAAAATCATCGCGCAATCACGCTGCCAGCGGCGCTTATGCGCGCCTTGCAAGGCAAGCACATCAACACCATCAACAAGGACACGCCCATCGGTTGCCGGGGTAAGTCTGTTGATCATCCGCAGCAATGTGGATTTACCTGCACCAGAACGACCAATAATGCCGATCATCTGAGGCTTCTCAACAATGAAGCTCGCCCCTTTGACAGCAACATGCGCGCCAAATTCTTTTCTAACGCTTTCAAACTGGATCAAGAGTTCAACCCCGGTACCTATTAAAATTTAACGTACTAGGCACACGCGATTGTTACAGCGAAATGACGCTCACTCACAAAGCAACCCCGTCAAAAAACCGTCACACCCCACCTCCCCCACATAGCTGGCAAAACGAGCATTACATTACGTTTCTGTGACAGGAGGAAAAGGCAACCGGCGTTCAAACCAAGTAAGTCAACCAGGTGAGATTTTCATGGAGGATCGAAAAATGTAGAACGAGCGACAATCTGCAAACCAAAGACCATCGCAAAGCCGATTTAAGAGCAATGTAACACAGCTGAGGAACAAACCTTTCGGCCTGTTGCACTACAAATTCGTATTTTCAAAAAAGGGAAGATGGCGGACACGGAGAGAGTCCGTTAAAAAACCGAGTTCTCTGGAGAGACCTTTTTAACTCTTATATTTCAGTACAGTAACTCGAAATACTTCAATTTCACAATGCTTAAAATATGCAATTGTTATGTAATTTGTTATGTAGCTCACGACCAGATTTTGCTGTGAAATGAGTGCTGTTTGGTTATAGCAAAAATCACCGCCCGCAATTGATAACTGCGAGCGCCTTGGATTTCTCAGCATAGATTAGATGAACAGGAAATCATCCGGTTGTAGCTCAACAGGAGTGACACCTTGCAGGGTGATCGAAGTATCTGCGTCGATTGTGACCACTGTATCTGAACCACGAACCTCTGCAGCATCGAAGCCAGCAAGAACATCATGACCGGCATCACCAGCAGCAAACACAAATATGTGGCTACCTTCACCGCCATTCAGCTGATCATCACCAGCACCACCTGTGATCACATCATTACCTCCATTTCCGTTGATAATGTCTGCTCCAACACCTCCTACGAGAGTTTCAGCAGCATCATTACCCATAACTTCGAGAGATGCGGCCCCAAAGGTTTCAATCACTGGTTCATCGTTAGGGAAGTAGATCGTTCCGTCTTGCCCGACATAGAAGCCAGTAGGGTCTTTGGTAAAGACATAGACTGATCCGGAACCCTCTCCGTTGTCATCGTCAGAATGCGATCCAACCGTGTTAGTACCATCTTCATTGATTGAAACAGAGCTACCAAACAGACCAATGCCTGCTGCGTCAGAGGCTGTCAGTTCAATCTCAGAGTAACCACCAGAACCATTCGGCACATAAACATAAGCAGCTCCGATGCCGGAAGTAGCACCTGTAACGATGACACCAGCCTCATTCACAGCAAGTGTCGGACCTGTACTACTATCTCCGGTAATCAGCTTGGAAACCGTATAGTTACCATTGCCATCCGGCTCATGGATGTACAAGGCACCGTCAGCGCCAACAACAATGGTGCCATCATCCTGAGCCACACCACTTTGACCAAAGCTATTATTGGAGTCAGGTGCGGACAATTCCAGCTCTATATAATGACCGAGAGTATCCGGTGAGAACACATAGGCAAGATCGCCTGGGCCGTCGGCAAAGATAACGCCACTGTCGTTAATGCTAACATTACCACCAGCGCTTCCAGGTACTGGAACAAAGAGTGTGTCTTCTGTGTAACCGCCAATACCATCTGGAGTGTAGATGTAGATCTTGCTTTCAAGCCCATCAAAGACAGAAGCAACAATCACTCCATTTGCATTCATTGAGAGGCCATGCTCACTAGGGAAGCTACCGGCAAAACCCTCAGGTACAGTCAGCTTGACTTCCGAATAGCTCCCGCCGCCTGTCGGAGTGAACACATAAATAGCTTTTCCGACACTACCCAGAGTACCATCTCCGAAGGCACTAACCGCAACAACACCAGAGTTATTGATCGCAGTATTGGCACCGAAGTAATTCAAGTCAGCACCATCAGAAGCCACAAGTTTGGTCTCGGCATAACTGCTGCCATCTGGCGTATAGACATAGACCGAACCGGATTCACTGCCCTTATCATCGTCACCAGAAGCACCAACAACCACAACTCCGTGGTCATTCATCTGCACTCCATGGCCGAAACTGTCATACTCGGCACCATCAGATGCAACAAGTTTGCCGGATTTAGCTGTGACATTACCCTCACCCTGGATTGTGACCGTAACCGTCTCAGTGGAGCTTGCACCTGAAGCATCCGTTACGGTGTAAGTGAAAGTGTCGTTTGCAGTTTCTCCGCGGTTCAATGCATCGTACTTACCATCAGGATTGTAGGTGAACGCACCATCGGCATTTACTGTAACAGAACCGGTAGTGTCGCTCGTATTAACGGTAATGCTATGGGTGTCAGATGTATCGAGATCATTGAACTCGGGCGCAATATTAATCACAGTGTTTTCGTCTGTCAGTCTCGCAATCTCAACCGCAACCGGCCCTTCATTCTGCCCTGCCACCGTAATTGTGACAGTAGAGGTCGCGCTTTCACCAGCAGCATCAGTAATCGTATAAGAAAACGTGTCTGTAGCTGTTCCTCCAACAGCTAGATGATCAAATTTGGTGCCTGGGTCATAGTGGAATGTGTCATCACTGACGACTGTTCCAGTTCCGATCATTTCCGCGACATTCAAAGCAAGCGTATGAGTATCTACCAGATCAAAATCCTGGAAGAAAACTCTGATGGAAATCACATCGTTTTCAGTAGTTGAGATTTGAATTGGGTAGGAAAATGGTGCGGAGTTAGACATTAAAACAACTTCCCTAAGAGCATTAACGATTACACTCTAAAGTTGTAAAACTTGCCGAAACTTATGATTTCAATTTTAATAAATATGCATTTTCCGCTGTATTTTGAAATAGATAAGAATATCGCATCTTTCTAATGTTAGGTTGTAAGTAAATGTACTTTCACTCCTTATCGGCAATGCGATCTAGTTTCCTTTCGATATTCTCCAACCGCTTTCAATGCTCACAACCAATGTCTCAACCCGTGTAACACGTTCAACCATAGCACTACTTTGCGAAGCGTAGCGCTCCAATGCAGTCACTAGTTCGTTGACGCTTGCCGCCCACCAGACAAAACTAATAAACCGCAGTATCACAGTAAACATCAGGCCTACTGGGATCTCTTTTCCAAGACGCCAACCCGAAGGAGTTTGCTCTTGCATCGCCATCACAAACACCTCTTTCATTCGCAATTTGATCGTGTAGTCTTAGTTGTTTCGTCAGGCTTTGCACTTCCAATACTCAATCAAGCCAGTGTTCCAACGCGACCAAACTCACGCAGAAATTTCACGAGTCCCTGTGCAACCAAGCTTGTGAGTTTATCCACTAGCTAGCCATAAAAGAAGTTCTAACTGAAGCAACCTCAAGCTTCGTTGATCAAGACAGCACCTTCGCGCTGTGCCAATGAGCAGCCCCATGTGAGTAGTCCAGATTGAAAGTTAGTGCATCACTGGCCTTTGGTCTATCGGTACGATAGCCTCTGTCGCAGGTAGGCGGTAGCCCAGAGCACTGTGGGGTCGTTTGGTGTTGTAGTGGTTCCTCCATCTCTCGA
>NZ_LMCF01000152.1 GCF_001623075.1 Pseudovibrio sp. Ad37
CTCAGTGCGCCGATGGCAGCATCAGAGCCAAGACCTGCAATCACCAGAGCCTGTTCAGCAAGCAAAGTCCCGCTGTTGGTCAGATCACCGGCAAGCGTGAGGCTCAGGCCGTCCTTGGCCAGCAGCTCGCCGCTGTTTGCAACGCCAGCCTGACTGCTCAGGCTCACAGAACCTTCCGCAGAGCCGATCAGACCATCATTGGCAACAGAGGCAACCGCAGCCTCAATACTGGCCGCCCGAAGCTTGGCATCTTTTGTGTTGGTGAACGCACCTGTAGCGCCACCGGAAGTATTGGTTAGCGTCAGCGCACCTTCACTGGCAATGTCGCCGCTGTTGGTCACTTTGCCATCAACCTTGAGTGTGGCATCATTCTTGGCAACAAGACGGCCAGAGTTGATCAGATCACCAGAGTTGGTGAGTGTCAAAGCTCCGTTCACGGCTCCAATCAACCCGCCATTGTCCAGGGATGACACCCGTACTGTCACGGTAGACGCTTTGATCTCACCGCCAGCTTCATTCCTCAGTGCGTCAATGGCAGCATCAGAGCCAAGACCTGCAATCACCAGAGCCTGTTCAGCAAGCAACGTCCCGCTGTTGGTCAGATCACCGGCAAGCGTGAGGCTCAGGCCGTCCTTGGCCAGCAGCTCGCCGCTGTTTGCAACACCAGCCTGACTGCTCAGGCTCACAGAACCTTCTGCAGAGCCGATCAGACCATCATTGGCAACAGAGGCAACCGCAGCCTCAATACTGGCCGCCCGAAGCTTGGCATCTTTTGTATTGGTGAACGCACCGGTGGCAGCGCCAGAGGTATTGCTCAGCGTCAGCGCACCTTCACTGGCAATATCGCCGCTGTTGGTCACTTTGCCATCAACCTTGAGTGTGGCATCATTCTTGGCAACAAGACGGCCAGAGTTGATCAGATCACCAGAGTTGGTGAGTTTTAAAGTTCCGTTCACGGCGCCAATCAGGCCGCCATTGTCCAGGGATGACACCCGTGCTGTCACCGTAGACGCTTTGATCTCACCGCCAGCTGCATTGCTCAGTGCGCCGATGGCAGCATCAGAGCCAAGACCTGCAATCACCAGAGCCTGTTCAGCAAGCAACGTCCCGCTGTTGGTCAGATCACCGGCAAGCGTGAGGCTCAGGCCGTCCTTGGCCAGCAGCTCGCCGCTGTTTGCAACGCCAGCCTGACTGCTCAGGCTCACAGAACCTTCCGCAGAGCCGATCAGACCATCATTGGCAACAGAGGCAACCGCAGCCTCAATACTGGCCGCCCGAAGCTTGGCATCTTTTGTATTGGTGAACGCACCGGTGGCAGCGCCAGAGGTATTGCTCAGAGTC
>NZ_LMCF01000153.1 GCF_001623075.1 Pseudovibrio sp. Ad37
GTTATGGGAGCTGGATAGGGGGCGGAAGCTCGTGCCAGGTCGTAGGTAGCTCCGGGCTTCAATCGAGGGGAAGAGGTACCGTAAGGTCGCTCGATTGCTAAATAGAGGTACCGTTCCATGAACCACTCGAAGAAGCAAAAGAGAGCGCTGGGCACTCTACTGACATGGGGAACTAGAACTTTATGGAAAGAATCCGTGAAAGTAAACCTCTTGTAATTGCATCTGTAATTGGATCGTAGAACTCACGTTGGATCAAAAAGGGCACAGCCTACTTTACATAACTCAGCATAAGCGGATAGTACGGAACCATTCTTGACACCATTAGGTGCTGGACTTGCGGGATCAACTTCAATAGGTGGCCTAGCATCCTTAACCCCCGCTAATGTTTCAAGGGCCAAAAGCTCGCTATCTGGAACAGTAACATCATGCTTGCTTAAGCAGTGGTTAGTCTAGCATCTCCTACTTTCGAGGCTGACTTCGACCTACTTTAATGACCTACTTCCGTTTCCAACTTCTGTGT
>NZ_LMCF01000154.1 GCF_001623075.1 Pseudovibrio sp. Ad37
TTTTTACAGCTGTAAAAATCTACGCGCCAAAGCGCCCGCACATCCAGCATCAACATCCGAGCCAACCCACAACATCCGTTTTACAGCTGTAAAAAATCAAACCGGAGAGGCGCCGCCTCATACTGAAGCCCCGTCACCCCGTGGTGGATCCTAAGCAAAACTGGCAGACAGAGCGTTTTTTACAGCTGTAAAAATCTACGCGCCAAAGCGCCCGCACATCCAGCATCAACATCCGAGCCAACCCACAACATCCGTTTTACAGCTGTAAAAAATCAAACCGGAGAGGCGCCGCCTCATACTGAAGCCCCGTCACCCCGTGGTGAATCCTAAGCAAAACTGGCAGACAGAGCGTTTTTACAGCTGTAAAAATCTACGCGCCAAAGCGCCCGCACATCCAGCATCAACATCCGAGCCAACCCACAACATCCGTTTTACAGCTGTAAAAAATCAAACCGGAGAGGCGCCGCCTCATACTGAAGCCCCGTCACCCCGTGGTGGATCCTAAGCAAAACTGGCAGACAGAGCGTTTTTTACAGCTGTAAAAATCTACGCGCCAAAGCGCCCGCACATCCAGCATCAACATCCGAGCCAACCCACAACATCCGTTTTACAGCTGTAAAAAATCAAACCGGAGAGGCGCCGCCTCATACTGAA
>NZ_LMCF01000155.1 GCF_001623075.1 Pseudovibrio sp. Ad37
AGAGTAAGGTCCTTGATGAAGAGGATGGGTATTGAGGCAATCTACCGACGACCCAATACGTCCAAACCGGCGCCAGAACATAAAATCTACCCGTATCTGCTGCGTGATGTGGAGGTTTTAAGACCCAGTCAGGTCTGGGCCATCGACATTTCCTACATTCCCATGGCAAAGGGCTTCACCTATCTGGTCGCTATCATTGACTGGTACTCGTGCAAAGTTCTGAGCTGGCGGTTATCAATCACCATGGAGGCTACCTTCTGCATCGAAGCTCTGGAAGATGCACTCGCTAAATACGGCAAGCCAGAGATTTTCAACTCTGATCAGGGCTCTCAATTCACCAGCATAGACTTCACCGATGTACTCAAGCGTGAGAAGATCAAGATCTCCATGGATGGCAAGGGAGCATGGCGCGACAATGTTTTTATCGAACGGTTCTGGCGCACCATCAAGTATGAGGAAGTCTACCTCAAGGCCTACGCCAGTGTGCCAGAGGCCAGAAAATGGACTGACCTAAAGAAAATGGAGAGCCTCTGTCTCACTATTTCTTTTCTGTCTCTCGAACGGTAAAGTT
>NZ_LMCF01000156.1 GCF_001623075.1 Pseudovibrio sp. Ad37
GAAATGTATTCCTTTAAGGACGGTTTTTCTGGGTATAACCAGATAAATATTTCCCCTGCTGACCAACACAAGACTGCCTTTATCTGTCCATGGGGAACTTTTTCCTATAAGAAGCTCCCTTTCGGTCTCAAGAACACTGGTGCTACCTTCCAACGTGCAATGTCTTACACTTTTCATGACATTCGTCACATTGTACAACCATACCTGGATGACCTACCATCTCATTCAACCAAACGTCAAGACCACCCTGTTCATCTTTGCGAGATGTTTCTTCGCTATCAACACTACCGTATCAGGCTTAATACTCACAAATGTGTCTTCTGCGTCGAATCTGGTCGACTTCTCGGGTTCATCGTCTCCCGAGAGGGCATCCGCTTGGATCCCCTTAAAGTTGAGGCTATCGTAAATCTTCCTCCCCCCGCTTCTTTGCAGCAATTGCAGAGCCTGCAAGGTAAAGCGAATTTCCTGAGGTGATTCATTCTGAACTATGCTGAGGTGGCTAAAGGCTTTACG
>NZ_LMCF01000157.1 GCF_001623075.1 Pseudovibrio sp. Ad37
ACTGACCGACCGGACACTTCGACCATCCCGTAAAACAAGACGGCGGATCTTGGCTGCACTTTCCATCAATATCACCCGTTCATGCCCCGCGCTAAATGCACGGATCCTAACAAACAGGTGGGTCAATCTTAAACGCTCATAACCCACCTAACCGGGTCAATTTTGCATGCCGATTCACAGATAGCCTGCCTGAATGAGTGAGCGAAGATATCGCTGGAGGTTACTTTCAGGCTGTTTGTCCGAGGCTTGCGCTGCGACCAGAACAATATCAGATAGCGTAAACGCACCGGATATCTTCATTGCATTCCACGCCCGCTGCCGCAAAGAATTGCGCCGGGGTGTACGCTTGTGCTTTTGCACTCTGCTGCTTCCACCAAGAGGAATAACCAGCCCATCATCAGCAGCTTGTCGCCCGGACTGCGTGAGCTGGTAACAACCTCGTTCCACCCGTTCCAGATAACCTTTCATGGTGAGAAAACCGGCAGCTTCAATAATTTGCTTGCGCGAGAGTGAGAGGGCGGTGTCGGCATCCAGCATCTCAAGCGTCTGGCATTCTCCGCCTTTCAGGTGATGCAACAGGGCCGTCGAAATCAGGGATTTAGCCATCACAGCGCCCCCGGAACCATGATGGGACGGTTGGAGGACCGGTCATTGATGATGGTCACACCAGCCATGTCTACCATGGTCAGCCCGCCTTTACCGGGAGGGTTTAGCAATCCATGGCGCTCAATATTGGCGATGGCCTCTAAAATTTCGCGGTTAAATCCACCGGAGACCTTGCGGATGAATTTGAGCAGATCGTCAGCCACCGGCACTTCACAGCGGCCATCCAGCAAAGCCCGCACATCGTCTTCAGAGCATTTTTCAAAACGAACCTTTTGAGAGACACGGGAGGCGACCTGCGGAAAGCGGGTCAGGTTATCATTGACCTTGCCCATGCCCACCAAGATGACAGGCAGTTCAATCATGTCGGAGATATCCCGGATGGTCTCTAAAATGGCTGATTTACTGGAGACGTGATCGGCCTCATCAATCACCAGACCAAAAGTCCGGCTTTCAATGCCAGCAGAGGCCTGACGTCCGGCTAACTCTTCAAGCGCCTTGCGGTATTTCTTCTGGAAGGCATGGGGTGGATGCACCCGTAAGGCTTCCAGAAGCTCATTCATGAACCAGCTCGGCGTCCACTCTTTCTTGGCCCGCAGATATATGCTGCCCGTCTGGGCAACCCATTTTCGTAAAGTGGTCGTTTTGCCAAGTCCCGGCAGTCCGTCCACGACCACCAGACAAGCCTCCTGGGCACCGCGTTCATTGAGTGCTGTCAATGCGTTCAGGAACCGGCTCACATTCGAGGTCTTTACAAAGTCATTCCGCATCTGTTAATTCCTTAAGTGCGTTTAAAGGGGCGTCAGGCAGCGGCGCGGAGGAGAGTTCGAAGGCTCTCCGTGTCGATGCCAAGCGCTTCAAAAAGGTCCAGATAGGTCCTGTCGGTCACACAGTCCGACAGGATTTTTTTGTCCAGATCGGTCATCTTTTCAGGATTATCCAAGACCCAAACGGCAAGCTCTTCCTTGGACTTAAATACTGGCCTGCCGGATTTGGTTGTGGGATGAGGTTTCTGCTCTTGAGCTTCAATTGGTTCCGCCATGTGAACCACGTTCTCCGCGTCCCCAGAAGGTTCCAACACTACTGAAGAAAGGTCGTCGTCTGAGCTGTCAGTAAAGCCGGGAGCCGAAGCAAATACTTCCATGGGCTGCTCGCCAGAATGCTCCACGAGATAGCCCGGACGTTGCTCCTGCTCGACACGGCGCAGTTTATCTTCCAGCCGTTTGGCTGCTGTCTTGGCTTTCTTCTCGCGAGCGCTTTCGATAACCGGTTTGGGGAAGTAAGCTTGGCTGTTGCCTTCAAACTTGGCAGTGCAGATCAGTGCGCCCGGCGTTTCAACGCCCTCCACAAAGTCAAGCTCGCGCACCCATACCTGGCTGGCATCCAGCATGTCATAACAAACCATGACTTCCCGGCGGTCATACCGTTCAAGCTCCAGAGCGAAGTAACGGTTCTTTTCAATTGTAACGAGGCCGCGAGAAACCTTGCGCCGTACTGCCGGACGAGACAGGTCGTCACTGTCTTCCTTGGCAAGAGTGACGGCTCGAAAGCCATTTTCCTCGAACGTAGCCCAGCATTCATTGGGGGACATGTGCCGCTTACGGCCCGTGACCGGATCGCGCATTTCTGCAAGGCCAGAGTGTGGTCGGTCATTGTAGTATTGCAGCGCCCCGTCAAAAATCTTGAGGAACTCGCTCCAACTCACCAGAACATCAGACGCACCGGTTTCTTTGAGGTCACTCTTGATTTTCTTGTGCAGCTTCAGAGCCGCTTCCCGGTCCAGATCACGGCCTGTATAACTTGGCAGTGTTTTGGCAAGACGGGTGTAAACTGATCCGTTGAACCGCTCAATAATGCCGCGAGCCTGCGAGTTGTAGGCAATGCTGTGTTCTTTGTGCGTGCCAAGGCGGGACAGCATGCCCACAGCAGCTTCATCCAGCAGCAGGTTCTTGTAGCCCTTACCGTTATCGACGTAAAAAACCGCAGGCACCCCGTTTGCCATGCTGGCATTGCGCAGGCCTTCAGAAACGTCATAGGCCTTCTCATTCAGCCCGATGGAGTACCTAACGCATTTGCGGGTCACTATGTCCAAAATGCTGGTGATCTCAGGGCGGATCGGATTGCCGGAAAACGGGTGCCCAACAAATGCATCAAAGGTCTTGCCATCACCGGTATAAATATCGGTTGGCTCCAACCCTTCAGTTGACCGGCTCACATAGACCTTCCGGGCTTTGAGGGCGAGCAGACCTTCACGACCCTTATAGGCAGCAATCGGGTCGGCCTTCTTCAGCTTCGTCAAATATCGTTTCACCTGATCGTAACTTGGAGCCTGTGCAGGATCGTCCAGACTGGCCCGATATTGATCGAGTGCCAGCGCTAAAGTTGGCTTGCGCGGATCTGCATAAAATTTCAAAAATCCCGGTGCCCATTCGTAGCGGGAAGCGTTGAGCGCATCTTTTTTGCGTTTGCCGGGGATCAGGCCAGCAAAGCCGCTTTCCTTGAACGCCTTGCGCCAGTTGTAAATAGCGCGGCGGGAGATCCCGGTGCCCTTGTCCTTGGCTGTTCGCACCAACTGAAGTAACTGCTCTTCATCTGGTGTGAGCACCTCTTGGCCGAGCAGCACTTTCACCTTGGCAGTGAGCCCGCACACAGCTTTGTCATAGGCCATGCCGCGCATGACCAGCTGCTCCACCATCTGCAAGATCTGCTTGCGGGCTTCCGCAGCACGGCGCTGTGCCCCGTCAGCATCCGCCAGAGTCACTTTTGTTGGTTTTGGCGTTATTTCCTGCACAACAGGCACATCAGCGTTAAGGCGTTCAATGTTGAATCGGGCTTCTAACGCTTTGCGGGCGACCTCCGGGAGTAAGTCAATATGGTATTCCCAGCCGCCGCCGCGACCAGAACGTTTACGGGCAAGAGAAGTGGACTGCCAGTCCTTAGTTAAAGCGAATTTCTGAACGCCTCGTTTTGTTGCTGGGAAATTAGCTACGCCTAAGTTGGCGAGTTCCTGTGATGTAAACCACTCACGCTTTGCGCCATTATCCAACAGGGCTGGAACTGTTCCGCTCATTTTAGGCCCTTCCATTCTTTATCTGCTTGCTGGATCATCTTCTTGATGCGCGTTTGCGCTTCTTCCATCAGTTGTCGTTCAATTAAGGGGCGGTACTTACGGTCCACCACAATCATGTCGGTGCGAGCCAGCAGCTCGTTGAGCAGCTTTTTTGATTTCAAAACAGAGATGAGAGCGATCAGGCGATACCCGGCAATATTGCTGGCTTCCCGCGCTTCGCTTGCCCAGGCATCCAGACTGTCCCGGCTGATGGGTTCCCCAAGATGTTCAGAGAGGGCAGCTGCGATCTCTTCGCGGCTGCGACCATCTTCTTTCATGGCCTCAGAAAGGGCGCGGCAGACTTTGCCAGAAGGAGTCGACGAGCGAACCCGCGCTGGTTCAAAGCGGGCCTCCACCTGTGGCGGTTGCCAGCTCAGCAAATCGTCAGTGTGTTGGCAGCGGCGCGTTCTCATAGCGGGTATCCTGCCCGGTATGAAGCAACTGCTATGCATGACATCCAGGCCCACAGCATAAAGGCAGCGGTGAACACACTAAGGGCAAGCGCACTGGCAAAGTCTTTAAGGTGATTGTCGTGTCCTGCGTCATAATCAAAGCGATGATAAAATCGCAGGGCGACACATCGTGTTGCACGAGCCGTTCTCATGCCGCCGCCTCGGCCTCAGTAAGAGGAGTGTCAGCGAGAGATTGCTTTTTCTGACTAGCGCTCGGGCCGTGTTTGTCGCTATTGTAAATCACATGGGCAGAGCGCTTGCGCCGGTTCGGCCATAGCTGCTCTAATGGAATACTGAGATATTTGGAGATAAGCTCCGCACCGCGTCCGGTTCCGGTTTCCAGAGCCTTGGTTAACGTGGTACGGTGCATACCTTCTCTGGCGGCAATTTCGGTGAGCGTCCACTCTTTGCGGTGTAGCTCGGCCTTGATTGAATGCTTGTCCCATTTTACTTGAGGGGCGTGTTTAGCCATTGTATCTCCTGAAAAGCGGACTGTTGCAGCAGCCGCTTTTTTATTCACCGTGCGTCTCACCTTGGTGATTTGCACTTGTTGGTAACGAATGTAAGTAAAATAGAAATTTATTGCCATTACATCAAGCAATAATTTTCGTTCCCTCTTTGAAGAATGCATATAATAAGGCAATATTTTACTATATCATTGAAAATATTGGCATTATTTAGATGTGGGAACTTGCAAAAATAGGGGGAACTTCGGTTCCTAGTTTGCAAAATGAACAAGGAACTTGGAAATAACACGCTAGGGCGGCGCATCCGCAGCTGCGCAGAGGCGGTAGGGAGTGGCGACGAGCTATCAAGGATTACAGGCATCTCGCGACGCACACTTG
This sequence comes from Pseudovibrio sp. Ad37, assembly GCF_001623075.1. Classification (GTDB taxonomy): domain Bacteria; phylum Pseudomonadota; class Alphaproteobacteria; order Rhizobiales; family Stappiaceae; genus Pseudovibrio. The sequence goes on from NZ_LMCF01000157.1 coordinate 5,010, forward strand.
AGAACTACCTATCCGGAAGCTCAGAGCCTAAAGCAAGCGGGCTTCTTACGATAGCCAAAGCAGCCTCCGTAACTTTGGACTGGCTTGTAACTGGCGAAGGGCCGAAAAAGCGAGAAGTAGCAGGTAGTGTTCAAGCAACAAGTTTCATTACCATCCCACGCGTTGATATTCAGTTGGCTGCTGGTACCGGCTCTTTGAACGGCGATAACATCGAAAAGCTGGAAGATATTCCATTCACCAAGAGCTTTTTGGGCGGAAAATTGGGGAGGCTTTCAGCAGAAGGCCTGATTATCCTCACCGCAGACGGTGACAGCATGGACCCGCTTATCGCTGATGGTGATTTAGTGATGGTCGATAAAAAACGTAATACGCTTTCAGATGGAGTTTACGCCTTCGTTTATGGTGGGTTGGCGCGGGTCAAGCGTCTACGTCCAACAATACAAGGTGATGTCGAGCTAATCAGCCAAAACCCTGAGTATAAAGACGAGCTGCTAAAACGCGCTGATCTTGAAGATTTTCATATCATTGGTAAAGTAGTGTGGTGCGGTCACCGCTTCACCTGAACTGGCTTCAAAGCACTCCAATTCAAACGCGCTGCTTTTATTTGCTCATTTTTGACCGTTATATGCACACCTAAGCGCCCATTTTGAATAGATTTCGCGCAACACTGTGCAAAATGAATTTCCCTGTCTCAAATGATATAATCTATAAATTTCAACAACTTCATTCATTTTCACCCACCTACACCTCTATGCAGAATGACAGCCCCCCCCCACAATAGACTTCACCGATGTACTCAAGCGTGAGAAGATCAAGATCTCCATGGATGGCAAGGGAGCATGGCGCGACAATGTTTTTATCGAACGGTTCTGGCGCACCATCAAGTATGAGGAAGTCTACCTCAAGGCCTACGCCAGTGTGCCAGAGGCCAGAAAATCCATTAAGCAGTACATCACCTTTTATAACCAGAAGCGCCCACATTCATCGCTTGACTGGAACACCTCGGATCAGGCTTACTGCACCCACCCGCAGCACATAACTCAAGCTGCTGCGTAATCGGAGCGGATCCACTTATAAAACACGCTCACCTGTCCAAATAAACGGAACCACCTCTGTCTTGTGGTGTTTAAAGTGCGAGCATACAGGGGAAAGCCTAGAGGTAGCCCTCTCTAGGCGCATAGGCGTTGACAGGTGTTGGAGGAACATCAAAAGAGGAACAGAAAGTTCAAATAATAAATGTTTGCTGAGATTACATTAGCAATCAAAAGCTCGTTTCCATTCGGTAATCTGTACTTAAGTCGCTTATTGAAAGGCTCTATCCTCGTGCCTTGTGATGGGCTTGAGAGCTTTGTATGAAAAGAGCAATGGTTTTGAAGAATGCAACGCCGATGCAAAATCTACCGGCGTTGTTGTTTTGCGGTTGATCTAGCCTACAACAAACTCAGTTGTCTTGAACTGGCTAATCGCGTCTTCATCAAGCTCAATTCCCAATCCGGGTCCTTGAGGAATATGAACGAAAGGAGGTTCAAACTTCAATGGTGTTTTAAGGAGATCGTGAGAGCGTATATGGCGTCCGAATATGTCACTTGGCCAAATGCAGTTTTGAGTAGCTGCGGCCTGATGCACATACATGGCTTCTAGAATTCCCAAATCCACTTCAGAACCATGCCAGAAGTAGAAGTTTGCGCAATGAGCAACCTGCGCTAGTCGATGGAAGGCTGAGAGACCACCATTAAAGTTAAATCCATCAACTGCTTGATGAGTCAAGGCATTAATAATGTCGTGCTGACGTTGTCCCTGCCAGATGTAAGGCAATGAGATATGTCTGATAATGCGGATGTCTGTAAACTCGCGAAGGGCTTTGTAGTCCTGAAGCATCCAAATCGGCATTGGATCTTCTAAAATCATAACGTTCCCAACCTTCTCAAGGCCACGCACTATTTTCTTTGTTTCTCCCAGGTTTTCGAATCTCTGATTGGGATCAAAAATCACCTTCATCTTGGGAGCATGTGCCGCAATTTTTTCACACATGCCAACGACATCATCTTCGAGATCTGCTTTGAACTTGATCGTTTCAAATCCTAGGTCCTGATATTGCCTTACCCATGGGCCAACTTCATCCAAAGTTCTGTGGCTGGACCAAGCAGTAACTTTGACCTTTTCTTGAAGCGCTCCTCCAAGCAGTTTGTGGAGGGGGAGGCCTTGTAGCTTTGCAGCAACATCCCAAATCGCGCATTCAAATCCGTCATATTCTCGTGAGAGCAATATAGGTAGTTGCTGGAGACTGAGGTCTTCGATGGCAACGCCTAAAAGGCTATCTGCGATATCTTTTACCAGCTTGGTATTGTGATCTCTCATAAATTCGCCACAGCCAACCGTGCCGTCAGATAGTGTCATGCGTACAATGAGCTTTGGTAGCTCATCAAACTGAGTTGACCATGTTCCTTTTGCTCCCACGGGAAGCATATGCAATGGCTTGTTCAGTGTGGCAGAGTTGATAACGCCTGGATTTGCACGAACGATGACTTCAGTGAATTCAAATTTCTCGATTGTATGCTTTGTCATTGGGGCTACCGATAGTGACAGGAGAAAATGGTCGGAGATAAACCTCCGACCATGAAATCTTTTTGATGTCTACTTCAGATAAACAGAGGCATTTGCTTTATTGATTGCAGCTTTAAATTCTGTCAGTAGAGTTTTTCCGCTGTCTGTCAGAGTTTCATCAAAATACTTGTCCATCTCGCTCACTGCAACTTCGCGCATTCTGGCGAGCTCATCCTTGGATGGGGTGTTTACGACCATTTTTTCCTTGAGATCAATGGTGTCTTCGGCTTCAGAAATACGACCCAATCCACGCGTTGCAACAACAGCTTCCATGCTGGAAGCACGCAGGATGTCCTGTTGTTCTGGTGACAGACCTTCAAAGAACTGTTTATTAACAAGGAAGAACAACGGGTTATAGAGATGCTTAATCAGGCTTGTCGCTGTCTGCACTTCGTAGAGCTTTGTGCGGTATACGGTTGGGACTGGATTCATTTGTCCATCAATTACACCTGTCTGAAGACCAGTGTAAACTTCGCTCCAAGCCAGCGGATAGGCTTCTGCGCCCAAAGCTTGAAGAAGACGCTGATGTGCCGGCACCGTCATCGTCCGAATGCGCATGCCTTTGAAGTCTTCCAGCGTTTTAACTGGCTTCTTTGAATTGGTTAGTGCAAAGAAGCCGCCTGGATCGGCAATGCCCAAAACCACAACATCCCCAAGCTTTGCCTCAATAGCTTTGGCCAGCTTTGTACCAAACTCACCTCCATATACTTTGTAGACGGAAGCCATATTGTCGAAAGCGAACGGTAAGTTCAAAATATCTAGGTCAGGGTACACAGGTGTCAATGAACCAAGAGATGCGATCGTGCCCTGAATGATTCCGTCTCGAACCTGTTGTAGTCGCTCTTCACTGCTGCCTAATTGGTTGTTTGGATAAATTTCTACATCAATATCACCATTGGTGGCAGCTTCAACAGATGCACCTAATACAGCGGAATAGGCGTGTGTCACATTTCCTTTTGCTTCCGGAGGTGCATCATGGCCGATACGCATCAGTTCAGCGTGCGCAGCTCCTCCCAAAAGAGCGGTCATGCAAACGGTAGCAAGCAACGTTTTTAAAGATCTCATGGTATTAACTCCCAATTATGTCCAGAGATTTTAGAAGCCGAGCAGTCTCGGAATGAAGAGGGCTACATCCGGCAAGAATGCAAACCCCAGTAGTATGGCTACTTCCAAAAGAAGGAAGGGCCAGAGATCTTTCATGATCCCACCAATCCTCTCGCCGGTTACAGACGAAAGTACAAAGAGGCACGCGCCAATTGGTGGGGTCATAAGAGAAATATTCAGAGCAAGGACGACGATAATACCGGCATGAATGGGATCTAGACCAATTTGAGCCATTATTGGCAAAAGGACAGGACCCATGATGATAAGCACGGCGGCAATATCCATGACCATGCCGAAGGCAAGCAGGATGCCAATCAACATCAACAAAATGAGGTCTTTATTGTCGCTGAGGACAAGCAAACCTTTGGAGAGATTCTGTGGAATGCGCTCAAACCCAAGCCACCAGCCAAGCGCTGATGCAATCGCTACGATAAGAAATACAACGCCGTTGATGCGAGCAGTTCTCGCCAAAATCTCGGGTAGGTCTGAAAGCTTTAGATTTTTGTAAACGAACATGCCGATGAAAAGAGCGTAGCCAACAGCGATAGCGGCAGCTTCTGTGGGCGTAACAATACCGCCCAAAATGCCTCCAAGAATGATACCGGGCATTAGGAGAGCCAGAAACGCTTTTTTGAAAGCAGCCCAAACAATGCGCCGACTAAGGAGGATATCTTCGCGAGGAAGATTTTTGGCTCTGGCTGTGAGAGTTATCATTGCCATGCACAGCAGCGTAATAACAGCACCAGGAAGGATCCCTGAGGCAAACAAGCCCGCAATAGAAACCCCCATAATGGAACCGTAAAGCACCATTAAACTAGAGGGTGGGACAGTTGGCCCTACGATAGAGCCAGCTGCTGTAATTGCACAGGCATAGGACCGAGTATAACCGTTGCGTACCATAGCAGGAACAAGAGTTCTGCCAAATGCAGCCGCATCTGCTGTAGCGGATCCCGAGACACCAGCAAACAACAATGAGGCGAGCATATTTGTATGCGCCAAACCTCCACGCCAATGGCCGACAAGCGCCTTGGCAAACAGGAGAATTCGATCTGTAATACCGGTTTTATTCATGATTTCGCCGGCCAAAATGAAGAACGGCATGGCCAAAAAAGCAAAACTGTTTAAGGCTGAGAAAATTTTACTTGGGATCATGACGAGGAAGTTATTATCAACGATCCCACCACCAAGAGCGATATAACCGGCAAAAGTAGCAACCCCAATTGCGACCCCAATTGGCAACCCAATCAGCAAGCTAACAACAAATAATAGTGCAACGATCACTGGTCTGCCTCCTGATTTGCTCCGTTGGAAACATCCACTTCCAATATTTGAACGGGAAGTTTGCCGAAATCACGGATAAACACGAGAGAAAGCTGAACTGCGGTGAGGAAGAAGGACACACCGACCGCAGCATGAGGAACAGTCAGAGGCATTCCAAAAATTGAGGTACGTGTACCGAGGGCCTTAAAAGCGAAACTGATAGATAGAAGAGCAATACTAAAAAAGACGGCGATGCTCACAAGATCAATGAATGCAGCAAGCAGCAAGCGCTGCTTTTCTGGTACTTTTTCGTAGATAAATGAGATGAAGACATGTTGTCTTCGGTACATAGCCGTCGCAATCGCTAATAGCATGGTCCACACCATTAGGTAGCGCGCCGCTTCTTCCACCCAGATGACCTGCCACTTGAAGATGTAACGATCCAGGACTGCGAACCATACGTCGAAGAGTAAAACGGCGAACATCGCAATTATAATCTTGTTCAGTACAGTGTCGATAATCCGAGAGGCTTGCCCACAAAAGCTGCGCATATAAATCTCCCACCAATGAAACGCGCATAACGTCTCTGTTGGACCAATCACGAGCCAGATTCGCATCATAATTGGACCTTATTGGATCTATATTGGACTGAAATATCTATAAGTCAATGAAAATGAATTGCGTATTACGTCGCCTATACTCTACAAATTTGTGGTGATATATCGAATATTGGGTCGAATTGGTTCTATTTTGGTTGATTATTCAATCCATTGCGATCAAAATGGTGCAGCTAAAGAGAGTCGGGTATATTAGGACCTCATAAAGTTTTGTTTATTTGGGGAAATACGAGAGTTATGAAACAGGACGCACACTCGATAGATCTTCATACTCACTTGCTGAATGCGTTGAGAAATGGCGACCTTAATCCAGGGCAACGCCTGCCGACCGAGCGTGCATTTGCAGATCAGTTTGCTGTTAGTCGAGGAGCGGTACAACGTGTGCTGCAGAACCTTGAAGAGAAAGGTTTGATCTTTCGAAAGATTGGTAGCGGTACATTTGTTTCTGATCACCTTGATAGCGCTGTCGAAACGTTTGATCATGGTGTGGATATTACTAAGGGTAACTTGGCAGAACACGTTGAAGCCAGAGCTGCATTCGAACCCTGGGTCATTGCCACTGCAGCACGTTATGCCACCTCAGAACATAAGCAGGAGCTGCGTAACCGTTTAAAGCGTGTTTCTAGTCCTGAAGATTGGCTCGACTACAAAGAAGGTGTTTATCAGTTCTTTCGTCTTCTTTATGAGGTCACTGAAAACGGCTTTCTCCTACATATTTTCGATTTAATCATCAAGGCACGTGAGGACGTTCGCTTTGGCGGTGAGCGGCCCAAGACTCGCGTAAGTTTGGTCATCAGAAATAATATGGTTCGTTCTTTAGAGACCATTGCTGAGCCTGTAGAACAAAATGACCCGGAGAAAGCTGAGGCTGCAAGCCGTGAATTTCTCGACAAAATGATACTGAGCGTAAACACATAAGTGGAGGTAAATTCACATGGAAATCGGAAAGCATCTTCCCTCAGAGGCAAGCCAACATGTAACAGCTGGCCCATACTCACCGGTCTTAATCGTCAAGGCAGACAAAATTGCTCTGATTTCAGGTCAGGCGCCTCTTGATGATGAAGGCAACGTGATTGGTGAAACGATTGAAGAACAAACACGCGTCACACTCGACAATTGCCTGAAGCAACTTCAAACAGTCGACTGTGATCTGGGCGATGTCTTCAAAGTCAATGTATTCTTGACTGACTTGGAAGAGTGGGAGCGATTTAACGTCGTTTACCAAGAGTATATGCCAGAGCCGCGACCTGTGAGGACCGCTGTTCAAGCAGGATTACTCTCTACATTCAAAGTCGAAATTGAGATGTGGGCGGTGCATAACTAGACCTTTGTGGTTTGTATGCTGAATTGATTTATTTGGGAGAATGCCGTGATTTGGGAAGATCTGACCACAGAAAATCTGGGCAAGATTGACCGTGAAACGCCGGTTGTTTTGAATGTTGCAGCAATTGAACAACATGGTCCTCATTTGCCGTTATCAGTAGATGCAGATATTGGTGAATTCTTTTTAGGTGAACTCAATAAATGTCTGGGCGATACAGTACTAACTCTGCCGTCTGTCAAAGTTGGCTGTTCTGAGCATCATATGGATTTTGCTGGATCCCTTACTGTTACTCACGAATCTTTCATGAATTATGTACTCGGTATTCTTGAATCGGTTCTTCATCACGGCTTCAAAAACATCCTTATTCTCAACTCACACGGCGGTAATAATGCAATTGGAAAAGTAATTGCAGAAAAACTGGGAGCACGATGCGGGAAGAATGCCCGTATTTTGTTTACAGCTTGGTGGCGCGCTGCCTCCGAACAATTGGCTGCAATTTCGGACACAGGGAAGCTTGGAACAGGTCATGCATGCGAATTTGAAACCTCTGTAATGCTCTTGGCTCAGCCACAAAAAGTAAAGCTAGATCGCATGCCGCTTGGGTTGCAGTTTGTCGAGGTTGGAGAGCGTTATGATGCAGGCTTGGTCGGTGGAAACTCGGTCGACTATATTCGGTCGATGAAACGGATCTCAGGTGGGAGTGGCATTGTGGGAAATCCAGCAACAGCTAGTGTAGAAAAAGGACAGTTAATCACTGATGTTGTCATAGCAAATCTTTCAGAAATTGTGAAAGATATGAAGAATTTACTGTGAATTGCGAACGATGCTACCCGAGCATATGTGTTTTCGACGATTACTCAGCCTTCTTTTTTAATAGAAATTTATGTCTCTGATTTCAGCGACACTTCGTCCTACGCGTCAACAGCTGTATTCGTTTTGACCTGTGCGGTACATCGTTTGGTGTTGTGTAATATCGGCGAAGTTAGTGTATGCTGGGTCGTTATTTTAATGAATTGGCAGCTAACTTATTGAAAAAAATGATAGTTATATTTTCTTCATTAGAGCCCCATAACCTGAAGGTCGTAGGATTCAAATCCTACCCCCGCAACCAAATATTAAACCCGTTAAGCCAAAAGCTTAGCGGGTTTTTTGTTGCCTAGAGTTTGAAAACATAACAACACGGATAATTGCAGCCTAGCTGCCATTTCTAGAAGAAGCTGTTGGGATGGCCATATGGGGCTTAGAAGCGCTCAATCCAGTGCCTTGTCTTTGAACTTTTGTTCGAATTTTCCTATATATTTCAAAGGCTGACCTATTTTGGCTCAAGTTGGGCCAAAAACGGCCTGCTGTTTATTATGTTTATCAGTTACTTAGCTTGAGTATAAGTAGGTCAATAAGTTTTGAGCCATTTTTTGCGTGAGTTTACGTTGCGGATTTTATTTACAACTCCGCAATGTTGTTGAATTTAGACGTATTTTGAAAATATTTCCTTTGTAATTTCAATGAATAAGGGTGAATTGCAAGTTTTTGCGACTATTCCCCTCACTTTGGCATACAAGTTGCAGTTGTGTTGGTACGCAGCTGCAGACTGGTGTCTGGGGCTGTGGCCCATTCTCATCAAATGGGGTTCATTTATTTGTTTTGCTGCGTCTATCCGCAATCGGAGGGCGCTCACCAGGAGCATACTATGCCAACACCCGCTTATATCACCATTGAAGGGTCAACTCAGGGTCCAATCACTCAAGGCGCGTTTACTGAAGATTCCGTCGGTAACGTGTGGCAGGAAGG
>NZ_LMCF01000158.1 GCF_001623075.1 Pseudovibrio sp. Ad37
TTACTCGTTGCGTGAAGCCCAAATAATCATCGAAAGGTGGAGGATACACTACAATACCAAACGCCCCCATAGTGCGCTGAACTTCCGCCCACCGGCTCCTGAAGTAATCATTCCAGTAGACCAAAGGCCAGTCATGCACTAACTTTCAAACCGGACCACTCAAGTGGGGCTGATCAGTAAGGCACAACCTCACCCTCATCGTAGGATCCGATACTCAGCCAAAAAGCAAACAGCGGCGCACAATCAATCTGAGTTCCAGCAACAGGCCGTACAAAGCTGGAAAGCACCACACGCCCATCTGAATGTTGAATGGCATTCCCGCAGCAAACGCTAAGCAAATCTTCATCAGAAACAGATGGCATCGTTATCCTGAAACTGCGAAGCGTCACATCAGATGCATTTGCAGAAGGAGACAAGCCCAGCGGCTTTGCGTTTAAATGAGTGCAGTTAACGGAGACGCGGTCAGCAGAACTTTGCGTCCCCACCATGCGCTGCGAGACGAACTCCAACGCATCAACCTCATCCTGCCCCGCCGCTGAAATATAGCGACAACCTCCAACATCGGCCATTTTCTCACGCACAGCACAAGCCAAAACTTGTTCACGAAACGCGAACTCGAGCTGAGGTCCCGAAGCGTTATAAGGCGCGACATGCCCTGAACAAACACAGCAGGACTGCACAATGGCAGGCACATCGCCCAGCACCACATAGGATGGCTGCAACTGAAAGAGGTAGAAACCAAAGGCCTGATCTGACCGGTTTCTGATTATAATCTTGCACTCCTGAACCATAACTCCCGCCTTTCGACAAAAAGTCATCTGCCAATCCTGAGACTGGAACCACAAAAGGAGGTTACATCGCAAACAAGCGCATCCGGGAACGCCGCAAAAACGCGAGACGCGCTCTAATCCTGATAGTTGGGCCACAGTCCCGGAGTCGCCAGTTCCACGACATTGCCAAATGGATCATGAAAAAACAGGCTCACGCCGCCCTGAGGCCAACGCACCTCACTGCTGAGTGTAACTTTTTTCTCTTCAAGATATTCACGCCACTCGATCAGCGCACTTCTGGAGATCGCAAATGCAAAATGAGAAGGACCGTCCGTGCTGTGCCCCGGCACCATGCCATAAGGGCTTTCAACATCCTCGCGGCACACACCGCGCCTGAAGACCAGAAGCATCTGGTTGGGGCCAGCGTCATACCCATGCATGCGCTCGCCTTCAACAACCCGCCTCAACCCCAAAAACTCACCATAAAAATCATGCGCACTGGCAAAATCGTCAACGTAAACGGCAGTTTCGACAATTCCATTAATACCTGGGGCGTCCATTCCTAACCTCCTGATTGGCTAGTATGGCAGACCGAACCACCACGCAGCCAGGACCAAAAATGTAAAGAAGCCAACAACGTCCGTTATGGTGGTCACAAAAACTGAAGAAGCAATGGCAGGATCCGCTCCAATTTTCTCTAAGCCCATAGGAACCAGCAATCCAAACAGACCAGCGCAGATTGAGTTAATCAGAATTGCGCTGCCAATAACCACCCCAAGTTCTGGGTTGAGGAACCATCCCCCCGCAATAGCACCAATCAGGAATCCGAGGCCTACACCGTTGATGAGGCCCACCAGCAACTCACGTCGCAAAACGCGCAGAATGTTACGCCGGTTCAATTCTTGGGTCGCAATTGCGCGCACCGTCACCGCCATGGTCTGCGTACCGGAGTTTCCGCCCATGGACGCCACAATCGGCATCAACACAGCCAAAGCCACCATGCGCTCAATCGTGGCCGTGAAGAGCGATATGACAAAAGCGGCAAAGATTGCGGTAAACACATTTACTGATAACCAGGAGAAACGAGACTTGGCAATCTCAAGCACACTGTCTGAGATCTCCTCATCACCCACACCGGCCATCGCCAGCATGTCTTCCTCAGCCTCTTCCTGAATGACATCAACAATGTCATCAACGGTCACAATACCGACCAGTCGCTCGGAGGTATCAGTCACCGCAACAGAAACAAGGTTATACCGCTCAAACAAACGCGCCACATCTTCCTGATCATCGGTGACCAGAACAGAATGACGGGTTTCCTCCATGATTTTGGAGATCTTTTTAGATCGTTTCGTGCGCAACAGCCGGTCCAGCGCCACAGCACCCAAAAGATGGAAGCCGGGGTCAACCACGTAAAGCTCATAAAAGCTGTCCGGCAGATCTTGGGAACTGCGCAGATGGTCAATCACCTGCCCCACAGTCCAGAACGGCGGCACGGCAATAAAATCAGTCTGAACAATACGTCCAGCAGTATCCTCGGGAAACTCCAGCGCACGTTTAATCTGGACCTGATCCACATTGGGCAACTGAGCAAGGATCTTCTCCTGCTCTTCCTGCTCCATGTCCTCAAGCAGATAAACAGCATCATCTGACTCAAGCTCGCCAATCCCTTCAACAACATCCCCTTCCGGCAATGCGTCCAGAACCTGCGCACGCACAGGCTCTTCGGTCTCAGTTAAGGCTGCAAAGTCAAACTCTTCACCAAGCAGCTGAATCAGGTGGACGCGATCATCTTCGCGCAGCATCTCCAGCAGGTCGCCCATATCCGCATCATGCAGATTACCCGCCAGCTCGCGCACAACAGCCGCATCCCGAGTATCCAGAGCAGCTTCAACACGCGCAACAAAGTCCGTATCAAGGTGTCCGCTTGCATCTCGAACATGTGGTGGAGGGGGCGCGGCATGAAGCGCACCGGGATTTTCCGATTGGGTCATGTGACCTCCACACGTTAGAGCGCGTTCCGTTTGATTGGATTTAATCAAACGACAAGAACTCGCTCCACCAAAGATGCTAGATTGCGGTGCGTGAATGTAAATGACCGCGACGCGTTCTAGAGTCAAATGCTTGGCGTGAGCATCGTCCTTCGAGATTGCTGAAAATTGAAATGCACGTGGTACCATCGTCCCTATGCACAGTTTTGTGTTTATAGCGCCCTGCGCAGACCGTGCAATCCTTTTACGAAGAATTCACGATTTACATCAAAACGCATTCTGTTTGAGCGACCGCACTCAGAATGAGAACGCACGTTCAACCAACAAACGCATCAAAAACGTAAATAACGCAAATTCGCGCAAAAGATCACAAAGCAACGCAAAACAGCGACACTCTCCTTTTCAGGGAATGGCATATGCATTTTTATACTGAGAAAAAACAGAGGCTTAGATAGCAAAAAACCCCGGCTCATAAAGAGCTCGGGGATTTTGGTGCGGCCGAGAAGACTCGAATGAAGTTTTTTTCTCAATAATATCAATAACTTAATTTTCACAAAACAAAAATGTAGGGCAATTTGTAGGGCAGTTTGTGGGGCAATCAGAAGCATTCCATTCCCCGCATTTCACACCCAAACTAAGGAGCAAACACCCCACGACTTTCAGTAGCACAGGTTCTTAGATTCCAACTTTTCGCGGATTTTAAAATAGGGCCAATGGCCCCATATTCATACTTGTCCAAAGGGCAATGAAGCCCGCCTACTACGGAGGACAAGAAATGAAAAATCTCTCTAGAGTGCAACTGGCTCAAGAACATTACAAAGTTCAGGATCAGATTGTCAATGAGCGTTCAAAATTGATCCGGCATCATCATTTAAAATTGACCCACCTTGGTTGGCACAAATCCAGCAGGCGAACAGCTCTCATCTAGCAGGTTCGTCTGCTGGCTTTGTGCCAACCAAGG
>NZ_LMCF01000159.1 GCF_001623075.1 Pseudovibrio sp. Ad37
CATATTGAGGACTGAATTTATGAAGAAATCTCGTTTTAGCGACGCGCAGGTTATTGCAATTTTGAAGCAGGGAGAAAGCGGTATTCCCGTTGCGCAGCTTTGCGGGGAGCATGGTATGAGCGCAGCCTCCTATTATAAATGGCGTTCGAAATATGGTGGCCTTGAAGCCCCTATGATCCAGTCAATGAAATCAACGGAGGATGAGCTGCGCCGCTTCAAGAAAATGTACGCAGAGCTCAGCCTGCAAAACGAACTTTTGAAAGAAGCTCTTGGAAAAAAGGTCTAAGGCCGTCTCCGCGCAAAGAGATGGCCCGTTCCGCTGTCGCGGACAAGCAGGTATCAATTGCTTTGGCGTGCCGCACATTTAGTGTGAGCCAGCGGTGTTATCGTTACACTCGGCTTTTGAATGACGACAATGCTCTGATTGCCGATTGGCTGGTTCGCTTGACATGTACGAACAAAACCTGGGGCTTTGGCCTGTGTTTCCTTTATCTTCGCAATATCAAAGGCTTTGGTTGGAACCACAAGCGTGTTTATCGCATTTACCGGGAGCAGGAGCTGAACCTTCGGATCAAGCCGCGCAAGCGATTGAAGCGGGAAAAGCCGGACAAACTGGCGGTTCCTGCGCAGGTAAACAAAGTTTGGTCCATGGATTTCATGTCAGATCAACTTGAAGATGGTAGACGGTTCAGGACTCTGAATATTCTTGATGACTTCAATCGGGAGGGACTGGCTATTGAAATTGACTTTTCCCTTCCAGCCCTACGGGTCGTACGCACCTTGAAACAGGTGATAGAGTGGCGCGGCAAACCTGAGATCATTAGGGTTGACAATGGCCCGGAAAATATCAGTGAAACGCTACTCTCATGGGCACACAAGCAAGGCATTAAGATACTGCATATTCAGCCGGGTAAACCAGCTCAGAACGCCTATATCGAGCGCTATAACAGAACGGTTCGCCAAGAATGGCTGGATCAAAATTGCTTTGAAACAATCCATCAAGTTCAGGCGCAAGCTACCAGATGGCTCTGGACTTACAACAACCAACGGCCCAACATGGCCATCGGCGGCATCTCGCCCGCAACAAAACTGAAACTGGCTGCATAACTCTAATGCAAAACTCCTCCATAAATGGGGGGATTACC
>NZ_LMCF01000160.1 GCF_001623075.1 Pseudovibrio sp. Ad37
TCTGGTTCGCGTGCACATCAAAGTCCTGAGCTAACTCACTCAAGGTTTTTTCTCCGCGAATAGCAGCAAGTGCCACTTTCGCTTTAAAAGCCGGGCTATGGTTCCGGCGAGGACGTCTGCTCATGATGGTCTCCTGTTCTTGGCATCATGCCAGTTTCAGGAGCTAAATCCACTTTCACAACCTGTCCAAATTTCCCGAGCCAGCTCTGTACGAGCAGCCTAAATTTATAAGAGCATTACAAAACTGTAGCAACTTTATAGTTTGTTGCAAAACTGTCGTACAAGATGTATCGCAAAAGTAAAATCCGACTTGAACCTTAGAGAACAGTCCCTTGAGCAACAACCTGCCAATCTCTGCCTTCATCATTAGCCAAGATGAAGAAGATCGTATCTTGATGGCAATCAATAGTGTGAAAACGTTGGTTGATGAAGTAATTATTGTAGACTCAGGCTCAACAGACAACACAGTCGCTCTTGCAGAAAAAGCTGGAGCTAAGGTCATCTACAATAAATGGGACGGGTACGGTAAACAAAAGCGCTTTGCTGAAGATCAATGCAGAAACACTTGGTTACTCAACATAGATGCCGATGAGGAAATCACTTTAAAACTAGCTGATGAGATCACAGAAATTTTCACATCAACTCCGCGTGCAGATATCTACAAAGTACATATCGTCGACGTTTTCCCGCATGAAAAGACAGCAAAAAAGTGGGCATATGGTTACTGGCAATATCGTCTTTACAACAAAGAAAAAGGTCGTTTTTCATCCTCGAGTGTTCACGACACAGTGAGACCACATGAGGGAGCTAAGATAGCAAGATTAAAAGGCAAAGTTGATCATCGCTCGCAACGATCAATTCAGTTTACAGTAGAAAAATTCAACCGCTATTCTGATATGCAAGTTCACGATATGATTTCCAGAGGACGACGAATATCACCGCTGAGATTACTGACAGAATTCCCTCTCGCGTTTTTGAAAAGCTATTTTATACGTAGAGGTGTGTTTTATGGGCTATGGGGCATCGTAGATGCTCACAACTATGCCTATTCCAGGTTCGTTAGACTAGCTAAATATTACCAGTATCAATTGATCGAAAGGGCAAAAAAGGCTAATAAGGAGCGATGAAACATATGTAGGTTTGTACAGGTACCATCGTGAAGCCGCTCATCAGTTATTTATTAACCGTATATAATAAGGAACAAGAACTTCCACAAACAATCCAGTGTTTACAAAACCAAAGTGGTTTAGACGGCGCACAGGTGGAGTTTATCTTTGTAGATGACTGTTCATCTGATCGTTCAATCGAATTTCTCAAGATTGAAGCAGCAAAAGATTCTCGTATTAAGATAATTGAGAACAAGCAAAATCGTGGTCCATCAGTTCGAATTAATCAAGCTGCTAAGCATGCTAGCGGCAGTTACTTAATTCCACTCGACGCAGATGACTTCCTCACTTCCAATGGTACTCGCACCTTACTCAACATTGCAGGAGACACTGGAGCAGCCCTTGTTTTCGGAAAATCAAAACGTGGTTTTCAGACGCAAGCCCTCGTCGATGTCAGCTCACTTGTCACTGTTGCAAAAGACCCATTGGCCTATTGCGCTCGAAAACAGATCGTACACATGGGCTTTCTTGTTGACTCTCAACTATGGAGAACAGCTGGTGGGGCCGATGAACGAATATTTATACAGGATCAATCTTTGCCGCTAAGCTTGTGTGCAGCTGCTAACCGGCTCGCCTACATCCATGATGTTGTGTATTGGTTGCGTCCCAAAACAAGTAATAACTTAAGTGAAAATACAACCCAACAACACCATGACCGCTTCTTTTCGGCTCTATTTCAGTTGGAAAGAACAGGCATTTCATACACAGCCAAACGAAACTTAACAAAGCAAATTTTTTCCTCGCGTTGGAAGCTGCTACGAGACAACGGCAAGCTGGATGCTTATCTTTCCGAGCCATTTTTAAGCTACATTTTCAACCGATTGTCTCCCAGAGCCGAAATCTCCAATCAAAAGCTTCAACATTACATAAAAGAGATGCTCTCTCAAAAAGATGTCAGACGGATCAGCTTCTCATAAAAATCAAAAGATATCGGAAGAAAGAAACGAGATGCCAGCTAAATCAAAAGATATATTTGTAGTTCGCTGCAGTATCTTGGGAGATCAAAACAATCTTCTTGGGCTGGCAGAGGCGTTAAAAAACGAGTTTGGTGGTGAAATCAAGGTAGTAGATATCAGGTTCCGTAGCAGAGTCTTGGAAACACTTTATCTTCATCTTATTCAGCAAAAACACGAAAGCAAAATTTGGGACCACGTTACATCTTTCTTTTGTGTTGGCGACATTCCAGCTAAAGAAGAAGTCGATGGAGCATTTGTTGTTTCAACATTGGGAGCAGGAGAACTTCCAGCTGTATATCTTTCCAAATTGGGAGCTTTTTCGATTCATCTCGGTGAACTCAAACGGATTCCATACAATTTAATAGACATGACAATTGCTCATCCAGGTCACGTGACAAAGGTTGATGAGTTTAAACTTCCATGTGCGCCCTCATCAATTGATGAGGAAAAACTGCTCCCCAAGGTAAAACGCAATGACTTACTTGTCGCCTTCGGGGGCGACACTGGCTCATTAACATATTCTAGAAATTTCTACGAAAAGACTTTATCACTTGCTGCTATTGCAGCAGAAAGAAATCGATTAACTTTAAAGATTACAACTTCCCATAGAACTGGATTGAGAAATGAAGAAATCATTCAAGAATACATCCAAGACAGGAGCTTAAAAGTAGACCAATTAGCCCTCTACAATCAAAATGATGTACCGAGTATGGGATTTTTGCTCAGCAATGCGGCAATAGCGTTGATAAGTGCCGAGAGTGTTTCAATGATCTCAGAAGCATTAGCAGCCTCAGCTAAGACGGTCGCAATTTATGAGCACGCACTTCCAAAGGAAGAAAGAATTTCCAGATTTCTTGAGGAGCAATTATGCAACAATCAAATCATGCTCATTGATGCGATTAGTTCAGACTATATCGAACTGGCATCACTCCAGTTTCCAAGTGTATCCTGGAAAACTCCTTTCCTCTCTGCGGTCCATCGCAAGCTAAATAAGAAAAATATCCGAGCAGCGGCATAATGACAAATTACGTTTTAATGAATGATACCTACGACACTTGGCATCATGGGTGCCGCGCCGTTTCGCGAGTGATCCGGCGTGAGATGGCAAAAAGAGGTTTCAATTTAGTTGCGACCTCTCGCGTAGGGAACCGATGGTGGGAAGATTTTTCTTTTGTTGAGCAAATTCAAAAAGCGGACCTAATCCTAATAAACGGAGAAGGTTCCTTTCATAGCGGAGGTGAAGACGCGCAACGTTGCATCAGAGTCTTTCATGATTTTGCGCATATTAAACGCATCGCTATTATTAATAGTATTTGGCAAGATAACCCGAGTGAATGGACACAGTCTCTTAAAGACGCGTCCTACGTCTCGTTAAGAGATACGATCAGCCAAAGCAACCTGTCATCTCAAGGTATTGACGCACAGTTCTGCCCCGACTTAAGTCTCGTTAGTTCCCGTCCGAGGACATCAATCGCAAAGCGTAGTGGAGTTGCATGGGGAGATGCTTTACGGAGACAAACAACACGAGCCCTATATGATGGTTTCAAGAGCGCTAACGGAGAAAATTACTTTGCCAGCGTTCGCCCTCGCTTTAGGTCTCCAATAACACCTCACCCGATTAAAGACTTTCGATACCAAATGATTTGTAGCATAAAACGCTACACTTGCTTTAACGACGAAATCGAGCTGTCTGCGTTTCTTGGTTCACGAGAATTATACATTACAGGTCGTTTCCATGGTGCTTGCCTATCACTTTGCGCTGGAACTCCATTTATTTCAGTCGCATCCAACACGCAGAAGATCACATATTTGCTGCAAGATTTAGGTCTAAACACAGAGCGCGTATTCCCTGATGCCACCCAACTTATAGCTGCCTCGGCAGAAAATTGGAGGTGGAGCAAGCAAGAGCAACAGAACCTAGAAGAAAATTTAGAAAAAATATCAAGGCAATCTCAAAAAATGTTTGATGAGGTTTGCACTTGCTAATTTGCTCAAGTCGACTTATTTCGTTGCCATAAATCTTGACGCATAATGTCTAATAAAAATGTGCCTGATCCAACTTCAGAGGATTAAGGTTAAAATTGTTTCTGGAGATTTGGTTATCATTATTCTCAACACAATTAAAATTCCAAAGCCAAATCGTATACTCAGGAAACGAATAAAAATAGACGGCAGACCGCTCCAATCAAACGTTGCTTCTTGGTCATTTTATTTACCCTCTCTACAAATAAAGCTATTGCATTCGTTTGATGGATTCTGCCATTGCATTTCTAAAGGAGCACCGTCCAGAAGCCAAATTCTAGAAGCGGATCATCCATTTAAAAGTGAACGATATACACTTGGAGATTGGCGTCAGATTTACAAAAAAGAAGTATCACTACGTACCGCAGAAAACTATGTTAGTGCAGACCGCCTTTATAAAGCAGGAATCGGTCCAAAAGTTATCGACATAGTTTATGTAAGAAATTTTGACGCATACTATAATCCGCGCCCCGCTTGTGGTTTGGTTATTGAGAATCTCTACCAATACCCAAGAAAAACACCTACAACTGAGAAACAACTTCACGATGCAGGTGTATTTCCAGACTATATTAATAGCTGCATACGACAACAAATCCACGGCTATGTGAGTGATTTAAACTCTGTTTTAGGAGTTATGCCAAGAGACGCCGATAGCCAAGTCAATGCAATTGACTTGGAATTTCAGAATGTGATCAATTCTGGTATTCCAAGTTAGGTATTAAACACTGGCTCTGTTTTGGTAAAAGTCCGTCATGCAGCTTAAAAGATACTTTGCTCAGAAATCTGTTGCCGTAGTTGGTAATTCAATGAATCTTTTAAATTACCAGTACGGTAGTGAAATTGATGCGCACGATGTTGTAATCCGAATGAATCGTGGGGTGATCATTCCTCAGAAGAACTGCTTTGGGCATAACACGAATGTATGGTGCTATAGCACATTCAAGCTAGTCAAAGACATCTATAGAAAGAGCAACTGTGACTACAGAGTTTGCATGTCTCCAAAGAATCGCGTGCTTACAAATAGATGTTCAACAGATCTTTTTTTTCCAATAGCACTATGGAAAAGACTGAACAACGAATTGGAAGCACGTCCTTCGGTCGGTGCAATGGTGACCTATCTGTTAGCCCAATGTGATCCTGCTAGCGTCGACATCTATGGGTTTGATTTTAAAGCCTCTAAGAGCTTTTATGAAAAATCAAATAACACTGGATCTCACAATTTTCAAAGAGAGCAAAAATTACTGCAACAAATAATAATAACTAAAGGCTGGTCCCTCAAAGATTGCTCTTTGGAATACAACATCGAAGCAAATGAATGGAAACTCTCAGCTTCTATAAAAAAATATTTTAGTACTTAAGAATTTGTAATTGAACCTAAACTCGACATCTAAAACTGAGCGGCACCAACCAGTTTAGCAGTGCTGGCATGAGTTGGTGGTCGAATTCTTCCGGTCCTTCCATAGCTCTGATTGTCGAATGAAAAACCGTCCCAGACCACGTCTGCTGTGGTAATCCCCCCATTTATGGAGGAGTTTTGCATTAGAGTTATGCAGCCAGTTTCAGTTTTGTTGCGGGCGAGATGCCGCCGATGGCCATGTTGGGCCGTTGGTTGTTGTAAGTCCAGAGCTAAGTCT
>NZ_LMCF01000161.1 GCF_001623075.1 Pseudovibrio sp. Ad37
ACTGACCGACCGGACACTTCGACCATCCCGTAAAACAAGACGGCGGATCTTGGCTGCACTTTCCATCAATATCACCCGTTCATGCCCCGCGCTAAATGCACGGATCCTAACAAACAGGTGGGTCAATCTTAAACGCTCATAACCCACCTAACCGGGTCAATTTTGCATGCCGATTCACAGCCCAGGTATCAGATTCCACCGGAAACGATGGAAACGGCCGCACATCCCAAGCCCATGCAAACATGTTCACAGGGTCCACCATTGGCCCGCCATAGACCGGGCTAACTGGATTGTTGCCAGCCTCAACCGCCCAATATTCCAGCATGGCGCGAAGGTAACGCCGCTGTATCAGGTCATCACGCACCCCGGAGGAAAAATAGGGCACCTGACTTTCTGAGGATTTGGGATCATAAAACACGTTTGGCTGATTGGTGCCTTTGTCGATCGCCGGGCAGCCAAACTCTGTAAACCAGATAGGCTTTGATTTTGGCACCCAGTTAGTTGAGGTATTTGAACGCACCCCGCCCGGCCGGTTGTGGTGCGGGTTTTCCCACCAGCCCCGCAAATCCTTTTGACGAAACACCCAGTGCTCACCATGGTCCTGATCTGCAATCAAGGTGCGGTTCTGGTTGGTCCGGTCCTCATCAGAGGCATAGTAGAAGTCGAAATACTCCCGGCCCTCGATGCCAGCTTTCAGATAGTCCAGATCATGGATCGATTGCGCACCTTGCCCGTGGTCCTCATGGTTTTCATGATCGCGCCAATCGGTCAGCGGCAGATAATTATCTATGCCAATAAAGTCGATATCGTCATGAGCCCAAAGATAATCGAGATGAAAGAACACATCGCCGCTACCATCATTAGGCCGGTGGCTGTGAAACTCGGACCAGTCAGCAGCATAACCTATCTTTACATCCGGCCCCATGATCTTGCGCGCTTCCTCGGCGATATAGGCCATGAAATATGCAAACGGAAAGTCATCAAACCCCCATGTTAGAGCCGAAATGCCCGGCATTTCCGTTCCAACAACAAAAGCATCCACACCGCCCGCTGCCTTTGCTAACATCGCAAGGTGCAAAGCAAAATGGGTATAACTCCATCGATATTCGCCAGTGTAGATAACTTGATCACCATCCCAACTAACATCAAAATGGTCAGACTCCCCGAAGAATGAAAAAAGTTGCGGTTCGATTTCAAACGTTCCATCCGGGCTGCCCGGCTGCCCCACTGCCGGGTGACAAGTGATCCGGCCGCGCCAAGGGTAAGCCTTCTGCTCTGCCTCCCCGTAAGGATCTGGCAGGCCGTTGCCTTCTGGAATATCCATCATGACAAACGGATAAAGCATCACCTTAAAGCCGCGCTCTTTCAGATCCTTGATTGCTTCAACCACAACACTGTCAGAAGGCGAGCCACCATAGGCGGGCTTCCCGTCCACATATGAGACAAGCCGCGCTTCATCCCGGCTTAGTCCGGCAACGCGCCATTCAATTGGACTGGTGGTTTTACGCGCTTCCACACGCGGTGCAATCGTGCACTCTCCCGCCCGCAGATCATCACCAAACCACGCCACCACCAGAGAGACGGTTTTGCACTCCGGGCAGGTGCTCTGCAAAAGGTCTATGGAGTGCTCCCAATCAGTTGCTGCGGAAAGTGTGTGCCGGTTGTTATAGGCCGTGGTCGGGCCGTCCTTGCCATCCTTCACGGGTGTTTTGGAATAACCAAATTCAGTAGAGCCGGGAATAAGAGAAATAGCCGTCAGCTTTTCTTCCTCATAGCCAACGCAGCGCACCACTTCAAAAGTCAGTTGTGGCAAACGGTTTCCAAAGTCTGCAAGGGGCAGCTCTTCAAACACCACATAGGCAAGGCCGCGATAGGCTGGCACATCCGGACTGCCCTGTTTGGCAGCAATCAACGGATCTGCTTCCTGTTCCTCATCACCCTTGTAAATGCGCATGGTGATTTTGGTTGTGTCTATTTCCTTACTATCCGCCCACACGCGCAAAATGTCAGAGATTGGCCCCTCACAGATCCCAACCGCAAAGTTGGCATAGTAGCTGTAGGTTGTCTGCGTCACCGTAGAAGACGAACCACCACCCGCCTTGCCGCCATGTTTTTCCGTTGTGGTGGTCACAACCTCATGCAGATTTGTTGCCCAGATCACCTGCCCGGAAACACGCGCACGCCCGGCCACCAGGGGAACCACGGCCCCTTCACTGGACCCCATCACCTGCAGGTTATCCAGCCGCTGCCCTTCCACGTGGCTCTTGCTGCCCGGAGTAAAGGCAGAAACCAACATGTTGTCTAAGTAGCTCCCGGCAATGCTTGCCGCTGCAGAAAGAGCAAAGGCCGCAACCTGCCCTGCACCTGTTGCCCCCGCAATCGCAGTTGCCGCCGCTGTTAAAACAAGCGTTGCCATTGTTTTACCCTGTAGGTTGTGTCAATTATTAATAAAAATCGAAAGCCAGAGTGGAGATAAACTTGGAGTTACTGAGCATCGCAATCGGTACCCTTGCGCTCTTCAGCGGTGCTCTCTGGTACTTTAGAAAGAAAAAGAGGCTAGACCTGTCAATTGTACTCGTTATGGCCTATTGGCCCGCAGTACTTATTTCAGTTGAGATCTTGTTTTTAGGATTTGCGACTGTCTATTGCCCACCAGTCTACTCATCCGCGCATGCCCCTTCTTGCAACATCCTGGGATTTGATGCAGAAACGCATCTCCCTATAGGCGTCCAGATGTTCCCAATGATCATCTATGCAATTTTGTATTGTCTCATCAGCTCATTCATCTGTGCTATCGCGGCTCTCGTTGCGTTCATCCGCCGCCGTAAAAGCAGATAGTTACTGCGTTCTTTTAAGGAAAAGAAAACGCAGCCACCGCCCGGCGCTGCCACCACCCTGAATAGGGCACCTCAACAACTCCCGCGCCCTCTTGTGCGTGGATCATCACACCCGGCCTGCTGATCAGGCCCGCGTGTTTTGCAATCGCTCCGGATCGCACCCGGAACACCACCACAGCCCCAAGGCCGGGCGGGTCCAGCTCTGCCCGCTGGAAGTACTTTTCCCCGGCTTCCAAAAGCGTTTCACGTGTTCCAACTTCTCCCCAATCCGGGGAATAAGCAGGAACCTTTTGCGGCTCAGATCCGTAAAGCTCCCGCCAGATCCCGCGCACCAATCCCAGACAATCACAACCAGCCCCTTTGACACTGGCTTGATGATGATAAGGCGTTCCAAGCCAGCCACGGGCAAGCGCAACAACCTCATTTGATATAGGAGGAACCGTCATTTTTCTGCTCATCCTGTTCAGCGTAGGACAAAATAAAATCAGGGCCGGGCATGTGCGGAAAGCCGCGATAGTTCACCGCGTTTGCAAACTTTGATTTACAGGCCGCAAAGGTATGAGCACACCCGGCAAACACGTCAAAGGAATCCCCGGCAGCAATGGGCTGCACAGGCGCTTGCCAAAGGGTCAGCTCTGCAGCCCCTTCCTCTGTCAGCTTGTGCACTTTGATTTTGACGCGGGCACCTTTGTTTGCCCCGGTGTTCCAGTGGAGCTGCCCCCATGAAAACCGATCAGCTGGAAAACCACCCAAGCCGGCACACGTAAACACCCGGTCTTTCACCGCTGTTACACTGCCCGCCCCATTGTTCTCCGGTGCATGCAGATCCACACCACAGCGGCTATCCCCCAACTCAGCATCGCAGCCATACTGATAGGTGCGGCCGGTGTTCTGGTTGAGCCGGTGGGCAAGGCTGCGCATCTCTGCGTTAAAAGCAAGCTCGCCTCTGCTCACCTCGCCAATGTTGCCACGCTGCATAACTTCCCGCTGAGACGTATCCTGCCAGTTCACCCGGTAAAGCACGATTTCCGCATCATCATAAAGCCCGGCCGCAATGTCGGATTCCGTGATCTTGTCAGAAGAAAACGCACCTTCCACGTCCATGTTGTTAACGGCAAGGCCAAGATTTGCCTCTACATCCGTTCCGGTAAAGCCAGCCGCCGCCTCAAACACAACACCCAAGAAAACCAATTGCCGGTCATGGTCTGTAAAGCCCTGCTTCACGCCATCGCGCCGCGTGACCCGCCAGCACCAACACAAGGTGGTGCAGTTGCCCTGCAGGTGCTCTGCAAGGGCTGGATTTAGCTGCCTCATAACAGCACCTCAACAATCGGAATATTGGTCACACTGCCCTGCACGTGAGCGTTTAGCGTCAGTTCCAGCATATCGGTGTCAAAGCGGGCAGGAACATCAAACTCAAAGCCCGCTGTAACTTCTTCTCCTGCAGGTGGGGCAGAAGCAAATGTGATCAGGCCGGAAGCCTCATCAAGCACAAACCCCACGGCCGGAGCACCGCCAACAGTCACCACAACCGGTGCAGTGTCTGCAGGCAAAAGGATCTTGCGTGTATACGGCTGGAAGGTCGCGCCGTAGGTCTTCACAAGCTGGAATTCCTTTTGCACGCCATCACCAACGCCTAACACCTGATCAGTGGCGCTGATTGCATCACCGGGCGGGCAGCTCTTAAAATCTGCCCAATCCTTCCAGCGAAACGCAAACATGCGCCCGCGCCGCTCTTCAAAGAACTCCACCACCTTATGCAGATCATTGACAGAGCGAACACCCTTAGCCGCGTTGTATCGCCTCCGGCTATCTGCCCATTGCTGATTGCGCGTTTCCCGGCCGTTGGCACGCACCACAACTTGCGTTTTACGTTCCGGCCCACCGCGTGCCCCTAACGAGATATCTGGCGGAAACCGTGTGTCATGAAATTCTTCCAGCATAACTGCCCCATTCCTACCGGTTGCGCCGCCCACGGCTCAAAGCATCAACCAGCATTCCAGATACTTGCCCTTGTGACTGGCGAAAGCTCTCAACATCAGGCGTTTGGATGTACTGGTTGACCACCACACCCCTCTCAGAACCTCCAAAGGCGTCCTTGTTGGAAATGATCTTGGCAGGCCCCAGAACCGGCTCAGGGCCGTTTTCTCCTGCAATGCCCCACTGCCCGGCACCAAGCACACCACCACCTGCGAAGAAGCCTTGAAACGTGCTCATGAGCGCCGTTGACAGGTTCGATTGCTGCGATGTTCCAAACATCCCGGCAAGCGGCCCTTGTCCCATGAAGGCAGCTTGTGCGGCCGCCTCTGCCAGCGTTGCTACCAGCCGCCCGGCTGCCGTGTCAGCAATCCCCAGAGCGTCAATAAATTGCGACATGGAATCCTGTGCCATCCCGCCAAGCAAACTCACAACTTCATTGTGCTGTTTCTGAGCTTGGGTTTGTGCATAGATCTCATCTGTAACTTTAATCAGTTCCTGCCCCTGCTTGCTGGCAGCTTCTACACCGGCAAGGCGCAGTGCATTGGCCCGCTTTTGTTCCTGTGCGTTCATGCTCAGCAGATCACGTTCAAACTTAAGCTGCTCTAAAACACGAGCGTAAGGGTCCACCTTTGTCTTGGAAGACCCACCGCCCCCGCTGCTATCCGTTTTCTTGTCGGGAATGATTGTTGGTTTCTCATTTTTCCGCCCACGACCACCACCGCGCCGGGTTGGTCCACTTGCAAAACCAGCATGGCGCAACTGACGTTCGCTTTGAATACCTGCAAGGCGGGCGTTTGCCGCATCAATTTGCTCTTGAATTTCAGCAATACGGGCTTCATCACCAAGCGTTTGCGCAAGCGATAGTTCCCGGTTAAGCCCCGGTAACTTGCGCGAAAATTCGACCTGCAAATCTTTTAGGGTTGGCTCTGCAACCGGTGTATTAAATGCAACGTCCATTGCATTGGCAGCGGCCAGAGTTGCCCGCTTTGCACCGATTTCAAAGGTGCGCCACATCTTTGCAAATTCATCATCAATCTTTTCAGCCTTACGCAAGAGCTTTTCATCCAGAACCCCGCCCGCTTCATCCGCCTTGCCCATCAACTCATCAAGGCCCTTGGAACCGTTTTTGAGTGCCAGAACCAGCCCGGCCCCTTCCCGGTCAAACGCCTTGAAGCTCAGCAAAAGCCGCTCTTGTTCCGAGCTGGCGTTTTTAATCAGGTCTGCATATTCGCCCAATATCTGACTTTGGGTTTTCATCTTACCGCTGGAATCGCGAAGCTGGACGCCATTTGCTTTCAGGATCTCATAAAGAACGCCTGACCCGTTGGCAGCCTCACCAACACGCCGGGAAAAGCGTTGCAACGCTGTATCTGTGGTGCCAGCTGCAACACCAGTCAGCTCAAACCCATAACGCATGCGCTGCAGCTCATCGGTCGTTACGCCCACCTTATCGGCAACCTTGGCAAGCTTGGAGCCTTCTGAAACAGCGCTTTTTATTGCAGCTGTCAACTTGGCAACCGTAGCTGCCGCAGCAGCTGCCGGGAGAAACCGAATTGCCCCCATAGATTTACCAAGTGATCCCATATCCATGTTGAGCAACTTGGTTTCCCGGCGCGTCTTTTGTAACTCGCGCCGGTTCCGTTCAAAGGTTGCACGGGATTTATCATTGGCCCGCACGTTATAGACAAGATCCGGCACGGTCATGGGTTAGGCTCCCCGGCAATTTTTAGATAAATAGACCATTCTAAAATCTCAGGTTCCGGCCAGTCTTCAAGATCCGCAACCCGCATGTGTAAGCGATCCGCAAGCCGAAACAGGAACAAGCGCCACGGATCGCCTCTTAGTTTTTTTCTATTTCCCTGGCATCACACGGGCCAAGCATCTGCACCGCAATCCGGCCAATAATTGCGCCATCGGCTTCCGTTAAAAGCTTGTGTTTGTCATCGGCATTAAAGAGCTTTTCGCCGGCCTCGTTCTGTGCTTTCATCACAAGCACATCCACAAAGGCTTCCGGGTCCAGCCCCTCATTTTCATCATTCACACGCTTACGCTGGTTTGGGGTCATCGGGTCATAAAAGAGTTTAAAAGCCTCGCCTTTTTCACCCCATTCCGGCACCTCGATAATCTGGTTTTTAGCCCGCTTGTAATGGCTCTTCACACGTTCAATCGCACGCATCTTTTTAAGGTCCTTGTCTCTGCGCTAAACAAAAAGGCAGCCTGCACAAACAGACTGCCTCTCTCACTTCACTGGAAGAGGCGGAGCTAAGCCACCGCCTCTTCTGTCAATGGGCCGTTGCCGGTAAACTCAAAAGTCATATCAATAGTCTCCGCACGGCCCTGCGCATGCTGTACGCTGGTCACTGTTGCAGTGCCGGAGGCGTACGTTTCACCGCTCTCATTGCCGCTGTAATAAAGGTGCAACACCACAGAAGCCCCGGCGCTAAGCTCAGCCTGCCCCATGTCGCCTTTCACCCGCTTGGCGCTGATAGACCCGGACCAGCGTTTTGGTGCGCCTTCCAAGTGGGTTTCCCACTCTTCACCCATTGCCGTTGCATCCGAGATTGGCGCTTCTACCGAAAGGTTGAAGCTTTGAACCTTGGCGACATCCTCACCGCCAGCAGTCACACTGCCCTTATTGCCGTGAATTAAAGGCATGCTCTGTTCTCCTGAATTGTTGGAAAGTTAGTTCTTCAGCCGCACGCTTAAGCGCGGCTACCGTGTATCGCCGAAAAGTGGGCACCGGTTTTCGGATGAAGATACGCAAGCAACTTTAGTGCGCGGTTTCCGGGTCATTCTCCGGGGCAATGGCAAGCGCCATATACCGCAGTGTCAAAATCCCTTGGCGCTTCTCGCCCCGGTCCCGGCGCACTGCTATATCCAGATTGGTTGACTGCAGGTATAGCTCTTTCACCAAGCCACCTAAGAAGCCGCTGCCAGCAAGCGCGGTTTCAACTTCCACCGCAATTTGGTCCAGCTCATCATCAAAGCCCTTGCCATCGGCCGTGGCTTCAACAGTGACGCTCATTTGCCGTTCAATGTCGCGGTCTGCACTCATTTCCGCAGGCTGGCTTTGTTCATCCAGCACATAGACAAGCAGCGCAGGCAGCCGCTTGTGATCCAGCGGAAAGGTGCGCGTGACAAAGCAGCGATCTTCTGTAGAAGGAAGCCCTTTTAAAGCCGCCTCTACAGCATCGCGCACCTGCGTTCTAATGTGAGCCATGGCTGCCCCTATTCGCGCTCTAGCAGGATCTGGCTTAAGCCTGCCCCGTCACTCATGGGGCTGCTTGCCGCCGTGAAGCGTTGCCCGTCAATCAGCAGCTCTGCACCCTCGCCAAACTCTGCCGGAATATCTGAGCCCTTCACCGCAAACACTGGTTTGGACGTGAGCATGCCAACCTCACCAAAGGAGGTTTCCTCCCCCTCATTGGTAAAGATCCCGGTGAGGTGCCCGGTGTCCCCGTTCTGCAACGCGTAGGTTGCCGTTGTTGCAAACTCATCAGTGCGCATCACTTCATTCAGATCATCGTCAAAATCAATCATTGCCGCTTCACCATTGTTTGCCCGCCCTGCACACCAACCGCCCGGTTAACACGGGCACTGCCCATCACCCGCGCAAGCTCGATGGGTGTGAGTGGTTTGGGTGGTTTCAGGCTGGTGGTGCTCTGTAGTTCTTTTTTCACTGGTAAATCCTCACCTCCAAGGCCAACGAAAAACGGGAGGCAGAGCGTATCCCCGAAAAGTGGAAACCGGTTTTCGGATAAGGATACGCTACAACAAAGCCCCCCGTTTGCTTCTCATATGAGCCGGGGTTTAATCCCCGGCTGGTTCGTCTTCTTCTTTTGGCTTTTCTCCCGCCTTAGCCTTGCCAACCCGCCTTGTGGTTGGTTCTGCTTTTTTCATATTGATCAGGAATTTTGCATCCTTTTCAGAAGCGTTCACCACATCACCCGGCGCAACCGGTTCACCACCGCAAACCGTGCGTTTCAAAATTTCAATCTTCATCTTTGCAGCCATGATCTGCCCTCTTGAGAAATGAAAGGAATATGAGAAGTCCAAATAAAAACAGCCGGGCAACCCGGCTGCTTAACTGGCGTAAAGCTTAAGCTTTGAAGGAGTGACAGAAGCTCTGCGGGTGACGCACTGCAAAATCTACATCCTGCATGGCAACCACGCGCACGGTCCCACTGGTGGACTGGGTAAACGGATCAACGGTCAGGTCTACGCCCGTCCAAAGCGCAATCAGAAGATCCGCCCAGTTGCCAAAGAAGCCGTTGTGATCCAGCACCTGATTAGAAATACCGGTGTTGTAACCATTTACCGTGTTGCCCTGCTCCCAGATAAACTGCGCAGTCCCTGCAGCCTTTTCCGTAGTCTTGAACGATCCGCGCATCGCAGCATTGAGGACATAGCCCAAGGCCCCAATGTCAGCATCATCCGTTGCAACAGTCGTTTCCATTGCAACCACTTCTTCAAATGTTGGAGCATTTGCCGCAAAGGTGGTTGAGTTAATGCCGGTGGTGGCAGCAATCCCCTTTGGAGTTTCCCCAGAGCCGTCACTGTGTAGCGCTGCCCGGCTGATCTCCAAACCAATCACCCGCGCCAGATCATCACGCACCATGGCTTCCACATCCAGCGAGGATTGAATGAGAAGTCTGCGGGAATAGTCGGTAAACGCACCCAGAGTATGTGGGCTTAGTTCGATCTGATCAAAAGCCTCTGCGCTTTTGGTCACATCATCGCTTTCACCTACCCAATAGGCGGTGGCTCCACCCACCATACGCGGGATCTTAAAGTTGCCTTCCAAGTCATGCAGCATGCGGGCGCCCATGCCCATCACAACTGCACGCTTGCGCAGCAACTCAACAAAGCTGCTTGCAAGCAGGTTATCAGAAACCAGAGCGCCACCGGCCCCGATTGTGCCCGTTGACAGGTTGCGGGTCTGCCCGCTCATATCCGCCCGCATCACATCAGAAGGAACAAGAATGCCTTCCCCCTGCTTGCCGCGTTTCTTGCCAGCCTCTTCAGAGCACTCAAACTCAAATTTAGCAGCTTCGCGGTACTGCGCATTAGTTGGATTCCCCAAAGCATTCAAAGCCCGCACAAATGAGAATTGCTTGCGTTCTTTTTGGCTCAAACCAATATCCGCAGCGCCGGAGATTTTCTCCTGCCCGCGCTCGCCCTGCAGCATCAGGACTTTGGTTGAAAAGTCGCCGGAAGACATGCCGGAGCGGATCGCATCGTTCGCAATGTCCCGGCAATTCCATTCCGCTGCAGTCGCTTCAATCTCGCGAATGCGTTTGGCCTCATTTTCCGCAGTTTTTGAGCGGATCTGTGCCAGCTCTTCTTCAGAAGGGCCGGTCTTTGGGGTCTCGGATTCATTAGGTTTGGGCATTGCTGCAGCCTTTCTTTCAAGTGCAATGGAAATAAGTTTCTCGTCAGAACGAGAACGCCCAACCCCGACGGACGGATCTGCCGGGACGGAGACTATTGAGATTTCATGAGGTTTCCAGCGGGTAATTCGAAAAACGTCCACGCCATCCGCGTGCTCTTCTTCCCTCCGCGCATCAACAATCTGATAGCCAACTGAAATGTTGGTCAGTTCACCATCAAGAACGCGCTGCCGGATCTCTTGCGCAAGCTGTGTTTTGCCAAAGCGAACCCACGCCCGGCCCTTGCCATCCTTGATCTCTACGCGCTCAATCACGCCCACCTGATTTGCAACGGTTGCCCGGTGGTCAATCAGCAGGGGCGCACGCCCGCTTCCAATGAAATCAAGGTCAATTTCACCTTCATCGTGACCCAGAATTTCAACGCCCCACCATTGGCGAATGGGTGCATCACTGGAAAATGAAAGCTCTAAAAGGTCTTCTTCCGCGCCCTCGCTAGCGCGCACGAAAACACCCTGCCGGAACAACCGCTCCGGCAGCTTCAATTCATGTGTTGGCATGGTGTGATTAGTCCTCTTTAGGCTGCTCTTTTTCAGCAGGCGGAACCGTTTTCATGAAGGCAGAAAGCACCGCCTCAAGATCTATGCCGCGATCCCTGGCGAGTGCCCTTGCCTCTTCAAAATCGTCATAGATATCTTCAAGAGTGCGCCCACGCTCTGCAGCCACTTCCTGCGGGCTTTTAATGCGGGATTCCATATTGGTTCTATTGGCGGCCGCATCGTCTTTTGGATTGACGGATTGCCAGCCCCGGCCCGTCCATTCCACCGCCTGAAACCGGGCAAGCTGTGTCATAGGCAAACGCACTTGCCCGCTCAGCATCGCCATGCGCAACCAATCGGGAAAGATAGATCCGCAGTAATGATCTGCAAGCCAGCCCTGCAGCACGCCCCATTGTTCGCGCTCTTCACCAAGCCCGGCCCGCAATGACGAAAAGTTGGCCTTTTCCAAGTCGCTGGACAAAGACGAATAAGCCACATCAAGCCCCGAGCAAACGCCGCGCAGCATGATCTTGATGAAAGGTTCCATCTCCCCACTTGGATAGGCCGGGTCGAAGGCTTTGAAGTCATAGCCCTGCGGCAACTCTTCCAAAACACCGGCTTCCATTTCTTCAAGCCGGGGCCGCTCCTGCTCATCAAAGAACTCTTCTTCTTCTACGTCTTCCGCCTCACCATTGGTCCCGGTGGCCTGTCCACCGCCTAACTCTTCATCCGGGTCGGCATCTGCAGAGCGGGTGTAAAAGCCCATCTTTTGCGCACCATAAACAGCGTTCGCAAGGGCTGCGTCTTCAAAGCTATTCATTTGCGCCAAGCGCCGCAAAGCCGTGTGCGCCCATGGAACACCAATCACCGGGGCAGTTTGATCAAAGGGCAGATAAAGGTGCACGATCTCTTCTGCAGGAATGCGAATACGTGTCCCACGGCCGCCATAATAAGAGCGGTTGTGCTTAAACATGTGATAGGCAATTGGGCGATCCACCGCGTTACATTCCACTCCGGCAAGGATGTAATGCCCGTGATCCAGCTCTTTGTTTAACTCCACATCCAGCATGGTGATATCAAGGTGCTGGATCTGGAAACCAAACCTCCCGAACTCCGGGCCAATGTATTTGCGGGCAAGAAAGTTCCCATCACGGGCAGCGGCTGTAAGAGCAATGCGCTGGCTATCAGCAAAAGAGAACTTACCGCAGGTGGTGCAGCTCCCCTTGCGGCTCCATTCCAAAAATCCGTCCCGGATAAGCTTGTTGCTGTCCCGGTCAAGATTGCCATCACCAAGCCGGGCAACCGGCTTAATCTGCAAGCCATTGCGGCCCACAACATTGCGCCGCAAATGGGAGTAAAAGCCTTTCAGGTAATCGTTGTTCTGGCTTTGCTCCCTGCTATGGGAAACCAGCCCCAACAAGTCTTCCTGAGCATCGCGCATCAAGGATGAATTGAGCCCCATCAACTTGAACTTTACAAGACGATCCGGGCGGGCGGCTTTATACTTGCGCACCACCCGGCCCGGCTGTTTCAGGGGCTGCTCTGCAGGCTTATTGCGCCTGCCAAAGATTTTGGAAAATGCACCCATCATCTAAACTCCACCTTCCGCAAACGATGACTGCCCCGGCCCGTGCGCTTGCGGTCTTCTATTCTGACCAGTTTGCGGTAGTGGGTGTGCCAGTCGGCAAGCTCTTTTGGGGTTAGCTTTGTCAGCTTGCGGCCCGCAATTTCATAGGAAGCAACACCAGACTTTGCGCGGCCTTCCAGCAGCGCTTCAATCTGTTCCAGCATGCGCCGGTTATGGCTGCGCAGGTCTATGGCGTCCCCGCTTGCCAGATCCGGCAAAACCTCAAACCGGCCGTTGCCCACGGTCTTCCGCGCCCCGTCACTGTCCCGCGTGATGAAGGCCGCCCACTGGTAAACCCCGGAGGTCCAATCGCCGTTCTCATCAGCCCCAAGGCTCACAAAAAAACCGCCTTCAAGGGCGGTTGCTGTAAACTCAATTTTTTCCGGGGCTTCCCCTTCCAATGTTCCCACATAGGAAAGCGTGTGATCATCTGGCGGGAATGTCTGCGCCAGATCATCCCGCCGCCATGATGCAAAGTCGCCTGCCCGCATCACCTTAGGTTCTGCGCTTAAAGGCTCTTCAAATCCAATTACTGCCATGTATCACCCCCGCAGCCCGGCCACTAAGCCGTTGCCTCTGCGCCTTGGTTTTCTCCGGGCTTTTCTGGTAGGTGCCCGTTTCGGCTTCACCGTTGTTTGCACGGCCTGTTTCTCGTCTTCCGCTTGCGTCTCCGGCGCTTCAGTTTGCGCCGGTACGGCTCCATTTTCAGGCACACTTTCCCCGGCAAGATCCTTTGAACCCGCATCACGGATTGCCTCTTGCTTTGGCCGCAGTGCTGCAAAACTATTGGTTTCCATTCGTCGCGCCCAAATGGGCGGGCGCTTCCAGTTGATTTTTTCCGCCCTAAGAACCAGCACCAACGCCAGCCCATAAACGCCCAAATCAAGCGCCTCGTTTCGCTTGCGCCCCTTGCGAAGCACCCAGCCTTTCGGGGTGCGCCGCTCTGCGCAAAACTCTTCAAACACTTCACTTGGTAGGTTGCGGGTCAGGTGATAGGCATCAGCGCCCGGATCTTCACGGGCAAGGCTGGCGGTAATCTCTGACTTAAGCCGCCATGTACCCACACGAACAATTCTCAAATCAGAGCGTTTTTTAACCCGCTTGCCCTCTTCCTTTTCTGGCGTGACTTCCTTTGCCCGGTCCCGGTCCCAACGGTCCAGCCCCTTGGCAAGAAACACTCGCCTGCGCAGGCCAAGCTTGCGAGATTTACGGAAGAAAGCATAAGCGTTTTTCGTCACACCGTCAGCGCCGCCACTGTCCACAATCAGCGCAGCCGGTTTGATCTGGTAGCCACTGCCCGCAACCGGATAGTACTTTTCTAGCAAGGGCAAAAGCGCGTCCCAATCTTCCTTGTACTTTGCCGGGTCAATCGCGCGTGCGTCGGCGCTTGGTGCACCTGCAGGCGGGGCGTGAACGTCAAAGCGATCAATCAGCCAGCGTTCCAGCCCCGGCCCCCATGCATCCACCTGTACAACAAAGCGGCCCTTTTGCACGTCAACGGCAATGGTAAGAAAGCGGGTTTCCGGCGGTGCGACCTTAAGCAGATATTGTTCTGCCTTGTCCTTCAGTTGCTTCACGCTCAAATCGTCTTCATCTTCCACCATGCGCGATGAATAAGGCTTGCCCTGATCAACGTTCACAGTGGTCTTTAATGAGGTTTCATCTCCGGTTTGCTGGAACTCCTGCCAAGCAGTCTCATATCTGGAAACCAGGGACGCCCACGGCTGGAAGGCAGCGGCCGCCCCTTTCAGCCAGTAAGTGACAAGATCCGTTTCCCGCAAAGCCTCATCATGAACGCTCACCAGCTCCCCGGTTTTGCTTTCATGAAACCAGCGGCCCGCCCGGTTTAGCTCCACCTTGTGTCGTGGTTCAAAGATCGCACCGCAATGCGGGCACGCCATCACCGCAGCAAGGCCGCGCTCTTTCGGGCTGCCGTCTTCTGGAAAATGCAGCAACTCATAATCTGGCTCAAAGACCTCGCGGCAATCCGGGCAAGTCCAGTAATAGCGCCCACGGGTGCCCCGGTTATAAAGCGCTAAAATACCCGTTGCCGGTGGTGCCATATGCGGCGCACCCTCAGGCGGCAAGAAGTCATTATCTTCAATCAGACGGCCCGGAGAACTTTCTGCAATCGCCATCCCACGGGAACCAAAAGTTTCCGTACGCTTCAAGGCAAGGTCAAACAGGTTGCCTTCCCCTTCAATGTCTTCCGGCGCACGGTCATAGTCAGTCAGCAGCATTAAAGGCAGATCAGAAGCAGACACTTTGGAGACCACCGGCCAACCGATATCCAGCGTCATGCCGCCCTGAAAACGCTTGTCTAATATGTTGTTGTCGAACCGGCCCCGGCCTAAGCGCCGCTTGATTGAAGGCGTGTAGTTGATCAGCGCCCCTACTTTTTTCAAAGCAAATTCACGCGCCGCGTTTCTGTCCATATGAATGACACGCATGTCGCACGGCTCACAGCAGATCGCCTGCCCTATGCGGTTGATTATCAAAGCGTCCGTTTTGCCAGTCCGCGCAGGCCCGGCAAACACCGTTCCCCGGAATCGCCGGGACGCACTCATGTCCATAGGCTCCACCATGTAAGGTGTTACCTTGTTATCCCACGCGATGATTGCCCCGTTGTCCCGCAGCTTGCGCTCACCACCTGCCCAACTTGAAACCGACATACGCCGCACCGGCGCAAGGATTGGCAAAGCATCAGCAAGGCACCCGGCCGCACTCGCATACGCAGGCGGCCGCCAGTCATGCGAACGGGGCGGAAGTTCGAAGTTGGGCATGGTATAATTTCAAATCAGATTTGTGGCGTTTTTCACATTTGAGCCGTACTCACGATACGCTAACCCAGTCTAAGCTGGTGCTCTTCATTGGCTCAACCGCCAACACTCGCAGGCGATTTCAACTCACACAAGTTCCCATCAGGATCGCAAAATCCGGCGATTGTACCCCAATCAAAAACTTGGCGCTTGACCTGGACGTTATTCGCGCGAAGTGTTTCAATTGATGCGTCAATATCATTCATGTTAAACCGCAAAACAAAAGGGTTCTGACCTCGGTTCTTTAGGTGTGACGATCCGTGACCACCCCTTTCAACCATCAGATAATTCTGGCCCATCCGAAAGGTTGTCAGATTACCTTCCCTCTCGATTATCTCGAGCCCTAAGATATGCTCATAAAAATTCTCGCAGGCTTTAAAGTCTTCAACAAATAAAATAATTCCAAATTCAGATGTAACATTCGCGATATTATTGCACTCTATCATTCTACACCTCCCCCCGAATTCACCGCATACCATGACATTGCAGATGCAGTTCAGCAATAACAATATAAAAATATTTTACTTTCTTAATTTATCCGATATTTCGTTTAACTTTCCAGTGCGAGGTCAGCTTCATTCAGCGGCTTCCAGCATGCCAGCTTGCCCGGTGTTTTCTTCCGCGCTCATCGTCTGCATGAATTCAGAAAGCTCCCGGTGAAGTTCCGCCAACAGATCATCAGCAACAACAACCGCTGCCTCTGACTGGCGGCCATCCAACCCAACATCCCGAGACAAGCGGTCAGGCATGCCATTCACCGCATTGCGAACCGCTGAGAAAGTCCGTTCCAGCAACGCAACAACATCAGTACGGGCGATCAATTCACCGCGCGATTGCGCAAGCTTGTTATAGGCTGCCTCAGTTTCATAAAGTTCCTTACGCTGCCTTGGTGTCAGCGCCATTTCAGAATTGCCAGACCCACCACCCAACAAAGCCATCTGCATTTGCCGGATATTGCTTTGGATCTTCTCTTCTTCCGCAGCCTCTGAAGCTTCCCTTTCCTTCTGCCATGCATAGCAAACCGAAAGCCGGAACTCATATGCCTGCCCGTTGGTGCCCTTGCTCTCACAAGGCATCCCCTCAGAAATCCATTGATCTATGGTGGGCAGGCTTTTCTTAAAAGCTTCTGCAAGATGGCGCTTGTTCACCACCACATCTTCCACACCGTCAGGGAGCGGATAGCGCTCAACATTCTCCATGCACGCCCCCTATCAATCTGGAACAACAACAGAAACGAAAACACCAAGTGCTCCCGCACACCACACAAACCAATGTCCCGCAGTTTCGAACTACCCGCAGGCCGGGGCAGGCCCAGGAAGGACCCAAAGCTTCAGTTAAGCGCTTTGACTGATCATCTCTTTCAGCTGTTCAATACTCAACGCCTGATCACGCTTGCGATGCACCACGGAATGGCAATTGGAGCAAAGTGGAACCAAGTCCTTCCGCGGATCAATCTCAATAGGACCACCACGCATTGAGAGCGGTTCGATATGGTGCACCTCGATAAAGCCCTCAGCATAGCTCCCGTAGAATGAGCCGAAGTCGAAGCCGCAAGCCTTGCAGACACGCCCATGAAACTCGATCGCCTGCGCTCTCAGTTTTGGATCACGCTCATAAGTCGAAACAGTCCGATAAGTCTGCTCGCCTTCCATTGAAGCAGTATAGCTGCTTTGCGTGTCATCCTCTTCAAAACCATAGGTCATGTTATCAGGAACAGGCACTTGCCCTAAGATACGATAGTAGACAGCGATTGTAATTTCCCGAACGCCATCACGCCAATAATTGCTGCGCTTGCTCTCTGGAATATCCTCGAGATAGTCGCCATCTTTCTTTGCCAGGATCGCCTCATCGAAAGGACGGTAGTTTACTATATCGGCATAAAGATCGCCTTTTTTGCTCTCAGGGTCAGGTTTAACTGTCCCAATCTCGGCAACAGCGAAATAGTGAGGCTCTTTCGTCAAACGCTGATCGGCAAACTTGGCCTGTTTCAACTTACCTTTGTAATAAATAACTTTTGTGCCGCTTGGCAGCAGTTTCGCATAGCGTTTGGGAAAGTGATAAAGCTGACCTGTCTTGTCATCCCATGGAGAGACATCATTCTCAGTAATTACGGCAAATTTCATAGGTGCTACTCAAGTAATATTGGAAAAAATTACATTCCAATATTTTAAGTGTCAATGAGCGTTCAAAATTGATCCGGCATCATCATTTAAAATTGACCCACCTTGGTTGGCACAAATCCAGCAGGCGAACAGCTCTCATCTAGCAGGTTCGTCTGCTGGCTTTGTGCCAACCAAGG
>NZ_LMCF01000162.1 GCF_001623075.1 Pseudovibrio sp. Ad37
ATCAGGTAGGTATCATCACCGCCGTGGCCATGGAGGTATTGCCATCCAGCCCCCGCATCGCCGCCATAAAGAACATCATTCTTTGAGCCACCATAGATAAAATCGCTCAGCTCAGTGCCCATAATCAGGTTGGTTTCATTGCTGAACCCATGCAGCTCCATGCGGCCATCTTCACGAACCTTGAACTCACTCAGGCTTGTGCGATCGGCAAACTCATAACGTTCGATATTCTGGCCCAGGTCTGCAAGATGTAGGGACCCTGCTTTGCCGTCTGCGGTTGTCCAGCCAAGCCGAAGGGCAGTTCCCTGATTTTCGTGCTCATAAGCTTCGATGCGCAGATCATTCAGTGTCAGGTCACGGAACTTTACCGTGTCGGTTCCTTCTGAGCTGGTTTCTGCACTGCGGGTGATCCAGGAACCGCCTTTATCACGGCCAATCAGGTAGGTATCATCACCGCCGTGGCCATGGAGGTATTGCCATCCAGCCCCCGCATCGCCGCCATAAAGAACATCATTCTTTGAGCCACCATAGATAAAATCGCTCAGCTCAGTGCCCATAATCATGTTGGTTTCATTGTTGAAACCATACAGCTCCATGCGACCGTCTTCCCGAACCTTGAACTCACTCAGGCTTGTGCCATCAGCAAACTCATAGCGCTCGATGTGCTCGCCCATGTCAGCCACATTCAGTGTTCCAGCATTACCGTCTGCTGTAGTCCAGCCAAGCCGAAGGCTCGTTCCCTGATTTTCGTGTTCATAAGCTTCGATGCGCAGATCATCCAGCGTCAGGTCACGGAACTTTACTGTGTCAGTTCCTCCTGAGCTGGTTTCTGCACTGCGGGTGATCCAGGAACCACCTTTATCACGGCCAATCAGGTAGGTATCATCACCGCCACGGCCAATGAGATACTGCGCGCTGGCACCGGCATCGCCGCCATAAAGTATATCTGATTTTGAGCCACCATAGATAAAATCGCTCAGCTCAGTGCCCATAATCATGTTGGTTTCGTTGTTGAAACCATGCAGCTCCATGCGACCGTCTTCCCGAAATTTGAACTCACTCAGCACCGACCCGTCAGCAAACTCAAAACGCTCGATGTGTGGGTTATCGGCGCTCCAATTCTTGATGGTCAGGACATCGGTGATGTCATCCAGGGCCTGATTTGGCTTGGTTGGGTCAATCAGATAGAACTTCAGGTCACCCGCATCAGCGACAATCTTCAGGTCTGCCAGTGTGATGCCGTCTGTGAAGCGGAGGGTGTCGGTGCCGGAGGTCTCTGTCAGAGTATCCTCGCCAAAGCCGCGCTCAAAGATGTAGGTGTCGTTGCCTGAGCCGCCCTTGAGCTGATCATTGCCGGCACCGCCAACAAGCGTGTCGTGTCCGCTGCCTGCGTTCAGCGTGTCGTTGCCGCCAAGTCCCATGAGCAGGTCGTCTGATGATGTTCCTGTAAAGGTGTCATTGCCTTCGCTGAGAAGGGCAAGGCGGCCCTTGATTGATCCATCGGCGAACTCGAAGCGCTCGATGGAACTCTGCCAATCTTTAATGCGCAGCACGTTTGAGAGCTCGTCCAGAGCGGTTTCTGGATTATCATGATCCAGCTTGTAGACCAGCAGATCATCGCCATCTTCTACGAACTTCAGATCAGAAAGCGTGATGGTACCTTCAAAGCGAATGGTATCAAGACTGCCGGAACTGTCGATGACAACATCTTTGCCAAAGCTGCCAGCAATGACATAGGTATCATTGTCAGCCCCTCCTTCGAGCCGGTCATCTCCGATGCCGCCGATCAGTGTGTCATCACCTGTGCCGCCTTTGAGAATATCATCTCCGCCATAGGTTTTGATCAGATCGTCACCGGATTTGCCATCAATTACATCATCGCCATCAGCGGTGTAAAAGACGTTGTCGATCTCATCCCCATCAAGAATGTAAGGATCATCCAATCCCAGATCTTTGGCCGCAATAAAAGTTGCCAACCAACCAGCAGCAAACGCACTTTCTGGTTCTGCTGCGATCAGAGTGTTAATGGTCTCGCGGTTCTCAAGATACTTGTGATAGTCATTTGCGATTTGCATCCGACTTAGGACGAGCTGGGTGAGGTCTGAATCAGAGAGGTTTTTACCTTCCAACGAAAAGAATTTATCAAACTCACTTAAAGTTTCAAATGAGTGATCTTTAGTCACGTCTTGGAGATCCCAAGCTACAAAAACAGGCCATAACGGCCTACTATCTTTCGAATGATATATTTTGAATAATTTATTTTCCCAATACTTGGTGTTTTCACTGAACGTTTTGTCATGATTGTACTCATAACGGCCCCAAAAGCGACCACCTTCAATATATGCATTCTTAATGCTTTCAACTACATCCGAATGCTCTCGATAGATCCTATATCCTTCAATATTCACGCTTTCCAAAGCTCTAACAACTGCTCGCTGACCGTCAATAATATCGGCTGCAGCCATGTCTTGAACAAATGCATCCAGATAAGTAGATTGGAAATCTTTAAATGTTCGACCAAATTTACCCGCATTTTTGAGGGCATCTTCATAATGTCCAAATGACCACTGACCAAGTTCATCATAATTGTGAGATTCGGCCTTCACTAGATCTACAAAGCCGTTCATGCCATCTACGTAAGCTTGCGCTAAAGCCTTGGATAGTTCCGTGTTGCCACCATCCTTGGACCAGGTATCCAGGATAACAAATTGTCCGGTATCCTCATCAAAGCCGACATGTGTGAACGCTTGCGGATACTTCTTAAATATACTGTCGAAGATGGACCCCACGATGAAACTAAGGATAGCTCCAATTGGTCCGGTAAATGCACTGAACGTTTGCGTAATTATGGTAAATGTAGTGATCGCAATGGAAGTGACGGTTGAAGCAATCTGTCCCTCAATCGTTTCTAGGTCCGGCAGAACCGCATTGATCACTGCTGTCATTACCATGCTGACAGGATCGATGTTTCCTATGCCCTGAATGGTGTTGATAGAGTCTGCAGATAAGCCAACATCCTGAAACAGGTTGACAAACACATCTGTTTCAAAGAGCAAGTCAGCGCCAGTTGCAAGCAAAGCATCAAGCCCAGAGCCAACAACTGCCTCGAAGACTTCGCCGCCAACACCATCACCAGCAACATCGGAGAAGATCTCTGCCATGATCAGCTGGTTAACAACAGAGATCGCCGCATTGGCCCCGGCATCTG
>NZ_LMCF01000163.1 GCF_001623075.1 Pseudovibrio sp. Ad37
TGTGGCGCGGCGCGAGTTTTTGCATTGATGGGCAAATTAGCATGCACAGCGGCTTTTCTTCTTTTTCCTTCAAAACGGAGCGTTAGAAGTGATCCCAAACACCACTTTCTAACGCCTCTATTTGTGCCCTGTTTTACGTCAAAAAATCTCCTATAGAATATGCTTGGATTTTTTAGTTTTTGCAGCCAGGTTAGAGCGATGGATTTCGATTTCGATAATATCAGCACATTGGTTAAGCATGCTGACAGCGGTGTCAAACTGGCTGGCAAAGCCGTTGAAGTCACCAAGTCGATCAAGAACCTTTTGAGTTCTCCGAAGACGTCGAGCAACCCGGAGCTTGAAGCTCTTGTCGTGGAACTTATGAGTGAGGTTACAGATACGAAGCTGGCGAATGTGGAGCTGAAGACGCAACTTCTGGCGCTGAAGGAGGCCGCCATAGAGGCGCAGGCCAAGGCTAACGAATTTGCACGTTATGAGCTTTGGGAAACGCCAGCCGGTCAAACTGTGTATCGCCTTAAAGAACAGACCAACCATAAAGAACCCATGCATTACTTGTGCCCAACCTGCAAGGAAAAGGGTGTTAAAAGTATCCTTCAAGGGCACGAGGAAGCCAGACAATGCACGAGCTGTAATGTTTGGTTTCGCTTTGAAAAGGCCAGAGTAGTGGCTGCGGCAGGCAGTTCGAATATTTCGAATATCTTGGATGGTTACCTCCTTTAACACTTAAAACCTCCGTCAGTTACTGAAAATCAGCTCCTGAACCTTCTTCTGACCGTTACCGTTCAGAGTGTAGTTCAGGCTTACTTCTTCCACGTCAAAGCCCGCAAAGATATCTCTGATCTGAGGTGTGTCATTGATAGACAGAAGAAAGCGTCCCCTGATGGATTTGAGCTGGTCGGCCAGCCTTGAAAAGTCATCAGCATCAAACACGTCTTTGCCGTAGTAATCCTCACAGGCCCAATATGGCGGGTCCAGATAGAACAGGGTTTCAGTGCGGTCATATCGCTTGATACAATCGGCATAAGACAGGCGTTCAATAATGACGCCAGATAGACGCTCGTGAACGTCTTCCAGCAACGGCACCACCTTACTCAGATCAAAGCGGGCACCACGCAGGGATACTCCAAAGGTGCGCCCGTCAACCTTGCCACCAAAGGCTGTGCGTTGCAGGTAGAGAAAGCGGGCGGCCTGTTCCAGATCGGTCAATGTGTCTGGCTTGGTTTCCGCAAGCCGTTCAAACTCAGAGCGGCTGGTGAGCTGGAACTTGAGCACCTCCAGAAACTGCGGATAGTGGCGCTGAAGGATGCGAAACAGTGTAACCACAT
>NZ_LMCF01000164.1 GCF_001623075.1 Pseudovibrio sp. Ad37
ATGTTACAATTGTAGAAATGATGCCAATCCTTGGTAAAGACTTGGATATGATTACGCGACTTTCGATGATGGATATTATCGAGAAAAACCACGTCGATGTGCAAACAGAAACCGCATTAACCGAAGTAGCAGCGGATCATTTCAAAGTGAAGCACGACGGAGTAGACGCCGAGATTCCATTTGATTACGGTTTTGTCTGCCTAGGAATGCGACCAGAACGTCCACTTATGGAAGAACTTGCGGCATACGGAAAAGAAAAACAAATTGAAATCGTAAATATTGGCGATAGCGCTGCAACAAGAAAAATCTTGGAAGGCGTTCGCGAAGGAAGAAATATTTTAACTACATTAGAAAAAATTGGCTCTTTGTAATCCGAATTGGCAAGTCTTACCCTTG
>NZ_LMCF01000165.1 GCF_001623075.1 Pseudovibrio sp. Ad37
AACCTGAAGGTCGTAGGTTCAAATCCTACCCCCGCAACCAAAATATCCCAATCATACTGGTATGATAGCAAAAGCCCTGAGCCAACCGCTCAGGGCTTTTTGCGTTCGCGTCAACACCACGTCAACAAAAGACACGTTCGCCAGCACCTTAGTCAGTAGATGTGGGTGGGAAATGACAGTAGCAGTCGCCGATCAGTGCGGGTGAGGGCCTCCAAGGTAGGCGTAGTGATTCAGCTGCTGCAAAGCGCCAGTTGGTAAGCTAAGAGCTACTCAGCGACGCCCATTTTCCTTTGGACTATCCCTGCTTGAAGAAGAACTCGTGACCATTGCGGCCATTCGCTGCATGTTCGAAATACTGCTACCTTCGGCGATCTGTCACTTGGTTTAGGCATATCACGAAAACCCTGTGCTCTACGGCAATTTGCTCTTCCGGCGCTCCCATCAGCCCTCTACACTCCCGCCAGCTCATTCATATTCAGGAAATCTCCATGTCAGTTGCGCGTGTTTCGCAAGATCAGATCAACAAGGCTGTCAATGAGCGTTCAAAATTGATCCGGCATCATCATTTAAAATTGACCCACCTTGGTTGGCACAAATCCAGCAGGCGAACAGCTCTCATCTAGCAGGTTCGTCTGCTGGCTTTGTGCCAACCAAGG
>NZ_LMCF01000166.1 GCF_001623075.1 Pseudovibrio sp. Ad37
ACACCTAGTATGACCATCTAGCGACCTCCACCCGGAATATTAATGGTTACGCCATTACCATTAATCACCGTTGTGTTGCCGGAGCCATTGAAAGAAAAATTACCGTTTGTGGCGTAAATCGAGCCGCGAACGGTCACGTTGTTAAACGTCGCGTAGCCAGATTTGTTGATGTGCCAGCCAACGTTCCCGGTTCCGTCCCATGTTGAAGACTGAATGTAGTTTCCTATTTTGGCATTGCTGATGGTACCGTCCTGGATGAACGTATCCCGGATGAAGGTCTGTCCGTTCTGGATCACAAATGGCAGCGTAACTGTACCGCCAGCCTGAGTCATCACAGCGAAGCGGTCTGCCAGGAAGAGCACCTGCGACTGCATACCCGCTGGCGTATTCTGAACACCAATGCCCATTCCCGCTGCGTACTGGTTGCCATTAGAATCAACAGCGACCTTGATGCTGTACATCGCATTCAGGTCGCCGTTGACGTTCGCAATTGCCTGCGCTTGATAAG
>NZ_LMCF01000167.1 GCF_001623075.1 Pseudovibrio sp. Ad37
GGCAGGGTGTAGGGACTCTTGTTATTGTTGTGATACGTCCGCCCTGTGATGATGGGTTGGTCTGGGTCGCCTTCGAGGAAGTCTACGATGACTTCGTGACCGATGCGGGGGATGGCGATGTGGCCCCAGCTGGCGCCGGCCCAGTTGGAGGACACGCGGATCCAGCAGGAGGACGTGTCGTTCTTCTTGCCGTGACGGTCCCACGGGAACCAGACTTTCACCCGGCCATGTTCATCGCAGTAAATCTCTTCACCTTCCGGTCCTGTGACATGAGCGATCTGTGGGCCGTCCACCAAGGGCTTTTGGTGCAGTTTGGGCCGGTATGGCAGGCGGGCGGGCATCACCTCAAACCCGGCGCTGTAAGTGGTGGTACCGCTGCCGGCTTCCTCTGCCACGGCCTGCGGCTGACTGCCCTGATGGGAGACGGTGAGCAAATGATACTTGATGTTGTAGTCGTCGTTCGGGTGGTCGTTCAGCGCAAACTGATGACCTGCCATCAGGTGGATAGCATTGGTGGCCCCATGCCCTGTGGTGGCCTCAACACGTGCTGCCTCCAGCCGGTGTTTTGTGAAGGGCTTGCCAACACCATCGGCCTTGTAGCGCCCCGGATATTCATAAAGCGCATAGTCTCCAGCAGAGCCGTTGTCTTCACCGCGCTGATGGGCGTGTTGCTGGTTGTAGGGCGGGTTCTTGAAGGA
>NZ_LMCF01000168.1 GCF_001623075.1 Pseudovibrio sp. Ad37
TCTGGAAGCCCAGATTGAAAGGTTCGTCGATTACTATAATCACCACCGCTATCACGAGAGCCTTGGGAACGTAACCCCGGCTGATGCCTATTGGGGACGCCATAAGCAGGTCCTGGAGCACAGGCAGGTGATTAAACGGAAAACTCTTCAAAACCGTCGCTTGTGCTACCACGCGCAAGCCGCTTAAAATCAAAACGTAAACCGGGCCAAACACCCCGCTACTCAGAAGCTAATTCTGTCTAACTTCACTCGACGACGGACAAGGCCTACACCTCAGACAAGCGCGCAGAGCAAGACGAGATCCGGGGCAAGAAAAGTAGACAACGAAAGACTCCAGGGTCTTGGGAATGGATTGATAAGTTCAGGGAGTATGCGAACCCATACGCGGGGGCGCTGGCTCTTTTCATGTTCACCACAGGCTCAAGAATTACTCAGGCAGTTGAAATGGTGCCGGATGATCTGGACTTAATGAGCCATAGAGTATTTTTGCCATCAGCCAAAGGACATGATGCGCAGTGGGTAAACATCACGACAGAGATGGTTGTTACACTCGCCAATCTACCACCAAGAAACGGGAGAGTATTCGGCTACGCCAGCCATCACAGCGTTTACAAGCACTGGCAGACAGTCTGCAAGGAAGCTGGAATTAAGTACATCGCACCACATGCTGCCGGTCACCATGGCTTTGGAACTGAGACAGTAGTGAGGCAGGGTATCAACGTAGTTGACGCGGCTGAGGCAAGGCGCTGGTCAAGTTCCAGAGTGCTACTCGACAGCTATGCACACTCTGAAGATGGTTCAAGAAAAGTTCTCGATGCGTTCTCTCGTGACAATGCAACCAAATCCGCAAAAGCAAAACAACAGCAACGCAGAATATTACATAACTAATTGAAATTATTGACAAATAAAATCCAAATCTCACCCCCAATTTCCCATCAATACGAATTTCTGGATGCACACTTTACAAAATTCTAAAACAGGCGTAGATTTTCAATCAAACGATTGATTGAAAAAATAGGTGTCGTCATGACAAACTCCCCCACCCCAAATGAACTGCGTGAAGTTCTGGCATCTGACACCCCATCGGCCAAAACAAAACGCGACCTTATTGAATCTGCTCTCTACCACTTTGGTCATGAGGGATATGCCGGCACATCCACGCGCTCTATCGCGCAAACAGCAAAGGCCAACATTGCCTCCATTGCCTATCACTTCGATGGCAAGGCCGGGTTGAAGCGGGCA
The DNA here is from genome assembly GCF_001623075.1 of Pseudovibrio sp. Ad37. Classification (GTDB taxonomy): domain Bacteria; phylum Pseudomonadota; class Alphaproteobacteria; order Rhizobiales; family Stappiaceae; genus Pseudovibrio. The sequence continues at coordinate 1,243 of NZ_LMCF01000168.1, forward strand.
TGCATCAACTTCATTGCCATGTCGATTGGCGATGTGATGTCTGTTGTGCTGAACCGAAAGCTCTCTGACATCGAGCATCTGTCACCTGAAGACGCGCGCACTAAGATTCTGGAGATGATCGACCGCATGATCACCTTCACCCAAACAAACAAGCGCGCTGAACTGGTGATTGGCTTTATGCTCAAGGAGGTGTTGCACTCACCAGAGGAAGTGGACACGCTTTACCACTTGATCTTTGAGCCGCTGATGGACCGTGTCACCGTGCTCTTCAGCCGCGCAACTGGCCAGCCTGTCGCCTCTGATGAACTGAAGCTCGCAATCTTCGCCATGATCGGCCAGCTGCTTTACATCCGTCTGGCCCGTCCGCTGGTGCTCAAGCGCATGGGCTGGCAAGCCGTCGGCCCGGATGAGCTGGCACAGATCAAATCCATCCTCCATCGCTCAATCAACGCCTTGCTGGATGATCTGTCGAAAGGCTCGAACCATGCTTAATGTCTGCGCCCTTCCTGTTGTGGCAAGTTGGCTTGCCTTTTGCGCGCCGGAACCAAACCTGACCGCTGGTTATGTTGAAGGCGAGTACCTCAAGCTGGCGCCAGTGGAGCTCTCCGAAATTACTGATGTGCAGGTCGAAGAAGGAGAACGGGTCAAGAAAGGCCAGCTCATTGCCATATTGGAATCCTCCGATGCCAATATGAAGCTGGCTGAAGCCAAGGCTCAACTGCAACAGACACTTGCCTCACTCAATGACCTTAAGCTTGGCAAGCGCCCTGAGGAGATCGACGTTTTAAACGCCACCCTGCGCTCAGCACAGGCACAGGCCAAACATTCGCAAAACGTCTACGACAGATATCAGGGTCTACTCGGGCGTAAAGTCATCTCTCAGGCACAGTTTGATGAAGCAGAGACCGCCCTGCTCGTTGCGCAAGCCCGCATAACAGAGCTGCAAGCCCAGCTCTCCGTTGCCAAACTGCCAGCACGTGAAGATCAGATCGCTGCCGCCGAGAGCCAATATGAGATGGCAAAGGCGAAAGTTGATCTGGCCGAGTGGTTGCTGGAGAAGCGAAAGATCTATGCACCTGAAGATGCCAAGGTCACAGACGTGTTCCTACACTCTGGTGAAATGGCAGGCCCAACAGCGCCAGTTGCCAGCCTGTTGCCCGTCAATTCCATCAAGCTTCATTTCTTCGTGCCCGAAGAGCAATACACCCAGCTGGAAGTTGGTACCCGGTTCAACGCCAGATGCTCCGGCTGCGCCACCCTGCAAGCCTTGCATATCACCCACATTGCAGAAGGCCCGGAATTCACCCCACCAGTCATCTACTCTTTAGAGACACGCGAGAAACTGGTTTATGAGGTGCAGGCAAAGCCAATCACGAAGCATTCTCCGTTGAGACCCGGTCAGATTTTTGACGTTGATCTGGACAGCTTGCAATGAACGCAATTGAAGTCAAAGGCCTGACCAAACGCTTTGGCGACAAGCTGGTCGTCAACAATGTCTCGCTCAAAGTCAAACCGGGTGAGATTGTCGGCTTCCTTGGTCCCAATGGTTCGGGCAAAACCACCAGCATCCGGATGATGTGTGGGCTCCTGAAGCCAGACGAAGGCAACGGACAGGTGCTTGGGTATGATCTGATCAAGGACCGTCTGCTGATCAAAAGCCAGGTCGGCTACATGACGCAGAAGTTCTCGTTCTACGAAGATCTGACCATCGAGGAAAACCTGAGCTTTGTCGCGCGGCTTTACAACCTCAAACCAGTGAAGCAGCACACAACCGCAACACTGGAAAAGCTCGGCCTGCTCTCCCGCCGCAACCAGTTGGCAGGCGAACTCTCTGGCGGATGGAAACAGCGCCTCGCTCTGGCGGCCTGTACAATGCACAAACCGAAGCTCCTGCTGTTGGATGAACCCACCGCAGGTGTAGACCCAAAGGCCCGTCGCGATTTTTGGGAGGAGATCCACCGCCTTGCAGCTGATGGCATGACTGTTCTTGTCTCCACCCACTACATGGACGAGGCCGAGCGCTGCCATCGCATCACCTACATCTCATATGGCGAACTTTTAGCCGACGGCTCCCTGCATGATGTCATCGCAGATGCAGGACTGTACACATACACACTCACCGGCCCCAACCTTGAACGTTTCATTCCTCGGCTTCAGGAAAACAAAGGCGTGCAGCAGGTCGCACCGTTCGGCAACTCATTGCACGTGACAGGAACAGACCTTCAGGTATTGAAACGCGCGCTCAAACCACTGGAGCAACACGAAGACATCCAGATCGAACAATCAGAAACCAATCTGGAGGATGTCTTCATCAAGTTCATGAGTGACAGCACGGACAATATTCAATGAGCAGAGTATTCTCCCTTCAGCGGCTCTTTGCCATGCTCATCAAAGAGTTCATCCAGATGCGCCGCGACCGTATCACCTTTGCCATGATGCTCGGCATTCCCCTGCTTCAGCTCGTGCTGTTTGGATACGCCATCAACAATGACCCGCGCGGCCTCCCCACGGCTCTGGTCTCAATGGCAAATGATCCATACTCCCGTGCCGCCGTCACAGCCCTTGAAAACTCTCAGTACTTCAAGTTCACTGATGTGAATGTCTCACCGTCAGAAGCCCGCAGCCTGCTCCGGCGTGGTAAAGTCACGTTTGTGGTGACGTTCCCAAGCAACTTCGCCAAGCAGGCAGAAGCGGGGACACCCAACGCGCTGATTGAAGCAGACGCCACAGACCCGGCAGCATCCGGCGCTGCGGTCGCTTCTGCCCCGGCAATCATCGAAAAAGCGGTTGCATCCATCAAACAGAAGAATCCAAGTCTGAAGCAGGATCTTTTGAAGTCCAGCACCATCATTCATCGCAAATACAATCCGGAAGGCATCACTCAGTACAACATCGTCCCCGGCCTGCTGGGCGTCATTCTTCAACTGACACTGGTGATGATGACAAGCATCGCACTGACGCGAGAAACAGAACGTGGCACCATGGAAAACCTTCTGGCCATGCCCGCATCTCCTTTTGAGATCATGTGCGGCAAAGTCCTGCCCTATCTGGGCGTGGGGGCGGTTCAGGTCGCCGTAGTGTTGAGTGCAGGCCGCCTGCTCTTCAACATCCCGTTTGAAGGCGGGTTGCTGTTGCTTATCGGCGCCATACTGGTTTTTGTGCTGACATTGGTTCTGCTGGGCTACTTCATCTCAACAATCGCCCGCACGCAAATGCAGGCCATGCAGATGACGTTCTTCTTCTTCCTGCCGTCCTTGCTGCTCTCCGGCTTCATGTTCCCCTACGCGGGCATGCCGGAATGGGCGCAAATGCTGGGCGAGACCTTCCCGCTCACTCACTTTCTGCGCGTTGTTCGCGCGATCTTGCTGAAAGGCGCGGAATGGAGCGAGGTATCTGCAAGCGTTTACACCCTCTTCCTGTTCGTCGGCCTGCTCCTGATGTTGGCTCTCAAGAGGTTCAAGAGGACACTGGACTAACAACTGCCCGCAAGAAAAGAGGCACTGTTTTGCAGCGCCTCAATCAGATCAACTAGCTGGCCTCAAAAGCCTCAGCACTTTGAGAGGCGCCCGCCTCTTCAGTTCCACTTGAGACCAGATTGGCCATCAGGCGAAAAGCCCCCGGCACCAGCTTTTCCATCTGGTGATGCAGGATAAGCGAGGTGTGAATGTGCTGCCCCTGCCCAAAGTCACCCGCAAGCAAAATGCCTTGGTGAGGTGCTTCATCAGGGTCCGCCATCTCCAGCAGCGGCTCATAGGCAGCATTCCAGCTCTTCGCAAAATAGAGCCCACGCTCCTTGTGCCAGTTCGCCCAATCGCTCTTGCCAATCTCGTTAGGCTGGTTGAGCAAGGCATGCTGCGGGTTCAGATAACGCACCTCGGCATTTTCATCCGTCACCCGCCAACGCAGGCTCGGTGATCCAATTTCAAGCGGTTGAAGGGGAAGTTTCTCTGCATCCCAGCGATCCCATGGACGGTGATAGAGCGTGATCAGGCGCCCACCAGCTTTCACCCACGCATGAATATCCGCAATCAAATCATGCAGGTCCTGTCGGCTACGGAACGCAAAGATGCCGACGACGAGGCAATCCAGCCCTTGCAGCCGCTTGGCACTCAACTCACCAACAGGCAAATCGACCAGTTCAACGCCAATGTCACCAAGCCATTTGGCGACGCGATCATTACCGCTCCCAACATAGCCAACGCGCCTCGCATCAAGGCGAGCATCAACCACGCAGACCCGAACCGTTGCCGGAGTAACTCGAACGCGCTGACTCACATGCGGATAAGACACAACATGGACTGTGTAAGCCTGCTCGCCCCCTTGCAGGATCGGCAGCTCATAAAGCCCATTGGCGACATCATCCGGCAGAGCAATCTGGAAAACACCATCGTCAAACTGTGCCGTCCATCCTTCTGGCACATCAAGGCTCAAGCCCTCGGCATTCCCCCCCACCGGAATGCTCAAGGACCGGTTTTCCAGCGTGTTGTTGAGCACGAAGCCCGTGTCATCCAATGTAACCACATGAGAAGGAAGCACAATTGGCTCCGCCTCAAACGGCAGCCGCGTTTCAACCGCCACACCATGAGAAGTAAACTGAAGCTTTGCACAGGGCGCCTGAACCGCATCAGGGCGGTAAACAGCAGGATACGGATCACTGGTGTCAGCCTCACCCCCAACTTGGACGCAGCCGTCTTGCTGCACCCAGCCCTTCGGCAAATCCAGCTCAAAGCTCACGGCTTCACGATTGCATTCAAACGCAACCTCAGCGCTCTCACCACGCTTCAACTGGTCTTGAGACAACCGCACAGAGGCAACAATGCCCTCTGCCAGCTCAAGCACCTTCGCAAGCTGCAGCTCCTTGCGCTCCAAACGGTGCAGAACTTCATCACGGGCTGTCTCAGGGCAATCATCCATCGCCTTCCGCAACAACTTCAGAGCCTGCGCTGCAGCCGCCCCAATCATCGCACGGTTCGGGAAGGCCTCAATCGCATCCAGGCAATGATCATGCGCCTTGTCCAGCAATGCTGAAAGTGCTGGCGCTCCTGCAAACGCAGCAAGCTCGGAAAGGTCTTTCGGAAGATTATCAGATAAAGACAGCTCGTCTGTTCCAACCGTGCTTTCCGCCAGATGCAGCGGCCAGACATTGCTTTTGTCGTAAGCCTGCCAGCGCCCCATACCTTGTGTTTTATGGAATGCACGAGACTGTTCCCCAATCTGCGCCCAGCTCCAGCCGGTGACTTCCTCTTCACCGTTGCCATCAAACTCCAGCGTCGCAGGTGGTGGTGGAACCTCATCATCATACGCCCCGCCCGCACCAGACCATGCTGGCAGGTAGAGCTTCTTGACGGTCCAGCACGGCAGATCAACATCAGGAAACTCAGGATCAGCCGCCGCTTTCATCACCTCAAACGCAGCCTGCGTCATGGCGCGGTGGTGACCATGCTGGCCGGGAATATTCAAAAAAGTCGGGCTGATGATGTCTGGCCGCTCTTGCCGGATGATTTCAACAAACCGCTTCAGCGTGCGTTGATGCCCCCACTTGCTAAGTGTCTCAACACCGCTCTTTGAAAACCCGAAGTCAAAAACACTGTCCTCAGCATTTTCCGAGAGCCAGTACATGCGCATGTTCAACACATCACAGGCTTTTTCCATTTCAGCGGAGCGCAATACACCAAGGTTCTCGGTCGCCTCGGTGCCAATATCATTTTGCCCGCCCTCACCGCGATTGGCGCAGGCATAAGACAAGGCAATGCCATCGCGAAGACCGATCGCTGCCAGCATCTCAGAAATCTCATCATCCGGATGAGCTCCCGTATTCATAAAGGAAACCGTTGACTTGAGTGGCTGCAGCGCCCGCCAAAGGTTCACCATCCGCACACTTTGCTTGTGCTCGGCAATACGTTCTTGTTCTGAAAGTGGCATCGTGTCCCCTCAGGCTACCTTCGAAATACTTGGAATATAGGTGTCGTGTATAATCAGCGCCGCTGCTCCAAGAGCCGCAGTCATCCAACCAGACGCTCCACGCACCACACGCGGCAACGTCCGGTCAGCACGAACGGAAACCGTCGCATCAATCAGGTTCAGTTTAGCAATCAGCCGTTCCAGCAACTCCGGCGGCATGGCGCCACCCAGAATAACGGCCTCCGGATCAAACAGGTTCTCAAGCGTTCCAATGGCCTGCGCCAATGGGTCAGCCGCTTCACAGATCCACTCATCCAGATCAGGATCATTCACGGCCAGCAGATCAGAAAGGTCCTTCTGGCTCTCGGCCGACTTGCCGCGCTTTTGCAAAAACTCACTGGCCGCCATACGGCTGGTGTAGGTTTCAAGGCACCCACGATTGCCGCAGGAGCAAAGCCGCCCGCCCCGCTCCACAACAACGTGCCCCAGCTCACCCGCGTTGCCAAACGCACCGCGCAGGATCTCGCCATTGGAGATCACCCCAAGCCCCAGACCTGTACCAAAATAAACAAAACAGAAGGATTGCAGATCCGTAGCAGAGCCAGTTGTCTGCTCTGCAATCGCCGCCGCCGTCGCATCATTTTCCACGCGCACAGGCACCTGAAGCACATCTTCAAACAGCACCTGCGGGTCTTTATCGTCCCAGCCAACCAGCTCGGCCTTCCCCGCTCCGGTCAATCCCACACGGCCAAACGGACCTGGCATAACGATTCCCGCACCCAAAACAGGCGGTGCGTTCTTGCCAATGGATGAAAGAGCCTCATCGCAGGCCGCCTTAACGGTTGGCAAAACCACAGCGGGCTCACTGCTCTCGATATGTATGCGCTTGGTGTAAAGCGTATCGCCAAGAAAATTCACCAGCGCGCATAAGATCGCGTTAGGGCGAACTTCCACCCCCAGCGCAACAGCACCCGCCGGATTTAAAGTGTACTGCACCGCAGGCAAACCACGCCCTTTTGTTTGCCGCTCACCTGCAAGAATCAGAGCCTCGCTCTCCAATTCAGCTATGATGTTACTCATTGCCTGTGTGGACAAACCGGTCAGGCGCGCAAGTTCTGCTCGCCCCAGTTTGCCATGAGAACGTAAGTGCCCGAGAACGACTTTCCTATTGTGAAGTCGAGTTCTTTCGGCGTTGGAGCCAATGATTTTAAGTGGTGTTTTTCGATGCATATCTATCCATTAAATCAAAACACTTGAATGCTCAACTCAATTGAATTAAATCTGTTCAGCATTGTGAAATATTAAGAGAAGAACATTTCTTTTCGCAATTTATCAAAAGAAGCCGGGGCGAGGAATAGAGGGCAGCTCCGACTTTAGGACTTAGGAGAGGGTCTTATGAAGCAGTTGAAAAAGTGGATGCTGGGGGCAACCACCGCGGCTTGCGCAATGTATGCAGCAGGTAGCGCACAAGCAGTTGAAATTGAGTACTGGCAATATTTCTTTGAGCCACGTGTGAAAGCAATGGAAACCCTGATCGAGAACTTCGAGAAGGCAAATCCGGACATCACCGTGAAAATGACCCACTTCCCGTATGCGGATTACCGTACGAAAGTGGCAGCAGCGATCCCTGCGGGTCAGGGCCCGGATGTGGTGCAGCTGTTTTACGGCTGGTTGAACGACTACGTGAACGCACAACTCATTCAGCCACTTCCAAACGATGTTTTCCCGCCAGCTGAAATTGAGGCTGAGTTCTTCCCAATGGTTCAGGCCATGAAGCGCGGCGATCAGTACATGGCCCTGCCAACCGCAGTGCGATCACTGGCTCTGTTCTACAACAAGCGTCTGTTCGACAAAGCTGGCATCGACGGCCCGCCAAAGACACTGGACGAACTGGTTGAAACCGCAAAGAAACTCACCCAGAAAGACGGCGCAGGCAACCTGTCCACCGTGGGCATCACCACAGGCATGAACGCACAGGACCACCACTGGTTCCGCGAAGTGCTTATCCGCCAGTTCGGCGGCGATCCATACATGGATAACTACAAGAAAGTGAACTACGACACAGATGCCGGTAAAGCCGCTCTGAAGTACTACTCCGATCTTGAGTTCACCCACAAAGTGACCGCAGCAGGCTTCATGGATGAGCCACAGGCCGCCTTTAAAGCAGGCCGGGCAGGCATGCACATCGACGGCTCCTTCCGCATCGGCGCACTCAACAAGGTCCGCGGCCTCAAGTGGGGCGTTGCAGAGCTGCCAGCCGCAGCTGATGGCACCCATTCCAACTACTCGTCTTATTGGGTGAACGGCATCACGTCCAAAGCCACCGATGAGAAGTACGATGCAGCCGTCAAGTTCATGAAGTACGTCACCTCCGATGAGGCCATGCAAGTCTGGCTCGACACCGTTGGCGAACTTCCTGCAAAACCATCTGCAGCGATGACAGAAGCCAATGCCAACCACGAAGTCTACGGCCCATTCATCAAAGGCCTCGGCTATGCGAAGACAACAATCTTCGCCAACGAAAGTGGTCAACGTCAGGCTCTGATGGACATGGTTGGACGCATGCGTCTTCAAGATCAGTCTGTAGATGACTCTCTTGCTCAGGCAGCAGGCGAAGAGCAGAAGATCCTCGACGACTACTACAACTAAGCATCACGCGACAGTCTATCAAAACGTATGTGTGTGGGGGCTCCACCTTGCCCCCACACCATCAAGACAGCATGTAGGGCAAAGGCTCCTTTAGCAGAGCCATAAAACACCTTAAAACAAATAGTTAAAGCAGTCTCATGACTCATACTCTGAGAAAACTGCTGCAATTCCGGCTATAACCAGGGGGCGGTTTTGGGGATTTATAAGAGGCTCTCGATCTCGCAAAAGCAGATCGTCTGGGCGTGGGGGCTACTTGCCATCCCAATCGTTTTTTATGTAGTCGTGCGCTTCTATCCAACAGCGAACGCTATTCTGCTCTCTTTTCAGGAATGGAACCTGCTCGGCTCCCGCAATTGGACCGGGTTCGACAATTATGTAAAGCTGTTCAGTGATCCCACATTCTGGAAAGTGTTCGGCAACACCTTCCTCTATTTGATTTTGGGAACACCAAGCTCCCTGCTCCTTGCCTTCGTAATCGCGTTCCATCTCGACAAACTACGCTTCATGCATGGCACGATCCGGGCATTGTACTTCCTGCCATTCATGACCAGCGCGGTCGCAATGGCGTGGGTCTGGCGCTGGTTCTATCAGCCGGTTCCAATCGGCGTCTTCAACAACACGCTGGCCACCTTCGGTATCCCGCAAATCCCGTTCCTGAACTCAACCACCTTTGCACTGCCATCCATTCTGGCACCGGCCATCTGGGCAGGACTGGGCTTTCAGGTCATCATCTTCATGGCTGGTCTGCGCGCTATTCCGCAAACCTATTATGAGGCCGCCCGCATTGATGGCATCTCTGCGTGGGAAACGCTGACCGAGATCACCATTCCGCTTCTCAAGCCAACCATCGTCTTTCTGGTTGTCTTCTCCTCCATTGGCTTCCTGCGCATCTTCGATCAGGTCTTCAACATGACCACGAATGATCCCGGCGGCCCGCTCAACTCCACCAAGCCGTTGGTTCTGATGATCTATGACACGGCCTTCAACTCTTTTGACATGGGGTACGCGGCGGCACAAACAGTTGTTCTGTTCACCGTTTTGCTTGTCGTCAGCCTGCTGCAATTGCGCGTCATGAGGGATAAGTAATATGGCTTTCTCAGATACTCTGGACACAAGCAAAAAGGCCACGGCCCTGCGCAATTCTGCCCGCAGAAAACGCAGTCAGGCGCAGTTCATCCGTTGGCTCCTGCTGTTTGCAGGTGGCATCGCTATGATCATGCCAATCGTCTTCATGCTGTCCACCTCCTTCAAATACCCGTTTGAGGTCTACAACCTGAACCTCATCCCGGAAGAACCAACCATCGAGAACTACACCTACGTTCTTGAAGACGGGCGCTTCTTCGGCTGGTTCACTAACTCTTTGTTCATCGCAACCATCACAACCATCTGTAACGTGCTGTTTGACAGCCTCGTCGGTTACGTCCTATGCAAGTACACCTTCCCGGGCCGTTACATCATCTTCATCGCCATCCTGTCGACCCTGATGATCCCAACCGAAATGCTGGTTATTCCGTGGTACCTGATGAGCTCTGCGTTCGGTTGGCTCGACACCTATTGGGGCATCATGTTCCCGGGTCTCATGACAGCCTTTGGCACCTTCCTCATGAAGCAGTTCTTTGAAACTGTACCAGACGACTTCCTCGAAGCCGCGCGCATTGATGGCCTGAACGAACTGCAGATCTGGTGGACCGTGGCCATGCCGCTGGTGCGCCCTGCTCTGGCAGCGCTGGCAATCTTCGTCTTCCTTGGCAACTGGACAGCCTTTATCTGGCCGCTCATCGTCACCAACAGTCAGGAAATGTACACCCTGCCCGTTGGCCTCACCACCTTCTCCGTAGAAGCGCAGGTGGAGTGGGAACTGATCATGACAGGTGCAGCAATTTCAACCATCCCGACCCTGATCGTATTCCTGGTGTTCCAGCGCTACATCATTCGCGGCGTAGTAATGGCAGGGCTTAAAGGATGATCGACAGTTCCAAATTCCCCCATCCTGTCTACAAAGACACAGTGCTTGCACCGCTTTTTGAAGGCGTAAAAGCACACCATGTCGCCTCAATCACCCAGATCAATCAGGCCCATCTGGTGATGCTGTGCGAGACTGGCATTGTCTCAGTTGAAACCGGCAAGCAAATCGCCAAGGCACTCCTTGATATCGAGAAGGATCTGGCAGACGCTGATCCGGAATACACGGGCGAATACGAGGACTACTTCTTCCTCGTTGAAGCCGAGCTGAAAAAGCGGCTCGGCCCAGACATCGCTGGCATGCTGCACACAGCGCGCTCGCGCAATGACATGGACCACACCGTCTTCAAGCTGGCGCTGGCAAAACGCTGTGATGCTCTCACCCAGCAAGCTCTGCATCTGTGTGATGTGCTCATCAAAAAAGCCGAGATCGAAAAAGAAACGCTGATTGTTGCCTACACCCACGGGCAACCGGCACAACCATCCACCTTTGGCCATTACCTGTCCGCCGCACTGGAAGTTCTGTTGCGTGATCTGGAACGGATGAATCTGGCAAGAGCTGGCATTGACCACTGCCCGATGGGGGCTGCAGCCATCACCACCTCTGGCTTTCCGATCAATCGGGAGCATATGGCGCAGCTGCTTGGCTTCAGCGAACCGCTGCTCAACTCCTATGGCTGTATTGCCTCCGTAGATTACGTGACTGGCCTCTACTCGGCCATGAAGCTCATGTTCCTGCATCTGGGCCGCGTCATTCAGGACATGCAGTTCTGGAGCGCGTTCGAAGTTGGACAGCTCTACGTGCCAAACAGCCTGGTGCAGATCTCTTCCATCATGCCGCAAAAACGCAATCCGGTGCCAATCGAACACCTGCGCCATCTGGCATCCATCACCGTTGGCCGCTGCGATGCAATCGTCGGCACCATGCACAACACCCCGTTCACCGATATGAACGACAGTGAGGGTGAAGTGCAGCAGGCAGGGTATGCAGCCTTTGAAAGCGGCAGCCGCGTGCTGGATCTTTTTGCAGCACTCATCGCCGCAAGCTCAATCAACGAAGCGCGCGTCGCAAAGAACACGGACGCCTCCTGCATCACCATCACAGAGCTGGCAGATACGCTGGTGCGTGAAGAAGGTCTCTCCTTCCGTCAGGCCCATGAGATTGCAGCAGACACAGCCAAAGCAGTGATCGCAGAGCAAAGACCACTCCGTGACGGCTTTGACCCATTTGGCAAGGCCTTTGAGGCACACGCCCAAAAGGTATCCAGCATGAGCGAAGACCAGTTCATCCATGCTGTCAGTGCCGAAAATTTCGTTGCTATTCGCACCCGTCCCGGCGGGCCAGCTCCAAGTGCCTTGGACGCTGCTTTGGAAACTTACAAACAGTCCGCCAAAGCCTTGAGAGCCAAAAACAAATCATTTGCAGATCAAAGCGTGCAAGCCACTTTAGTGCGCAGCGCTGCTTTTGCAAAACTAGTGCAGGAGTGATCGATTGACCACCGTATCCCTAAACAATCTCGTTAAGTCCTACGGGGACACTCAGGTCCTGCATGGCATCAATTTGGACATCCAGTCCGGTGAGTTCGTTGTTCTGGTTGGCCCGTCCGGCTGTGGCAAGTCCACCACCCTGCGCATGATCGCAGGATTGGAGGAAATTTCTGCAGGCGACATCCGCATCGGCGGTGATGTGGTCAACGACATGGAGCCCAAAGAGCGCAACATCGCTATGGTCTTCCAGAACTATGCGATCTACCCTCATATGACGGTGCGCAAAAACATCGGCTTTGGACTGCGCACCTCCAAGCTCTCCAAGGATGAGAAAGACGCGCGCATCGATGAAGTCTCCGGTATTCTGGAACTGACAGACCTGCTCGACAGAAAGCCGAACCAGCTTTCCGGCGGTCAGCGCCAGCGCGTCGCCATTGGCCGCGCCATGGTGCGTGATCCAGCTGCCTTCCTGTTTGACGAACCTCTGTCCAATCTGGACGCGCAGCTGCGCACTCAGATGCGACTGGAGATCAAAAAACTCCACCAGCGCGTTGGCAACACCATCATCTTCGTAACCCACGATCAGGTCGAGGCCATGACAATGGCGGACCGTATCGTGATCATGAAAGACGGTCACATCCAGCAGGTCGGCACACCATTCGAAGTGTTCTACGAGCCAGCAAACATCTTTGTGGCTCAATTCATCGGCGCCCCTTCCATGAACATGCTGAATGGCATTGTGAAGGGAGAAACGATCGCTCTGGACAATGGTACCTCAGTTCCAGTGCCAACCACCAAGCTCAATGAAAATCAGAAGGTCGCCGTTGGTCTGCGCCCGGATGCCCTGCTGGTTCAGGAAGGCGAAGGCCTCTTTTCCGGCGAAGTGTCCGTGATCGAACCACTCGGCACAGACACTCTCGCCTACGTGAAAGTGGGCGAAAAGGAAGTCATCGCTAAAGCCTCTGGCAGAACACCGCCTGCCATTGGCGACACAGTCAACCTGCATGCAGCACCTGAAGCCATTCACTTGTTTGATGCGCACACCGGGGAGGCTATCCGGTGATCTCAAAACAAACCGATGGGGCAATCGTCTGTGCGGGACGAGTTTATTGCGACCTCATCTTTACTGGGCTCACCGAACTACCAAGACTAGGCGAAGAAACCTACGCCGAAGAACTGGCAGTTGAACCTGGAGGCGGCGGTTTCATCACCGCTGCCAACCTTTCCGCATTGGGCCACAAAACGACCCTTCTGGCATCCATGCCCGGCGGCCCGTTTGGCTCTGCGATTTTAGACAAGATGCAGCGCAGCGGCGTTGACCTGAGCCTGTCGCCCTTCAATACCGCAAACGGTGCTCAGGTAACAGCCGTCATCGGCTGTCAGGAAGACCGCGCCTTCCTGACAAAGCGCAATGGCACCGCAGTCCCAAGAGACATGCTGGAGGCGTTCAGCACGTCAAAAGCCAGACACCTGCACATCGGTGAACTGGCAACACTGCAGGAACTTCCGGAACTGCTGGAGATCGCCAAGGCCGCAGGCATGACGGTTTCTCTGGATTGTTCTTGGGATCAGAACTGCCTCCTCAATGGAGAGGTTCAGGACCTCATCGCACAGGTGGACCTGTTCCTGCCCAACGAGATGGAAGCTGAGCATCTTGGCTACCTGAAAGAGACAGCCAACTGCCCGACACTCACAGTTGTGAAAAAAGGCAAGGCAGGTGCAACCGCCATCACTAAGGACGGCGAGATCACCGTAGCCGCAGACCCCGTCCCTGTTGTCGACACAACTGGCGCCGGAGATGCCTTCAACGCTGGCTTCCTGAGCTCATGGCTCCGCGGAGCAGACATCGAGACTTGCCTGCAAGATGGCAACAAGTGCGGTGCAGCAGCCGTTATGCGCGTCGGCGGCGCACCTTAAATCAAACAAAAAGGGCACACACGCTGTGGCCCTTATCCCCCTTAGCTCCCCCTTTTATCCCCGCTTTCACCTTCCCTCAGCATCACTTGCAGTCGCAGCACATATGTTCTGTCCCATCTGAAGCAAGCAGCCAGAGCGACTGAAGATGGAGTACCGCTAAAAGGGTACTTCTGCTGGACACTCATGGACAACTTCGAATGGACAGAAGGGTATTTCCCGAGCTTTGGCCTGATCCACGTTGATTTTAAAACCCATAAACGCACCATCAAGCAAAGCGGCAGGCTTTACTCCATGGTCGCCAGCCAACTGCAGAGTGAGATGCAAGAAGCCTCAGAGTAATCTGTCCTTCAACTCAAACCAGGTGTAACTGAGAGCAAGAAGGTGGCGCCGCATAGTCCGGAAAGGAAACTCTGTCGGCGCTACCTTCATAAAGTTCGGACATGGCAGTTTTATCGCCTCCCCCAATATCTCAGCTGCCACCAACTGCCCGGCATAAGTGGCCATAGCAACGCCATTGCCATGATAGCCAAAAGCGGCGTAAAGCCCCTGCGCATTGGGAACCGCACCTGCAAATGGCACGAGCTTATGGGTCAAACAAGCAAGGCCAGACCAGAAATCTGGCGTTTCAACTTTCGCCCATTCAGGAAACATCCGCTCAAAGTCACGCCGTGTAGCTGCGCGCATACGCTCTCGCGCATGTGGCGTAGCACTTACGCTTCCCCGCATACCAAAGAGCATTCGCCTGTCCAGGAGCAGACGGAAGTAATGCAGCAAAGTCCGGGTATCATAGGCCATCTGACTAGAAAACCACCCCTGACGCTTCAGCTCTTCATCAGAAAGAACGCGCGACATCAAAATGTTAGATTGCACCGGAAGATATTTTCCAGCCATCCACTCCGGCATATTTTCAGAGGAATAGCCATTGGTCGCCAGAAGCACTTTTTGCGCACGCAACTGGCCCGCTCTTGCCTTTAGAACATACTGCGCATCAGCAGCAGGAGTAATGCCAAGCACAGTGGTCTGTTCATAAAACCGACCGCCTTGCGCCTTCACAACCTCAGCAAGACCACGCGCATATTTGTAAGGATGCAGCGCAAACCCGATTGGAATTGTCAGCCCAGATGAAAGGCCTGAGGCCGTCATCCCAAGCTCTGCAAGTTCATCTTTGTCATGAAAGCTGCAGCTGATCCCATAGCGCTTTTGTATGTCCGCAGCCGTATCTTTCAGCTGATCAACACGCTGAGCTTTGTGTGCAAGAACCGTTTCGCCTTTGGAAACAACATCGGCATCAATCGAGTTCTGTTCCAACAGCTCTGCAACCAGATCAATGGCTGCACGCTCTGCATAAAAGTACCGCCGTCCATCCGCTTCCCCATAGCGATCAATCAAGTCAGCATCATCTGCAATCGTCCCGCCCAGACAGCAGAAACCACCATTGCGACCAGAAGCCCCCCATCCAATATGTTGAGCATCCAGCACCGCAACATCGACACCCTGCTGCGCAAGTTTCAACGCTGCAGACAGCCCTGTGTATCCACCTCCAACAACAGCAACTTCACAGGACTGTTCATCGGAAAGCGGCGCACCAAGCGCCTGAGGAGAGAGCGAACGATGCCAGAAATTCCCGGCAACCGGTTGCTCTCCATATGCATCCTCTTGAAATATGCGGTGCAAACTCAATCGAGCCTGAGCCTCCTCAAAACTTATTTGATGCTTTGGGCAGTAACATCAGCAGCCGTCAGATCCAACGCACGATGCACTTTCTGAATCAACTCATCCACCTCACTGCGCGAAATCACAAGTGGCGGCGAGATGATCATACTGTCGCCAACATGGCGCATCACCAAGCCACTCTCAAAGCAATGATCTCGGCAGATCGTCCCAACAGTGCCTTTTTCAGCTTCAAACCGAGCACGACGCGCCTTATCCGGTGAAAGTTCCAAAGCACCAACCAGGCCACAAATACGCGCCTCGCCGACCAGCGGATGCTCGCCGAGAGCTTTCCACTTTTCAGCCAGATACGGCCCTGTATCATTCGCAACCTTTTCAGGCAGTCGCTCATTTTCAATGATATCAAGGTTCGCAAGTGCTGCTGCGCAAGCTGCAGGATGCGCAGAGTAAGTAAATCCGTGATAGAACTCGCCGCCATGCTCAATAAAGCCCTTGGCAACCTTCTCACTCACCACAACCGCACCAATCGGCAGATAACCAGAGGAAAGCCCCTTGGCAATCGGCATCAGATCCGGCTTGAAGTTGAAAGTCTGTGAGCCAAACCAGTTCCCCGTACGCCCAAACCCGCAAATCACCTCATCAGCAATCAGCAGGATGTTGCGTTCACGGCAGATACGCTGAATCTCTGGCCAATAGGTCTCCGGCGGAATAACAACACCGCCTGCCCCCTGAATAGGCTCCCCGATAAAGGCCGCCACATTGTCTTCGCCAAGACGATCAATCTCAGCCTCAAGCTCACGGGCACGCATCAGGCCAAACTCGGCAGGGTCCATGTCCCCGCCTTCACCATACCAGTAAGGCTGGTTGATGTGAGTGATGTCAGGAATAGGCAACCCACCTTGCGCGTGCATCGCACTCATACCGCCCAAGCTCGCACCGGCCATGGTAGAACCGTGATACGCATTATGACGGGAGATGATCGTCTTCTTGGTCGGTTTGCCTTCACTGGCCCAGTAATGGCGCACCATACGAACAACGGTGTCATTGGCTTCAGAGCCTGAGCCCGCAAAGAATACATGGTCCAGATGATCCGGCGCCAGATTAGAGATCCTTTCGGCAAGGGCAATCGCAGGCGGATGTGAACTCTGGAAAAACGTATTGTAATAAGGCAGTTGTTGCATCTGCCGGTGAACCGCCTCGATAATTTCTTTGCGGCCATACCCCACATTCACGCACCAAAGCCCTGCCATTCCATCCAGGATCTTGTTGCCCTCAGAATCCCAAAGATAAACACCATCAGCCCGCGTAATCACACGCGTCCCCTTGGCGTTGAGGGACTTAGTATCTGTAAACGGATGCAGATGGTGGGCAGCATCCTTTTCTTGCAGAACACGAGTGGGCGGAAGATTAGCAATATAGTCCATGGGGTCAGTCCTTCCGAAAAGAGGCACGCCCTGCAAACCGGGCAATAGAAGTAAACTCCCCATTATTTTGTGATCACAAATGCAGGAGAGTCAATCTTTACTTCAATAAAGACGCTACCTGCCTATGTCTCCAGTCTAACCCATCAAAGCCTGCGGCTCTATGAACTCGGCCAGAGAAAACAGCAGATCATCAAACCTTCTCAGCAAGACTGAGAGACTCTCTGATAAACCCCATGCCCTGTGCAATATCCTCTTCCAAGGCAACCTTTAAAGCAGTCTGATCATGCATTTTCAGTGCTTCCAATGCCTGTTTATGCTGGTCATCCAGATTCGCGGTACCAGATCGCCCATAGACCAGGCGCATAAATGGACCAAACTGAACCCATAGATTTTTGACAAGTTTGATAAGAATTTCAGATCGGCTTTTTGAGTAAAGATAAAAGTGAAACTCGTAGTTTCCGCGCATGTACCCTTCCACATCGCCAGTTTCCAGAGCGACATCAATCTGATCATCAATGCCTTGGAGAACCTGAATATCTTCTTCTTTCAAATTCACCAGAGCTTTTGATGCCAGTTCAACTTCCAACAACCGCCGAGCTGACCAGATTTCATCGATTATATCTTCGCAAACATCTGGGATAGAAACACGCCTATTGCCGTGTAATTCCAACGCGTTTTCTGCAATGAGACGTCGCACAGCCTCACGAACAGGCATCGCACTCACACCCAGTTCCTCAGCTAGCCCGCGCAGGGTCACAGCCTTGCCCGGCAGAAAGCCACCAAACAGGATCCGCTCTCTCAATTGCCGGTAAACCTGCTCATGAACAGGGATCCCCACATCAGGAACAACAGCGCTTTGTAAAGTCATCTTACTCATGAATGAACTATAGAAGCACCCGAACCAGCTGCAAAGATAATTTGATCACAAACTATTGCCTAGCTGAGAATTCTGTGGTCATCTTTCAAAACAGACACACAATTAAGAACAACGGAGACGGCCGGATCCAGACACGCCTGCACCAACGCTGTGCAAAAATTTGAGGGGGGAAGATGAAATGAGTTCAAACTTCAAGTCCAGACTGACGGGCACAATGGCGACCGCAATAATGGTTGCATGTGCAGCCAGTGCAGCGCACGCAGAAGGCACCATCAACGTTTACAATTGGTCTGATTACATCGACGAAAGCGTTCTGAAAGATTTCGAAGCTGAAACCGGTATCAAGGTCAATTACGACGTTTTCGATTCAAACGAGGTTTTGGAAACCAAACTGCTCGCAGGCACCACAGGGTACGATATAGTCGTTCCAACCGGCAGCTTCCTCTCCCGTCAAATTCAAGCCGGCGTCTTCCAAAAGCTGGACAAAGACGCCCTCCCAAACCTGAAGAACATGTGGTCGCTCGTCTCCGAAAGAACCTCCATCTATGACCCGGGCAATGCGTATTCCATCAACTACATGTGGGGCACCACTGGCATCGGCTACAATGTAGAAGCCGCAACTAAACGTCTGGACGGCAAACCGGTCGACAGTTGGGAAATCATCTTCAATCCGGAAATACTCGCCAAGTTTCAGGATTGCGGCATTCATATGCTGGACGCGCCAACAGAGCTCATCCCCGCAGCGCTTAACCACCTCGGGCTAGACCCTGACAGCCACAACAAGGCTGATATTGAAAAAGCTGCTGCACTCCTCAAAACCATCCGTCCATACGTCCAGAAATTTCACAGTTCCGAATACATCAACGCCCTCGCAAACGGCGATATCTGCTTAGCTATCGGTTGGTCTGGTGACGTCTTTCAGGCCCGCGACAGAGCAGCAGAAGCCGACAACGGCGTCACCATCAACTACATCATTCCAAAGGAAGGTGCGTTGATGTGGTTTGATCAAATGGCAATCCCGACAGATGCAACCAACTCTAAGGAAGCGCATATGTTCCTCGATTACATCATGCGCCCGGATGTCATCGCAAAAGCTTCCAACTACGTGGTCTATGCCAACGGCAACAAAGCCTCTCACGAACATCTGGATCAGGAGGTTCTGGAAGATTCCGCTGTGTATCCAGATGAAGCAACCATGGAAAAACTTTACGTCACAACGCCTTACGCACCTAAAATTCAGCGTATTGTGACCCGTGCCTGGACCGCAGTGAAGTCGGGCCAGTAATCATCGGCAGCAGTGGGCAACTCAAGTTGTCCGCGCGCCTTCCATGTTTCTTTGGAAGCAGGACAACAACAGAGGGTGGAGCGGGCCACGATGGAAACTCTGGTAAACACTCAGCCAGTCTGCAAATTCGCACCTTGGGAGGATCCAACTCAGGAACCTTTGGTGCGCTTTGAAAACGTCACGAAGAAGTTTGGCGACTTCACTGCCATTGAGGACTTAACGCTCAACATCTATGAGCGCGAGTTCTTCGCCCTTCTCGGCCCGTCCGGCTGCGGTAAGACAACTATGATGCGCATGCTGGCAGGGTTTGAATATCCCACCGCTGGCAACATCATGCTCGGTCAGAACAATCTGCAAAAGGCACCGCCACACAAACGGCCCGTCAACATGATGTTCCAGTCCTACGCCCTCTTCCCGCATATGACAGTGGAACAGAACATCGGTTTCGGCCTCAAACAGGAAAAGACTGCAAAGGTCGAGATCAAGCGACGTGTTGAAGAAATGCTATCTCTGGTTCAGCTGGAACCATTTGCCAAGCGCAAACCACACCAGCTTTCTGGCGGTCAAAAGCAGCGCGTTGCTCTTGCTCGTTCCCTCGCCAAGAAACCCAAGCTCCTGTTACTGGATGAACCGCTCGGGGCATTAGACAGGAAACTACGCGAGCAAACTCAGTTTGAGTTGATGAACATTCAGGAGCAGCTTGGCCTCACCTTCGTCATCGTCACACACGATCAGGAAGAGGCCATGACAGTCGCAAGCCGCATCGCCGTGATGGACCACGGCAAAATCGTTCAGGTCGCGACACCAGCTGAAATCTACGAGTATCCCAATTCCCGCTATTCTGCTGATTTCCTTGGCGATGTTAACATCATTGAAGGCCAGATAGATGTCACCACTGGCGAAACTGCAAGCCTGGCGTGGGCTGAAGGTGAAACACCTTTGGCACTCTCAACCAAACTTCGCCCTCAAGTAGGAACAACCGTCTGGCTCGCAGTTCGCCCTGAAAAACTCCGCATCTCTAAAGACAAGCCAGCAAACGCTGACAACTGCATTAAGGGCGAAGTCTGGGACATCGGCTACACTGGCAACATCTCAACCTACCACGTCAAAGCCTCAAATGGCTC
This sequence comes from Pseudovibrio sp. Ad37, assembly GCF_001623075.1. GTDB lineage: Bacteria > Pseudomonadota > Alphaproteobacteria > Rhizobiales > Stappiaceae > Pseudovibrio. Next base: position 21,541 of record NZ_LMCF01000168.1, read on the forward strand.
CATTTTGAAAGCACAGGTCTCCAACAGAGAACATCTCGCCGACCGCCCAATCACATGGGAGGACACCGTCTATGTCTATTGGGAGAAAGGCGCTGGCGTCTTTCTGGAAACGTGAGGTGAGCGATGGCAGTTGCAGATATCACCTCCCCCTCAGAAGAAATACAGGAGACATCCAGTCCGAGTTCAGGCTGGGGACGCAGACTGCTCATAGCGATCCCGTATATCTGGTTGTTGATCTTCTTCCTCGCACCTTTCGTCATTGTACTGAAGATCTCCTTGTCCGATGTCGTACTGGCCCGCCCGCCATACTTTCCAAACTTCGACATATCAGAGGGCTGGCAAGGTCTGCTCGCCATGCTTCAGGCGTTTGACCTGGAAAACTATGTCTGGCTAACGGAAGATACACTCTACCTGAACTCATACCTGAGCAGTCTCAGAATCGCATTCATCTCAACGCTGCTCACTTTGGCAATTGGATACCCCATCGCCTATGCCATGGCCAAAGCCCCGAAAGAGTGGCGTGCAACCCTCCTGATGCTGGTGATCCTGCCCTTCTGGACCAGCTTCCTCATCCGCGTTTATGCATGGATCGGCATTCTCAAAAAAGAAGGCTTCCTCAACTACTTCCTGCTCTGGACAGGCATCATTGACGAACCCTTAATGACCCTCAACACCGACACTGCCATCTACATTGGCATCGTTTATTCCTACCTGCCTTTCATGGTCTTGCCACTCTATGCAGTTCTGGAAAAACTCGATATCTCACTGCTCGAAGCTGCAACAGATTTGGGGTGTTCGCCTCTCAAAGCCTTTTGGGTCATTACTCTACCCCTGTCATTATCAGGAGTTTGGGCAGGCTGTTTCCTCGTCTTTATCCCTGCTGTCGGTGAGTTTGTCATTCCAGACATTCTGGGTGGGTCCAGTACTATTATGATCGGCAAAACGCTCTGGGTGGAGTTCTTCTCCAACAGAGACTGGCCAGTCGCATCCGCCGTCGCAATTCTGCTGCTGCTTATGTTGATCCTACCCATCATCCTGTTCCAGAAACAGCAGGAAAAACAAGCGGAGGCCAGCCAATGACCCGCTTCAACTGGTTCAACACAACAACGCTCACACTCGGCTTTGCATTCCTCTACCTGCCGATCATCCTGCTGATGATCTACTCTTTCAACGAATCCAGATTGGTCACCGTTTGGGCTGGCTTCTCCACCAAGTGGTATCAATCAGTCTTCTTCAATGAAAGTTTCATCAATGCCGCATGGGTCACACTCCGTGTTGGCTTCATCTCTGCATCTGTCGCGACTGTGCTCGGCACCATGGCCGCACTTGTTCTCAATCGCGCCGGACCATTCCACGGCAAAACGCTCTTCACAGGTATGATCTACGCGCCAATGGTCATGCCAGAGGTCATCACGGGCCTGTCATTGCTCCTGCTGTTCGTCTCACTGGATTTCACCCGAGGCTTCTGGACAGTCACACTGGCACATATAACCTTCTCCATGTGCTACGCCGCCGTTGTCGTCTCGGCCAGACTGGTGACATTCGAACGTAGTCTGGAAGAAGCTGCCCTTGATCTGGGATGTACCCGTTTTTCCGCCTTCATGCAGGTAACACTGCCCATCATCTTTCCGGCAATTCTAGCAGCATGGTTGCTGGCCTTCACGCTTTCTCTGGATGATCTGGTCATCGCCTCCTTTGCTTCAGGTCCAGGCGCAACCACCTTGCCGATGAAGATCTATTCGCAGGTGCGCATTGGCGTTTCACCTGAAATCAATGCCCTGTCATCCATTCTCATTGCTGTTGTTGCTGTTGGTGTGGTCACCGCTTCGCTGGTCACAAAACAAGCACAGGTCAAGCGCATGAAAGAAGAACGGCTGGCGATAAGCTCAATTTGATCGAGGAAGTACACGTGTCTGATACAAAACACCCATCCTCGCTGGATGAATACTCAAAAGGCGATCTGGCCTACACCCGCTCCACCCCTTATGGGACCATAGCCGAATCCAGCTATGCCGGAGCGCTCAGTTTCATGCGACGCAGATTCACCAAGGACCTTAAGGGGATAGATGTCGCTGTCTGTGGCATCCCCTTTGACACGTCCGTCAGCAACAGGCCGGGGTGTCGCTTCGGCCCAAGAGCAATCAGGCAAGCTTCCTCCATATTGGCCTGGGATCACGCATGGGGCTGGTCCTTTGACCCGTTCGACCGCCTTGCTGTTGTCGACTACGGCGATTTCATCTTCGATCCCGGCTACCCCATGAGCGTACCGGAAGAACTGGAACAGCAGGCCTCAGCCATTCTGGACGCAGGTACGGCAACACTCATGCTGGGTGGAGATCATTTCTGCACCTATCCCATGCTCAAAGCGCACGCAAAAAAACACGGACCACTCTCCCTCATCCAGTTTGATGCACACAGCGACACATGGACTGACAACTCCAGCCGTATTGACCATGGCACCATGTTCTACAGAGCGGTAAAAGATGGTCTCATCAACCCGCAGACATCGATACAAGTTGGTATCAGAACCAACAATGAGAACACACAGGGCCTGACCACAATTACGGCGGACTGGGTCCGTAATAACGGCGCACAGGCCACGATTGAACGCATCCATAAGGTGACAGGCAAAAGTGCCAGCTACATCAGCTTCGACATCGATTGCCTCGATCCAGCCTTTGCACCAGGAACAGGAACACCGGTTGTTGGCGGTCTGAACACCGGAGAGACACGAGAGATCCTGCGTGGGCTTGCTGGAATAAACCTAAAAGGCATGGACCTTGTAGAAGTCGCACCAGTCTACGACCATGCAGAGATCACAGCACTGGCCGGTGCTACTTTAGCCTTGGATTTACTTTGCATCTATGCCAGCCAGTTCAATCAGAACACTCGATAAAACAACACATCAGATCACGACCAGAAGAGTTCGCATGCCAACCCTGACAGCAGTACAGCCGCAATTGGAACAGTTTCGACTTGAAGCAGATGCCTTTTTGAAACAACATCCCGACCTCGAAAAGATCGAGGTCCTTTATGCTGGCTTTTGTGGCCCGCTCAGAGGCAAATGGTTGCCAGCAGAAATGCTGCACAAACTGGCCGAAGGCGGTGTTCGGTTGCCCTTGTCCACCGTCGCACTGGACGTGTGGGGCGTTGATGTGCCGGCAACAGGCCTTGCCATTGAGCGCGGAGACCCGGATGGCATATGCATCCCAGCTCCAGGAACGCTGAAGCGCGTGCCATGGGCCAAAGTGCCGACCGCGCAAGTGCTCGTCACTCTTTTCGAGATTAAGGACCAGAAACCAACCCCACTGGATCCAAGATATGTTCTTGAAACCGTTGAGAAGAAATTCCAGAACAAGGGCCTGACACCTGTTGTCGCCACGGAGCTGGAGTTCTACTTCGTCGATATGGAATCCGGTCCAACTGGCTTACCACTCCCTCCCTACATTCCCGGCACCAACCAGCGTCTCGAAGCCTCACAGATCTATGATCTGGACATCATGGCTCAATTCGAACCGATCCTCATGGAGATCAACCAAGCCTGTAAAATTCAGGATATCCCTGCAGACACCACCACCTCCGAGTTTGGTCACGGGCAGTTTGAGATCAACCTGCTTCACGTGCCAAGTGCAGTGGAAGCTGCGGATCACTGCCTGCTGTTCAAGCGCGTTGTCCGCCATATTGCCCGCAAGCACGGCATGGATGTCACGTTCATGTCAAAACCCTACGCAGAAGAGACTGGCAGCGGCTTCCATGTCCACACCAGCCTGCTGGATACTGAAGGCACCAACATCTTCAGCGGCAGCACAGAGGAAGCAAACCCGGCCTTGCACAACGCCGTAGGGGGCCTGCTGGACACTATGCTGGACATGCAAATCCTGTTTGCTCCACACGCCAACTCCTACCGCCGCTTGCAGCCGGGTTCTTATGCCCCAATCACCTGTTGCTGGGGGTATGACCACCGCGCTGCAGCTATCCGCGTGCCAGCCACACATGGCAAAGGCGCTAGGCTGGAGCACCGAGTCTCTGGCGCTGATGCCAACCCATATCTGGTTGTCTCAGCGATCCTTGAAGGCATTCATCACGGTCTTGAAAACCGAAGCGATCCCGGTACTCCAATCACCCTGGAAGCGGACCTCACCCAATATGATCACCTGACAGGAAACTGGGAGACAGCAATCCAAACATGGGCGCAAAGCAAAACGGCTGAGCAGATGAGCACAGCAGAGTTTCATCGCATGTACTGCATCAGCCGGAAAGCTGAGTACGACGTGTTTGCAACCACCGTTACTGGATTTGAGTGCCAGACCTACGCCAGGAAGGTCTGACATTTCGTCAAGACTAGGAAGGCTCCTTGATGTTGCGCTCCATCAGCAATTGATAGGCTTTGGGTGACAACCGGTTAAGCCACCACGCCAAACTGGCAACGCGGCCAACCGGTTTCATCTCTGTCTTGCGCACATACGCCTTGTAGATGATGTCCGCCGCCCGCTCCGCGCTCATATAATCAACGCCATCTGTTGACGAGCCCGGACGCGCCAGACCGTTCTCTTGCGTCTCCGACCGTCCAACATTGGTTGCCACAAACGAAGGCGCTGCAATCAATGTATGAACGCCATAAGACTTCTCTTCAGACCGCAACGACCCAAAAAAACCCTCCAGCGCATGCTTGCTGGCCGCATAAGCTGTCCGTTTAATCAGTGGCGAGAAGCCGGCAACAGACGAGATCGCCAGATGGCATCCACTGGAGGCCCGCACCGCTTTCAAAAATGCCCGCGCCGTATGCACCGCTCCGAAGTAATTCACATCCAGCACTTTGCGATGCGCTGTCAGGTCCATGTCCGCAAACAATCCGATATGCGTAATACCTGCATTATAAACCACCAGATCAATGCTGTTGTGCCGAGTTAAAACCTGCTGAGCAACCTGCTCAACCGCACCCCCATCCGTTAAATCGCAGGCATAAATGCTCTGTCGCTCATTTTGTGGCAGCTCCTCCAGTACCGGACCGGGCAAATCCAGAAGAACCGTATGCCAGCTCTCGCGCTGCAACCGAGTTGCAAGTGCCTGCCCTAAGCCACCAGCACCGCCTGTAATAACCGCTGTTTTCATCAAAGCCCCACAGATGCTCGCCAGTGTTCAAACACTTCTGCACTTGTCTTTTCCGGAGTATAGCCAAACACTGATTTCAACCGCTCATTGGCCAGCACAGGCCGGTATTGCAAAAACCGAACCTGCTCCGGTCCATACCGGGAAAGCCGCAGCGGCTTCGCCACACCTAAAACGAATTTCAACAACCAGGACGGCAACTTGAGAACAGGCTTATTGAGTATTTGCCCCAACCGCTGCATCGACAACGCTCCATCACCCGCCACGTTGTAAATCCCCTCAGGAGCCTCTGTCACGGCAAGGAACAGAATGCGCGCAAGATCTTCTGTCCAGATAAACACGAACGCACTGTCCGATCCCGCGACCCCAAGCAGCCTCGGCTTATGGAACAACGCGGTAATCTGATTGTTCATGCCCGTTCCAAGAACCGTCCCAACCCGCAACACAACCTGCTCCAGTTGCGGTGCCTCCGCACGTGCATGAGCCAAAGCAGCTTCAACCAGACGCTTATGGTAGGAGTACGCGAACTCTTCGTTGCCGCGAATATGATCATCCTCATGCAATGGAACAGGATTGTCTGCATGATACCCATAAGCTGCCCCGGATGAGGTGACGACAAGACGCTTCACACCTGCTTTGATCGCAGCATCAATCACCGACTGAGTGCCAACAACATCAACCAGATACTCAATATCCCGTGTAGAACCCACAGAGGGTGTGACGATGGAAGCCAGATGCACAATCACATCAGGCCGCTCTTCCTCAATCAGCGCTGACACCCTGTCTGTAGTCACATCCAGCGTTTTGAACCGGGCATTTGCTGGGAGGCCACTCGGCTCACGAATATCAGTCGCAACAACCTCCTGCTCCGTGCCCGCCAATTGCCTCAGAAATGCTTGTCCGACACCTCCGGCAGCACCGGTAATAAGAAGCTTGGTCATGACGTCGCCTCCGCGGGAAGCTTGACTGCTTTGCGCGCCATAAAACTGGCAAGCACCAGTCCGCTGATCGCATGCCAAATCCCCCAGGCAGCCGCCACAACAGACATGCCGCCAAGCCCACCAAAAAAGCCGAAGATCAACACCAGCCCCAGACCGGAATTTTGGATGCCAGTTTCAATCGTAATGGCCCGCCGGTCATAAGCAGACACACCAGCAACGCTCGCCAGAGTATATCCCGCCGCTAAAGCCAGCCCATTATGGACAATTACGAGAGAGGCAACAGCACCCACATAGGCAAGAAAAAACGACCAGTTGGCAAACAGCGCGATGAAGATGAAGCCGATGAAAATCCCCATGGACGCCATGCGCAGTGGCTGCCGGATTTTGGCAGCCAGCTGTGGTTTGATGCGGTTGAGCATGATGCCAAGGAACAATGGCAACACCAACATAAAGCAAACAGTAATTGCAACTGACAGCTTATCGATATGCGTCTCTTGCAATATCGCGCGCGTGGGGCCGTAAAGACTACCCCAAAATGCGATATTAAAGGGTGTCGCAACAATTGCTCCCACCGTAGCAAAAGCCGTCATGGAAACCGACAGCGCTGCATTACCTCCTGCACGATGAGTGATGAAGTTTGAGATGTTCCCACCCGGACACGCCGCCACCAGAATAAGCCCCAAAGCAATCGAAGGCCGGGGCTGAACGATCAGAACAAGCAGAAATGTGAGGCTCGGCAAAACCAGAAATTGAGAGCACAGCCCAATCACCACAGGCTTTGGCGAGAGCGTCAGTCGTTTAAAATCCGCAGGACACAGGTCCAGCGCGATTGAGAACATCACAACAGCCAGAATACCATTGAGCAGGGTCAGCGAACCGGAACTGAAGTTGAGAACAACAAGGTCAATGTCACTCATGCCATCTCCCTCTTCAACGCTTGTGTGCGCTTGTTCAGTGCGGAGCGATAACTCTGTTTGTCCACGTAGTAAGCCATCCGCGCCAGCTTGAGGTAGTTCATCCCCCCAGTCTCACGCTCAAATCCCTTGGCTTTCTCAGCTTTGATTACCTCAGCTGTCGTACTTCCATCCCTGAGGCCTCTCAGATAACGTGCAACCAGTTCCGCCTGATCGTGACGCCCCTGCCAACCAAGACCGGTTGCCTCAATCATACCCATCACAAACAGATCGTTTCGATTTGGATGCATACAGTTCAAAAACAAATGTGGAGCATCGCCCTGCCAGTTCAAAAGCGCTTTGTCGATAAAGGGGTAATGCAGTTTATAGCCAGTCGCCGTAACAATGAGATCATACTCAGCCTCTTCTCCATCACGAAATCGGACTGTATTTCCATCCAGTTCCTTGATGTCAGCACGAATATCAATATCCCCGTGGCCTGCATGATAAAGGATAAGCGAGTTCACCACGGGATGGCTCTCATAAAGCTCATAATCTGGTTTGGGAAACCCATAGGCCTGCGGATCACCAACAAACCATTTCAGCAATATCTGATCCACTCGCCGCTTCAACCAGAGCGGCAACTTCACCGCCCCACCCAGCGTGTCTGCCGGTTTCCCAAAAACATACTTGGGAACAAAGTAATAGCCACGACGCATGGATATATCGCACTGGACACCATGATGGATCGCATCCACCGCTATGTCACAACCTGAATTGCCCGCCCCAACAATCAGCACCCGCTTGCCAGCAAACTGCTGTGCACTCTTGTATTGGCACGAATGAATGAGATCGCCAGAAAACTCTCCAGCAAACTTTGGCATATTGGGTTCAGAAAGCGTGCCATTGGCGATCAGCACCCCGGCAAATTCAGCTGAATGATCTCCGTCCTGATCTCTCCAGCTGACCGTCCACCCCTCACCATCACCTCCCAACGGCGCGATGCGGGTCACTTCTGCTCCAAAATGATAGTGCCGCTTCAAATCAAACTTTTCGGCAAACTCCTGAAAATAAGTCTTTAGTTCGCGGTGACCGGGATACTCAGCAATGTGATCATCCATCGGAAAATCTGTAAACTCAGTCATTTTCTTGGATGAAATCAGATGCGCAGACTCGTACATGGTCGACTTCGGCCCATCAATGTCCCACAGCCCACCGACATCGCTGTGCAGCTCAAAACCCTGAAAATCTATTCCCTGCTCAATAAGTGTCTTGGCCGTGGCGAGCCCCATCGGCCCTGCCCCAATTAAGGCATAGCTCTCCTTTGAAATATTCACTGTTCGTCCCCCCTCAGAACTACAATTAGATTGAACAGTCGTACAAAATAAGGCAAGCTCTTTTTATGATTAAGAAGATTTCGCAGGAAAAACAAAGACAAAGAGCTCCTTCAAAAAGCTCTTTGGAGACGCGCCAGAAGATTCTCGACGCCGCAGAACACCTGTTTGCCTTTCGCAGTTATGACGCTGCGTCCATCAGGGACATTGCCCAAAAAGCAGGGGTAAAACTGGGCCTCGTAAACCACCACTTCGGCACGAAGGAAGACCTGTTCTTTAAAACAGTCGAACGCCGCGCCGAAGAACTCGCCCGTCTCCGCCTTGATGCACTGGAACAGCTAAAGGCTTCAGAAGAAGTCATGATACTGAAAGGCATTCTGGAGAGTTTCTTCTACCCTTATCTGGACAAGGCAGAAAACAGCGGTCCCGGCTGGCTCGCCTACGCACGTCTGGTTGACATGGTCTCTGCAGAAGAACGCTGGAGCGCAATCTCACAAGCTTGTTTTGACCCAACAGCAAAAGTATTTCTTTCAGAAATCGCCAAGCTCTATCCCACTGCCAACCTTAGAAAAGTCTCCGCAACTTTCGTCTTTTCCATCTCTTCACAAATCGCTCTTTGCACCTCAGCCTGGCGTGTTGATGCAATGGCAGAAGAAGATCACACCTCCGGCATTGCTGAAATGAAAACATTGCTCGTAGCCTATGCCACAGCCGGCATCCATAGCGCCCTGTCTGGACCTTAATGGAATCCGTTCAAGGCTCCTTCAAAGCAGATCAATCAGCCTGTGCAACTCGGGCCTTCAGTTCTTTCTTGTCTTCAGCTGAAAGATCCCGCCAGTCACAATCCTGCAGGCACGCCTCCATCGCATAAAGCGCGAGGATGGAGACACCCCGACCAAACCGAAATTTCAGCCGTTGATAAGCTTGCACAGCTCCAAGCTCATGCAGATCATCTTCACTGCAAACATCAACCTCAGACAGCATATATTCGGTCTTCGGGCCCAGGTTTCTCAATTGACTGATCGACTTGCTCAAAATGCACCATTCCAGACGTTTAACTCGGGCTTCACCTGCTCAAAGCACTGCATCTAAGCATAATTCGGAGATCGCCGTTCCAGAAACGCATTAATCCCTTCCTGCGCTTCATCATGTCCCAGCGCCTCTGCCATTGTATCCAGCTCCAGATCCATCTGCTCCTCAAAGCTGTTGTGATCAGCAGCAGATACCAACCGCTTGATCGCCCCCTGTACCCTTGTTGGACCTTGCGCTATACGATCCGCGATCAGATGCGCTTCTGCCAAAGCAGGCTTATCGCTAAGCACATTGACCACCCCTAACTGATAGAGCCGTTCAGCCGAAACAGGTTGTCCCAGCAAACACATCTCCAAGACCAGCTGACGGGGAATAAGCCGGGACAATGAAGCGGTAGCCCCGCCATCCGGCACCAGTCCAACCTTAACATAAGCCAGCGTAAACTGAGACTGCCGCTCTGCCACCAGGAAGTCACAAGCCAGAGCCAAAGACACACCGGCCCCGGCAGCCCCTCCATCAACCGCCGCAATCACCGGTTTTGCGCAGTCCTTTACTTTTCGAACCAGATTATGGAGTTTTTCAATATTATTTTTTCGTTCAGAAACCGTCATCTCGCGGCGCTTAACCAACGTGTTCAGATCGCCGCCCGCACAGAAATAACCGCCTTCTCCCATCAGGATAACGCTACGGATCTCTGTGTTCTGATTGGCGAGATCCAACGCCTGCGAAAGCCCGTCGTAGTATTCCGGCGAAAGCGCATTGCGACGAGAAGAGTTACAGTTCATGACGATCAGACGATCCGCCTTGCGCTCAACGCTGACAAGAGAAGCACGCTTCATGACATTGCCTCTCGCGCAGATTCCCTCTGCATAGCTCCAACAAAGCGCTCCAGATGGTAGTCGACATCGCCAAGTTGATGATCGATCATCATCAAACGCTTGGCATAATGTCCCAGAGCATACTCCTCGGTCATGCCAATACCGCCATGCAACTGAATGGTTTCTTCGCAAACCAGTTGCGCCACACGGCCAATCAAATTCTTAGCTGCACTCACATGCTTATCTCGCTGGAAAGGTTCAGCAGAGAGGTGCCCCGCTACATTGATCAGTGCAGAGCGAGCCTGTTCGATCTCAATCAGGACCGTCGACATCCGGTGCTGAAGTGCCAGGAACTTGCCCAGCGCACGGCCAAACTGCGTCCGCACGCGCAGATACTCAACCGTCAAATCCTTCGCCGCTTCCATCGCCCCAACGGCCTCGGCACACAGCGCAGTCACACCTGCAGCGCGTGCTGCCTCCAGACCAGAAAGGACAGCCTCCGAAGCCCCCAAACACGCTGAAGCAGGCAAGGCTACATTCACCAGAGCAATATCGCTGGCGTGGTAGCCGTCCAGATTGGGATAGGAGTACCGCTCCACGCCCGAAGCATCGGCATCTATCATGAACAGTTGCAGCCCGTCGGCACCACGAGCGCTCACAATCAGCTTGTCCGCACTTGGTCCGCCAATCACCACCGACTTTGTACCGTTGAGCCGATAGCCATCCTCTACCCGCTCTGCAGTTGTCTCTACAACATCCAGATCATAACGCGACTGAGGCTCTTCCAATGCGGGAACGATCTTGAGCTTCCCGTCAATCACATCCCCGATCAGCGCCTTCTGCTCCTCAGTCCCAAGCTCGCTCAACAACCGCCCAGCCATAACGCCAGAGGCCATCAAAGGCTCCACGCAGGCAAACCGGCCCAACTCCTCAAACACGACCGCAATATCAAAACCGCTGCCTCCAAAGCCCCCATGCTCTTCTGCAAACAGCACCCTAATCACACCCAGCTCAGCAAAATCATTCCAGATTTCCTCCGAAAAACCCTGCGCGTGCCCAACAGAGTTAGCTCGTTGCGAGGCATCGTAGTTATCTGAAAGGTAGCGATGCAGAGTGTCCTGAAGCATCCGTCGTTCGTCACTATGATTGAAATCCATGGAACGCTCCTAAAGGCCGAGAATAGCTTTACTGATGATGTTGCGCTGGATCTCGTTAGACCCGCCAAAGATGGAAAGTTTGCGGTTGTTGAAGTAGCTCGGGCTCGCAGCAGCAGCATAATCCGGTCCAACACCCTGAGCATTCGCACCGCTGTCCAACGCCTCAGACACAAACGGCATGGCATAGCGCCCAACCGCTCGCCGCGTCAGATCATTGATCGCCTGCCGGATCTCCGTCCCCTTAATCTTCAGCATGGAACTTTCCGCTCCCGGAGCCTGCCCCGCAGCCGCTTTGGCAATCATGCGCAGGTTCGTTGTTGCCATAGCCATCAGATCAATCTCAATCTGCGCAACCCTTGCAGCAAAATAAGGATTGTCCAGCAAAGGTTTGCCGCCAGACATCTGCTTGGCACAAACATCCTTCAAATGAACAAGAGCTGCCGTCGAAAAGCCCACACCTGCAATGTTGGTACGCTCATGGGTCAACAGATACTTGGCGTAGGTCCAGCCCTTGTTCTCTTCCCCAACAAGGTTGGCGACCGACACCCGCACATCCTCAAAAAACACCTCATTCACTTCCTGCCCACCATCAATCAACGTAATGGGCCGAACTGTGACACCCGGTGTCTTCATATCAATCAGCAAAAACGAAATGCCTTCCTGCGCCTTGACCTCCGGATCCGTACGCACAAGGCAGAAGATCCAATCCGCATGCTGACCCAGTGTAGTCCAGGTTTTCTGGCCGTTGACAACATAGTGCTCACCATCACGCACAGCACGAGTTTTCAGGGAAGCAAGATCGGACCCCGCCTGCGGTTCGGAATACCCCTGACACCACCAGTCTGTACCATCCAGAATACGTGGCAAAAAGTGATCCTTTTGCACCTTGCTTCCAAACTTCAAAAGCACGGGTGCCAACATGAAAAGCCCGAAAGGCATCGTACGCGGCGCATGGGCAAGGCAAAGCTCTTCCTCAAAGATATGCCGATAAACTGCATTCCAGCCAGTTCCGCCATACTCTTCCGGCCAGTTGATCGCCAGCCACCCTTGCCTGTTCAGCGTGGCATGCCACTCCTCATGGTCCGCCTTGGAAAGCCGCTTTCCCAATCTGACTTTTTCTGAGAGCGTCTGCGAAAGATTCTCTTTCAAAAACGACCGCACCTCGTCGCGAAACGCCAACTCATCAGCTGAATAGTTCAAGTCCATATGCCGCCCTCCCTGCTTCATTGGACATAACTGTCGGGAGGACATGGAACGCATGCCCCCACCTCATCTCCATCATGAGATCAGAGTATCGCGCACCCAAATTATTTCAATATGTAATTTATAATTCCATTATGCAGAATTTATAGTAAGCAACTACCTCGTCCCAAGCCATTTCCTCGTGCTGCAAGTTCTTGAAATACGTTAGCCGCGGTTGATCAGAACCGAGGGCAAGCCCAGCGCGCGTTCCAGCTCTTTCACTCGGTCCCGCAGTTTAGGCCCAACCTCATTCTGCATGCGCTCATAGCTCAGCATGTCTGGCGTCGCCCCACAGCTGATCGCAACCGGCTCACCAAAATCATGAGAACGAAACCCTGTCGAAACAGCATTGATGTTTTCCGCATAACGCTTGTCTTCATCAACAATGACAAAACCTTGCGCCAACAACTGCGAGTAACCCGCATTTCTCGCAGCCTGCAAAGCCTCCGCACCGATGCTGTCATCCCGCCCGTGCACACGCTCACAAACCTGAGCAAACTCATGGTCTGTTACGCTTGCCAGATAAGCATGACCAGAGGACGAGCCTGTGATCGGAATGCGATGTCCCACTTCCAACCAGATGGCAGGTGCTCCCTGTGGTCGCCACGTCTTAGTCAGCAACATCTTGTTTTCATCAAGCACTGCCAGCAAAGCCAATGTACCTGTCTCATCAGCAAGCTGCTGCATCATCGGGTTCGCCGCTTCAATGAAGGAAACAGAGGCACTGGCAATATTGCCCAGCGCCAGAGCAGCAGGGCCAAACCGATACCGGTCATGACGACGCGCATGGCTGAGATAGCCAAGCTGCTGAAGAGTGAAAGTTAAGCGGGAAACCGTGGACTTGGGAATGCCGGTACGCTGAGAGATTTCCTGGTTGCCCAGCCCGTCATCAGAAGCCCGGAATGCCCGTAAAACCTGCAGCCCTCGCGCCAGCGTTGTCGCAAACCGCCGGTCTTTTTCTTCATGTCCGCTCAACGCTAAAACCCCACCCCAATCATTTACATCCCTTGCCTAACACACATCATCCACCTCAAAGAACACCAGCACGGCATCCAGCAGCAATTCTCCAAGACAAATGCCGCTCAGACCTCCAGCCATTCTCTTCGGATGTCATCGCGCTCACGGAAGTCCTCCGGTGTCCCATGATAAACAATCTCCCCATGCCCCATCACATAAACCTGCTGGGCGATCTTCAGAGCAATGGAAAGTTTCTGTTCCACCAGCAAGATGGAAACACCGGCTCGCGCAATCTCCGCAATCAGTTCCCCAACCTGCGTCACAATCTTAGGTGCAAGCCCTTCGGTCGGTTCATCAATGATGATCAGATCAGGATCTCCCATCAGCGTCCGACAAATAGTGAGCATCTGCTTTTCCCCGCCAGAAAGCACACCAGCTGCCGTATCAGCGCGAGATTTGAGATTGGGGAACATGTCAAGCATTTGCTCAATGCTCCACCTACCCGGTTTCCGCATGTCCTTGATACCAAGCAGAAGATTGTCCCGCACACTCATCAGAGGGAAGACATCCCGGTTCTCCGGCACATACCCAAGCCCCTTACACGCAATGCTATGGCTCGGCAGACCAGAGATAGTCTCACCCTTGAACCAGATATCTCCCTTTGGTGCCACCTCACCCATAATCGCCTTGGCCGTGGTGGACCGCCCGACACCGTTGCGCCCTAACAGCGCCGTCACACTGCCCTTGGGCACATCCATGTTCACACCGCGCAGCACATGACTTTTGCCATAAAACGCATGCAGATCTCGGACCTTCAGCATTTCACCTCCAGCAGTTCCACTCATGCACTCATCTCCGCAAAATCTGTCTCATCCCCAAGATAAGCCTCTCGCACCCGTGCATTGCCGCGAATTTCCTCTGGCGTCCCTGTTGCAATGATCTCGCCATAAACAAGCACTGAAATTCGGTCAGAAAGCCCAAACACAACCCCCATGTCATGCTCTACGATCAAGAGCGTCTTGCCTTCCGTTGCCATCTCGATGAGTTTGATCGCCCTGTCAGTTTCAGAGTGACTCATGCCAGCCGTCGGCTCATCCAGCAAAATCACATCTGCCCCACCTGCAATGGTGATAGCAATCTCCAGCGTGCGTTGATCCGCATAGGTCAGCAGCACAGCAGGCACATCGGCTTTATCCGTCAGCCCCACCTTCTCCAACACCTCGGCAGTCTTGCGCTGCACCTCCTTCAGGTTACCAATGTTCCGCCAGAAACTGTGCCCATACCCAAGCGACCACAACACCCCGCAACGTACATTCTCACGCACTGACATATTGGCGAAGATGTTGGAGACTTGAAAACTACGCGACAATCCAAGCCGGTTAATCTGGTGAGGTTTCAGGCCCGAGATCTGCCGCCCAGCCAAACTTATTGTTCCCGAACTTGGCGGAAACAGACCGGAGATAAGATTGAACAGCGTGGACTTGCCAGCTCCGTTGGGACCAATAATCGCATGTCGTTCACCTCGGGCAATGTCCAGCGAAACCCCTTCAATGATCTTCGCCGGACCAAAGTTTTTGCGCAGGTCCGTCAGCTGTAAAGCAGGAGCACTCATGAGCCCATACCTCCCTGTTTGGAGAGCACTTTGAGCGAGCCCATGCCAACACCTGCAAGCACCAAACCAACTGTCCATGGCATCATCTGGTCAGGAGCAAGATGGAAACCAAACGGTTCAAAAGCCTCTCCAAACCCATTGGAATGCCGAACAGCCAACTCAACCAGCACAATGACACCAGCTGCAGACAGCAGGGCCGAAATAGCAAACGCCCCAGCTCGCACAAGCCCCTTGCCGCTCAGTGATTGCCTTAAGGCAGTCGTCCCGCTCAAAAGCAAACCAGCAAGCCCGCCCGGCGCAAACAAGATCATCCCGATAAACAAAAGACCCAGATAAAGCAGCCATGCTTCCGAATAATCTGAGAGATTGGACTGCATGTAAGTCAACACCACAGCCCCAAGAATAGGGCCTGCAAAGTAGCGAGCACCACCAATGAACGCCATTAACAACACCAGACCCGACGGGATCACGCTCAGGCTTTCTGGCGTAAAGATCTCATAGCTCACCGCAGACATTCCGCCTGCCAATCCGGCGAAACCGCCAGCAGCAATAAACACCAGATAGCGCACACGGTTTGGGTTGTAGCCCACAAACTGCACACGCTCCGGATTATCCCGCACCGCTTGCGCCAACTTGCCAAGTGGCGTGCGGGTGAACGCATACATCAGCGCAACCCCAAGAAAGGTCCAGAACGCGATAAACCAGTACACTTCGCCCAAAGGCCCAAGAGACAACCCGAACAGCTCAACACCATTCATGCGATCGCCAGTGATGCCTTCCTCGCCACCGAAGACGCTGATGAACATGAAACCGGCAGCAGCAACAAGCTCGGCAATGCCAAGCGAAATCATGGCAAACGGCACACCCGCCCTCCGGCAGGACGGCCAACCAATCACAGCTCCCGCCAGCGCTCCTCCAGCAAAGCCCACCAAAGGCAAGGCAAACATGGGAAAGGCAGCCCATATACCACCATCATAACTGGCATTCTCAATCGCATTCATCCCATGCATGGCTGCATACCCACCAAGGCCAAAATAGACAGCATGACCAAAGGAAAGCATGCCCGCCTGCCCTAGCAACATGTTGTAGGACAGAGCAAAAACCATATTGATGCCGATAGCATTGAACAGCGACAGCCATGTTCTGGATGGCTCAAACAGTGGAATACTTAGCAGGATTAAGGCAAGCAGCAAAAGCGGCAGAACCCGTGTTGCAAACTTGTAGCGTGCACTCGGTGCCAGATCAGGCACCCGGTCAAGACTGTAGTCGGTCAAAACTCACGCTCCCCCATCAGGCCACGCGGACGCAGCATCAACATCAGCACCAGAAGAAGGAACGGCAACATGGGAGCCAAGGACGCAATCGTAATGCGCCCGATATCGCCATCTGCGCTCAATCCGGCAAACGAAAAGATCTCTGCAAAGTTGCTATCAATTGAAATGGCAAAGGTCTGAAGAAAGCCAATCAGCAAACTGGCAATAAACGCCCCTTCCAAACTGCCCATACCGCCAACCACAACAACCACAAAAACAATCGGTCCGATTGAAAACGCCATGGACGGCTCGGTTACCAGATAGTTGCCGCCAATCACCCCGGCCAAACCCGCCAGCGCACAGCCTGCCGCAAACACCAGCATAAAGATCCGCGGCACGTTATGTCCCAGGTGAGACACCATATGCGGATGTGTCAGCGACGCCTGAATGATCAGCCCGACCCGCGTTCGCTTCAACAGGTACCAAAGCCCCGCCAGCATCGCGATGGACACAGCCAACATGAAAATGCGATATGCCGGATACTGAGAACCGAACAGTTCAAAGAGCGAATAATTGAGCTCCGGCGGAATCTCATAGGCAACTGCAAACTTGCCCCAGATGATCTTCACCAGCTCCTCAATCACATAAGCCAGCCCGAATGTGAAAAGCAGCTCAGCCACATGCCCCCTGGCATGCACTTTGCGCAGGCCCCACTTTTCAACGCAGGCTCCAGCTGCTCCAACGCAAATCGGCGCCAGAAATAACGCAAACCAGAAGCCGGTGTGCTGGCCAAGGGTAAATGCAAAATAGGCACCCAGCATGTAAAAGCTGGCATGAGCCATATTGAGAACGCCCATCATACTGAAAATCAACGTCAATCCGCTGGACAGCATGAACAGCAACAAGCCATAGATCAGCCCGTTAAGCAGAGCAAAAACAACCGTCTCCATAACATCCCTCAAGAGAAAAGAGCACGCTCAAGCCCAATTGCCCGAGCATGCCATTGTTCAAGTAAGATCGTTAGGAAGGACGACGCATCCTGCACGTCGTCGGAGTTTCAGTCGCCACTGCCGGAATGGTGATATCTGTCTTAAACCCGTAACCGGTATTCTCAACATCACGGGCAACACCCTCAGAAAACGTAGAGATATAAAGCGGCTGCATCAGCTGGTGGTCATCCGCCCGCATAGTCACCTCTCCATACGGCGTCTCATAAGTCATCCCTTCCAGCTCAGCTGCAACCTTGGGCACATCCACTGACCCAACCGCATCAACGGCCTTGTCAAGCATGTTCATCAAGGTGAAAACCCGCTCATAATAGTAATCAAGACTATTGGTTTTCTCAAAATCATCCACCCGTGCCATCTGCTTTTCAGAGGCCTCGATGTTCTCGTGGAACTCGGTGATCTGCTTCACCAACCCAACAGCGCTCTGCCCCATCGCGGTCGGAGCCCCAAGGCCGCCGCCATAGAACGTCAGATACGGCACTGTATGACCGGACGCATTAGCCGCTTTCACCAGCAGCGTCATGTCTGTTCCCCAGTTTCCCGTAAACACGACATCTGCCTTCGCGCTCATCATTTTCTGCACGTAGGGTGTGAAATCCTTAACCTTGCCAATAGGATGAAGCTCTGCACCAACAATCTTGATGTCCGGACGTTTCTCCTCAATCATGGATTTTGCAGCTGCTGTAAACGCTCGCCCGTAAGAGTAATCCTGCGCCAGAATGTAAGCAGACTTGATGTCTTTCTGATCCCGCAGCCAATCAGTCAGACCCGCCATTTTCATGTCAACATGCGCATCAAACCGGAAATGCCAGTAGTTGCATTTCTTGTTGGTCAATGCCGGATCAACCGCCGCATAGTTGAGGAAAAGGACCTCTTCTCCCGGATTACGCTTATTGTGCTTGGCTATCGCATCGGTCAAAGCATTTGCAACGCTCGACCCGTTCCCCTGCGCGATAAAGCGGACGCCCTGATCAATCGCTTTCTGCAACTGAACAAGGCTCTCTTTCGGATTGATTTTATTATCAAAAGCAACCACTTCCACCTGCATACCGCCCATACCACCAGCAGCATTGATTTCATCAGCCGCATAGCGGAAGTGCTTCACCCCAGCATCACCCGTACTCCCAAACGGACCTGATAGCGGATCAATATATCCGATCTTGATAACTTCAGCTTCCGCAGAGAGAACACCGCCGGAAAGCAGAAGTGCAGCCAGACTAGATTTCAATAAAATACCTTTAGACAAAACAACCCCTCCCCAAAAATATTTTTCATTATAATTTTATTAAGGCAATGAGATATTCATCAGACTATATTGTCAAGCAATAAGTAAAAACCAATTCCGCATAGTGACTTAAGCAATTTTACAGCTCAAAGCAGAGCCGAGTCATCTGTTTGAAAACTTCATCATAAGCCACTGCCAATAAACATTGCATGCAGCCTGCAAATTTCTTCTTCAAATGATTGTAGCTTGTATCAAACAGCACAACACACTCTCGAGACCGGCCCTACAGAATATCCCAGATAAATCAGTAGCGTTAGGGACAGCTGAATGGGCAACTTCAAAATCATTCACGACTTGATGGTTGAAGTCGGACCGCTTCTGGAAGCCTTGGAGATATCAGAGTACGCAGAAGCCAAAACCTGGACTGTTCTACTGGAAGATTTCCTGATCATCCTGGAAAGTGATGAAGACAATAATATCCTTCATATCTCCACCATTTTAGGGAGCCCTGCGCCAGAAGCCCGAAGGGATACTTATCTTAACACCCTACGCTACTCAGGGGAACAACAGGTGGAAAACAATTACCGTGTTGGCCTTGTTGAGAAGGACGGTGATCTCGCATTGATCAAAACCGAGTGCACCAACAATCTGGATAGAAACAAACTCTACACCACGCTCAAAGACTTCTTGAGTGAAGCTGGCAAACTCAATCTCATGATTGAAACCACACCCGGACCGCAGATCTCCCTGACCGAAAACGCAGGCGAAATCATTTTACCCGCCTGATAAGCGTTTACGAGCAAGGATAACTCCAAATCTTCTTTTAAATTTTTACTCAAGTGTTTGCTGCGGCACACCTGTGGCTTTTTCCAATTGTTAGAAGCGAAAGGTGAATTGGCCTGAAAGCAAGAGCAGGCTGAAATCAGGAGCAGGACGTGCAAAAAATCTTTCAAATGTTGTCAGGGAGAAATGATGTTCTCCTGGCATTTCTTTTGATCGCAATCGTATTCATGATGATCCTTCCGTTGCCGACGGTTCTCGTGGATACGCTCATTGCAATCAACCTGAGCCTTGCGGCGATCCTGCTGATGGCCGCGCTCTACCTGAAAGATGTTGTAGCCCTCTCAGCCTTTCCGTCTATCTTGCTTCTGACGACTCTCTTTCGCTTGTCTTTGTCCATCACGACGACCCGTCTGATCCTGCTTAAAGCCGATGCCGGTGAAATCATCGACACCTTCGGCAACTTTGTGGTTCAGGGCAATCTGGTCGTCGGTATCGTTATCTTCCTGATCCTGACCATCGTAAACTTTCTGGTGATCACCAAGGGATCTGAACGCGTGGCTGAAGTCTCTGCCCGTTTCTCCCTTGATGCGATGCCCGGCAAGCAGATGTCGATCGATTCCGACATGCGTGCTGGCCAGATCGAACTGGATGAAGCCAAGCGCCGCCGCACCAAGCTGGAAAAAGAAAGCCAGCTTTACGGTTCCATGGACGGCGCCATGAAGTTCGTAAAGGGCGATGCAATTGCAGGCCTGATCATCACCGCGGTTAACATCATTGGCGGCGTCATCATCGGCACCTCCCAGCATGGCATGAGCGCTGTTGATGCTTTGGATCGTTACACCATTTTGACCATTGGTGATGGTCTGGTTGCTCAGATCCCGGCTCTGTTCATCTCCATCACAGCTGGTTTCATGGTCACCCGTGTAAGCACAGAAGATTCCAGCGACCTTGGATCTGACATTGCCAAACAGTTGAACAGTGAACCAAGGGCCCTCATGATTGCAGCGACAATCATGGTCGGCTTCGCGCTTATTCCTGGCTTCCCAACTTTCATCTTCTTGCTCCTTGCAGCAATCTTTGGTTCTGTCTCTTTCTTCTCCATGCGAAAGACAAAGTCTCAGTCCGCGAGAAAGGACTCGCAGCAGCTCTCAGCCTTTGCGCCCGCCATAGCGCCTGAAGGCGAAGCTATGATGATGCCCGACGAGGACATGGCGACCGAGGTGGAAGCCGCCCAGGATCTGGCCATTACAATCACGGTTCCACTCATTGTCGATATCTCGTCCTCAGTCAGGTCCACACTCAACCCGAAGAAGCTCGACAGAGAAGTCGCAAAGGTGCGCAAAGCGCTCTATTTCGATCTCGGCGTCCCCTTCCCCGGCATCAAACTGCGCCTCAACGAAAGCCTGCCGGAAGGCGAGTACCGTATCCTCGTCAACGAAGTCCCTGTTGCCCGTGGCGCAGCACGTTCCGGCTATTTCATTGCCCGCGAAACACCACCAAACCTCGCAATGTTCAACATTCCTTACGAGGAAGGCGACAGTTTCCTGCCAAACACCCCGTCCTTCTGGGTGAACAACCGGCACTTTGAGCAAGCCACCCGCGCTGGTATTCAAACCCTGACACTGACCGGCATGCTCAGTCTGCATTTGGCTCATGTGCTTAAACAGCACGCCGCAGAGTTCCTCGGCATTCAGGAATGCATGTTCCTGCTCAAGCACATGGAAGGCGACTTTGACGAGCTGGTCCGCGAAGTAAACCGCGCCGTCCCTCTCATCTCATTAGCCGATGTGCTCAAGCGTCTGGTCCGTGAGGACATCTCCATCCGTGATATGCGCACGATCCTGCAGGCTATCGTGGAATGGGGTCAGAAGGAAAAAGATCCGCTTATGTTGACGGAGCATATCCGCATGGCATTGAGCCGCTACATCACGCACAAATACTCTGCAGGTCAGCACATCATTCCGGCATACCTCATCGATAAGGACATCGAAGATGAAGTGCGCGGTGCCATCAGGCAGACCAGCGGTGCCTCCTATCTGGCGCTTTCGCCGGATACACACCGCCAGCTCATCACAGTTATGCGCAGCGCCATTGGCGATAATCTGGCACACAACGGCATCGCTCCGGTCATTCTGGTCCCAATGGATATCCGCCGTTTCTTCAGAAAAGTAATCGAGCGCGACTATGCCGATCTGGCTGTGCTGTCCTTCCAGGAACTGGCGCCAAACGCCAACATCCAGCCATTAGAGAAAATCAGTTTACGCGGCAAGGTTGGCACCCTACCAGCCTGATCCCCGAATACCGCGTAAAATCTGCCCTTTGCCCGGGCAGTAAGGTGGAACCCGAATAACCATAATCAGAAGCCCCAACTTCGGGTCATCGGGTTCCACCTGTTCTTAAAATGTTGGGAAGAAATCATCATCCTCGTTGATCTCAGCACCGTACTCCCCATCATCAAACTGAAAATCCTTATAACCATCCTTTTCGGTCGCTCCAGCTTTTAGTCCCTCCTCCAGAACCTTAAAGGCATCGGCAACCTGATTTGCAGGATTTTTCCAGAATACGATCTGACCAAAAATCATTGCTTCTGAGTAGGTCCCTAAAGACGTAAGCACTTTTGCTGCATCATCTTTGTTGAATGGATTTCCGTCTGGTTTAATCAGTGCAAGGTGCACGCCTTTTACCTTGGTGCCGTCTCGCACGGTAACACCGATGCAAGAACTGAAGCCGGTGAATTTGATTTCCCCTTCCCCGCATCCAACTTCTCGCTCAGCTATAGCCATGATATCCGCAGCCTCTTTCAAACTTCCATCTTCCGGCAGTATCAGATCTGGTTTGGAGACATCACCATGAACGGCAGGAACGTCTTCAGGCTTAGACGGCTCCTGAACTTCTGCTTCCACTTTTTCTTGAGCAGCTGTTTTCTCAGGCTCCGTGACGTCATCTTTAACCTGCTCATGGACGTCATCTGTCCCTTTTTCCTCGGCCTTTTCCTCGCTCTTAACGTGGTCCTGACCGACAGCTTCCACTTGGTCCTGAGAACCGACTTTCAGCTCCGGCTGGTCATCTCCCTCAGGCTGATCACCAGTCCCATCCGGCTCCTCATCAATAACCTGAGCAGGGGTTTCCGGGTTAACACCAATGTGTTTCAAAACATCAGTCGCCCATTTTTCATGCTCAACACCCATGCTCGTTCTCCGAAAAGTTGCTCAAGCAATTCTCGCGGGCACACTTTAAATTCGCATGAAGGTGGAGCATCCATTTTTGTACTAATCCAACCCAAGTCTCAGCATCCCCACACACAAGCACCAAAAGCACCGCATGACCTCTCATGCAGTGGTGAAGCTAAAATCCCGAGAAACGGGAGAGGCAAGGCGAGCAGGCAATACCTGCGCTACGTGTTAAATTAGTTTCTTCGGCATTGGCTGCTCGCCTCACCCGGGCGTTTTTGTATGAAACAAGGTCTCCACCGAAAGGCATTGGGAGCAGATGCCTACCCTTCAACGTGAGGCCTTACAAAACACAAGGCTTTGCTTCGAATCTCACAGTCAGGGCAGTTGCTGTAAAGGACACTTTGACTTGTCCCTGACAGCAGCAGCTGCCAGTGTAGACGCCCATCGGGTGACCAGCTTCCGCTTGGTCCCTGCACTAAAGACTTTCAAGGGGTGTTTCAACGGACCCGCCGGAGGATGCGTTATGTCTTCCGGTAGCCCCGCCCAGCCCACGTCACACTGACGGTCGCTCCGCCAGCTGCCCGTGTACGTGGACACGAGATAATCTTAGGGCTGGCGGAACCAAGGGGAATAAGTTTTTTTGATGCAAACGCGATAAACTAAGGCATCAACCGCTCAAGAAACGGAGCAACAACCGGGCCCCAGATTTTAGGACCCTCATCCCTCAGGAAGAGATCATGACCGTTCTCGCCCTCAAGCGGCAAAATGGCAAGCTCTTGCTTTGCATCACTTTCTGATGTGTAGGCCTCAAAAAATGACCTGGCCAACATCGGGCTATAGTACTCTTCGTTCTCCGCATAAACCCAGAGTGTTGGTAGCGTTGTCCCAGCCCCAAACATCCTGAAACCTTGTTCTGCCTGTTCTAAATCCCGCGCACTATAATCATCTATTGCCACTGCCCCCGGTGCGAAAGCGATGACACCGCGAACACCATTTGGAGCCTTCCGAGACGTGGCTAATACGCTGTTCCCACCTGCAGAAAATCCGAGAAGGACAACATGATCAGCAACCACAAACGGCTGATCCTGAAAGTAACGCACTGAACTATTGATATCATGAACGCGCTCCTCAAGGACCTTTATGAAACCGTCTGAATCCCCATCCTCAACAACAGAACGCTGCCCCTCGGAACGTCCGTAGCCTCTGCGAATAACAACAGCAACAGCGTATCCTCGCGCAAGAAACCACCTGATTGCAGCGTCAGGACGGAAATCATAAGGACCATCACGAGGAGCATTCCGAGCCGCCCCATGAGTAAAGACCGCCAGCGGAAAAGGCCCTTCCCCATCAGGTTGGAAGGTGGTCGCATCCAAAGTGATCGTCCTACTGCCGTCTTCCAACTCAACTGGAACCCGCCAAATCTGCATATTCAGTTCACCAAGTGGCTCACTGATGGGACCACCCTTTTGATGAGGCGATTGCGCCAAAGAGGCTTGCGCGAAAAACAAGAAAACCAAAACGAACAAACTGGTGATGAAACCCGAGACCACGTCCCGCTTATTGAGCCTATAAAACATCTTGCCCTCATTTGAATTACAATTGCATTACAATACAATTACAAATGAAGCACGATTCCCACACAACTGCAAGCTGGATTATTGAAGACATAAAAACGAGGAAATGTAGGACTTGGGGCGCTTCTCGGAACATTGATGAAACGACAGCGTATCTCCGAAAAGTGGAAACCGGTTTTCGGATAAAGATACGCAAAAACAAAGACTAAAACAGTTCATGTGTTTCAGCTTAAATGCGAACTGCTTTAGTTCAGCGGCTCATCGCCGTTCTTCTTCTCGTGTTCCAGATCAATCACACCGCGTTCAAGCGGGCCGTTGTAAAGGATGTCTTTGTTTTTATCGATCCAGACGAGAATTTCGGCAACAGCCGCAAACATGTCTTGCGGAACGAGCTCTTCAATCTCCACTTCCGCATGCAGCATACGAGCAAGCTTTACATTGGCAAAAATTGGCACGCCTGCCGCCTCAGCTTCTGTACGCATCTTAAGCGCAGTCAGATCAAGCCCTTTTGCCACCACCAATGGTACAGCAACCTCGTCGGGGCGATAGGATATGGCAACCGCGTAGTGCGTCGGATTAACCACAACAGCACTGGCTTTACGGGTGTTCTCAAGATTGTCGCTCATGAGAATTTCCTGAGAAATCCGCTTACGTTGCCCTTTAATTTCAGGACTGCCCTCGGACTCTTTATGTTCCCGTTTCACCTCTTCCTTCGTCATCTTCAGGCTCTTGATGTGAGTGTGCTTCTGGAACATGAAATCAAGGATCGCCACGCCAACAAAGGCCAGAAACGATATCCCGAGGATCAGTTTCATAATCGCACCACTGATATTAGCGATGCAGGGAATGCCGCAGGAGAGCGAGTTGATGTAAGCACCAATCGCGTACTTCACGGTGAAGTAGAGCATGGTGCTGAGCAGGGCGATCTTCAGGATGGATTTGAGAACCTGCACCACCTGCTTCATGGAAAAGATGCGCTTAAACCCTTCGCCTGGACTGATCTTGCTCAGCTTGGGCATGATACTGTCAACGGCCCAGAGAAAGCCAAACTGTACAAAATTCCCAAAGATCCCTGCCGCAATAGCAACACCAATCAGCGGCAGCACAATGTCCATGAAGGTCGAAAAAACACCAAATACCCCCTCTCCGGCGGAAGAAGAAAAGTCTCGCCGTGCCGCCAGACTGGCCATGTCATCCATCAGGCCAACCAACTTGGAGAAATTTCGGTCCCACGCAAACCAGAGATAAGCAATCACCGCGAACAGCGAGATGGTGGTTGTGACCTCAGTACTCTTGGCCACCTGCCCTTTTTCACGAGATTCACGTTCTCGTTTGGGGGTGGGAAGTTCGGTTTTTTCACCAGAAGTCTCCCCACTCATGGACGGACCTCAAGCTTTTGATCCTGATAGATGTCCTTGCCTTTTTCAAAGATCCCGAAGATCTCATCCGTAAACAGCTTCAGCTCAATCTGGTGCTCGGCAGCTTCTGGCAGCAGGAATGACAGATAGAACGTCAGCAGAATGACGGCCACACCACTCTTGATCGGCATAGCAAGAATGAACACCTGAATTTGCGGATCAAACCGGCTGATAATCGCCAGCGCAAATTCTGCGAGGAACATCAGGATCACCAATGGTGCAGCCATGACAAACATCAGGCGCATCGCATTGTCGAAGATCGACAGGATCAACTCCGGAAAATCCTCTGACAGAACCGGAATAAACTCTGTCACCGGAAAGATCATGTAGGAGTTATAAACCAGTGTCAGGATGAAGAAGAACCCTGGCGTCAGGAAGAGATAGAGAATGAACGCACGGGAGAACAAATCCCCGACGGGCGAGCTCTCGTTCCCCAGCATCGGATCAATACTGGAGGCAACCGCAGCACCGCGCTGGTTGTCAATCAACGTCCCGGCGGACTGCACAGCCCAAAGCAGACAAGAGATCGTATAGCCAATCAGAAACCCGATGGCATACTCCTTGAAGAAGTAGACAACAAACATCGATCCGGTTGGCGAAAACCCGTCCACGTACTGCAGGTTATAAGGGTACAGCGGGATCGCAATCACCATCACAACCACATTACGCGCCATGCGCGACATCAACGTGGCATTGAAGATCTGTGATGTTGCAAACACCGCAAAAATGCGCGGAAACGTCAGCAACAAAACAAGAAATGCATCACGATGGACTGTGGTGATCTCCGCAAGCAGGTTCATTGGCGTTACCTGACCAATGTCGGGAAATCATCAAACAAAGCCTGCGTAAAGCCAATGGTCTCCGAGCCAAGAAAGCTGGACATCATGAACAGCGTCAGCGCCACGGCGATCAGCTTGACCCCAAACTGGATTGTCTGCTCCTGCATCTGCGTCAAAGCCTGCAACAGCGACACAGCAAGGCCGACAAGCGAGGCAACAATGATTGGCGGCAAAGACAGCATCATCACAAGGATCATCGCCTCGGAAATGCGGTAGACGGCGTCTTCAGGGGACATAAGCTACTCCTCTCACATTTCCGGCTAAACGTAGGTCTTGATGAGACCGAGGATCAGACGCGACCACCCATCCACCGCCACAAACAAGAACAGTTTAAACGGCAGGGAAATCGTCAGCGGCGACACCATCATCATGCCCATGGCAAGCAGGATGTTGGAAACAACAAGGTCAATAGCAAGGAACGGCAGATACAGCAGGAACCCGATCTCAAAGGCCTCACGCAACTGCGAAACGGTATAGGCCGGCAGCAGAATTGCGATGCTGTCCTCTGTCATACTTGCGGAAATATCAGCAGGCCACAACTGACGGGACGCTTCAAGGAAGAACGCCTTTTCCTTGCTGTCCGCATGTTTGGCCAGAAAATCTTCAAGCGGCCCCTTGGCAGCAACAAAGGTACTCTTCATCTCCTCCACCGTGGTGATGGAGAGGTTTCCTTGCTCTACAATCTCAAATGTCTGCAAAAAAACCGGCAGCATGATGTAGCCGGACAAAATGATAGCCAGCGCATTCAACGCCATATTAGGCGGAATTTGCTGCACGCCAAGCGCGTTTCGCACCAGCAGCAGCACCACCGAAAGCTTGATAAAGGATGTGGCGACAATGGCCAGAAACGGAACAAGGGCCACAACCACAAGCACTAATATGAGCGAGAATGGATCAGACGTCATCAGCAAATCTCAGATTGGGCACCTTTGGGCACCTCTGGTTATGTTAGGCTTTGGCGTGACCGAAAGCAGTTTTAAAGGCCGGTGCCCTGGTCCGTTTTGGAAATGCGCAGTGCGACCCGCTCATCAATCTGCACCAGATGCCCCTTGGCAATGCGCTTGCCCGCAGCTCGCACATAAACCGGTGTCTCTTCATTGAGTGCAGGCACATCAATGTTCACCAGCGATCCCGCCGCCCAGCTTTCCAGCTCGGCAATAGAGATCTCGCGCTCATCAACTTCAAACCGCACCGGCACTGTCATCTGCGACAGATCAATGGAGCCGATTTCCTCAGCACCACTCGCCTGCTCTGCATTCGCTTCTTCGGTTAGCTCACTCATACCGTTCACACTCTCAATTCGTTCGCAGCCCCATCCCTGCTCAACCAGCACCAGATGATGGCGGCTCAGCGGCCCGTCCACAGTGATCCGTTGCCCTAGCGCGGGCGCATCCAACACCACCAGATCCCCAATGCACAGACTGGAAACCTCAGCGGTTGGCAACGGCGCTTCACACAGCGTCAGGCAGATGGAGGTATTCAACTGTTCACGCACGGCACGCCATGCAGGCTGCGCGGTCAGTGGCAAATCTCCAAGAAAACCGGAGAGCGCGTCAGGCCGCACGCCAACTTTGGCCAGCACAGGAGCACCGCCAATTTCGCCATACCGGACAGCAAACCAGCTCAGTTGCTCCAGGTCACGCGCTGGCAACAAGACAGATACAGCCTGCAACGGCAGCTCACTCTGGATCTTCGCAAAATCAGCAGGCAATTCATTGCGCAAGTTAGAAACAATGCCTTCAACCAGAGCATTGCGAAGTCCGTCTTCCAGCTCAAGAACATCCGCATAAGCGAGCGGCACATTCAGCTGTGCAGCAAACGGAAAGTCCTCAAGCACCAGCAGAGCCGTCGCACCAGAAACACTGCGCAGAATACAGCCCTGCGCAAAAGCGGAAGGCGCTTCACTCACCTGAAAATTCAGCGTGTGCGTGCTCTCAACCGTAATGTCCTGCTCCGCGTAGCTCAAAGCTGCGTTCCAGTAGGCCAACGGGTCTGTTTTGGATTGATAATTCAAGGATGTCATGAGCTCGTGCTGTTCCCCGCAAAGATGGAGGACAGACCTCCCATTGAAGACGAACCAGCATCAACACTTTCAATCTCCTGCTGTTCTAGTCGATCAAGAATGCGGATTTTCCGGTCAGGAAACCGCTGCTGCAAAGTGCTCATGAGCCCCTGCGCTGCGGCCTGCACTTCACCAGCAACCCGATCACCACTCACGCGCTCCAGCACAACAGCCAGACCGCCTTGTGTTGTCATAACTTTCAGTCCGGCAAGGCCAAACCGGTTGGCATCAAGGGTCAGGCTCAAGACGCGCCCATCACTTTTGTCTGCCATGGCCTCTGTGCGCATGGCCTGTTCAATCTGGTTTGCAATCGCGCTCATCGCCTTATCGACACGTGCTTCAGTACTCGCCTGACGCACGGAGCTGAACAGCTCGGACGGATTGGAAACGGAAATACTGCGGGCTTCAGCGGGATCAGACGCGGCCAGCAACCGGGCATGGCTCAAGTCAAGCGGGTCAGTCTGTCCCTGCTCGGAACCTTCGCCCTCCTCCAGAAAAGCACCCTTTCCATGAACCGGAACAGACTTGCCTTCAGCGCTGCGCAACTGTTCCTGAAACAAGCTGACATCCTGCCGGTTCAACCCCTCGGAAAATTTGTTGCCCTGCTGCTTGCCAGACGTTTTGCCATGCTCACGAGGTTGCTTACCACGTATATTTTCAAGATTTTGCTGCTGCTCAAGTGGCTGCGAACCCTGAGAAACTTTCATAATTCCACTTGCCTTCGCCCGGAAAACTGCTCCTCGATCTCCTGCTCCTCCGCAGCCTCCATTAAGGCATTGGTCTCAACCCGAAGATCATCCGCAACCTTTCCATACTTATCTTTGATGCGAAGTGCTTTTTGATACTCAAGGCGGGCAGCATCCGCATTTTTAAGCGCACGATCATAAACATAGGCCGCGCGTTCCGCTGCGTCCTCCAGCTTTTTGACCGCACTTTCAAGGATCTGTGCCTGCTCTTTCACTTTATCGAGATCATCCGTTGAAATGACCTTCTTAATGATCTCCAGATAAAGCGCATCCTGCTTGGCTGGCAGCGCGGCACGTTCATCTGCCGCAACTTGCCGCTTGTGCTCCAGCTGCTCTTTGGCACGCCGAACTTTCTCCAGCTCAGCGTTGAGCGTCCGTTGAGCTTTCTGCTCCTTAAGTGTTTTGACGAGATGAAGTTTTTTGATTTGGTTGATCACGCAACAGTGCTCTTCAATTTGCTCAAGGCCTCATCAAAGCCATTGAACTCATCAGTACGCTGCTGCAGAAATTCTTTGATCGGCTTGTTCTTAGCAATCGCCAGATCAGCCTCAGCATCAGCCCCCTTCTGGTACTCACCAATCTGCACCAGAAGCTCAACCTCTTCATATTTCGCCAGCAACGAGTTCACCTTGCCAGACATCTCTCGATGTTCAGGCGTGGTAACCGCTGTCATCACGCGGCTCTTGGAATTCAGAATATCAATAGCAGGATAATGGTTGCCCGCTGCCAGCTTTCGCGACAGCACAATATGCCCATCCAGAATGGAGCGGGTCTCATCCGAAACCGGCTCGTTCATATCATCGCCCTCCATCAGCACCGTATAGAACGCAGTGATCGAGCCCTTATCATTCATCCCTGCACGCTCCATCAGGCGCGGCAGCGTGGCAAAAACAGAAGGCGGGAAACCACGACGGGTCGGCGGCTCACCAACAGCAAGACCAATCTCACGCTGTGCACGCGCAAAACGGGTCACGGAATCCATCAGCAACAGCACGCGCTTCCCCTGATCGCGGAAGTACTCTGCAATCGAGGTTGCAACAAACGCCGCTTTCGAACGTTCCAGGGAACTCTTGTCAGAAGTGGCAACAACCACAACGGATTTCTTCATCCCCTCAGGCCCAAGATCATGCTCGATGAACTCGCGTACCTCTCGGCCACGTTCACCAATCAGCGCCAGCACGGTCACATCAACAGCAGCGCCCTTCACCAGCATCGCCATCAACGTAGACTTACCACCACCAGCAGAAGCGAAAATGCCCATGCGCTGGCCTTCGCCGGTGGTCAGCATGCCATCAATGGCACGCACCCCCATTGGCAGAGGCTTGTCAATAATCCGGCGCTGCATAGGATCCGGCGGTTCCTGATTGACCGGATAATGCGTTGCAGGCGTAAACTCCCGGTCCAGCCCATCAATAAAGTTGCCCATGCCATCCAGAACCCGGCCAAGCAACCCGTCACCCACAGGAACAGATTGCACATGCCCGGTCGGACGAACTTCGGTGTCCGGCCCTACGCCATAAAGCTCGCCAATGGGAGACAGCAGTGCTTCATCATCATGAAACCCAACCACTTCTGCCATGAGTTTGCGACCTGTTGAGCGCGTGTAAAGCTCGGCAATTTCGCCAATCTCCACCTTTGGCACCACGGCATGGATGAGTGTACCCACCACTTTGCGGACACGGCCCGTCAGCGGATAAGGATCAACATCAGTTGCAGCTTTGACAAGGGCACGACCAAGCCCTGACACTCCAGACCCAATTTGATTACGACGATCTTCAACGTGTTCGGCAGGTTCAATGAGAGATGTCATGACACCTCCAAAGACCGCTTGGAAGGTGCCTGAGCAGACGAAGTACGACGCAGGATCTCTTCAATTTCTTCCAACCGAACCTGCAAGTTGCCATCAACGCGGCCAACAGGTGCGTCCAGTACAATGTGAGCCCCCTGCAAGTCACCATCCTCGACAATCTCAAGAAACTCGACCTGCTTGAAACCATCAGTGATCGCACCACTCATGGCCATCGCTTGGGAATACATTTCCGGAGCAACATGCAACCGCACACGCTTTTCAGCGCGTAGTGATTTCAGCATACTGCGAGCCATCAGGCGAACGCGCTCAGCATCATCAAACTCATCCAGCAAACGACGCAACAGCGTGATGGTCACCGTGACAACATCATGCTCCACGTCACGCAAGCGCGTGTCGAGCAGTTCTTGCTCACCAAGGATGCGTTCACAGGCTTCAGATTGCGCTTTACGCACACCATCTTCATAGCCCTGCTTTTGCTGTTCTTCATAAACGCGCGTCGCATCCTGCAGAATTTCCTCTGCCTTGCGCTGCGCATTTGCAATGATCTGGTCAGCCGTTTCAACGGAAGCAAATTCAGCTTCCTTAATGATGTGCGTGCCTGGCGTCAGGTTTGCGCCCAGCTCTTTCAGTCTATAAATGCTCGCCATTGTGGCAATCTCCGACGCAAATACTGGACAAAATGCTCTTGCTGCTCTGCTCGCATCACCTGCAAACGAGCGCTAAGTTTTTCGTTGAGTTCATTGGAAAAGCGAAGACGAACAAGCGGCTCAAGTTTCGCATCAACAGCACTGACGAAAGCCAAAATGCCCTCGGCACCAACAAGTGTCAGCGCCTGCAAAGCCTCTTCATCACTTCCACTGCATAGATGATGGAATGCTTCATCATTCTCGCTTTCATAGCCAAGTGAGCTGAAGAAGAACGCCACATCGCGAATGGCAATATCAAAGACCTCTTCACCAAACAGGGCTTCCATACGCTGGCAATCATTCTTCAGCACAAGGCGCCCGATCATCTCATGAAGTCTGGCAATCGCAATGATGCGCATGACGCCGCCAAAATCTTCAGCACCCAAACTGCACAACATCAACGCGAGCCGGGCCAGTTCTGAGACTGCCAGAGTTGGCGTGACCGCCACATCAACAGCAAGCGCAGTAAGCCCAAGCTTATGCGAGACATGCGTGTTCAAAGGCCTCTGAAAATCTTCCTGCCCAGCCAGACCACGCAGCACGTTCAACTCAAGGCCAGCAGCGGTCAGGTGGTCATCATGCGCAAAGGAAAGAGGGTTCAGTAAAGACGCAGCAAGTCTGGCCTGAAGCGGCCAGACCGCGGAGTGATGTGGAGTGCCTGTCATCATGCCAGTCCCCTGCTACTAAGCAAGTTCTTCAGGCAGAAGCTCGTCGTCGTCTCCACCCTTGGCTTTTTTTCCGCCGGAGCTGATCTGCTTGAACAGCAAATAGCCAACGCCACCAATCAACAGCAGCAGCACGACGCCCACAGCGCCAAGGATCTGCCAGAACATACCGGCGTCATCACGCGCAATGCGCAAGCCCGGGAACACGGCCTCATACTCTTGCGCTGAGCGCTGTGAGATTGGCTTCAGCTCACGTGCTGGAACAAGCGCAACAGAAACGCTGGCATATTCAACACCCTCAATCGCATTACTGACCAAGCGCTTGATCTGAGGGATCAGAAATTCAATATCAAACTCTGGGCGATGCTTGATGAAGATCGCGGCAGAAGAAGGCTTCACCTCTTCGCCAAGATCCGCTTTTTCCGGCAAAACGATGTGAACGCGGGCAGAAACAATACCATCGATTTCGGTAATGGTCTCAGCCACTTCCTCACTCAACGCGTAGATAAAGCGAATACGCTCCTCAAATGGTGAGGAGATAATGCCGGATTTCTGGAAGACCTGACCGAGCGTGTCACGCGTACGTTTCGGCAAACCATTCGCATTCAAAATTGTGACGGCACGCTGAATATCGTCGTCATCCACCTGCAAGGTGACAAGACCATCGCCCAGACCAACTTTCTGAGCAGACACACCATTTTCCAGCAGCAGGCTGAGCATGGTGTTTGCCTCCTGCTCAGAAAGGTTGGTGTAAAGATCTGTGTTGCAGGCGGCCAAACCAATCACCATGCCCACAATTGTAATAAAACGCCGAATATTCATTTAGACTTTCACTATACCTACTGAATGCGCAGTCTTAATCAACGCATCAAAGCGTCCAAACCTTGCGTGGTTTTGCCTGCAATCTTCGAGCTCACATCAACCAGCAAAGAGTAGTTCGCCACTTCGATCTGCATGTTGATCAGTTTGTCAAAATGACTAAGTTGGCCACCTTCAGAAATTGCATTGATGTTGGAACTGGTCTCAGAAAAAACACCCCTGACCTTGGCCAACCCGTCAATAACGAAGTTGCTGCCCGTCGGATTGACGGAAGCGATTTGTGTGGGTGCTGATACCGCTGCCACATTCTGGGCAGCATTAACTTGCTCCACTCCGCCAATGACCACATTGCCATTCACGATTTGCCCGGTCACTGGCGGCTGTACACCTCCAGCTGCGCTAAGCGCTGTTTGGAACTGATCCTCGAGCCCGGTAACATCGCCTGTAGAACCACCGGCTGATGGAGCTCCGCCCTGCAGCGCCTGCTGCAGTTGGGAGGTGAGTGCGCTGTCCAATACTGTTGCCATGAATGCTCCTCACGTACTGCTGAAACTAAGGTAACCTGAGCTAAACGTCCTTAACGGGACATCATCGCGCTCACTGGATTAGCAAGGTCATCTCTGGAAGACAAAGCCTGCGCAGCAATCTCGGCACACGGCGTACCAGCTGCCATCTCACAAACTTCACTCAGGATTTCGCAGGCCGTATCAACCTCACCCTTACGAAGTAGCGCCAGTCCGCGATACGTCTGGATGGTATCTGTCGGCGGCGCATTCTCCAGACAGAGCAAGGCCTCATCCACATTGCCGCGCGTCATCGCAGCAAGGCTCCGCCCCAGAGGTCCAGCCTCCTGGTCCGGACGCATCACCTGAAACGCTTTGAAAATGGAGTCAGCATGCTCTGCAAGACCATAAGAGACAGCAATAAAGCCGAGCTCCGCGATCACCTTTACGGTTTCGCTATCAAAATCTTCTGCGTTCATTACACCCTCATTCCAAAGCCTGCATGCGACCCGCTACCTTCAAAGAGCAAGCCGCATACGTATTCTTGTTGTCAGTCGATCGAATAGATTTCGCTACTCAAACCTAACGACCTTCCCAGCGAGTCCCCTGATGAGGTGGAACTGGTGGAGGAGTGTTACCGCCCTTCAAATTGCTCGGTTTAGGCAATGGGACTGGCTTTCCATCCGTCGTAAAGTTTTCGTAAATCGCCTGATCATCACCAAGAAGCACATCAGAATAGTCACTGCTGTTCTCTACAGCACTCTCTACCCCTGAATTTACGTAGAGTGGCTCATTGTTCACAGCGCCGACCATCTCCCCCCACTGAGAATTCACCTGAGACTGATCGATAGTCGCGTAAGTCTCATCAAGCAGGAAGCTGCCCGACTCTTCCAACGGTCCGCCATTAAAGTTCAGCTTGTTGTAAGGGTTCTCATTATCGATGACCTGACGGTCGATGTCAGCCAACACGCGAGCAGATTCCTTAAGCTGATTAGCGGTAAAACGCTCAACAACTGGTGCCCCCTCTTTCGTGCCAGCACCCTTATTGATTGCAGTATAGAGCTGATTGCCAAGAGCTTGTTTTCGCTGCCCTACTTCGTAACGAGGACCGGTCTGCACTTCAGCATATAGCTCTTCTTCAACCACCCCATCAGCGCCAGACAGACTGCCGCCCACACCCGACACATCGGCATAAGGAGCTCCATAGAACGAATTCGGCAAAACAAGCGAACCAACAGTATCAATAAAATGACCAGACCCACTGTTCACGGAGATCTGTTCATAGGCACTCGCATCCGACAAAGCCTCGCTAACCAGCGTATTGATCGTCGTGCTCAATTCTTTCAGAGCACTAAAACGCACGTCATTGCTGTGATATGTCGGATTGCTTTGAACCTTGTCAAAGGCCGCGGTCAGAATATCACCTGTCTTCGCCTGATGGTTTTGAAGCCCACCTTTTTCCAAACCCGCAGAGATCTCATTCTTTGCCAACTGTGTAAAGACATGCCAGTTGTTCAGCTTTTTGTCGTGGGTTTGCAAAGCATTCCCAAACAGTTTGCCACCAGTCAGTTTGGCCAAACTCGCCTTGGAAACCTTACTACTTCCATCCTTTGTGTCTGCGCTGTAGATGGTGTCACCATCTTTGATATCACCGCCAGTAACGCGAACCTGCGCATTCTCTTTAACGAACTCCTTGTTCGCCGGGTGATCGATCTGCGCCAAAACATCAGATAATTGGCTACTACTGGAAAAGTTAACTCCGGTCATTATTGCCTCCGCATTCCATAAGCCTCTAACGGCTCGTTACCTGTAAATTCTTGAGTTTAGAATGCACTTTTGAGACACGCAGCTGAGTGCCGTTGGTCACAGCCAACGGTATTTCCTGCAGAAAAAGCACTAAAACACGACTTGGTTATTCCTCGTTATCTCAATAACTTAGCGTTAAGTGCCAAACAGCACAAAGGCCGATCCATTCGGAACCAGCCTCTCAGAACTAGACAGCATGTAAGGAGCAGGAGTTAAGCAACTACCATCTGGCGGGCAATTGCTCTCTTCTCAAGCTCTTCCCAGACCCGTATTTGCTCATTAAAGTTGCGCATCTGATCGTTAGAGGCCGAAATACTCTCCCTATCTGCAGATCCAAACGCTTTGATCATGATTTCAGCCAGAACCTCATCAGAGATTTCTTCCTGAATGCAGCCACTTGTCCGCACGAGATACGCCAGATCAAGCTCGATCTTCTCCTCCGCTTCATCAAATATTTTCGCTGCAATGGAAAAGACCGGAGCCGATGGAAGTACGTCCATAAAGATCCTATTAATGCGCGTGAGTTCACCAAAACTCAAAGCAGCTTCTGAAAGGCCCTCTATCACCAAACGCCTGCTGAATGATCGCCATCATATACTCAAACACATCGCAATCATGCGCTTTGATCTGGTTTTCAATCAGGACTTCAAAGTCATACCAGGTCCCGGCATCTTCAACATCATGCACTTGCTGCTCAAATGCCTCTGCTTTTGCAGTCAAAACCTGCCTCTGATGCCAAGCTTTCCTACCACCTTCCAGAGAGGCTGAGAGAGACTGAAAGCACGCGGCTTCACCAGCTTGGTTTGAAAGACGAGTTCATCTTCAGTTCGCCCCCGCACCTTTTTCAGCGGAGGAATAACAAGATCAGACTTTCGGATTTTCAGATCATGTTCACTACTGAGAAGCGCATTCAGCAGGTCGTTAAGTGTTGGCCTTGAAGGAAGAACAAGGTCAATCATAAAGCATCATTCCAGGTTTGTTGTTATTGTGTTGGTGCAGTTGAAGCACTGCGAACCGTGCGAATTGCATGTGAGTTTTTCGTCTGGTAATCCCGATCAAAGGACAGCACTTTAATCCGGCGCTCTGCGACTTTGGCTTCCTGCACTTCGCGTTCAACGGCATCATCTTCAGCACCAGCAAACACATCCTCAACACGAATTTCGTGTCCGCCTTCATCCGCAATGTCACTTTCTTCACCAACCGGTGTAATCTTGGCGGCCTTCGTCTTCAGCTTGTCGCGGCTATAGGCTTTCTCGCGCACAGCTTCATCCTCATCAGGTCCACCCGTCTCCACTTCCCCCTTCTCATCAAGCAACTCACGCGATTGCTGGAGGGATAGTTCAGTGGCTGAAGCCTCATTCATGCTGTTGAAGCTGGACTCAAACGCAGGCTGATCATCATGCGGCACCTCTGCAGGCGGCTGAACATCTTCCGTTGGACAAACACCTTCTCCGTGATGAGGAAAGTCGCCATGCGGGCCGTCGTTACTATTCGTCGGCGATGAAGGCTGTTGCTCCAGATAATCGTCCAGATTACGCCGCCCTAAACCGGCATAAGAAAACCGGAAGTCATCATCACTGACATATCGCATCTGATTAACCGCCAGTTGAAAGCCCAAAGACGACATCAGCAACGCGCTGGAAACACCAACAGCCGCCTTTGGTTCTTCCTTGAAGTTCTCGGGCAGAACAGTCACAGCGCCCTGGTTCTTCAAATAGGAACTCAGCGTCTTGAGGGAGGAGAACTTCAGCCCCTTTGGGTTATTCTTCTCTTCCTCATAAACAAACTGGGAAATATAGCTGACGGCCTCGTCAAACAGGTCCTGACGTTGATCCGCGGAATCTTCATAGAGGCTCTGCGCTGCCTCATTCCACAACAACTGATAAAACACATTCCAGTTGGAGACCTTTTGCTCTGGCCGGTCTGCTTTATTCTGAAGAAAGCGAGTATGGCGCGTCACAGCGCGGCACAGTCCAAGCACTTTATCACTTAGCCCGTCCTCGTTTTCACGAGAGACTGTGGCCTTGTAAAGCACCTCACCATTTTTGCTCGCGCTTCGGGTCAGGCTCACGCGGGCATCTTGAACCGACTTGCCCGAAATAGCAGCCTCAAGGCGTGCGACTACATTGGTGTAACGATCATTTTGAGAAAAGAGGATTTCAGTCATTGTGGCCCGCCAGATACCGACAGCCGCCAAACCACCCTCCTCAGGATCAGTCACAGAATACTGTCTTAAATTTTTGGAGAAAGAAACGTTTAAGCCCCATGGAAGGAGCTAGGATTTTTAGAGGCTTATCAGGGAAGCTGGTTCAAACAGGTCATGTGCATCATCGTCATCTGCACTTTCAGCCAACCCGCCCATTTCGCGAACAATCTTCAGCCAGCCAGCAGAAACATCAGCGAATGCCAACACAAATTTGGCAAGTTTTTCAGCATCCCAGGCAACAGCACGAAGGTCGTTATGCATGACCAGCGCATCGTTTTCGATCAGCACCAAACGCATACCGCCAGACTGAAAACTTTGCGTGTTATAAACGAGAACCAGCTCCAGGATTCGGTCTCTCTGCACCGCCGTCAGCTCACACAAACGAGCCGAAACACAGATACGATCGCTGTCTGTAACCAACTTGAACTTCAAAGAAAATGCATCCAGATCGACAACACGAATAGATGGATCCTGTTCATCTTCTTGTGGTTTCACGCCTAATATCTGGCATGCATCATTGAGCAATTTATCGAGCATTGGGGTACTCCGCTTCCTTACTTTCTTGCAGACAACACTGCCAGAAAACAAAGAAACCCAAAGTGCTAAACGATACAGTTTGAATAAGATGCAATCTCAATCTGCATTATTTTTCATTTATTATTCAAAAGCCCAGCAGATATAAGAAGAATGAATTTCTCTCACCACCCTACAACTTTAAAAAGCCCCCCCCAGAACACCAAAGCGTTCCAGGGGATATATCTGTCAGTTCAAAGCAGTTTAGAAAGAAGACAGCTCACGGCGCAGTTTTTGCGTAATGTTCTGCAGTTCAGACTGCTTGCGAACAACACGCGGTGTAATCATCACCAACAGCTCAGTCCGCTTTGTGTCATTCGTGGTGTTGTCCTTAAAGAGTTCACCAAACACTGGGATCTTGCGAAGGATCGGCACACCAGACTCACCCTTTTCTTTGCGCTCCTGAATAAGGCCACCCAGCAAAATGGTCCGTCCGGATTCAACAACGATATCCGAGTTGATGGTTCTCGTTGCAATGGTCGGTGTCAGCGATGATTCAGTCTTGTTTTGCACCACATTACTCACCTCCTGCTGGATCTGCAGCAGAACGGAGTTGTTGGAACGAATATTCGGCTCAACCTGCAAAACAATACCGGTATCTTTGACATCCACTTCGTTGGTCACAGTCACGTTACCATCATTGCTGGAAGACTGACTGCGAGACGCAAACGGCACCTGATCACCAATCACAAGACGCGCTTTACGACCGTCCAGAACGGTAAGATAAGGGGACGAAATCACCTTCACCTTGGTGATGTTCTGAAGTGCCTTCAACACCACATCAACGCCAACAGTATTGAGGGAGAGCGCACCACCAGTGGCCTTAGAAGGACGAGAGGCACCTTCAGCAACAGCCCCAACACCACCCGCAAAGTTACCTTTACTCAGGTACCACTGAACACCATAGGAAAGGTTGTCATTGATGCTCACTTCAGCGATCGTCGCCTCAATCACCACCTGCGAAAGTGGCAGATCCAACGCCTGCACCACGTCGCGGATATGCTTGAACTCTTTATAGGTTGAGTTCACCAGCAGCGCATTGTTCCGAGTATCAGCAACAATGCCGACTTTCTTGGGAACAGCAACTTTGGCACCACGCGTCTCGGCAATATCGTCAAACAACTTGTTCGCGTTGTTAAATCGGTTATTGATTGAATCTCCACCTGGATTTACGGAAACTCCAGTAGCAGAAACCGGGAACTTGCGCGCAGAAGAGCCATTGTTTTGAGAAGCCTGCTTCTGTTCATTAACTGGCGGAGCAACAGAGCCACTCCCCCCTGCACCCTCGAGGATTTGCGTGAGCTGCGTTGCAATTTCATTTGCAGGCAAATACTTCAGCGAGATGATCCGCACCTTAGGCGTATCAAGAAGATTATAATCCACTTCCTTCGTAATCCGGCGCACACGCTGCAACATCTCGTGGCTCTGCACAGCCACAAGCAAAGACTGCTGTGTTTCAAGCGGAATAACGGTCAGGGGCGAATTAACCTGATTGGGATAGAGCTGCTGGAACAGTGTTGTGATCTGCTTGGCAACCTGACTTGCTGAACTTTGCTGCAAGCGCAACACAGACACAATCGTCTTGTCATTGTCGCGATTGTAAAGGCTGTTCACCAACTCTTCAGCCGCACCAATATCTTCTGGTCGCGCCCGGACCGCAATCTTGTTCGATCCCTCAACTGCAACAGCAGAAGCACCAGCTGGCAGGATAGCCTGCAAAACCTTCGCCGCATCATTGGGGGAAGCTGAGCGAACAGGCAGAATCCGAAGCTTCAGATCGCCCGCAGACCCAACACCAGAAAACTGCTCGATCGCCTGAATGGTTTCAGGACGGCCAATGTGGAAGATCTGGTCAATGAGCTTCAGAATATAACCATTGCGACCCAAAAGCACACGAACCAATGACAGCATCTGGTCTTTGGCAATTGGTTTTTCCGTCTGGAACGTGACAGCACCTTCCAACGGCTCGTCAATCACATAGTTGACCTGTAAAATCCCACCCAGCGTTTGCTGAATGAAATACTCCAAAGTTTCACCACGGAAGTTCAAGCGCACCACATCAGAGGTTGCCTTGGCATCACTGGCTTGCGCAACGCTGATTTCCTGGCGGTTGGTTCTGTTCAGTCGTGTGTCCGCCAGCAGAACCTTTGCTTCTTCATCATTGAAGTAGAAGGCCGCGCCAGGTCTGCCTTTTTCCGCATTTTCACTGTTCACCCAACGGGTGTTGATTGCACGACCCAATACGCCACGCGTATTGGATGCCAATCTTGGTTGACCTGAAAGGGCAAGATGATTTTCGCGCTGGTTTTCTTCTGAAAAGAACCGCTGAAGCTGGTCAGACAATCCCGCTGGCGGGGCTGTATTATCCCATTCCTGATCAGCTGGCTGGGTTGTAGTACACCCCAACAGGATCAAAGAAATAGAAAGCACCCCTGCTGTCTTGCGCAGCATTGAACTTAGTTTAGCACCAATCATTTCAAACCTATGCGTTCAGCACAAGCGCCCAACACGATCCCCAGAGCTAAACGAACCCGGGGCTATCGCACTTGTGCTGCCCGAACTATATTCGATTACGTTAAACGCGGCCGTTATCTAAAAGCAGCTGAAGTCTGCCGGTCGTATCCGAAGTGTCCTGACCAGTAACGGACTGCTCCGCCACAGAAAGCGATTTGGAGATAGAGCTGGACACATAACCAACCAAGCGTAGGGCGTACTCAGCTTCGAGAAGCGTCATCAAAGCCTTCTCATCCTTCACACGATCCTCAGCAAACACACGCACTTCCTCGCGCAGTTCTTCAATAATGGTGTGACGCTCATCAAACTCAGGCTTGGTCCCGTTCAGCTTGCTGGCAGCATCCGTCAGAGCACCTTCCAGCGTAGACTGACCGTGTTCGTCCATCTCACCAGTCTTCGGAGCACCAGCCATTTCCTCAAGCACAGTACGCAGCAAAGATTGCACCGCATCACTTTCACTCAGGTCTGCAAGCTTGGTGTCCAGCTGCTGGACGGTATCAGCAAGCGCAGTCTCCACCTCACCGATGGAGCTATTGATCTGGGCAATCTCACCATTCAGGCGGGCAACTTCTTTAGGATCCTGAAGGAGCTCGCTATCTGGGTCATCCGGATCACTTGGAACAGTTGCTGGAAGATTTGCCAGCTCATCTTGCTTGGACGCAAGGCTGGTCTGCAGATCAGACAACTGGTCTTCCTGTTCCTGCTGCTGCAAGTCCAAAGCCTCAATGTCAGCTGCAATATCTTCTTGCAAAGCAAGCGCCTGTAGCAGCTCAGAGCGTGCAGAACGCACCTTCTCAGATTGCCCGATAAGATTTTGCTCTTTCAGCGAGGTCTGGATTTCCTCAAACCGGGCAACAACCTGCCCGACCAGCACTTCCAGATTTCCGCTGTCTGGCGGTGGCTGCAGACCGAACGCTGCCGACACCCCGACTGAGAGGAGCTGACTGGCAGACGGAATAGACTCAACACTCTTGTTCGCGGCCGGGCGAACAATCTGTGCACTGTTATCAATGGCATTGGATACAGATGAAGAACCAATTGGCGAAACTGCAGTCATCTCAGACTCCTTGAATTATCTCTCCCTATATCTCGCAGATAACCCAGAGGTCGTGTTGTGCCTTAAAACACAGAACCCGCCCTCTTATGGACATTATTGGGACAATTACGGAGTGAAAAAAACGTTACTTACATATGTGTGCTGAACGTACAACACCTGCAGCATCCTTCTGATCAAACACGAAGAATGAGATCAGCACCCAAGCAAGCTGCAGGATTGACACCTAAAGACCGCCTTAGGAGGAATTGTCGTCACCAGAGCCAGCAGTCTTCTTCGCAAGGGCCGCCTTGAGGGCAGACAGAACGCCATCTGTGAGAAGCATGAAAGCATAAGCGTAGCCAGGCCGCCGCTTATCCTCATTCAACCGAGGAAGCTGCGTATAAAGACGTTGCAGCAAATGATACCGATTCTCGATTTTCGCAATCAACTCATGCAAATCGACAGGCGAGTAAGAGACCACCTCAAAGGTTGTTAGCCCGATGCGGTTCTCGTCAGAAAACGTCAGGCTCGGCTTCTCATATGCAAACCAGCGAGACAGATCAAACTGCGCACTGTATTTGAGATACAGATGATCATCTTCCTTCAAGCGATTGACCGTCCGGGTCGCCCGTTGTTCAGA
This sequence comes from Pseudovibrio sp. Ad37, assembly GCF_001623075.1. Lineage (GTDB taxonomy): Bacteria > Pseudomonadota > Alphaproteobacteria > Rhizobiales > Stappiaceae > Pseudovibrio. The sequence goes on from NZ_LMCF01000168.1 coordinate 63,974, forward strand.
CTCAAACCTATGGTCTTGAGAGAGCACTCTGGTCCGCGCCAGTTCGTTCCCATACTGCAACGCAACCTGGCGATCCACTGACATCCTACCGGCACCAAGCGGTTTGACACTCTCTATCTTTCGTGCAGATGTCAGCAAGCCAGCCGTAAACGACAGCTCCCGATACAAAATCCCTATATCACCGGAAATTTTGGCGATTTTCTCCGCCTGCGTTGGACCGGCAAGCTCAACAACTCCGTTCTCATCCTCACCCAGATCATAGGGCAGATGTAGATAACCAGAAGTCGCAATCATGACACATCACTGTCTCGTGCAGCAGATTTTTTCTGCGCCTCCAATGCGAACGCAAGCCGCTTGGAATACTCGATGAGTTCAGGAACAGGCCGCACCTTCATCAGTTGATAAAAGCGCACCAGTTCCACAGTCGCCTCATCCAGCTCTCGTGACCACAAACAATGCTCAGCAAGCCTGAGGGCAACTGCCGGATGTGCCTCATCAAGCAGCTTTGCTTTGCGGAGCGATCTCTTGACATCCTCCCCGCCAAGTGGCCAGTCTGCATAGCTCAACGCCAACCCAAGCCAATACTCAACATTGTTTGGATTAAGCAGACAGAGAACCTCAAACTGCTCCTTTGCAGATGCTTTTTGCTGCAAGTGCAGAGCCTGATAGGCAAACTGATAAAGAACCTTCTCCAGCTTGCCATCAGCCTTCAAAACGCCAGAGAGCCCCTGCCGGGATTTAATAGCCTCCAGAACGCCCTGAGCACTTACATCACCGCCGCCGAGGGCTTGAAAAACAGCATCAAGATTGACATCTGTCTCCACTGACTGATCTGCAGAGGCGGCAAAAGCCGGAGTATTTTCTGTAACAGGTGCGAGTGGCATCGTTTATCCCCGGCCTCAAAACTCGATAAGTGCAGTAAGTTGAACTCAGGCGTTGCTCAGCCCGGTCAATAGCTTTTGAGCCGCTTGATGGACCTCAGCATCCTTGCGGTCCTTGGCATATTTCAAAGTATCTTCAAGGTCTTCCTTAGCCTCAGTGATGTGGCCCAAAGCAAGACAAGCAACGCCAGAGAAGTAGTATGGACGCGGGTTGGTCGGGTCGAGCACCATTGCAGCAGAGGCTGCCTGCATAGCAAGTGTGTACTGCTGCAACTGCACTGCACAGTTCGCCAACCCAAGCTGAACATCCACATTGATCGGCTCAAGCAGAACAAGCCCAGTGTAGATCTCCAGCGCCTTCTCAGTCCGCCCTGTATCCATCAAGCCTTTGGCCATCACCAGACCCGGATTGATGTCATCTTTCGTAAGCCCCAGACTACGGCCAATTGCACCTTTTGCGATTGCCTTGATGTCTTGTTCTGGAGAGTTGCCCAGTTCTGAAACGAGCTCAGTCATATCGTGCCTCTTTGCGGCTTAAGAATATAAGAATGTTTGAGGGCGGCAGCGCGGCATTAAAGGTGAAACACCATGGCGCCATCCAGCTCATCAGAAAGAGAGGTTTGCGCAGCACCCAGCAACGGATTGCCCTGAAAACCACTTGGGTCCGCTGACACCAGCGGCTGATAAAGGCTAACAACAGACAAGAGCTCCTCAACCAGTCCGGTCAGCTTCTCCAGCGCTGTGTACCCACGAAAGCTCACCGAAAGCACAAGCTCTTCTGCGCCATCATGAGCCTTGCGTAAAACCGCCAGTGTTCTGAACTGCGACAGGCAGGCCAGATTTAAATGCAGGATATCTTCAATCTGTTCGCCTCGGGTTCCCACCGTTTCACTCAGTGAGCCAATAACCGTCGTAACTTCAATACCGCCACCATCAAGGGCATCGGAAAACACGAGTTGGACACCGTCAACATTCATCGAAGCGGTGTTCTGCTCGGAAAAAATCGGAGCACCTAATCCCAGCTTTCGCCAGAGTTTATCCAAGCACCCTGAAAAGTTTAAGGAGAACAAGAGAAATCCTCTCTGAGATGCGCAAGAACAGCAATCAATCGCCAAACGCGAAAAACAGGAGTGCGTTGAGGGTAATAAACGCACGCCTGCTTTTGTGGCTTAACCGCGAGTAATCGCAGCCGCCCGTTCGTTTTGGATTTCGCGAGACTCTTTCTGGAACTGAATGATCGCACGGATGATATCGTCCAGAGCTTTCTGGATGGATTCAGCCTGATCATTTTCCTTACGAACCTCTTCAGCAGCTGCTGCCAGCTCCTGAGAAATCGCTTCATCTTCTTTTGCATTTGCCTGAGTGAACGCACTCGCAGCCTGAGAGGTCGTGTTACCCAAAGTGTTGGCAACACCACCAATCGTCGCGATGGACTGCGCACGAGATCCGGATGCACTTGCGACAGCATCAAAACCTTTCGCTTGCGCGCGGTAGTCACCAGCACGCTGCGAATAGAAGTCATTCAACTTACCGCCCTTGCCAGACGCAACATCAGCCGCCCTCGCATCCATCTTGCCAGCCTGTGAGTTGGCATTTGCGGAGTTCTTCGCCGCACCCAGGCCTTTTGCAGCAGTACCAATTGCAACTGCGGACGTCACAATGGAGACAGCAGAAGAAACAACAGTCACAACAAGACTGATAATCGCACCTGTACGGGTCTCTTCAGCAGCATCGCGGCTCTTCCCAGCCTGAGCGTGCATCAGAGTCTTCACAGTCTCACGTGCGATCAAACGGGACTCGAGCTCGTTATTGCGCTGATTGACTGCTGACTTATAAAGAGCCTGCGCAATCAGACGAGACAGGTTGCCTGTGGTGTCGACTTCGTCGACAGAACCGATTGCAACAGCTGCCTCTTCCAGACGACCCAGCGCCTCATCCGTTATCGCCTTGTCAAAATCCACGCTTGCAGAAAACTGCGGCAAAGACACGAGTGACAGGAATGTTCCGTGATGTTCTGGTGGCAACGTTGCCAGACGCGCTTCTACGCTTTGCTGGAATTCTGTTGCCCGCCCTTCAGAAACGGCAAGTTTGCCGTCCTGAAAGAAACTGGGCGGCAGATAATCACGATTGTAATTGGCACCTAAGGTTGCTGACATAAATACCTCCTTTTAACCTGCAAACTTTGTTCTACTCAGCGTATCAGCACGCTCATTCATGGAACTCACGGTTCCGTCCAATGCATCTGCGAACTGTTCGCCTGCCTTGGTCAGAATGGAGAGTAGCTGATCAATGATCTGACTGAGCAACTGGATAAACGCATCAAGATCTCCAGCATCTGCCTGCAATTCTTTGGACTGCGCTATATCCTGACTTGCGGTATAAGAAACAACACCAGCCACTACCGAACCTACACTAGTACCAACCTGGATAATCGCAGAGGTAATAGAAGAAAGTGACTGTATCAACGCAGCAATACCGCTTGCCTGACCACCAGGTACGAAGAAACTTGCAATACCAATAACGATACCAACAACAGCAGCAACCACCTTAAAGGCAATATCCAATTTACTAATAGTTTCTTCAGAAGCACCAGCAGCCGTTGCGATGTGCGCAGCAATACTTTGGCCGGTCGCAGCTTGCACCGTCGCATCAACAGCCATAATAACCTGTATCACCCCGGCAGCAATCATTAGCCCGCCAAGAGCCTGCAAACCAGGAACCGCAGAGAGTATAGATCCTACCACAAGAGTAAGAACGGCGGCAAGCCACTGGAAAGCTAGAGCTATTTTCTGCCAGATACTAAGGCTCTTCTGTTTTTCTTCAGCCTCTTCCTGCTTACGAACGGCTTCTTCCTGCTTAATCGCCTTATCCTGCAAAGCACCCTTTTGCTTTGCCTGTGTTAGGTTCACCTTATTTTTCTCAACCGCTTCCTGAGTACCTTGCATTTTGTCCAAAACGGACGCAACAAGCACTTCAATATCCTGAAAGCTGGAAGTGGTCAGCGGAGTATCCGGGCCGACTTTGGAAAGGCTACCTGAAAGACGTGTAATGTGCTGCGCAAACGCAATCGTTGCAATCAATGGCGTACCACCAACAGATGCCAGAGTGCCTGAACCAACCGAATTCACACCCTTCACATCACCAGCTTTGCCAGTCATTTCAGAGGTCGTATCAAAAATATCACCCAGACTGTTGCTATTCAGGCCAAGGCCCAGACCTTTAGGAAGATCCATATCTATTCTCCATGCTCAAAAAATTGGGATCAAAGCTATTGTCAGACCAGTTTCTGGCGTGCACTTTTCATCATGGTTTGCGCATACTTCTTGTCGTCATAATTTTTAACGGGGTCATCAAACATGCGCAGCGCGGCTTCAAACGCGTCACCAGCTTCCTGGTATTCCTTTGCAGCCAGCAGACATTCACCAAGACGCAAATACCCCTGCGGGTTGGTCGCATCCATACTGATGAAATGCAGATAGAGCTTCACTGCCATGCGAACGTCACCCTGAATCTGATAGGTCATCGCGAGGCCATAGGTGTACTGCTCTTCCATCGGAGCAATCTGCACCAACATGATAAAGAGCGACTTCGCCTTCTCGACCTGACCGACAGAAATGTTCCGGCGAGCCATTTCATAGACGGCTGCGAGCTCTTCCTTTGACAAACCCAGCATCTCAGATATGGAGACACCCTGCTTCAACAACTGGTAGAATGTTTCATCTTTGAAACCCAGTGAATCAACGTGCTCCATTAGAGGCTCAGCGATCTCTTTAATCGTCTCAGCAAAGAGCTCTGGTGTTTGTTTAGGCATATCGAGAAGTGACATGGCGCTCTTTCTTTATCTCTGACTAATTCAGCATTTAAAAAAATAATAAAGCGCAATCAGAAGGTGTTCTGTGCCAAACAGAACACAAGAATAGGCAATACGCATTGTGCAGTGATTTTTTATGCATCACTAACATGTGAGCACAACCAACAGATCGATCTGCCACCAACAAAAGGCAGTTCAGTCTGCATAAGAGGAAGAAGAAAACCTTCCCCTTCGATCACAATCTGGAGTTATTGGGAGAGTTTTTGCCGGCGATTACCAAGATAGATATCAATCGCATCCTTAGCCTTATCGGCATCATGGAGCGTATAAAGGCAACGCGCACGAATGTAATGGCGCATGGACTGCTCATCACTGCGCGTATATTTGCCAAACTGCTCAAGTGGATCCAGCAGATCCAGCTCTCGCAGACTTTCGAGTGCCACGTCAAAACGGTTGAGAAGGAAAAGCAGAACCGTGCGGGCCAGAAGCACGTCTTTAGAATGATCCTCCATCACCATCATACCCTGCACCATAGTGAGCGCTTCTGCATACTTGCAGTTTTGCGTCATGATGTAGACACTGAGAAGAAGAAAGTCCCGCTGCCGACTGTTAAGCGCTGTCATCAAATTTACCCTTGCAACAACATGGCAAGTGCGGCCTGCAGGTCTTCATCAAGCAAAACATCACCCATCAACAGATCTGCAACACCTTTTAGAACACGCTGCCGCTCACCCTGCTCTCGTAAAGCTGCCGCAGCGAACAAACGCTGAAGTTCCTTGCGCATTTCGCTCAGCTCAGTCGGCAAAAGAATATCTGTTTCAGATAAATCCGGCAACAAGAGAGAAGGCAGACGCTCATCCAGCGTCGGACGGTGCAAAACTTCATTTAAGGGCCGTACTTCTGGCAAAAACACAGGAGCAAGCTTTTTGCCCTCTGGCAATTGAATCTGGTCTTCAACCTTCCAGTTGGAAACCTCATTCACGCCAATTATAATTGATGCAACCCGCATTCCGAAACCCATACCCAGTCAAAACAAAATGCATCCTTGACTTACATGCCAAGGCCGCCATCACAAAAAGCAGTTTTATGAGAAACCACGCGCAATCTGAATGTTCAGATCAAAACTACGACGCACAGTACCAGTCGCCTGTTCGTACGAACGGTTCTGTTCACGGTTGTCCTGATTGATATCGTTGGTCAGCAACTGAGGATTCAGCAGTGTCACCGCATCACTCAACTGCGTTGAGAAGCGCTCCCATTGTGTACGTTTGAACTTATTCAGACTTCCGCTACCGCTTGGACCATTACTCAAGATATCATGACTTGGCCGCGTAATACTGAATTCCTTCTCAACAGGATGAGGACGAGCCGCAGCCCAATCGTCAAACATTAAGACTACCGCTGTAGAGTAACTGCTAGATAAGCCAAGGCTTTGTTGTAGATCCTTAGTTTCTTGGTCAGCATCTTTGCCCGTTTTCTCAAACTTCTTGAGTGTCTCATTCACAATTCGCTGCATCTCCGCATAAGCCTGAGACAGCTGGTTCAACTGAGTTAACTGCTCAGTTCTCATCGTAATGATTGCCTGCTGTTTTAAGCTAGCCTGATTCTGAATAAGCGCCACCAGCGTCGGCAAATCCAATCGAGAGATTGTGCCATCTGAATTTGTAATTCCACCCGCCGACAACATCTGTTGCTCTGCTTGTTTTAGCGCCAGGATACGCTGCTCCTGCTTGATAAAGACAGCATACCCACGCTTAATCGATTTGTTATTGTCTGGGGTCACAAAGTCATCTGCCAATTTCAGCGTACCATGTCGATTTGGTGTTTTCACATCAAAGTAGGCATGAGCTCGCTCAAAACGCTTCACTATTTCCTGCATTTCGGTGGCCAAATCCGAACGAGAATAAATTCCGGCGTTAGGAACATTGTCTCTCAGCATTATCAACTGATCTTCATAGACCTTTCGATCAGCTTTGAATTTCCTTACATCTTCATCGTCAGCTCTATTTTCCAGTGTCTTGCTTTTTATATCATTGATCTCTTTAGAGATCTGGATCGTGATCTCAGCACGGCTGGCCGCCAGATCTGTTCCATTTTGTGGCAACAAATCTAACAGCGGCGCAATCTTGTTCAAAAAGACGGGATTGCCTGCCAACCGCTCCTGTTCTGTTTTTGAGAGCTGGAATATACGCGACTTTGTCAGCTCGTTTACAATAGTCACACTGCGCTTATCATCAGAGCGAATAACACCAACCTGATTGGATCCCGAACCAATAACAGTCCGGCCTGCCTGAATATCTGCATCTGAAAAGTTATCACGCAAATAACGCAGCTGAACAGCCGGATGCCAGGACACAAATTGCTGCGGTGATGGACTGCTATAATTCGCTGGCAGATCCTCATCAGCAACAGTATCAGCCGGATCCACCAAAACACTCGCTACATAAGCGTTGTACTTACTCGGGTCCGTCGCATAGTCCCGCGTCCCCGGAATAAACAATAACGGATTCTCAAAATCAGGATCTGCTTCCGGTAAGTTGGATAAGAAACTATCCCAAACACTGGTCTGCGTTTCTGCAGCCTGCAGCGCAGGGCCTTGCCCCGCCGCCCTTTCCTGAGCACCATCACCAGCACCACCGGAGGTGGCTTTAGCCGTGTCGTCATCTTTTGGAGGAGCAAGAGTATCTGGGTCCACAGTGGTAGATGAGCCGGAGCCAACACCATTAATCATTTTCATCTCCTCACATCACAAAACAAGGCGAGTACGACCCGCATTCTTTTGGGGCTTCGCAAACTGAGACCGCTCAGCACCGCTATTGTTTTCGTTGTCTTTCAATCGCTTCGTGAAATGCTCAGCAATCGCGTCATACCCCTGCAAAAAGCCATCAAAGCTCTTCGAAGCAAGCAGTCCGTTAATCAAACTCAGCGCGACCGGATCTTTCTGAACGGCAGGAAGATCAACCAGCTCCTGCAAGCTCGCAACCATCTGATAAGACACATCTTGCCATTCATTTTCTGAAGGCCAGCTCTTCTCAGCATTACAAAGGCTTAATGCATCATCCAAATAGGCACTCAACGCACCTGCATCACCACTTACAGTGAACTGGGGAAGCAACTCTTCCTTGCTGGATCCGGTCTTCGCCATACAACATTCCCATCAAAACACTATACGCCCTCTATAAACGGGTAGACCGGGGCACCGCTGTTTCGAACGACACACCTTCAAAATCGAAATTTAGCAATGACAGAATTAGCAAAATGGGTGAGCCCACTTGTGTCGCCCGACACAAAGCAATTTCACTAAAAGAAGTATGAAAATGACATATTCTTATTCGTAGTATCAGCGGAGGACTTTTCAATGAGCTTAGAGGTCTTAAGATCAACGATTGCCACTCACAACGCTGAGTCGCCGGTTGGCGCTCCACTGGTTGCAGAAGCCACAGGACAGCGCCGCGCTGAGCGCGTCATGCAGCTCAATACTCCATCTAAACTGAAGGACGCTGCTGAAGAGATTGGCCAGGCTGTATCCTCACGCCTCGACAAAAGATCACTGGAAAGCCGTTCAATAAGGCAAGGGCAAGGCGCTAACATAGAAGCAATCACGCGGATTGCCGACTATTACGACAAGCTGCCTGACATGCCCTCTCAGGATAAACTGCAAGGTTTAGTTCAACGGCTACAGGATTATCAGCACAATCAGAGCACCAATGGTGAAGGTTCTGGACAACTCAGCCCTCAGGACGTGTTCGCTTTTCTGCAGCAGTTTGATGGTGACGTAACTCACCAGTATGCCGCCTTGCAGATCGCCATTGAGCATTTTGAGACCACAGGAGCAAATGATGCTCTTCTGGGCGCTCTGCTCAATGCCCGCGAGTACATGGAAAGCGGTGAGACTGGTCGAGACGTGCGCGCAGGCTTTGCAGTCGCGGAACTTGCCCACGACAAAGCCGAGGATTTGGGAACCGATCCTGCAGTCATCCGTGAGCACTACCGCGACATGCTGCGCAGTGAAGCAAACTTCGGAATCATCTTCGATAAGTTCAATGATTTGATCGCACGCACGCATTCAATGCATCACGACGTAAACGGCAATGAAAGCTCGCCCCTCACCTCTTTTGATGATGTTGTGGATCTGTTTACAACCGCGGCAAGTCAGGGTCTGGAAATTGCTGACACACATGATGAACCTGCTCATCTGGAAGCGGTCCTGACCGAGCTGGGCAAATTGAAGAGCCTGCGAACCGTCTATGAGGGCGTGCATGTCGCGACCAAACTGACGGGGCGCAGCTTCTCAGAGTTCACACGTGTAGTAGAAGAGCTCGGCACAGAGAAGCTGGTAAGCTCACTGTTCCATTATCTGGGCAAAGCAGTGACATCACCTACTGACGCACAAAGCCTTGTTGCGCCACTCGCCCCTGCTGGGGCCAGCGCATCGTTGAACTACACTAACAACCTGCTTGCATTGCACCGTGAGGTTCCTGACACCATCCTCACCAATGAGAACATCCGCAATCAACAACTCGAGACATTACTGGTGCTGTCAGAGCAGCTGACAATTCTGGAAGAAGAGCAATATCAAACAGCAACCGACGCTACGCCGGTTGATAACTTCGCCCAGGTCAGCGCCGCGTCAGCTACTGTTCACTGACCCGTCATCGCTATTACAATAGCTGCTGCAACATGAAACCAAGGAAGAACAAAGGAGAGGATTGAATGCAGTTTTCAAGTGCCATCCAGTCAAGCCTGGAAGCGTTCGCAAACAATATGAAGATCCCCTTTTCTCCGCAGATGGATGGAAGTCTGTCTTACCTCCTTTCACAATCAGGTGAACTGACGTTTACCCCTGTCGAAGGTGGCAACAGCATCGTTGTCAGCCTTGGTCGAACCACAACAGGTGACCAAAATTCAGCAAATGAAGCTCTTTTGAGTCGAGCTGGCTTCAAACCTGAAATTGGAACCAATCTGCATACAGGGAAATCTAAAGATGGAACGTTACATCTGGCGGTTTTTTACGAATCAGGACAACTTAGCCCTGCAAAACTCGAGCAAACGGTCGATTATCTAATAGGTGAATTGAGTTCACTATAAAAACTACAATCAGTGCATGCAGGTATACACCAGTTTCAATCTTATAATGTCTCACACTTGTTCACATTACGGAGGGAAATCGTGACTTTTTCGCACTTAAAATCACAATCCCGAGGGATACAGTCAATATCCATTAAAATATAAGTTAGATGATGACAGCCAGACTTGACTCGCTTATTAGCTGTCTTAATTATAGTTTTGTCCGTGTTCTGAAGCACAATTCTTCGCAATTGTGTACGAGTGAGATTGGGGTGGAATATTGGTAGGGTATAATAAAAAAAAGACGAAGTATATTTGCTCTGCGGAGACCAGTATATCTTCATCCTCTAAAATAGCTGCACTTATTTAAGTAAGAGGACACGGTACATTTCTATGGAAAAGGCAGTATATGATGCAAGCCTGGGTAGAGGCGCATCAAGAGCTCATAATACTGGCACCTCATCCTCAGGTGAAAGCAGCTGGAAAGAAAACGCAGCATTGTTTCAAGAGCTGAATGATGAATTATGTGCATCTTTAGAGCAATCAGCAATTCGCCAAACCTATTCAAATGGCGAAAACATCTATCTTCAGGAAGATGATGCTGAATTTCTTTACATCATTGAGAGCGGACATGTTCGCTTAAGTCACTTGCGCGAAGATGGATCTACCTTCCTTTATGCCATCATCACAGCAGGCCAAAGCTTCGGCGAATTAGGTGTCTTTCAGCGATCTGTTCATGCAGATACAGCTTGTGCGTTAGGAAACGTAGTCGTTCACAAAATCAGACGCTCTGCATTTCATGTCATCAACGAGCAGAGTGCCGAGATCTGTCGCGCGCTGGCTGTAGTTGTAGCGAAACACTATCGCTCCTACATCGAATCGACACGCTGCTTGTCACTGCCAAGCCTCTCAGCTCGCCTGGCACATTCGTTGTTAAGCTTGCTTGAGTCGATCGGCACACCTGCGGGCGATAACCCAAAGGACAAGTCAGTGATCTCTGGCGCAATCGTTACCCAGAGTGACCTGGGTGCAATGGCGCGCGGAACACGCAGCAATATCAACCGCCGCCTGAAAGAGTGGGAGCGCGCTGGCATCATAAAAATTAAGGATCGTTCTATCACTGTGCTGAATAGGACAATGCTGGAGCGGAACTTGCTCAATAATGAATCAAACTTTTAAGAAGCTGGTAAGCGTTGCAACAAAGGACTAACGCGTGCAAGACGAAACCCCCAATAACGAGATGTATGTCACCGATCTGGAAGAGACTTTAAAAAGTCAGCAAGGTTCAGAACATGCCCAAAAACTCGAAAAGAAATTGGACGCTCTTTCCTCTTGGATACGTGAAAAGTCCAATGAGCCTCAAACTGAGGTTGACTACCAACGTATTCAAACAGTGATAAACGGCATCACAGCAGCACAGGACGTCCTGCGCAAATTTCCAGTCCAGAATTAGAGCCGCGTAAAAGCAGGAGTTTCAAATGGTCAGTTTTGTCACAGGTATAGATACCCCGTATACTTCAACCGTTGAGAAAGCATTAGAAAACAAAGCTGGTATGAACGCGCTCGACATCAGCGTGCGCTTTCAGTCAGAGATGGACAAGATCAATGCCAAGATCATTCAAGCTCAAGACTCTAACTTAGCAGAAACAGAGAAGATGTTCACGCTGCAGCTGCTCGTGAACACCTACACCACCATGGGTCAGACACGAACCAGCATGGTGAAGGCGCACGCCGATATGGTCAAAGCCTGCGCACGTAACATTGCCTAAATCATTTTAAAAGGCTCTCTTCCGGTGGCCAAAGCGAGTGTGGAAGAGAGCCTTTGTATATTCAGGTCCATGAGACAGGTTCGGTCTTCCCGAACGTTGACATTCCATGGCATTTTCCAGTTCGCTTTTGGCAAATAGTCAATCTGGCGAACTCCAGCGCTTGTTTAGGTGGGACGGCGAATGGGTAAACTCATCCTCAAAATTCTTGTAGGCCAACAGGCTGGCGCGGAAGTCATGCTCGAGCCGGGTGAGTATACACTTGGTTCGGACAGAAACGACGATTTGCAACTGGCAGATCTGAGCGTTGCCGCAAGCCATATGCAGCTACGCCTGCAAGACAACAAAATCGAAATCTCTGCAAAGGCAGGAGATGTCCGGACAGAAAACGGTGTCTCTCTAAGTAGTGGCAATGACGAATGGGTCGAGATTGAGCCTCTTGATGTCATCAGCATTGGTGTCATCAAAATTGCACTTGGCGCCAAAAACGCTCAATGGGCAACACTAAGCAAAGCATTGAATGCTCCCCATGAAGATGACGAGCAAACAGCAGAGAACTCTGCAGCAAACTCAATCCTTGGCGAGAATGCAAAGCACGTTGACGCGATATTTGCTCCAATTGCAAAACACCGCAAACGCATAGCTTTTGCAACAGTTGCAAGCGCCGTCGTTCTTGGTGGTTTTTACCTCGTTGGTTCGGGCAAAATATCTCCTCGCACAGCAAGTGCCCTCCCTAATGGCGGCATTGATGCAGTGCGTATCGCTCTGGCAGATCTCCCCTTTGCAGAAAGACTGAGCCTGCGTCAGGACGTGGATGATCAGATCTATCTGACAGGCTATGTCAGCGAACCTGTTCAGCGCCGGGCAATCACAGAGGCAGTAGAACGCACTGAAGTACCTGTCCGCTTGCGCGTGCGCGTCATCGAAACACTGAAAAAAGATATTGCCGGGTATCTGCAATCTCGTGGATCCAACGTAAGCTTCGCACTTGCAGATGACGGAGAGTTAACCCTGAGCGGTTCTGTTCTCGATAAAACAAGTGCTGACCAGCTAATCGCGGACCTACGCGGGTTGAATGGCATCTCCGGCGTAACATCAAACATCAAAACTGCAGATGATTATCTTCTGGATGTGCGCAAGCTGGCCAAGCGTGCTTTGATTGATGACACCATCATCTTCCGTCTCGATGATGAAACTCTTGAAGTCAGCGGTATCATAGCAAGCCAGGATATTGATCGCTGGTCTGGCTTCTTACGCTCATACTCCAGGCAGTACGCTACGTTTATTCCACTGCGTTCTCTCGTCAAGTTGGTACAAGAAAACGGGCAGGTCGTAGATCTCAAAGCCAACTTTGATAGTGGTATTGAGCCTCTGCTTGCTGCTGTTGATCCACTCACGAATGAACCGGTAGAAGAACGCCAAACCAAAGTATTGGAACTGGCGCGGGCAATCAAACAGCAAGACGGTTTTGTACCTAGCCAACCAAATCAAAAATCTTCCAGCCGCCTCGCCAAGAGCAATGCGGCAGGACAACGCAAAACGGGCCCTGAAGCACCTGCAACGCCGCTTCAAAAAGCAACTGAACGTTTGCTAAGCAGCATCGGCATTGCATCCGCTCAAGCATCAACGTCACCAACCAGTCAGCCGACAGTGTTAGAAGAAACAGATGCAGGCCAGCAGACGACAAACGGAAAGTTGGAAGCTAAAAGCGAAAAGCAACAGGGCGTAATCTCTCAAAGTAAAGCAGATGTCCGGTTCCAAAACGTCGCTCTGGACGATCCTGAGCTTAACGAAGCAGCTGAAGTCGTGTTCCTTGCTTGGATGGAATCCGCTAAGGCCAAAGGCGTGATACCTGAAGAGCTAAAAAAGAACTTCCTGCCCTTGCTTGTAACGCCGCCCTCTGAGGGACCTCTCTGCTCTGAAAATCTTTCAGTACCAGTCTCACAGATCCCTGTGACTGTACTGTGGCTCGATATCCTGAGCAGCAGCGAAAGCCTCGCTCTCACAACGTTTCCTGAGGAACGCCAGCGCTACATTCTGGAAGCTGCAGTCAATCCAGCTGCAACACGCGACTGCCTGATCAGATCAGAAAAAAGCAACAACATTGATTTGATCCCCTACTCCAACTTCATCAGAGAGAGCTTGCGAAACCCTGGTTTCATCCGCTTCCTGACGCGGGACCTCTCATCTCCGTCTCTGACTGTCACCGGAGCGAGCCTGATCGGCGAGCGTTATGTTTTGAACAGCGAAAACAAACGCTACAAAATCGGCCAGTCCATCGACCAAAGCAGCCGCCTCCTTGCCGTTGGCGAGCTGGGTGCTTTGATCCGCGAGTATGAAGGATATTCTGTTGCGTTATATGGCGATCAGACAGCCTGGGTCGTCCGCGAAGCAAACGCGAGGCAGTAAACCATCCCTCAACAAACAGTAGAGTATTTACTGTACAAACATAAAAAAAAGCCGGATCTCATATGAGACCTGGCTTTTTCTTAGGCCACAACGTCTACTTGACTATAAGAGCCATCATCATCCAGCACCACCTTAACTAAGTGGTTCAATCTGGAAACCCGCAGCTTGAGGGAAGATCGATGTGTTCCCGCGGCGGTCCGCTCTTGATTCTGCTGGTGGAGTGATGTTGAACATCGCCAGCAGGTTACCGGTGGTACCTTGCAGCTGATAGGTAGAGAACTTCAGAATATATTCTGCAGAGATCAGATCAATGCGGCTGTTAAACAACGCGTTTTCAGCGTTCAATACATCCAGCAATGAGCGCTGACCAATGTTGTATTCCTGACGGTAGCCGCTCACAACACGCTGGTTGGCAGAAACTATCTGACGCAGAGCGGAGATGCGCTCGCGTGTTGTTTGCACAGACGCCCATGCCTGCTCAACAGCTTCATCAGTTTCGCGGCGCATACGATCAACACGTGCCTGTGCTTCTGCATGCTGCTCAACCGCACGACCACGCATCGCACTGTCATAGCCGCCATTATAAAGGCTCCATTTCAGGCGAACCATGATGCGGTAGTCATCGCTACGACCTTCATAACCATTCAGGTCATCTCCGAAATTGGCAGACCCATTCAGAGTAACCCGTGGCATAAAGGAGGAGTTGCTCTGCTCAACAGCAAAACCAGCAGCATCCGTATCAGCCTCTGCAGACAAGATCAGTGGATTGCTCTGACGAGACATTGCCAGCGCAGAAGACAAGCTCTTTGCAGCAGCTGAGTTTGCAGCAGAAACAGCACCCAGATTGCTTGGAGCAACACCAACGACGCGGCGATACTTCGCCATTGCATCCAGCAATGACTTACGCACGCTTGCTGTAATCATGCGAGTGGCGGCAACGCGTTCTTGCACCTGAGCAAGATCAGCGGCACCAGTTTCACCGCCATCGTAACGTTCTTTTACTTCACGTGCGAGACGCTGGTGAAGTGCAGTGTTCTCTTTGGATTTGTTCAGAATCTTCTGATGACGCACAACATCGACATAGGCTTCAACAGCATCAAGTGCAATCGCTTCAGAGCGTTCCAGAACACGCAGAGCAGCACCATCAACACGGGCGCTCTGGCGATAGATCTCATTCACTGAGCCAAAGCCGTCAAACAACAGCTGCTCTGCTTCAACACTCACCTGCTTGGCTCCACGCCATTGCTCAGTGGTGTTGGATTGTGCCCTGCGCAAGCGCTCCGCACCAAAAGAAGCATTCACACTCAACTTCGGCATGAACGCACTTTGAGAAGCACGCAATTCCTGATCACGTACCCTTCTGTTTGCAGCGGACTCTACAATGTCTGGATTAGTGAGAACGGCGGTTTCAACTGTATCACGTAAAGACGCAGAATGAGCAGACGTCACCCCCAACGCGCACATGAACAGTGCAACAGAAGTACCTCGAAAATGCATTGCCTACACCCCAATGACTTTTCCACTTTGGCGACACTTCTGTAGCGGCCAAAGACAGCATCTCACTCACAAAACGAGGATTATTGGCTGAACTGGAAAGTAAATATTATTATGTAAATTAAACTAGAATATTTCATCTAGTACCTTTCCAGACAAAGTAAGTCACACCCTCAAAACGTGTAGTTGAACTTGTAGAAATCGCTTTTGAACAGACAATAAACTTTTATTGCAGCCACTTAAGACAGTTAAGGATTAGTTTAAATTTCAGTTGTTAGGACTGGTTCTATATTAGTCCACGTCTATCCCCCCTCAATTTTCATAAAGTCTCCCTCACAAAAAAAGAGGCAGATGCCTCAACATCCGCCTCTTTAAAATCTGCATCATTTGCAAAGCGCTTAGTTCAGCAGCAGGTTTGGAATGTACAGGGCCAGCTGCGGAATGAACGTGGTCAGCACCAGTGTTGGCAACCATGCAAAGAAGATGAACATCAACGTCGGCTTCAGCATCTTGTCAACTGAGGTATCCGTCACCTTGGATCCCAGATACAGCAGCGGAGCAGTCGGCGGCGTAATGTTCGCCATGCCCAGATTCACACCCAAAACAGCCGCAAAATGGATCGGGTCCATACCAACGCCCTGCACGATTGGAAGCAGCAGCGGAGTTGAGAGCAGGATACCAGAGATATCATCCATCAACATACCGATGATGATCATCACCAGATTCACCATCAGCAAGATCATGATTGGATCTTCAGAGACGGAGTAAACAAACTCCTCTGCAATCGCTGGGATGTCTTCAAAGATCAGGAAGCGACTGACGATCAACACCATGAAGATCATCGCCATAACAACACCAATGGTGATGCCTGAGTTCAAAATGGTTTCACGGAACGTTTTCCAGGTCAGACCACGGTAAACGTAGATCGCAACAGGGATCGCATAAACAACAGCAACACCTGCAGCTTCTGTTGGTGTCATGATGCCACCATAGATCCCACCGAGGATGATAACGGGCATCATCAATGCAGGAAACGCCTTCAGGCCTCGACGCTTAAATTCGTAATTGAAGTCATCTGGACGCTTTTCCAGATTGATGTCTTTATGCTTGCGCAGCATCACCTGGTTTACAATGATCAAAAGCGTAATGAGGATCAAACCAGGAATGACGGTGGAGAGGAATGCGCGTAACACGGACTGCTGTGCGACCCAGGCATACAAGATGTGTGAAGCACTTGGTGGGATCAACAATCCAAGGGGTGCAGCGCTGACGATCAGCGCAGCAGACTGTCCTTCAGGATAGTTAGCTTTGCGCAGATGCGGCATCATGATGCCACCAATGCAAGTCAGTGTCGCGTTTGCACTTCCGGAAATTGAACCGAATACACCGGACGCAAGCACTGTCGCAGCAGACAAACCACCTTTGATGTGCCCGACAAACAGCTCTGCCATGCTGACAAGAGGCGCAGCAATACGTCCCTTTTCCATAATGCCACCAGCAATGATGAACAACGGAATAGCCAGCAGAACCACATTGTTCATTTTCCAATGGCCGGTTGGTAGATAACCGGCAACATCATGGCCGCCCATATAGGCAAGGAAAATAAGAATTGCGCCAAATGCTAGGTGTACGCTTACACCAAGCAGCAAAAGGCCGCATAGAATGGCAATTGACCCAACAATAATCATTGCGCTGCCCCTTGAGCTTTTATTGGTTCTTCTTCAGGGTGTACGTTTTCCGCAATTTCGCGGGGTTCCCGTTCCGGCCATTTGGGACCGTTTCGCAGCAGCAGATAAAAATGCAGCACGGCGAACATGGTCATGAACAGGAAGCCCAGGAAAATAGCTAATCGAGGCGCAAAGAATGGAATCTTCAGCGCAACGGTCGTCTGCCACATTGGGTAGGAGGCAAGTTCTTCCTCAAGCATGAGCCAGCCCCAATACGTGACCGCACTCAAAACGCCAATTTCAATGATTTCTACAGTCACCTCACGCCACCATATGACGCGCGGGTTTTTGATCAGAAAGCCAAGCACGTCTGCGTTGACATGCTCTTTGCGTGCTGAGGCGACAGCAGCAGCCATGAAGAACATCCAGAAGCTGACAGTCATCAGCCATTCTTCATAGGCAAAAAGGTTGCCACCAAAACCATAACGGACAATCACAACCATAAAAAATGTGAGCGCCATGATTACACCGCCGGCTGTAATCATGAAGTTCATCAGTTTAATGACGCCGTTCAGCGGTTTAGCCACTGGCCTTGGAAGTTCGCTCGTCAGAATACTCATCTGATATTTGCCCTTCGTTTCTTGAAACCAAATAAGTCATAGAAAAGGCCGGCGCAGGGTATGCGCCGGCCTTGAAGAGAAGGGCTTATTGGAAGTCTTTCTTCAGACGGTCAATGGTGTCCTGACCAACAACTTCAGCCATTGCAGGCCAAACTTTTTCACGTACACGCTCAGCAAGAACTTTTTCCTGCTCAGGGGTGAAGCTCAGGACTTCGTAACCGGACTCTACGAGTTTCTGCTTGAAGTTCGCATCGTTCTCTTTGTTGAACTGGAAGTACTGCTTGGAAGCTTTATCAAACGCAGCTTTCACAACAGCTTTCTGCTCATCATTCATCTTGTTCCAGGTTTTCAGAGAACCATAGAAAGAGTTGATTTCAGAGATCGCGTTGTACTCTACGAAGTACTTACCAACATTGGACTTTGCGAAGATGGTGTAAGCAGCCTGCTTGGTGCAGCACAAGGTGCCGTCAACAATACCGGACTGCATTGCAGGGAACATATCACCCCAAGCCATCGTGGTGGTGTTGTAGCCCAGAGTTTCTGCCATGTCTTTAACAACAGCAGAAGACCAGACACGGATGTTCATGCCTTTGTCGCCAAAGCCTGCATAGTCTTCAGGCTTTTTATTCGCAACAACACCAACAAAACCTTCAGGGTTGTGGTTGAACAGCTTCAGACCGAGGTTCTCAAGACGCTCGTTGATGATCTTGTTGTACTCAGAATCTGGGTTCAACATCACGTTTTCCAGATCATCCCAGCTGGTGAACAGGTATGGCATGGACATGATGTCGAGCACTGGATCTTTGTGGGAGTAGATGAACGCCATCACAAAGTCCACGTTACCGCGGATGGTGTCTTCAACCAGAGACTCACCGGAACCGAGCTGGCTTGCAGGGAAGACAGAAACTTTCAGGCCAACATCAGCAGCCTCAATTTCCTTTTCGATCTGCTTCAGCATTTTGGTGCCTTCGTGATCGACAGGTACCGTACCAGCGATTTTCAGACGCAGATCAGCAGCGTATACGGAGGACGCCAGTGTCAAAGCAATTGCACTTGCTGCACCTACGCTCAATACGCGACGGAAACCCTTTGATACAGTTTTAAGGCTAGGTTTGTTCATTCTTGTCTCCCTAATAACCATCCAGATACGCATCTATTGCTTATCATTGGCTCCCGGATGGCCGATTATGCCTCTCGCAACACATGTGACTTGCGTCAAATCGTGTCACTCAAGATTTTTAGATTGCTACAGCTCAGGGGCCGCGATCAGAAACATCTTTCATTGCTCTTGATGAGTGATGTCCCTGTAAGTGCTTATCCCCTTGTGCCGAATAGATGCGAAGAACTGGCAATAAAGCGCAGTGCGTTTCACATGCATACTTTTACTAACTCGGGAAACATACTAGATATAATTCAAATGATCCATATTTTTTTCACTATTGACCATTTGTCACCTTATGAACTAGTCATATCTACTGAATTTGAAGAAATTTTGGGCGGAAAGCTCTTCAAATTACAGGGTTTTAGGCAAACCAAATGGCAGCAGCAATTTTCTGCATCAAAAAAAGACACTGATATATCAATATAATATCGGTCGAAAATCGAGAGGAACATCGAAGATGCAGAAACGCTACACGCAAAAATCGAGAATTTTGAGTGGCTGATACATTTGATCCATTTGCACCAAAAAATTTAAAACAATGATTCGTTTGGGAGGGGAAACTATGACGAAAAGCTACCAGGAGACGGTTGATCAACTCACGAAAGCCTATCCAAATCTAAGCAAGCAGCTCAAAAAGAGCGCGGCTTATGTCTTGGAATATCCAAGTGATGTTGCCACCTTGTCCATGCGTCAGGTTGCAGCCCGTGCAGACGTCCCTCCTCCCACCATGAACAGACTTGCAAAATCTCTTGAGTTTGGAACCTACAATGCCCTGCGTGATGTCTATCGCGGCGGGTTCGAGGATTTCTCCTCCAACTACCCATCCCGAGCCGGAGAGCTACAGGCCACACATGGAACCTCGGATATTGAAGCCTCTTTGCAAAGTTTCAAAAGCGCAGCTCTTGGCAATCTGAAGCATTTGTTCGACACTGTCGACCGGGATCATCTCCAACAAATCGTCTCGTCTCTGGCCACCGCCCGGAACGTGGTTGTTGTTGGTATGCATGCATCTCACTCACTCGCAAATTACCTACACTATGTTGCCTCCATGTGTTTTCGCAATTGGCGGCTCATCAATCGCAAGAATGGCGAAATCGCAGATCAGGTTGAGTACATCAACGCCGATGACGTTGTCGTCGCAATCTCCCTGAACCCATGCGCTGCAGACACTGTACTCGTTGCAAAACGGGCCTATGAAGTGGGTGCAACGGTCGTCGGCATCACCGATACCAGAACATCTCCTCTTGCCACTTATTCAACCGACCTCCTGCTCACACCTGTTCAAAGCCCGCATTTCTTTGAAAGTTACGTCGCCACTGCGGCCCTTCTGGAAATGATCCTTGGCTTATTGGTGGCAGATAGCGGGCAGGTCGTCATCGACAACATCACAAGGCTGGAACGCTGCCGCAATGAACTCGGCGAATACTGGCCAGACCAATAAACCAATAAGAACTCGGAATACCCTATGACAAAGCTCAGTCTCCTTGCCGGTCAGATCAACATTCCTGCGATGACCACAGCAGACCAGCGAGACGCACACGTGCGATCCGTGACCGCCAAGTTGCATCAGCAACTCACTGCAAAGCCACATGATCTGGTTGTTCTACCTGAGCTTTCGACCGTTGATTACTCCAGAGCTGCCTTTGCTGAACTCAGCGTGCTGGCAGAAGACCTGAACGGCCCCTCCGTCAAAGCATTTGGCGCTTTGGCAAAACAGCACAACACCACAATCGTCTTCGGCATGCCACGCAAAGCAGAGGATCACTATAAGATCTCTCAGGTCGCTGTCGGGCCGGACGGAGCTGTCATTGGCTGCTACGATAAGCTCCACATTTGTCAGTATGGCGCGTCCATGGAGAAGGAATACTTCGAAAAAGGCGACCACCTTTTCTCATTTCCCGTAAAGGGCATAAAGGTTGCACCAATCATCTGCTACGATATCCGCATCCCTGAACTCAGCCGCACACTGGCCCTGCAACACGGCGTTGACCTGATCCTGCACAGCGGCGCGTATGCCCGGGATGAAAGCTTCTTCAGCTGGCACGACTTCGTGGTCACCCGCGCTCTGGAAAGCCAGATCTTCTTCCTCAGCCTCAATCGCGCTGGCGAGAACTTCGGTAATTCCACGTTCTGTCCTCCCTGGACAGATGAGAACACACCGCGCACAATCTTCCCTCAAACCAACGAGCATTTTGAGAGCTTTGAGCTGGATACGGCTGTAATTGATCAAGTGCGCAAAGACTACACATTCCGCAAAGATTTGCTGGAAGACTACTCCCAGCTCAAGCATCAGGAACCTGAGCTGCTCAACCAATAGCTAGCTCTATTCCCATCAGTTTTCCCTCTAGTATCGGTTGCAACAAAGCAACTTTCTGGAGGGGAAACACGCCATGACAGATCTGCCAAAGCTCACGGATGCAACGCTTACGCTTGAAAACCGCGTTGCCACACTCACCATGAACCGTCATGACCTGCGCAACGCCCTCACTGGCTCTGCGCTGATTGACGACATTGTGACAACGGCGGAATGGGTCAACATCTGCCCTGATGTCTCAGTTCTACTTCTGACAGGCGCAGGCTCAGCCTTCTCCTCAGGTGGAAACATCAAAGACATGGCAGAACGTGGCGGCGACTTTGCTGGCAATGTGGCTGAGGTGGAGAACCACTACAGACGCGGCATCCAGCGCATTCCTCTCGCCCTGCAAAATGTGGAAGTGCCGATCATTGCAGCCGTCAATGGTCCTGCCATCGGAGCGGGCTTTGACCTTGCCAACATGTGCGACATCCGCCTGGCCTCCACCAAAGCCAAGTTTGGTGAGACCTTCCTGAACCTTGGCATCATCCCCGGCGATGGCGGCGCATGGTTCATGCAGCGCTTGATCGGCTACCAGCGCGCAGCAGAGCTTACCCTGTCGGGATGTGTTATCAACGCCCAGCAAGCCAAGGAATACGGCCTTGTGTTGGATGTGTACGAGCCAGACGAGCTTATGGCAGAAGCCAGCAAGATGGCTCAGCAGTTCGCTTCTCAGCCCCCAAAGGCCACGCGCCTCACCAAACGCTTGCTGAAGATGGCCCAGCGTACTGAGCTAAAAGACTTCCTCGACCTGTCCGCGTGCTTTCAGGGCATTAGCCACAATGAGCCGGAACATCTGGAAGCTGTGCTCGCCTTCATGGAAAAGATGAAATAGGCACTAAAACAAGAAGAGCGCTGCATGCTGGCGGATACCCGGCAGCGTACAGCGCTCATTCAAGAAACAAGAAATGCGTTACTTCGCAGGCCTGCGAATGGATGGTTCTGCTTCCAAAACCAGCGGATTAAGCCCCTCTCCGCCATCCTTCACAATGTCAAACAGTTGCAGCCGCATGCGCGGCTCCCAAAAATCGTTGATGTGATCGGCAATACCTGCAACCGCCTCTTCATGCGGCTTATGCTTGAAGAAACCGGCAATCTGGTTTGCCATGTAGGTGAGCTTTTCTGGTGCCATACCCGAGCTCTCCTCCCTTTTGAATTCTCAGTTCCAGTGAACCAGACAGCACAAGCCTCTCTCAAGTCAGAAAAGCTCATGCCGCCCAGCGTCAATGCACTTATTCCGCAGCTTCAATCCGGCGCGACCGAGCAGCATGTTCCTGATACTCTTCCTGCCAGTCTGTCTGACCGTTGGAAAGAGAAACCTGAACCGCAGTCACCTTGTATTCCGGGCAGTTCGTCGCCCAATCAGAATAGTCGGTCGTCACCACGTTTGCCTGTGTCGCTGGGTGGTGGAACGTGGTGTAAACAACACCCGTTGAAACACGATCCGTCACATTTGCCCGCAAGCTGGTTTCGCCAGAACGGCTCATAAGCTTGAGCCAGTCACCATCTTTAATGCCGCGCACTTCTGCATCGTGCGGATGGATCTCCAGCACATCTTCCTCATGCCAAACCACATTGTCTGTACGCCGTGTCTGGGCACCAACATTGTATTGGCTCAGAATACGGCCAGTGGTCAAAAGCAGCGGGAAGCGTGGTCCGGTCTTCTCATCCGTCGCAACATAATCGGTACGAATGAAACGGCCCTTACCACGAACGAACCCGTCCAAATGCATGGTTGGCGTGCCTTCCGGCATTTCCTCATTACATGGCCACTGAACAGAACCCTGCTCTTCCAGAAGGTCGTAGGTCACATTGGCAAAGCTTGGAGTGGTTGCCGCAATCTCCTCCATAATCTGAGAAGGATGCGTATAGGTCCAGTTCGCACCCATGGCATTTGCAAGCAACTGGGTCACTTCCCAATCCGCATAGCCATTGCGCGGCGCCATCACTTTGCGCACGCGGTTGATACGCCGCTCAGCATTGGTGAAGGTGCCATCCTTTTCAAGGAAGGTAGAACCAGGCAAAAACACATGTGCATAGTTCGCGGTCTCATTCAAAAACAGGTCATGAACGATCACACATTCCATGGCAGCAAGACCAGCAGCAACGTGCTTCGTATCAGGATCAGACTGCAAGATGTCCTCACCTTGCACGTAGATGCCTTTGAACGTTCCCTCAACAGCTGCATCCAGCATGTTCGGAATACGCAAACCCGGCTCGTCGGAGATGGTCACACCCCAGATCTGCTCATAAATATCACGCGCATCAGCGTTCTTCACATGGCGATAGCCCGGCAGCTCATGCGGGAATGACCCCATATCACAGGAGCCCTGCACATTGTTCTGACCACGCAGTGGGTTAACACCAACGCCTTTCTTGCCGATGTTACCAGTCAGCATGGCAAGGTTGGCGATGCCGATAACAGTCGTGGACCCCTGACTGTGTTCCGTCACGCCAAGTCCATAGTAGATCGCACCATTACCACCACGCGCATAAAGCCGTGCCGCCCCGCGCACTTCCTCAGCAGGAACACCTGTCAGCAACTCAGCAGCTTCTGGGCTGTTGGCCGGATCAGAGACGAACTCAACGTAATCCTGAAACTCATCCATATCACAGCGTTCACGAATGAAAGCCTCATCGAACAAGCCCTCAGTCACGATCACATGCGCCATCGCAGTCACAATGGCAACGTTCGTTCCCGGACGCAGCGCCAGATGATGCGAGGCCTTGATATGCGGAGACTTCACCAGATCAGTCCGGCGCGGATCAATCACGATCAGCTTCGCACCCTGACGCAACCGCTTCTTCAGACGAGAACCAAACACCGGATGCCCGTCTGTCGGGTTCGCCCCGATGACCAGCACCACATCAGAATGCTCAACACTGTCAAAGTCCTGCGTCCCCGCAGAGGTGCCAAACGTCTGACCAAGGCCATAACCGGTTGGTGAATGACATACGCGTGCGCAGGTATCCGTGTTGTTGTTCTCAAACACGGCTCGTGTCAGCTTCTGAACGAGGAAAGTCTCTTCATTGGTACAGCGAGAGGACGTGATCACACCAACAGACTCTTTGCCGTACTGCTGCTGAATGCCCTTCATCTTGTTCGCCGCAAAGCTCAGGGCTTCATCCCAGGACACTTCACGCCATGGCAGATCAACGCTCTCACGAACCATCGGGTTGAGGATACGATCCTGATGCGCAGCATATCCGTATGCAAAGCGGCCTTTCACGCAGGAATGACCACGGTTCGCTTTGCCGTCTTTATACGGCACCATACGCACCAGCTCATCACCGCGCATCTCAGCCTTGAAGGAACAACCAACACCGCAATAAGCGCAGGTCGTAACAACAGAACGTTCCGGCTGTCCGATATCAATCACAGATTTTTCCTGAAGCGTCCCTGTCGGACATGCCTGAACACAGGCTCCGCAGGACACACACTCAGAATCGAGGAAACTCTCAGACATCCCGGCAGTCACGCGAGAGTCAAAGCCGCGCCCGGTAATGGTCAGCGCAAAAGTACCTTGCACTTCCTCACAGGCCCGCACACAGCGCGAGCAGACAATGCATTTGGCTGGATCATAGGTGAAGTATGGATTGCTCTCATCCTTTGGCTTCCAGCAGGCATTCACCTCACCGCCGCCATCACGCATTTTAAAGTGGTTCTGCGCATCAGCGCCATAACGCACATCGCGCAGACCAACCGCTCCGGCCATGTCCTGCAGCTCACAGTCACCATTGGCAGCGCAGGTTAAACAGTCCAGCGGGTGATCAGAGATGTAAAGCTCCATCACACCACGACGAAGGCCTTTAAGACGATCTGTCTGGGTGCGAACCTGCATCCCCTCTTCCACCAGCGTGGTACAGGAGGCAGGCGTTCCGCGGCGTCCTTCAATTTCCACCAAACACAGACGGCAGGAGCCAAAGGCATCAACCATATCCGTCGCGCACAATTTGGGAACCTGAATACCAGCTTCCATGGAAGCCCGCATCACAGAGGTGCCCTCTGGTACGCTCACATCAAAACCATCAACGGTGATAGTGACAGTTTTTTCAGCGGTCGATTGAGGAGTACCAAAGTCTGTTTCTTTAATCAGGGTCATGGGTTCACTCCGCCGCGTCTGTTAATGGCTTTACATGAAAATCCTGCGGAAAATGCGTCAGAGAACTCATCACAGGATAAGGTGCAAACCCGCCAAGAGCACACAGCGAGCCCATTTTCATCGTATCGCAAAGGTCAGTGAGCAACTCCACTTGCTGCTCTGGCTGATCCCCTTCGGCAATCCGGTCCAGCACTTCCACACCGCGCACAGACCCAATACGGCACGGCGTACACTTGCCACAGCTCTCAATGGCGCAGAACTCCATGGCAAAGCGTGCCTGCTTGAGCATATCGACCGTATCGTCAAACACCACGATCCCCGCATGACCAATCATGCCATTACGCTCAATAAACGCCTCATAATCAAAGATCGTGTCAAACAAAGATGGCGGGAAATATGCACCCAGCGGTCCACCAACCTGAACAGCCTTCACCGGACGACCACTCAAGGTGCCGCCGCCGATATCGTAAATCAGCTCGTTGAGTGTCAGACCGAACGCCGTCTCAAACAACCCGCTGTTCTTGATATTGCCAGTCAGCTGGATCGGAATAGTCCCGTGGGAGTAGCCAACACCATAATCTCGGTAAAACCGCGCACCGCGATCCATGATGATCGGCACAGACGCCAGCGACATCACATTGTTGACCACAGTCGGGCAGCCAAACAGGCCCTCAATCGCAGGAAGCGGAGGTTTGGCCCGCACAATACCGCGTTTGCCTTCAAGGCTGTTGAGCAGTGAGGTTTCCTCACCACATACATAAGCCCCAGCCCCTTCTCGCACTTCCATATCGAATGCGTGATCAGAACCCATCACGGAAGTTCCAAGAATACCGGCTTTGCGTGCAATCTTGATCGCGTCTTGCATAATCGCAACCGCATGCGGGTATTCAGAGCGGCTGTAGATGTACCCCTTGGTCGCGCCCACCGCGATACCCGCAATGGTCATGCCTTCGATGAGAACGAAGGGGTCGCCCTCCATAATCATCCGGTCAGAGAACGTACCACTGTCCCCTTCATCGGCATTACAAACGATATACTTCTGCGCACCTTGCGCCTTCAGCACAGTGTTCCATTTGATACCCGTCGGAAAACCAGCGCCACCGCGGCCACGTAGACCACTGTCGGTCACATCCTGCACAATTTCCGCGGGCGTCATTTCAAGCACACGCTTCAGGCCAAGAAAACCGTGATGCATCTCGTAATGTTCAAGGGAAAGCGGGTCAGTGATGCCACAGCGGGAGAACGTCAAACGCGTCTGTCGCTTTAGATAAGGTATCTCTTCAGTCAAGCCATGACACAAAGGATGGTCACCACCATCCAGCAGGCCCGCATCCAGCAGTCCTGCCACATCAGATGGCTTCACCGGACCATAGGCTATCCGGCCCTGCTCGGTTTCAATCTCAACCAGCGGCTCCAGCCAGTGCATCCCGCGAGATCCGTTGCGGACAATTGTCGCCTCAACATCACGAGCGCGCAATTCGTCAACAAGTGTCTCAGCTACGCGGTCAGCGCCAACCGCCAAAGCAGCAGCATCGCAAGAAACATAAAGGACAGCACCCATCACTTCACCTCCTCAACAAGCTTCAGTACAGCATCTTCATCAAGGCGACCATGCAGGTTGCCATCCATCATGGCAGCTGGTGCACACGAGCACAGGCCAAGGCAATAGACCGGCTCCAGCGTCACCTTCCCGTCAGGGGTAGTTTCATGCCACTTGATCCCAAGATCTCTTTGAATGTCGTCCGCAAGCTTTTCACCACCCATCGACTGGCAGGCTTCTGCACGACAAACCTTCAACACGTGGCGTCCGGCAGGTTCTGTACGAAAGTCGGGGTAAAAACTCATAGTGCCATGCACTTCAGCACGGCTCAGGTTCAACCGATCTGCGATCTTTAAAAGCGCATCCTCGGGAACGTAACCAAACTTCCCCTGCACATCGTGCAGGATTGGCAGGAGCGGCCCTTCCTGATGTTCGTGGACATCAATAATCGCGGCCGTTTCTTTTTCTATATCCTGCGATTGCGTCTGCAAGGCCATAAAATCCTCCCTCCTCGCACGTCAATGCATCGAATTGGCACAATATGTCGCAGGCAATCAATATGATATATCCGTTGGGCGATTGCACATCCCTATCAAGGAATTCACGTAGAGAGCTCTTTGCCCTGCGAAATTCTAGTAATTCTCTTCAAAAAAATGTCCAAAAGCGGCGCACGAGGTTCCCGCTGCGTCGCAATCAATCCAACCATAATACTGGCATAAGGATCAGAGATCGGGATGATCTCCAGATGATCGGAGGCAATTGTCTGCGCCACGGCCTGCGGGATAATCGTCCCCCACCGCCCGGTACGCACATGCGCCAGCAGGCACATGATGGAATCTGACTGCAGTACAGGCTTTGCCACCACATCAACATCATGCAGGATATTGTTGATGATACGCCGGCATTGCATGTCGCTGGTCAGCAAGCACAGCGGAACCCTGCTCACATCTTCCAGTGTCGCATGCTCGCGGCCAGAAAGCGGTCCACCTTCAGCCACAACAAAGCAATAGCGCTCCCGATAAAGAGGTATTTGCAAAACCCGCCCCAAAGGCTCGTTGTCCAGATAGGTCAGCCCCACATCAATTTCCAGATTTTCCAGCTGCGCCAGTATCTCAGAGGACGGACGCGAGAACACCGCAAAATCAACGCCCGGGTTTTCCTCGCTAAAGCATGTGGTGAGTTCTGGAACATACGTCAGAGCTGTGGGGATGGAGGCAATCCGCAACGTACCCGATTGACCATCACTGACCGCCTTCAGCTCCTGCTTCATGGTCCGCGTATCAGCCACAAGCTTGCGGGCCCATTCCAGCACCCGCTCCCCTTCAGGGGTCAGTCCCTGAAAACGCGAGCCACGCAGAACCAGCAGAGCGCCAAGCTGTTCTTCAAGATGCTTGATGTTGGCCGAAAGCGTCGGTTGCGTCACACCACACTCGTCCGCCGCCTTCCCAAAATGCTTCTCACGCGCCAACGCAATAAACATCTCCAGCTTATCGATCATGGGTTATCCTCGCAAACGTTCCCGCAACATCATCCATCAGCAGGCACCAGCCTTGTCAGGCCAATACCACGCGGGATCGCTCATATCCTCCTACAAGCAATCCCTTAGATGTTTTTTCTTAGCTCTGAAATGAACTAGCATATTCAGAACAAGAACGATAACGCGGAACGTCAAGAACACGGCGCTGTTTGGATAAACTCTGCAATCAGACGTTCATACCAATGAAGCTTACACCAGCGACCATGAATATGGCGGCCAGCATGCGGCGCGCCCAGTTGCCCTCACCCAGGACAATAAAACCGATTAAGGCGGCAAAGATGACGGAGGTTTCGCGCAAGGCTGAGACAGCGCCCAGCGGTGCAAAGTTTTTGGCGTAAAGCACCAAACCATAAGCAATCATGGAAACCAGACCGCCGGTCAGGCCCAGTGCCCATGTTCTCTTGGAAAGACCTGGTAAAACAGACCACCGTCGCACACCAATGAAAGCCGCAATAAAGACCTGCAAAAACGCACCCCACGCCCAGTAACTCAGCGTGTTGCCAGAAAGCCGGACACCAACACCGTCAACCAGCGAGTAAGCGGAGATACAAACACCCGTGGCAACCGCAAACCCAAGCGCCGCGCCGCCAACACCTTGCCGCAAGGCAGACCAGCTGGACATCTGAATACCAAACCCGATCAAGCCAATGCCAAACCACGCCCAAAACGGCAGCACTTCGCCCACAAACAGCATGGCCCACAAGGAAACCAGAGCCGGGACAATACCGCGTGCGATGGGATAGACCACGCTCAGGTCCCCATGACGGTACGCCTGCCCCAGCGTGTAGTAGTAGACAAAGTGAATGCAGGTGGAGAGCGCCACGTAGCCAAAACTCTCAGGTGCGGGCAAAGGCAGGATCATGATCATGACCCCCGCCGGGATCACATGACCAAACGCCACAAGTCCGAGGGTGAGTGTGCGGTCACCTGCTGTTTTAACAATCGCATTCCAGATCGCATGCAGCAGTGCTGCTGCAAGGATTATCATTATGATGGATAGGCTCATCAATCAAAACCATTCGTAGTGTGGAAGCCCGCCCGGCAGCTTTTGTAAAGCTCCATCATCCAATCTGCGACTGACCTCGCAACACCAGAAAACCGGCTTCCATCTTGTTTTATCTATCTTTTAAAATGCTGTAATTTCGAAGGTTTTCGATTTCTGCATCTGGTTGCCTGTGCAGCTTTAAGCAGATCACAGGCGGGTAGTCTTGTTTCAACTCAGCTTTTTCGGGAGGCTATGAAGCTTTGAATGCTCCAATCTGCAAAGGCAGTCACAAACGGTTCTTCAAGTGGGCTGTCGGTCACCACATAATCCACCTGTCGTGGGTCCGGTCCTACATACGGCGCTGTCTCACTCAGCTTGCCATGATCAAACGCAACCAGCACCCGATCCGCTTTTTCTGCAATGGCAGCACTCAGTTGGGATTCAACACTACTTTGATAGAGAAACCCCTTGCTGGCAGAGACCGCATCAAGGCTGAAGATGGCCATATCAAGCGCGAACCGCTGTACCTGACAATAGGTGTCGTGACCAAAGGTTCCCCGGTCATTGACCTGCATTTCACCACCAAGCAAATGCACGCGGTTGCCATTCACATTCACCAGTGTCTGCGCAACACCAATGGAGTTTGTGACCACCGTCAGGTTCCTACGCAATCTCAGATCTTCCGCCACATATGCCGTGGTTGAGCCGACATCCAGATAAACGGTCATGCCATCTTCAACCACATCACACACAACAGCGGCGATCAGCCGTTTCTCATTGGTCCGCTGTGAAATACGGCGAAAGAAGCTTGGATCGTTTTGCGAGCTCGCCAGATAGGCCCCGCCGCGCACTCGCTCAAGGCCTGAAGTAATCGACAAAGACTTCACCGTCCGGCGCACAGTTTCTTCAGAAACATCCAATGCCTTAGCCAGATCAGCATTGCGTGCCGATCCGCCAAGTCGTTTCAAAACTTCCAGCAGTTCCAGTTCGCGGTGGCTATGAGACATCTGCCCCTCACGTTTGCGCGGATTATCACGTTCTGTGACTGCCTTACTCCACAATTACAGTCAAATTCCAACACATATGTCGATTTATGTTGGAATTTGTGTGTAGCTGTGGATTATTTGCTGGCAAACGACCACAGTTACATCTCTCTTTCATATTGCCGGAGTAGCGGTCTGTCGGACTGCGCCACACCTGTGGCTTTGGGGGATCAGGAACATGCAAAACAAACGCAATGTGCTTTTTATCATCATCGACCAGCTGCGCGCGGATTGTGTGTTCGGTGAACTTGGCAAACACGTAAACCTGCCAAACCTGCGCGCGTTCATGGAAGACAGCGTCACCTTTACACGCCACTTCTCCGTCACCAATCCCTGCGGCCCGTCCAGAGCGTCACTGCTGACAGGGCAATACGCCATGAACCATCGCTCCGTGCGCAACGGCACACCGCTGCGGCACGACACGCCCAACATCGCAACGCAAATGCGCAAAGCGGGCTATCTGCCCATGCTGTTTGGATACACGGACACCTCACAGGATCCCCGTGCATTCCACCCGAATGATCCGGCAGTCAGAACCTACGAATACCCAATGAATGGCTTCCATGAGATAACGGAGATGCGCATGGATATGTCCTATCCATGGCAGTCTCATCTCATGAACCAGGGATATAAATTTGAGAAGTACTGGGACGTTTACAAGCCCGTCTCACCGGAAGGCAAAGCCCCACGCCTCAACGATCCCGCGCTTTATGCAGCTGAAGACAGCGACACGGCATTTTTGACAGACGCCTTCCTGAAGACCATGCCAGCCTACAGCCAGCAAAACTGGTTCGCCCACCTCACTTACATTCGTCCTCACCCTCCGCTCGTCGCCCCTGCCCCATATAACGACATGTACGACCCGCAAAGCCTGCCGCTCCCAGAGCGACTGCAAAGCATGGAAGACGAGCAAGCCCAACATCCGTTTTTCGCTCCAGTGATGCAGAACAACAGCGCAGCCAGCTTTGTTGAAGGCTTCCCGGATCTGGAACCAACCGACGAAAACATCCGCACCCTGCGCGCTATCTATTTGGGGCTGGCTACAGAAGTCGATCACCATGTAGGCCGTGTTGTGCAGTTTCTGAAAGACACAGGACAGTACGATGATACCATGGTGGTGATCACAGCTGACCATGGCGAGATGCTCGGCGACTGTCACAGTTGGGGGAAAATGACCGTTTATGATGCGGCCTACCACACCCCTCTCATCATCCGCATGCCAGAGGGAGAGTGCGGAACGCAGGTCTCACAGGTCACAGAGTCCATCGATATTATGCCAACCATTCTGGAATGGGTCGGGCAGGAAGTCCCAAGCTCTGTGGACGGCAAGTCCCTCCTCCCGTTCCTTAAAGGCGAAACACCTGAGGACTGGCGCACTGTCTCCATGTCTGAGCTGGACTTCGCAGATCCACTGCAGCCAACACTCTGGCAGCAACAGCTTGGAACGAAACTAGACAACTCCTGTCTAAGCATCTTACGCGATGAGCGTTTCACACTTGTGGAATTTGCAGCTGATCTGCCCCCCATGCTGTTTGACGCACAAGACCAAGGTGAAATGGAAAATCTCGCTCAAAAGCCAGAGCATGCTCAAACACTGGCCCGTATGACCCGTGAACTCCTCCGCCACCGTATGAAGAACATGGACAAGACCCTGTCCAACTGGATGATCACAACAGACGGCCCGAAGCACTGACCCCAAAACGGGGCATCACCAAATGCCCCGTTTCTCACCACATACAGACAAACAGCTCATCAGCGCTGTTTGATCTCCTCAATTATCGCCTTACCAATCTCAGCGATCACCGCATTGCGCTGCCTAAAACTCGCATCACTACCCATCATATAAACCGCGGCAAGATAAGGCGCGCCAGTGTCCGGCCAAATAACACTGATAATCCCGCGCGAACCATTCTGACCTCCACCGCTCTTGTCTGCAATGCGCCAGCCCTTCGGCAAGTGCTTTCGGATCAACTCATCCGCAACCTTGTCATCCACCATCCACTGCTGCAGCTGTGCGCGGGAAGACGGAAGCAACACATCCTCAAACAGCAACCTGTCCAATGTCTTGAGCACAGCAGAAGGCGAAGTAGTATCACGGGGATCTCCGCGCTTGGCTTCGTTCATAGCTGGCTCATTCCGTGAGCCTCCCCCTTTGAAGTGGTCCACGCCTATAGTTAGGAAACCGGAGGACCATAGATGGCTATCAAGCGCCCCAAACCTGAAGATATTGTTGTGAAGTTACGGCAGGTTGAAGTTCTGATGGGGC
>NZ_LMCF01000169.1 GCF_001623075.1 Pseudovibrio sp. Ad37
CTATTGGGCAGTGGATCCCCCGCATAATGGTTTTGGGGCTTAAAGCCCACAATTTTGGGCAATGGTATTGTAAAGGCTCCGTGAAATGCACAAAGAGCTAATTATAATGAGTCAATTCAAAGGGTTTTCCAACCTCAAAAAATGTAAGGTAATGTAAAGTGTGCCGGCCTACCTATGGTTGCGGACCATGGGAATGTATAAATAGAGTGAGGCTCTAAGTGTAGAAGGAAGTTTTTAGCCTTGATCTAAATGTTATGGGTTTTTGAATAAGGAATTCGCTCTGAGTCTGTAAGTCAAAGTTTTGGGTTATAGGAATAGGAAGAGGCTCTGCAACTATCTACGTGGACCCCTGTAGTTGTGTGTGCAAGGTAGGAACTGGATTATAACTAAAAAAAGCATCAATAAAGATAAGTTGGTTTTGGAACATCGCATATCTGTTTCTATAATCCTGTTTATGCATCTTTTTACAGTTTATGATTGTGCGCATGTCTGTTTATGTTGAATGGTAAATGAA
>NZ_LMCF01000170.1 GCF_001623075.1 Pseudovibrio sp. Ad37
ATGCGAGACGAATTGTTGAATGGTGAGACCTTTTACTCGTTGCGTGAAGCCCAAATAATCATCGAAAGGTGGAGGATACACTACAATACCAAACGCCCCCATAGTGCGCTGAACTTCCGCCCACCGGATCCTGAAGTAATCATTCCAGTAGACCAAAGGCCAGTCATGCACTAACTTTCAAACCGGACCACTCAAGTGGGGCTGATCAGGGGCTATGCTCAAGCGAACGGACTTCATCACATCCTCAGGGAAGGAGGGGATTTTCTTGTACGAACCGGTTGGCGCAAGGTTCGTTTGCGCCAACCCGATGACGCGCCGTTTGACCTGTTGACCGTACTGCCTGAAGCTGACTATGACAGGCCAGTTGATCGGCAGGTTATTATTTTGGGAAACTCAAAGGATCGAGATATTCCCGCCCACCTGATCATCCTGCGCAAACCGCCTGAAGCCACAGACCAAGAACGAAAACGCCTGCGCCGAACAGCAAGCAGGAAATGTAGAAAATTGAACCCCGCCTCACTCATCGCCGCTGAATACATGTTGTTGTTGATATCCTTACCAGAAGATCAGTTTGACGCTGCCAGCATTGCCGCGCTCTACAGGGTCGCTGGCAGATTGAGCTCGCCTTCAAGCGCCTTAAAAGCCTCATCCATATCGACCGTCTGCCTACAAAGAACCCAGCTCTTGCCAGAACCTGGTTGTTGTCACATCTCATCTTAGCTTTGCTGATTGAGCGTCAAAGTGAAGAATTCATGACTCATTCTCCTCAAGAAGAGAGTTCAAAGCAACGTTATCCGTCCAGATGGAGGTTACACAAGCTGATCATTCAAGCCTTCATTTTAGCCATTCAGGGAGCCTGGGATCTGACCCGCATCACCGCCAACCCCTGTCGCTTTTGGCAAAGCATATGCGAGCCTCCGAGAAAGCGAAAAATTCAACGAATACCGCAACGTAACGCCTTAAGTTAGCGCCTATGAGGCTAATCCCCCCTCTTGAGAGCTTATCTGCTCGAGACCGAGACATGCTATGCCATACTTATATCCAGCATGACTTTCTTAGCTGCCTGTTTGACGCTTTCTTCTGCTTGCGTCAGGAGTTTTATCCGGTCAAAAATCTGTGCGTCCTCATTCAGAGTTTTCCGAAGCGATTGCCCAAAGGCCATGCGAACTTCGGTACCAATATTGAACTTGCAGATCTTTGTTTCTTTTGCCAGTTTCTGCCTGACTTTTGCAGGAATCCCAGAGCCTCCGTGTAGCACGAGCGGAATGTTGGTGACGTTTTCAATGGCGTGGACCAGATCGAAATCGATCATTGCTGCTTTTTCTTGTTGCAAGTGCACATTACCGACAGAGATTGCGAGCGCATCGGCATTACTTTCCTTCGCAAACTGCGCGGCTTCTTCAGGTTTTGTCCCTGAGGACACAGCGCCCTCAGCGTACCCAACAAAGCCGACTTCTCCCTCCAGAGAAACACCATATGGCTTAGCGCTTGCAGCGATGGACTGCATCAGGCGAATGTTTTCCTCTAGAGGAAGCTTGGAGCCATCAAACATGACGGAAGTAAAGCCAAGGTCTATTGCTTTCAGGCAATCCTCAACTTCATAGCCGTGGTCAAGATGAGCAACCACTGGCACAGAGGCTGCCTCGGCTAAAACTCTAAACATTGGTGCCAGAACTTCCAATGGAGTATGGGCGCGGCATCCAGGACCTGCCTGCAGAATGACCGGGCAGCCGATCACTTCGGCAGCCTCCACAAATGCACGTGCATCTTCCCAACCTAAGACAACAAAGCCAGCAACTGCTGTCCCATTGTTCATGGCTGGAGCTAAAACGTCTTTAAGGTTTGCAATAGGCATTACTGTATCACTACTTAAACTTGGCGATCATGTCTTTGATGCCTGGGATCGTTTCGACCTGATATGCGTGCGTTGGCTGGAAATGCTGCACCAGTGAACGTTGACTGAGGCCGCCGAGAATTGTGAAGTAATACATTTCATAGCCCGGTGCAGCGACACAAGGATGGTAGCCCTTATCGATAACAAGAGTTGATCCATCTACGATGTGATAGGCTTCCCCGACTTTCCCATCTTCTTTCTGAAGCAGCTGCATTCCAAAGCCGTGTCCGGGCCGGAAGCGGAAGTTGTAAGTTTCGTCATGCCGTGTCTCATAAGGCAAGTTGTCAGTGTCATGCTTATGAGGAGGAAATCCTGACCAGCCGCCCTGCCCTACAGTAAACAGCTCGGAAACCAAGAGACGGCCAACTTTATCGTGATATTTAGTTCCAAGTATATGCTTGATTTTACGATGTGTTTTCGTGTCATCTGAGCCGTACTGAACAACATCCAGGTCAGATGATGTCACCGCAAATGGTGTCAGAACACCGTCATATCGCGCTCCAGCGATGAACACTTCGGCGGCATCACTGACGCAAACAATTGTTGTTTTCGCTCCTGTCGGGATATAGACGCCTTCAGGCTCGCCATCCCAAACATCTACGCCGCGACCGCCTATTCCGTCCCAGTTCAACCCTTCGCATTCAACGTTTACCGAGCCAGTTGCAGGTACGATGCAAGTTTCATAACCGGGAACCTGATAGTGGAATGCTTCCCCTTGCTTCAGCTTTACGATGTTGAAGTAATTTAACGGGACGCGGGCATCATCAACGTCTACGATGGGCTTATTCTGATTATTATATGGAGGGATATGCATGCTTAGTCCTTCGTAAAACTCAATGTTTCTTCTATGGAAATGCTGTGTTGTTTCAAAAACCTAACCAGCTCTTTTTCATCGGGCATTGCTGTTGCACAGCCAACCTTGGACACCACAATTGCTGCGCAGGCAGACCCGCGAAAAACGCTTTGCTGCAAGGTCTTTCCATTTGAAAGTGAGGATAGAAAACCACCTAGAAATGCATCTCCTGCACCCGTCGGCTTCACTGCAGAAACAGTGAATATGCCGGTCTGAAATGACTCATTTTCAGTGTAGGTGGTTGAGCCTTTCGAGCCCATTTTGTAAATGCAGATACAGTCAGATCTGTTCGCAAGTTCGTGGGCAAACTTCGGGCCATTAGCCATGTTCCCAGCCATGAAACCAAACTCCTCATCATTCCCTACAATGACATCACAGAGTGAGCTCATGCGTTTATATGTCTCTGTGGCTTCCTGTGCAGATGCCCAACTGTAGGGGCGGTAATCGATATCAAAAATCGAAACCAATCCCTCAGCTTTTGCTTTCTCCAAAGCGTAAAAAGTCGCTGTGCGAGATGGCTCGGAGGCCAGCAAAGTTCCTGTGGTTACGATTGCATCAAACTGAGAGAAATCAACAGCGTCTACATCTGCTTCGCTCATCATAAAATCTGCTGCACCATTTCGGTAAATGGTCGTCTGATGGTCGAGCAAACGTGCTTCCGAGAGCGCAAGGCTGTTTCTGTATTCTCCGCCAATTGGGGTGACGTACTTGTGAACTATTCCGTACCGCTCCAATTGATTGACGCAGTAACGTCCGATTGCATCGTCAGAAACACGGGTCAGCAACGAGACGTGGCACTCTTGCCGGCGCAGGGCGACTGCAATGTTTGCAGCTGATCCGCCCAGATGCACAGACATGGTTTGCGCATCTTCAATTGATGTGCCTGCAGGTTCTGGCGTGAGGTCCATGCCTGCACGCCCGACAACCAGATATCTTTTCCCCTGCAGCTGTTGCAAAAGTCTGTTCATTACACACCCACACGCTGGTTTATGCGACCGGCTTCCCACTCTTCGCGTGCGGTGCGTACGTTCTGACTGTTAGAAACTTCGGGCAGTCCAACTTCCCACCATGCATGACCTTCCTGTGTCCATCCTTCATAAGGATCGACCTGAATAGAAATGATCGTGGTTCGGTCTGCTGCCTTTGCCCGTTTGAACGCTTCACACAGCTCTTCAATCGTCTCTACGGTTTCTGCCAGTGCACCTTGAGCTCTTGCGTGCGCAGCAAAATCCACTGCAACAGGGTTTGTAATTGTTGGTGAATCTTTGATCAGGTTGTTGAAAGAGGTGTTGCCGGTGTTGTTCTGAAGTTTGTTGATCACGGCAAAGCCACCATTGTCGCAAACCATGACAATGAGCTTCTTTTCGGTCAGGACGGAGGAATAGATATCCGAGTTCATGAGCAGGTAGGAACCGTCACCAGTAAACACGATGGTATCCTGATCGGGCTCTTTCTCGGATTGAGCGATACGTGCACCCCAACCGCCAGCAATCTCGTAGCCCATGCATGAGAAGCCGAATTCGACATCAACCGAGCCAATGGCTTTGGTTTGCCAATTAGCGGTGACTTCGGCAGGTAGGCCGCCTGCAGCTGCAACAACCCTGTCATTGGTGTCACATAGGTCGTTTACGGCGCCAATGACCTGCGCATAGCTGTTGGGTCCATTTGCGGGGTCAACATTGTGCTTCACATAGGAGAGCCACTCTGCTTTTTCCTGTTGCGCAAATGCGGTCCACGTCTCTGGAGCCTTGTATTGCTTTAAGGATGCAATAAACGCAGACAAACCTAATTTTGCATCACCCACGACAGGGAGCGAACGATGCTTGCTTGCATCATGACGAGCAGCATTAAGTGAGATAAATCGAGCATCTTTTCTGAAAGCGGTCCATGACCCGGTAGTAAAGTCCTGCAAACGTGTTCCAACAGCAATAATCACGTCAGCGTCAGCAGCGACCGCATTTGCCGAGTTTGAGCCTGTTACGCCGATTGGTCCGCAATTCAGCTCGTGATCTGACAGCAGGTTTGCACGGCCCGCTATTGTTTCTGTAACCGGAATTTGTGTCTGCTCAGCAAACGCAAGCAATTCTTGCACGGCACCAGAATATTGCACGCCGCCGCCTGCTATGATCACAGGCTTTTTTGCGGCTTGAATGAGTGCAATCGCGTCATCAAGCTCCAGCTCATCAGGTGTCTGCCGACGGATTCGGTGAACTTTTTTCTCGAAGAAAGCAACAGGGTAGTCATAGGCCCAACCTTGGACATCCTGTGGCAGTCCCAGGAACGCTGGACCGCAATCTGCCGGGTCAAGCATGGTCGCTATCGCAGCTGGCAACGACTGAATGATCTGTGCTGGATGGGTAATACGGTCCCAGTAACGGGAGACTGCGCGGAAGGCATCATTCACTGATGCAGTCGGATTACCATAATGCTCCACCTGTTGCAGCACTGGGTCTGGTAATCTTGAGATGAACGCATCGCCACATAACAGTAGCATTGGAAGCCTGTTCGTGTGTGCTAACGCAGCTGATGTGACAAGGTTTGTTGTGCCTGGTCCTGCTGAAGCCGTGCAGAACATGAATCTCTTACGTAAATGATATTTGGCATAGGCTGCAGCGGCAAAGCCCATGCCTTGTTCATTCTGACCTCGATAAAGCGGAAGTGTATCGCGATGCTCATATAGTGCCTCGCCCAAGCATGACACATTGCCGTGACCAAAAATTCCGAACCCACCTCCGCAGAGCAGCACTTCGTCACCGTCAATACTTATGTACTGGTTTGCAAGATACCGGATGATCGCCTGCGCCATAGTCAAACGGATTGTGCCAGTGGTGATTTCACTTTTTGTGGTCATGGTGTCCCTATTTCCTTCCGCCTGCAATTGTCGCCTTGTTCCGCCACAATTCGCGGTCCCATCAACTCGTCTATTGACGCCGTGGTAATTTTGAAGGATACCTATTTTGCAACCGGTTGCAACAAATCTTTTCTGGGAGATGTACTTTGACCCAACTGGAACTGCGCTGATGAGAGGTAACTACAGGTGAGAGATCTATGAGATTGCGCTGAACTATCCGCATCTTTCTCGCGATCAGATCTTAGGATTGCTCGGAGGGGTTACACCTACCTGTTCGCAGTAAGAGGGGCAAAAATAGCGTTTATATCGAGTGTAGAATGATTTTTTTGCCCGTTCATATGTGAACACGTCGTTTGCGTGACTTCATGTTCTCCAGAGGTTCGGGCTTAAAGAAAGGCTGCAGGTTTTCAGATGAGAGGGCCTTACGTTCGATATAGTTTCAGTCTGGTCAATGCTGTGGCAAATCATATTGAAACCGCTTTCAATTTTCCATACCCCTCCTCCGGCCTGAACATAAGTCCGCCACAGCAGCATGATGGCACCAGTAGATTAGCAACATCGCTCTAAGTACAACAAAGGGATGAAACGTGGGAATTAGAATTGGTAATGCGCCCTGCTCATGGGGGGTAGAGTTCGCAGATGATGCACGTAACCCAAGCTGGGAAAGCGTTCTCGATCAATGTGCCGCCGCGGGCTACAAGGGCATCGAACTTGGGCCGATTGGTTATATGCCAGAGGACCCGGCAGTGCTGAAGGATGCGCTTGTGAAGCGGGATCTGGAACTGGTTGGGGGTGTCGTTTTCCGGCCATTTCATGATCCGAAAGCATGGGAGGATGTTTGGGATGGCGCGAAGCGGACCTGCGAAGCCCTGAAGGCTCATGGTGCCGAGCATTTGGTGCTGATTGACTCAATTTCACCACGGAGGGCACCAACTGCCGGACGTGCGAGTGAAGCCGAGCAAATGGATCTGCAGGAGTGGACTGCATTCAAAGAGCGTATCATGACAGTTGCGCGTATGGGGGCCGAAGAATACGGCCTTACAGTCGGCATCCACGCGCATGCCGCAGGCTTTATGGACTTCGAGAGTGAGTTAGAGCGCCTCCTGGCTGAAACCGATCCCGAGTTACTAAAAATCTGTTTAGATACTGGCCACTCTACATATGCTGGCTTTGATCCGGTTGCATTCATGGACCGCCATATGGACCGCATTTCTTACATGCACTTCAAAGATACATCGGCATCGGTAAAGGCAGAGGTTATAACCAACAGGATTGGTTTTTACGACGCATGCGCTCAAGGGATTTTCTGTAACCTTGGTGAGGGAGAAGTGAATTTCCCAGCAGTGCTTGAAAAACTGCGCCAGGCAGGCTTTGAAGGCTGGTGTACGGTTGAGCAAGACTGCGACCCACAAGGTGACACATCTCCGATTGATGATGCTAAACACAATCGTAACTACTTGGAATCCATTGGCTTTCACTGAGGAAACATCATGACTAAATTAAACTGGGGTCTGATTGGAGGCGGCGAAGGAAGCCAGATTGGTCCTGCTCACCGTCTAGGGGCATCCGTTGACGGTTTGTTTCAGCTGGCGGCGGGCGCTCTGGATGCAGATGCAGCAAAAGGGCGCATGTTTGCTCAGTCGCTGGGTATTGCAGAAGACCGGGCTTATGGTGATTGGCAGGAAATGCTGGCCGTTGAAAAAACGCGCAGTGACAAAGTTGATCTTGTGACTATTGCAACACCAAACGCAACGCACTTTGAGATCACCAAAGCCTTCCTCGAAGGTGGCTTTCATGTGCTGTGTGAAAAGCCGATGACCATGACTGTCGAAGAAGGCGAAGAGATCGTAAAGATCAGTCGCCGGACTGGCAAAAAGTGCGCAGTAAACTTTGGCTATTCAGGATTCTCTCTGGTTCGCCAGATGAGAGAAATGATTGCTGCTGGTGATCTGGGTGACGTCCGTCTTGTGAAAGCAGAGTTCGCACACGGTTTCCATGCAGATGCTGCCGATGCTGACAATCCTCGCGTTCGCTGGCGCTACGATCCTGCTGCTGCTGGCGTTTCTGCCGTATTAGCTGATGCAGGTATCCACGCGCTGCATATGGCCTGTTTTGTAACCGGGCAGGAAGTATCGACTGTCTCAGCTGACTTTGCATCGACTATTGCCAGCCGCGAACTGGAAGATGACGCAATGATCAACTTCCGAATGGATGGTGGTGCAGTCGGGCGGCTCTGGACATCAGCAGTTGCCGTGGGGCGTATGCATGGCCTGAGCTTGCAAGTGTTTGGTGAAAAAGGTGGTTTGGCCTGGCAACAGGAACACCCCAACCAGTTGTACTACACACCATTGAATGGTCGCACCCAGATCATCGAGCGCGGTGCTGGCGACTTGTATAATGCAGCCCAAAACGCATCGCGCGTAACAATTGGCCACTCCGAAGGCATGCCCCTGGCCTTTGCAAATATCTATTGCGACCTTGCAGAGATGATCCACGCGGACAAAGCCAGCGGATCTTCTGAGGGATCAGCTTTCCTATTCCCAAGCTGTGAAGATGGTTTGCGGTCTATGGCAAGTGTTTATGCGGCAGTAAAGTCAGCGCATGCAGCTGGTGCATGGCAAGACGCAGTCCCAGCCCTGCTGAAGTAACACTTTTGAAAAGGGGCCGTATACTTACTGGCCCCTTTTTTGTAGGCGCCCCTAGTATTTGCCAGCAACTAAGCGGCCTTTAGTAAAAGTGTTCCACGTTCAACCACACGGCATGGAAACATACGTGTTTCAGGAATCCGATCTGGATCTTCCAGGCAGTCAACAAGCAGCTCAACAGAGGATGAAATGATTTGCTGAACAGGTTGATGGATGGTTGTCAGATTGATATTTGCCCAACCTGCCATTTCCATGTTGTTGAAGCCAATAAAGCCTATTTCTTCCGGTACTTTTAGACCAGCGGTCTGCGCGGCACTCAATGCTCCGATAGTAAGCACGTCATCACCACAAAAATAAGCGTTAGCGCGGTCTTTCAGCAAGATGCTCTGCATCGCTTTCCTACCTGCATCATAAGAGTAATCCTCCGCAAAATCGACGGATAATTTTACACTAGGATGCTCAGCGAGAACTCGTTGAAAACCGAAGAGGCGATCCTGCGTAGATGACGCATTTTCCGGCCCACCCAAAAATCCGATGTGCTCATACCCTTTAGAGAGCAAGAGCTCCGCAGCCAACTCACCGGCGTAACGGTTATCAATGCCTACGGTGTGCACAGTCGGCGTCGCGCTGCATCTCCCAAAGGAATGCACAACCGGAATTTTTGCATGCCGGAATGATTCAGCAAAATCAGGAGGCAGAGTGGAAGACGCTACAATTACTCCATCAACGCTGTATTGCAGAAGCATATCGAGTGATTTAGCCGGATCAACCTCACCTGAAAGGTTTACGAGAAGAGGCCTGAGCCCTTTTGCCTGCAATGACTGCGTAAACAGATCAAAGACCTGCAGAAAAACTGGGTTATGGAAATTGTTGGAAACCAGACCAATGAGCTTTGTCCGCCGCGTTGTTAAGCTGGAAGCTAAGACATTGGGTCGGTAGCCCAGCTCTTGTGCTGCTTTCTCGACTTTTCGGCGAGTTTTTGCAGAAACGCTTGCACCTTCCGTAAAGGAGCGCGACACCGCTGAAGCAGAGACCCCGGCACGCAATGCAACATCTTTTAGCGTAACAGCCATCCTCTGCCTTTTCGTTTTCACGCATCTGGAAGATACAAATTAATCCGTTCATCAATGATGGCCCAAGTAAAAAAACACAATTAAATTCTGGTGTTATTACTTGGTTATCCCTTCGAAACTGGGAGCAGATCTCCCAGCTTCGAAGTTTTACATATCATCAGGCTGCAACTCGCTTTTGGCGATAAGTATCTGCCACTACGGCCGCAACAATCAGAACACCTTTCACGATATTGATGTAATAAACATCGATACCTAAGAAGGTAAATCCTGACGTCAATGTACCCAAAATAAGCACACCAATGATGGTGCCCATAATGCGGCCACGACCACCGAAGAGAGAGGTTCCGCCAATCACAACTGCTGAGATTGCATCCAGCTCCAACATCAGGCCAGTGCCAGATTGAGCGGTCATTGCGCGCGAGGTTTGAACGATGGAGGCGATGCCGTAGAGTGCGCCAGCCATGGTGTACACAAGGATTTTGTGTCTTTTGACGGCAATGCCTGCAACACGGGCTGCATCTTCATTTGAGCCGATTGCATAGGTACGGCGCCCATAAACCGTGTACTTCAAAAGCACATGGAAGACGCCAGCAACAATCAAGAATGTTATGACTGGCCAGGCTCCGGAACCGAAGATAGCAAAATCCTCAGTCAGGAAGCTCACCTGCTTGCCACTTGTATACCAACGCGCCAAGCCACGCGCTGCGACAAGCATCCCAAGGGTCGCGATAAACGGAGGAATTGCGGTAATGGCAATTACGCTCCCGTTGACAAAACCAAGCAGCGCTCCGACTGCAATACCTGCGAGTACCGGAAAGATGATCGGCAGATCTGTAAGCCCTGGATAAACAGCTCGGGCATACTCTGAGCTTTGTGCCAGAGAGGCCGCTACGATGCCGGCGAAACCAAGAATGGAACCACCGGAAAGATCGATGCCTGCCATGATGATAATCTGACCAACGCCAATAGCAAGAATGCCAATGATTGCCATCTGCAGGATCATGATGAACAGACGTTGACCGTTGAAGATGAAAGTCTGCTCAACGACAAACCAGCCCAAAACTTCAAAAATTGCGGCGATTCCGACGAGTACCAGAAGAATACCCGTGTCCTTTGGAAGACGCTGAAGGAGAGACTTTTGCGTTTCGGCTGAGCCTAATGTTGATGATGAATTAATCAAGATGGCCTCCGAACTATGCCTTACGAGCCTGCCGACGCTGGTCAGCGATAACGGCAGCAACGATGATCATGCCCTTGGCGATTTCCTGATAATAAAAATCGATCCGCAGGAAGGTGAAACCTGATGTGATAACGCCGAGAATGAAGACGCCGATAACGGTCCCCGAAATCTTCCCTTTGCCGCCGAACAATGACGTTCCGCCAATGACGGCTGCGGAGATTGCATCCAGCTCGTACATGAAGCCCATGCCAGGCTGGCCCATTGTCGCTCGCGCACTCATGACGATACCGGCAAGACCGGCAAGGCCACCCGCAATCGAATATACAAGAACCTTATGGCGGTTTACTTTGATGCCGACTATTCGGGCCGCCTCTTCGTTGGATCCGATCGCATAAGTCCGGCGCCCATAAACCGTATGCTTCAAAAGAATATGAAAGAGCACAGCAACACCGAGGAAAATTAGGACCGGATTAATGCCTTGCCCAATCGCCGTATATTGCTCGGTCAAACCAAAGATTGGCT
Organism: Pseudovibrio sp. Ad37; assembly: GCF_001623075.1. GTDB lineage: Bacteria > Pseudomonadota > Alphaproteobacteria > Rhizobiales > Stappiaceae > Pseudovibrio. The sequence goes on from NZ_LMCF01000170.1 coordinate 11,019, forward strand.
GGCCTTCTGCATACAGCACAGCAAGCCCACGAGCTGCAACAAGCATTCCCAGTGTAGGAATGAACGGGGGAACTCCGGTATAGGCAGTGATGGCTCCATTGATACTTCCTGCAAGCAACCCAACCCCGATGCCAGCCAGCAGAGGAACAATAACGGGTAGATCTACAATGCCTGGATAGAAGATGGAAAAGCCGCCAGACGCCTGCGCAAAGCTCGCTGCCACCATGGCAGAGAGTGCTGCTACGGACCCGCCCGACAAGTCGATACCAGAGGTAATGATGACTTGCGTTACACCAACAGCAATGATGCCGATGATAGATACCTGAAGAACAATGATAACGAGCCGCTTAGAGTTAGCCAGAAAGCTTTGCCCAACGAAAATCCAGCCCAGGATCTCAAAAAGCGCGGCAATTCCGATCAAAACCATCAGAATGCTCGCCTCCTGAGGAAGCTTTCGGATTGCAGTAGTGTTCATCTACGTGCTCCCAATTATATGTAGCTGGCGTTTTCATGCACGCCAGTTTTCACACCTGTAATAAGGGAGACAATTTCGTTGCCATCCGTTTTGTCCGCATCCACGACGCCAACGATTTCACCACGCCGGAACACGAAGATCCGGTCTACCAGGTTAAACACCTGACGTAAGTTGTGGCTGATCAGGATCAGCGGAACGCCTTGTTTTTTCAGGCGGCGAATGATGTTTTCGACCTGCGTGGTTTCCTGAACCCCAAGTGCTGCGGTTGGCTCATCCATGATAATGAGTTTTGAGGCAAAGGCTGCAGAGCGTGAGATTGCAACGCACTGGCGCTGACCACCGGACATTTTACCAATTGCGTTGCGCAAGTTGGGAATCTTAACAGCGGTCTTCTCAAGGCCTTCTTTGGCTTTCGCCAGCATTTTCTTCTCATTCAGAAAACTGAAGGGCCCGAGATTGAAATAGACTTCTTCACGTCCAAGGAAGATGTTGGCTGGAACATCCAGATCGTTTGCGAGTGCCAGATTCTGAAATACAGCTTCAATACCTGCTTCCCGAGCATCCAGAGGGCTTTTGAAGCTGACCTCTTTTCCGTCGAAGAACATCTGACCAGAAGAAGGCTGCTCAACGCCAGTGATTTGGCGAACAAAGGTGGACTTCCCTGCCCCATTATCACCAACGATTGCGATGTGTTCGCCTTCACGGAGCTCAAAGTCTGCACCTTTCAGAGCTTGCACTCCACCATAGTTTTTGCAAAGACCTTGCGTTCGCAGGACGATCTTTCTCGCATCATTCATTGTTCTTTTCCTCACCAGGGCTGAGATAAAATCGGTCAAACCGACATCGCGGCCAATAGACTATGAGTTGCAAAGCGAGCAGCGCTCCGCACAGATGCACGGAGCGCCCTTACTGAAAGCCTGCTATTGGCTCATGTAGGATTTATGATTGTCCTGAGTGACCAGTTCGAACGGAATATTGATCCAGTTTGGCAGAGCTTCGCCGCTCATAGCTTTCACAGCAGCATCAACAGAGCCAGTTGCCTGCCCCTTCGCATTCTGGAAAACGGTGACATCCAGCTCATTTTTACTCAGGGAAGCAAGAGCGTCATCCGTTGCATCAACGCCAGCGACCAGAACATCATCCATATTCACACCGGCAGCTTTGAGAGCCTGCACCGCGCCGAGAGCCATCTCATCGTTGTTGGCAAATACGATATCGAATTCAAGACCAGAGCTGAGCCAGTTTGACACGACGTTGTTTGCTTCTGTGCGCTGCCATTTGGCTTCCTGCTCCGCAACAAGCTCGATGCCGTTACACATGGAGAGGTTCAGGACTTCGCGCACGTCTTCAGAACGGGTAACAGCAGCTTCGTTTGAAAGGATCCCCATCAGCATAACCGCTTTACCAGTGCCTGCCGCCTGCTTGCACACTTCAAAAGCTTCCAGCGTGCCCGACCAGGTTTCATCGGAACCCACAAAGGCAGCCTTTTCACCCAGCGCATCCAGATCTGCAGGGCGACGGTTCACATAGATCAACGGAATACCCGCTGCTTCTGCCATTTTGGTAATTTGAGGGGTCGCTGCTGTACTTACCGGAGCTACGATGATTGCTGCAACGTCAGAGGCAATAAAGTTCTGAATTTGGCTCAACTGCATGCCGACATCTTCTCGGGCATCTTCGATCTGAATTGAATGCCCAAGTTCTTCTGCGCGACTTTTGGCAGCTTCTCGAAGAGCTGTCTGGAAATTATCATCAAAATTTGGACTTGAAAAACCGATAGTGTCGGCGCTTACGGCTGTTGCCATCATCGTGAACGCAGCGACTGCTGCCAGTAAACCAGTTTGTTTCATAGTTTCCTCCCATTTGCGTTAGCAACCGATTGCAAGAATTAATGAAGCGAATTTGGGAGCCATATCAACACCAGAACCCAAATAAACACTATACTCACCAAATCTTTCCTACCGATCACTACGGGATTAAACTAACCTAACAATTACCAATATTGCAACCGCTTGCATTAAATTTACTATTTTGATGATTTGAAGTAGCCGTCTGCAGCTTCAAACAAAGAGATTAACATCAGCTCGGAAAACAACAAAACAGCCACGACGCCTACATCAAGCAGGCAACACCGCAACTGAATGGCAAGATAGGACGCTCACACCGATTGGTTGCACGTGTGGATGCGGGAAGACGGCCTGTCTGTTTTAGACTGCTCCAGTTACACTGCTTTTGCCGCGCAGTACCACGACATAAGGTCGTTGTTATGGTTGATCTTATGATCGCAATCTCAAAGGGTGATTTGTTTGACGCCAAGCTAATCGCCGGACAGCCAGATGGGGAGCGAAGCAGCCGTCAATGCGACTAAGGCCATCATCCCCCCCCCACCAAAAACCAGCTGAACCTTGGTTAGCGCCACCAGCAAGTCCAGTGATCGCCAAAAGTCAGCGCTGAGTTATTCCTTGATTGGATTCTTTCACAGCTGGGCTGAGTGCGCTAAACGGATGGCGGTACTGTCAACAAACAAGATCGCTGCGATTAGGGAAATGGGCTTTACGGTAGCCGGTGAGCGCTTTGTTTGTTCAGTTCCTTTGTGAACATTTCCACGGTCATCCCTTCATTCAACGCGCGTTTCAATAGCATTTGCTGAGTTTCAGGAGCTAACCCGCCGACTGGTGGGTCCAAATCCAGATTGGTTGGGAACGAGTACCCTTCTCCGCAACATGCTATCGCCGCGTCAAGATGCTTGCCTGATAGCACCCCTTGCTCAGTCAGATGCTTCAGGGCCGGAAAAACCTTAGAACACATAGCACTCCGGTCAACACTTTCCATGGCACGACCAAACGCAGAAGAGACCTGAAGCAAGTTCACCATGCGATGGATATCAGTCGTGGTGTTCGCTCCAGCTGCATGGAATAATGCGGGATTGAAGAAAACCGCATCTCCCTTTTCGAGTGGAAGCTGCACATAGTTAGCCTCGAAATACTCCCGGAACTCATCTCGCCTCCACGCCACATAACCTGGCAAGTATTTTTGTGAAAACGGCAGCAACTTTGTTGGTCCGCTTTCAAGGGGCATATCACAGTGAGCAATCGCGCCCTGCAAGGTCATGTAGGGTGACAGGTGATGGACATGAGCCGGATAATCCTCGCAAACCTCAGCAGTTTGAAAGCCCAGATGATAATCTCTGTGCGCTTGCTGTGCTGCCCCTCCCGGATGGACCAGATTGACCTGTGTCGTCATCTGATAATTCAGACCCAGCCAGCTCTCACAGACCGCGTCAATGAGCGGATTGGCAAAGTAACGAGCAAATACAGATGGATCTGCCAAGCATAGCTTCTGCAGGCTGTTCCAGATACGATCGTTCGCACCAGCTGCTGCAAAATGATCACCGCCACTACCGGAAGATCTCTCAGCAGAAATAATGCTCTCAAATATCTGCGTAGCTTCGTCTATCGCTGCGATATTTTCTGCTGCTCCCTTAATCACCAGAACACCAGCTGTATTTTGCAAAACACTAGCCCACTCTGACAACAAGCTTCTGCGCTTGGATGTGTCTTCAAGCATATTTCGCAGGTTCGCTGCGCTGTAAATAGGGATATTGCTTTGCACATGGGTGGCGTTGGGAACTGTCTCAGCGGACAGCTCCTGTTCCACGAGTGCCTTGAACTCGTTTAAGTCACAGGCCGATTGCCTGTAAAATCCATCAATTTGTTTGCTACTGACCATCTTAGTCCCTCTCCTTGATGTATCAGGCCTTAAATAAGCAAAATGTTGAATTGCCAGCCATATGCATTTCCATCAAGAATCCATCAATGACACATCGTTTCCCTGTTAAAGAAATCGCTCTTCAAGCTGGATTAAGTACAGCAACGGTTGACCGCGTACTTCACAGCCGCACAAACGTAAGTCTGCAGTCTGTCCGCAGAGTACAAAACGCGATTGCAGATTTGCACTTGCAGGAAAAGCAATTGTCTGCACGCGGCAAGAAGCTCTTTATCGACTTTGTTGTCGAAGCTCCGGACCGCTTCTCCTCTGAAATACGGCGCGCTGTTGAAAGTGAAATTGGCAGATCAAACCCTGTCGTCATCCGGCCGCGTTTCATCATGCAAGAGCATATGCAAGAGGCTGAGGCCGTCAGTTACCTCAAACGCATTATGACGCACGGTAGTAATGGGGTTTGCCTGAAGCTGCGTGACACGCCAAAGCTCAGAGACATGATCAAAGCGCTCTCAGAAAGGAATATTCCTGTCCTCACGATGTTCACCGATATTCCGATCTCAGAACGACTGACATACATTGGAATTGACAATGCAAAGGCGGGAAAGACTGCAGCTTACCTGATCTCAAAGATGCTGCATTCTGCTGGCGGAACCATATTGATGAGCCGCAGCCACGAGCATTTTAAAGGTGAAGAAACACGCGCGATCAGTTTTCGATCATGGCTCACACGTAATCGTCCTGACCTGAAATTTGTTGAAACCACAGGAGGTTCTGGAGTTGATCATAAAATTGAAAAAGACCTGGCCTCTATTCTTGAGAAAGAGCAGCACATATGTGCTGTGTACTCCATGGGCGGAGGAAACAGGGCAATAATTCAAATGCTTGAGCAGTACAAAATGTATCCGGACAGCTACATTGCACATGACCTTAATCAGGAAAACAAAGCATTGCTCAACGCGGGCAGAATTTCATTTGTACTCCATGACGAGATCACTCAGGATATCTCGGCTGCCTTTTTTCACATCAGTCGTGCAAACAACATATCCTTGACGGAACCTTCAACTCCCAATGGCTCCGAAGTTCATATAATCGCACCTGAACTTTAAACGAGTTAAGCCCCTCACCCACGCAATGTGTCCTTCCGGGCATGCACCCTGATTTTGCGTATCCCGGCAACCTATTTGGTTTTCAGCTTATTGGACGCTTTTTAGCTCTGAAATACCAAGAATGCGACGGTTGGCTGCCTCATCCGTTCCTGCATCAGCAAAGTCATCAAAGGCGCGCTCGGTGACGCGGATAATGTGGTCCTTAATGAATTGCGCCCCTTCTCTTGCCCCGTCCTCCGGGTGTTTGAGGGCACATTCCCATTCCAGCACGGCCCACCCATCAAAATTGAGAGCAGAAAGTTTGGAGAAGATTGATTTGAAGTCCACCTGACCATCTCCCAAAGAGCGGAAACGACCTGCGCGGTTCTCCCATTTTTGATAGCCTGAATAAACGCCTTGTTTGGGCGACGCGTTAAACTCTGCATCCTTGACATGGAACATTTTTATTCGGTCAGCGTACACATCAATAAAGCCGAGATAGTCCAGTTGCTGCAGTACGAAATGGCTTGGATCATACAAGATATTCGCGCGGGAGTGATCTTTCACCTCGGCCAGAAACATCTCAAAAGTGACGCCATCGTGCAAATCTTCCCCCGGATGGATCTCGTAGCACACATCAACGTTTGCCTGATCAAAGGCATTGAGGATCGGCATCCAGCGCTTACCAAGCTCTTCGAATGAAGCCTCAATGAGACCAGCCGGGCGCTGTGGCCACGGGTAGACATAGGGCCATGCTAAGGCTCCCGAAAACGTGGCATGAGAGGTAAGGCTCAGATTTTGCGAGGCTTTGGCTGCCAAAAGTAATTGTGAGACTGCCCATTGCTGCCGCGCCTTAGGGTTGCCATGCACCTGAGGCGGCGCGAACCCGTCAAACATCGCATCGTAAGCGGGGTGAACAGCGATCAACTGGCCTTGCAGATGAGTAGAAAGTTCAGTGATTACGACGCCATGATCCGCTAGCATTCCCTTCAACTCATCGCAGTAGGTTTTGCTTGTGGCTGCTTTTTCCAGATCGATCAAACGCTCACCCCAACTGGGAATCTGCAGACCTTTGTAGCCCAGATCTGCGGCCCATTTGGCTATTGATCCGAGCGTGTTGAACGGGGCTACATCTCCGACAAACTGCGCTAGAAAAAGCGCGGGACCTTTGAGCGTTTTCATCACATAATCTCCCAATATTCCAATAGCTTGTTTGGATTAAATATGAGTGTCTTGTGGCGTTTGGCTGTTACAAGGCACGCTGTTTTTCGCTAACAGGCGCTGTACTTTGCCTTTCAATCAACTCCACTGGCAGAACCGTTCGGTGTGCAGTTGCTTCGCTCTCCGCACGGTTTTCGACTTCTCCGGCAATGCGGCGTAGCAGCTTACCTGCTGCTTCCTGCCCAATGCGAAATCTGGGCTGGCGGATCGTTGTCAGTGAGGGGATAAAACGTTCGGCAATTGCGATGTCATCAAAGCCGACGACGGAGACATCTTTGGGGACGGAAAATCCGAGCCGGTCAAGCTCTGAGATAAACCCAAAGGCAACTTCATCACTCATGCAGAAAATTGCGGTTGGGCGCTCTTCCAGTGCGCACCATTGGTGTGCTGCCTGTACGCCTGCCTCCAGCGAGAAACCGCCGTCAATCAACCACTCTGTGCGGAGTGGCAGAGAATGTTTTAAAATAGCTGCCTCAAACCCTTCCTGACGAGCGGCTGTAAGCCTGTTTTCAGCTGGGCCCCTCACCAAGCCGATAGCTTTGTGACCAAGCGTGTGTAAGTGGCTCACTGCCAACTGAGAGCCTTGGTGGTTATCAACCCGCACCGATCCGAAACGTGGGTCTGTGCCCCACTCACAGCAGTACACGACAGGTGGCAATTCTGAGGATACGGAACCGTCATTTAGGTTCGTGAGATCCAATGTCCCATCCAGCACCAGCAAACCATCTGCCTGATTCATCGAGAGGTAGTCATAGGCCTGTTCACGCTCAAAACTGGTTTGAAGTATATCCACCACCAGCAGGCTCAACCCCTCTTTGGCGAGCACACTTTCAATGCCGGAAAGTATTGAAGAAAAAAACGGATTTCCCAGATTAGGCACAAGAGCAACAACCGCTCCTGCCTCCTTTTTCCTCAAATTTCGAGCAGTTTGATTGATGCGATAACCGGTGACACGAACAGCAGCCATCACCTTTTCTCGAGTTGCTTTATTCACCTTCTCAGGCTTGCTAAGAGCTCTACTTACCGTAGCTGTAGAAACACCGGCGACAATAGCAACATCCTGTATTGTAACAACTTTTGAATTCATACGTTGACCGATACTATTTATGGACAGTTACTGTCCAATAATTACTGTTGACTCAGCGCATTTTCACTGACTACCATATACATGTAATCGATTGCAGTCAAAATAAAACTATCATAAAGCTACTGTGATTGACGTATTGGTCGGGTTGGGAGGCCTGATCATCATTCGAATTATTGGGAGGGTAATTCAATGCTCAAGATCAAAGTTTTTTTAACTGCAGCAACAATGCTGGCAGGCGTTTCTTCTGTTTATGCTGCTGATCTGGAAGTGACGCATTGGTGGACATCCGGTGGGGAAGCTGCTGCTGTGAAAGTGTTTGCTGATGCAGTCAACGGTGCCGGGCACAATTGGGTGGACAGCGCGATCGCAGGGGGCAGCAACGCACGGCCAATCATCATCAGCCGCATCTCTGGCGGTGACCCAATGGGAGCAACCCAGCTCAACACGGGGCGTGATGCCGAAGACCTGATCAAAGCAGGTCTGATGACCGATCTTACTGAGATTGCCGAAAAAGAAGGTTGGGCAGACTTCATTCGCCCTGCAAAGCTGCTTGAGAGCTGCACATATGAAGGCCGCGTATACTGCGTTCCCGTCAACATTCACTCATTCCAGTGGATGTGGTTGAACCGCGGCGTATACGAAAGCAATGGCCTGACAGTTCCTGCCAATTGGGAAGAGTTTATTGGCTCTGCTTCCAAACTGAAAGAAGCTGGGGTTACACCTCTGGCAGTTGGTGGTGAAGCCTGGCAGCTCAGCGGTATGGCAAATGTCTTTCAGGTTGCGCTGGGTGGTGTTGACCTCTACCGCCAGATTAAAGAGGAAAAGAGCGTTGAGGCAGCTGGAGGCCCTGCAATGCGAAAAGTGTTTGAAGCTGTTGCTGCTGCACGTGGATTGGTCGACAGCGGTTATGTCGGGCGAGCATGGAACGATGCAACAAACATGGTCATCACTGGTAAAGCCGGCGCTCAAATTATGGGTGACTGGGCTCAGGGAGAGTTCTCGTTAGCCGGACAAACTGCTGGCAATGAGTATGATTGTTTGCCGGGTCTGGGCGCAAACCCTGTTCTTGACACCGGTGGGGACTCATTCTTCTTCCCTAAACCGAACGGCGACAAGCCTGAGATCGTTGCAGCTCAGTTGGAAATGGCATCTTTGCTGGTTTCAAAACAAGTGCAAGTGGGCTTCAACCTGCGAAAAGGGTCTCTTCCCATCCGTGGGGACATCAATCTTGGTGATGCAAATGCTTGCATGAAGAAGGGTATCGCTATTTTGGCAAACCCGGAAAACATTCTACCCGGATCTGAGCAAGCCTTCTCATCTGACACTCAAGGACAGATTGAAGATTTGTGGGTGGAGTTTTTCAGCTCACCAGAAATGAGCGTCGATGAAGCGCAATCTCGTTATGTCGAAATCATCGAGTACGCCGATTAATGGCGCCTCTCCTTTAAAAACAGTCGGAGGGTCGATCTTCATGATTGGCCCGTCTGGCTTGCATCGGAGATGTGTTAATGTCCATCGCCAAGCGGCCAAACCCCTTGTTTCGAAACCTTAATGCCAAGATTGCGGCATTGCCAATGATCGCCACGACGCTGCTGGTCTTTCTTGGCTGCTCTATCTGGACAGTTATCTATTCTTTTTCTAAGTCCCGGGCACTGTCACTCAATGAGTTTGTTGGCTTTGCACAATACGAGAGATTGTTTCGCACATCTCGTTGGCTAATCTCGATGGAAAACATCGTGATTTACGGGGTTCTCTCACTCCTGATCTCGTTTGTGATCGGGTTCATACTCGCAGCCCTCATTGATCAGAAGATCCGCTTTGAAGATACGTTTCGAACCATTTACCTTTACCCATTTGCGCTCTCGTTCATCGTAACCGGCATTGTCTGGCAATGGATTTTGAACCCAAGTCTGGGCATCCAGGAAACTGTACGATCATGGGGGTTTGAAAACTTCACTTTTGACCTGATCGCCAACCGGGGCACAGTGCTTTACGCCTTGCTCATTGCGGGTATCTGGCAAGGAACCGGCTTTGTCATGGTGTTAATGCTGGCCGGTATTCGCGGCGTTGACCGGGAGATCTGGAACGCAGCAAGAGTTGATGGAATACCGGTTTGGAAGACGTATCTCTTTGTGATTGTTCCCATGATGCGCGGCGTCATGGTCACCACTCTTGTGATTGTGGCAGCCGGCATCGTTAAGCTTTACGATCTCGTCGTGGCGATGACACAGGGTGGTCCTGGCATCGCATCAGAAGTCCCCGCCAAGTACGTTTATGACTTCATGTTCGCCAGAGCCAATGTTGGGCAGGCACTCGCCGCCTCTACGGTCATGCTCACAACCGTCCTCATCATCTTGATTCCGTGGGTTTATCTCGAATACGGCAAGAAGAAAGCGCAGAGGTAGAGGGGCTGATATGACTGTTGAACCCTATGAAATTACTCAGACAAAGCCTAGCAAGAGCTTTGCAATCGAGCCATCCGGCGCGAAACCACTTCGCCGCTTCAACCCCACACGGATAATGCTCTACTCTGTTCTGCTGGTGGCTGCTGTTTACTACTTGCTGCCACTCTATGTGATGATGATGACCAGCCTAAAGGGGCTCCCTGAGATCCGCCTTGGCAACATCTTTGCTCCACCAGTAGAAATCACTTTTGCTCCCTGGGCAAAAGCCTGGGATACCGCCTGCACGGGCCTTTATTGCGAAGGATTGAAGGTTGGATTTTGGAATTCCGTGAAGATCACTATTCCAAGTGTTGTTATGTCCATCACGATTGCCTCTGTGAATGGCTATGCCCTTTCCAATTGGAAGTTTAAGGGCTCTGAGGTGTTCTTCACCATTCTCATCTTCGGCAGTTTCATTCCTTACCAGGTGATGCTGTATCCGCTTGTGATTGTCACCCGCGAGTTGGGCATATTCGGGTCCCTTCAAGGGGTGATCTTCATTCACACCATCTTTGGAATGCCGATTTTGACCCTGTTGTTCCGCAACTATTTCGCAGCTTTGCCTGAGGAGTTGTTTAAAGCTGCGCGTGTGGATGGTGCCGGATTTTGGGGCATCTTCCTGAAGGTACTGGTACCAATGTCTGCGCCGATATTCGTCGTTGCTGTGATTTTGCAAGTCACTGGAATTTGGAATGATTTCCTGTTTGGTGTCATTTTCTCCGGCGTCAAAAACTTCCCTATGACTGTTCAGCTCAACAACATCGTCAACACCACGCAAGGTGTGAAGGAATACAACGTCAACATGGCTGCAACCTTGCTGACAGGCGCAGTGCCATTGGCTGTCTATTTCTTCTCAGGACGCTTTTTTGTGCGCGGCGTCGCCGCTGGTGCTGTGAAAGGATAATACAGTGAACTCAATCAGCATTCGCGATCTATCACTCAATTTTGGTGAAGCTACAGTTCTCGACCAACTTAACTTAGATGTGGCTGAGGGGGAGTTCCTTGTTCTGCTTGGAGCCTCCGGATGCGGGAAATCTACCTTGCTGAATTGCATTGCGGGGCTTCTCGATCTTTCCGAAGGCCAGATCATCATAAACGGCAAGAATGTTACATGGGCAGAACCAAAGGACAGAGGCATCGGCATGGTGTTTCAATCCTATGCGCTCTACCCACAAATGACAGTGCGTGGGAACCTTACGTTTGGCTTGAAAAATGCCAAGGTTCCACGTGATGATATCGAGCACCGGGTCAACCGCGCAGCTCAAATGCTCCAGATCGAACCTTTGTTGAACCGCAAGCCGGGACAACTTTCCGGTGGCCAGCGCCAACGTGTCGCCATTGGGCGTGCTCTTGTGCGTGATGTGGATGTCTTTCTGTTTGACGAGCCACTTTCCAATCTGGACGCAAAGCTACGGGCTGAATTGCGCGTGGAGTTGAAGCGCTTACATCAAAAACTGCGTAACACCATGATTTATGTGACGCATGATCAAGTGGAAGCCATGACACTTGCGGATCGCATTGCGATTATGCGCGATGGTGTCATTCAGCAGCTGGCGGACCCGTTTACCATCTACAATCAACCGGTAAACAAGTATGTGGCGAGCTTTATCGGCTCCCCGGCCATGAACTTCCTTGATGGGGCATATGGCGTTGATGGGCAGCCCAGTTTCACATCGGACACTCTGGATATCGCGCTAGGCCGCTATACCTTCAAAACCAGAGCAGAAGACAACAGACCAATTTATCTTGGCATCCGGCCAGAGCATGTCTGGGTTGGAGATGCAGCGCAGGAGCAACCATTCAGATCCGACATTTCGGTCGAAGTGGTGGAGCCCATGGGATCAGATACGTTGGTGTGGACCTCGCTCGGCAATCAGCCCTTCCATTTCCGTATGGACGGACAGGCCACAGTCAATGTGGGTGATCGCCTGCCAATCGGCTTTGATCCGGTTCAAGCCTCCTTGTTTGACAAGACATCTGAAATACGCCTCTAAACGCAGGATATCGATCAAAATGGATTTTTCCCTTCAGCTTTATAGTGCACGCAACACCCAACCACTCACTGAGGTTTTGAGCAGTCTGGCAAAAATGGGCTACACCCAAGTAGAAGGCTTTGGCGGGGTCTATGAAGATCCCACCGCCTTGCGACAGATGCTGGACGCCAACGGCCTTTCCATGCCTTCCGGCCATTTTGGAATTGATGAATTAGAAGTCGATACAGCGGGCTATATTGAACTGGCAAAATATCTTGGAATAACACGTATTTTCGCACCTTTCCTCACCCCATCAGAACGTCCACAAACAGAAGCAGGCTGGATATCTTTTGCTCATCGTCTCGCGCAAATCGGCACAAAAGTGCAAGCAGCTGGGCTGAGCTTTGGGTGGCACAATCATGACTTTGAGTTCCAGTGTGAATACGATGGGCGCACAGCAATGGAAATCATCCTCACTGAGGCGCCTGAGATTGATTGGGAAGCCGACATTGCGTGGATCATCCGAGGTGGCCATGACCCGATAACATGGGTTGAGCGCTTTGGCAGCCGCATCACGGCTGTTCATGTCAAAGACATTGCTGCCACTGGCGAATGTGCCGATGAAGATGGCTGGGCAGACGTTGGTTTCGGCACTGTACAGTGGCGCCAAATCCTCTCAGTTTTACAAGAGAAAAGCAGTGCTTGTGTTTATGTCATGGAACATGACAACCCGAGTGACTTTGCCCGCTTTGCACAACGCTCTTTGAACTCACTCAAAATGCTGGAAGGTGTTTGATGTTAGAAAAGCTTGGTATTGGCATTATCGGGTGCGGTAATATATCGGAAACCTACCTTACGCTTGGCCCTCTGTTTCATGGGTTGGACCTGAAGGCATTGGCAGACATCAATATGGATGCCGCACATGCCAGAGCTGCCGAATTCGGAGTGCAGGCCTACACCGTTGAGGAGCTATTGGCTGCCGACGATATCGATATAATCGTCAATCTTACAATTCCAGCAGCCCACTTCGAAATCAGCTGTCGGATACTCGAGGCTGGCAAACACGTCTACTCAGAAAAGCCGTTTGTTCTTTCTTTGAAAGAGGGGCAGGCCCTGCTTGAGTTAGCTGAGCAAAAAGGACTTCGTATTGGCTCCGCACCAGATACATTCCTTGGCGGATCTCATCAGCAATGTCGTAGCCTGATCGATAGTGGAGCGATTGGTAAGGTTGGGAGCGGGACGTGTCACGTCATGAGCCGTGGCATGGAGCATTGGCATCCAAATCCCGCGTTCTTCTTCAAGGATGGAGGTGGGCCAATTCTTGATCTGGGTCCGTACTACCTCACGAACCTCGTTCAATTGCTTGGGCCTGTAAAAGCCGTTTCTGCTTTGACGTCCATTCCATCCCCGAAGCGAACCATCACGTCTGCACAACGTTACGGAGAGACACTATCCGTTGAAACTGAGACCACTGTTCATGCCCTGCTCGAGTTCCATAGCGGTGCTGTAATTACATTTGGTGCGAGCTGGGATGTAAAGGATCATAGTCATAACCACATGGAGCTATATGGCGAAACTGGCACGCTGTATGGGCCTGATCCAAACTTCTTTGGTGGTGAGGTCCGCGTTACAGATGAAAATGGTACATCGGTAGGTCTTCCAGCCTGGCAGCATCCACTTGGAGAGCCCAATCAGCAACACGATAGCATGGGTACTATGGCAAATTACCGAGCTGCAGGCCTCTCCGATATGGCGATAGGAATTCTTGAAGACCGCCCACATCGCTGCAATCAGGCGCTGGCACTCCATGTCGCCGACATCATGTTCTCAATTCTAACCTCTGGCCGCGAACGACGGTTTGTAGAGTTGGCAACCTCCTGCAACCGTCCCGATGCATTTTTGAAAGAAGATGCGGAGCAGATGTTGCTGAGTTCATCACAAGATTTGGTTGCTGAGTAACCTCAGGAAGCTTACGGCCCCAAAATCACTTATCCCCGACGTGTATTGCAGAGCATTTCATCGACCTCATCTGAGATAGGGGGGATAGATTAATTCTATCCCCTTTTCGTGGTCTCAGTGCAGTGCCGATGCTTGCTGGAGTTATCCTACAGAACACGGTCTATCGTTGACGTGTGACCAGAGTAACTTTCGCGAGCTGTATAGACATAGCAACGCAGTCCCAACGCCAATAACGCAAACGAACGCACATAGGAGCGCAATGCAGGTGGTCAACGTCGTTTCATGCGCGCAGACATCCGCCGTCTGTCAGTTGCGTTAGTCGCACAGGAATTTGGCTTCACCATCAAAAAGATTTCGGATCAACTCGGGACACTTCCTCCGGCCGTGCACCAAACAAAGGTGAGTGGCTGCGCTTGAGTCAGCAGTTCAAAGTTCATCTGAACGAGTGCATTGCACGCATGGAGAACCTGAGAGCATGTATGGGGTGCGGCTGCCTGTCTCTGGACAAATGCGAGCTCTACAACGCCGACGACGCCGCCTCCAGCCACGGCCGCGGCCCCCGCTTCATCTATGGCGCTGAGCAGCCCCATTTGAGTGGTCCAGATTGAAAGTTAGTGCATCACTGGCCTTTGGTCTATCGGTACGATAGCCTCTGTCGCAGGTAGGCGGTAGCCCAGAGCACTGTGGGGTCGTTTGGTGTTGTAGTGGTTCCTCCATCTCTCGATGGACTGACCTAAAGAAAATGGAGAGCCTCTGTCTCACTATTTCTTTTCTGTCTCTCGAACGCGATTGGCAATTGATAGCCTAACGACGAGTGTCGCCTGATTGGATTGTAAAAGCCCTCAATGTAAAGGCCAAGTGCCTTTTCTGCCTTCTGACGAGTCTGAAAGGTAGTTCGCCACAACATTTCAGACTTAATGGT
>NZ_LMCF01000171.1 GCF_001623075.1 Pseudovibrio sp. Ad37
AGTGGAGTAAGAAGCTCCAAAGAGCTTCTCCTCCCCGAACCGGACGTGCACCTTTCAGCGCATCCGGCTCTCCGTTCAAGTCTGGCTCATAGCCATTGCGACATCATGATAGCGTGAGGTAACCGTAGAGCGCTGCTCCTCTCTGAAGAGATAAGGATTGCACTCAGGATTGCGCCATCTGAACTGCGCTTTGGGACTGGTGACCAGCCGTCTAAGCGCTCTGCCAATACGATTGCCCTGTTCACTTATCCCATAGATCAGCCATGTCTTGGCTTTACCCTTTTCTGGCGCTTTGAACCACTTGCGCATCAAAGGTTTGATACGAGAGCGGTACTTTCGTGCCAGCCAATGAGCAAACTTCCAGAACACAACAGTGTCAACCTTGTGGAATACATAGGCTGTAAAGCCTGTGAACTTGTAAAACGCCGCCCAACCCGCCAGTTGGCGGTTCAGGCGGTCAATCATATCAACAGTCCTAATATCATGGTTGCCGGATAAAGCCTTGACGAGTTTATGGGTAAACGCCTTAGCCTTTTCCTTGGGTATCGTGGTGGAAACACGCATGGTGCCCCATCTGTCCCGCTTGCGAATGATGCGGTGTCCAAGAAAGACAAAACTGTCATTGATGTGAGAAATATGGGTTTTGTCCATATTCAGCGTCAATTTGAGCCTATCCTCCAAAAACGCGCGGCATTCTTCACGGATCACCTCGGCATGAGCTTTGCTTCCCTTCACGATCACGATAAAGTCGTCAGCATACCTGCAATAAGAAACTGCTGGTTTCCACTGTCGGTTTTCCCGCACCGCTATAGGGATGGCTTTTTGAATGCCGAAGTTCCATGCCCAACGATCCTTTCGGGCTTTCTTGTTCAGGTATTTCGCTTCCAGCCACATATCA
>NZ_LMCF01000172.1 GCF_001623075.1 Pseudovibrio sp. Ad37
AGACAGGCCCTTATCAGACTGTAAAATGAGCCACATTGCTTTCAACCAGATCTGCAACGGGAGCTTGGTAGCATGCAACGGCGTGCGCGTGGTGACTGTAAACTGGAAGCGACAATGACTGTTTGAGCACTGATACAAGCCTGGTCGTAATCGTCCTCGGCCACTATCTCGATCAGCAAGTGAGATCGAATGCTTATAGCCACATGCAGGGCAAATCCGCCCTTTAGGCCATACCATGCTCTCAACAAGCTGACGGCATTTGTCCTCGCTCTGAAAAGCCAGAACCATATCATCTAAAGTACGAATGGACTCCAGAACTAAAGACAATGTTTCTGACATGCATACCTCTCATCTCACGATTGACACAGGATAGCATAAATAGCCTAATATAGCGAAATAGCTGTCTTTGGTTGATAATGCCCCGCCCAAATATGCAGCTATGTGCCCACTAGGCCAGGTAGTCAGCGCAGAAGGCTTCTAGCTGGTCCCACAAGTCAGCCGCTTTCTGGCTGTCTAGGCCGGCATCCCCTTTGGGGAGCTCCATGATCCCGCACACGTTGTGCCAGTAGGCACCGGTTGGAAGATCTTGCGTTGCCGCAATGAGAGACGCCTGCGCCCCTTGTTCTTCATTGATGGCGACTTTCTTGAGGAGCCAAAGTGCAATCCCCTTGGGGTTCATGTCGCCCAACCCGCTCATGATTCCACCGGGATGTACAGCCGCCGCATGGATTTCGGGGTAGCGCCGGGTCAGCTCGAATGCCTGCCACAAGTTGCCCAATTTGCTGCCGCCATAGACAGTGTTCATGCTGAATTTTCCCGGGTTCGGCACGCATTCTTTGGCGGCAACATATGCATCACCAGAGGTCATCACGATCCGGGGGGAGTCGCCGAATAGGCCGAGCTTTGTCAGCAGCCGATACAGCAGGTGATGCCCAAGGACGTTGATCGCATAGGTCATCTCAACACCGTCAGCGGTCGTCTTGCGGTCCTTCATGACAACGCCCGCATTGCAAAACAGAATGTCAATCTTCTGACCGTTCAACTGATCAACGGCGTCTCTGACGGATGTAAGATCAGCCAGGTCACATTTGATCTGCAGCACGTTGTCCAATGCGCCTTTGCTTTCAGAGACGCCGCGCGACATAGAGATCACCTTGGCTCCCCGCGCCAATGCGCCTCGTGATACGAACTCTCCCACACCCGACGCGCCTCCTGTGACAAGAACGGTCTTTCCATCCAAGCGGGGCAAGTCGGGACAAGCAATTGTGCGAGACTGCTGGCGATACATGCATTTGATCATGCGAGGCACCATTCTACTCGCTGCACGATAGGGTGTGAAATCAAGTGTCATTTTGGATTCCTTTTAAGACTGTCGGCTTTGCGCTCATCTGGGCGGGTATGCGATCTGAAAATGTCAGAAGGAGCAGCGAGAGCAGGCTGGTTGCGAATATCCCGAAAAGCAGAGGGGTTACGGTCACGTTAAAGACAGCACCGATTGCGGACCCAATGATCATTGCAATGCAGCCAGACAAAAAACTGAAGGCAGAGTTCGCCAATCCAGCGATATGCCCAAGCGGTTGAAGTGCAATGGCATTCATGTTGCCCATCGTTAAACCGAAGCAAAAGAAAACAACCGAGATCAAGACAAGGAACGCAAAGAGCGGCAGAGAAGCAATCAGTGAGATGGCACATGCCAACCCGCTGGACAGGATCATTCCATAAAGGGCCATCCTGCACACGCGTTCTGGGCTGTAGCTTTCAACAAGACGAGCGTTTGCAAGGCTGGCAATACCAATAAATCCTGCGCCGATCGCAAAGTAGATCGAAAACAGATCGCCCGCGTCAAAGACATCTCGATAGATCTGTTCAGCTGACATAACATAGGCCATGAAGGCCCCCATGATCAGCCCGCTTGCTATTGTGTAAGTGCGGGTGGTTCTGTTCGACAGCGTTGCGAGCAGCCCGTCGCGGATCGGGGCGAGGCCGCCTGCACTGCGGCGCTCGACCGGAAGCGATTCAGGTTGGCGAAGCCAAACCCAGACGCTCGAAGCCAATGTTATTCCCACCATGAACCAGAAGATCGCCTGCCATCCTGCCATCGTGAGCAATCCCTGCCCAATCATCGGGGCGACACAAGGCACAATGATGAACACCGCCATGGTCAGGGACATGATACGCGCCATTGCTGCCCCTTCATAACGGTCGCGGATGATTGACATTGGTACGATCCGCAGCGCGGCGGCCCCAACGCCCTGAAAGAACCGCCCCACCAGCATCATGGCCAGATTGTCCGCCAGAATGCATGCTAGGCTGCTTAGCACGAAAATAGCCATGCCGATGAATAGCACGGGCCTGCGTCCGTAGCGATCCGACAAGGGGCCATAGGCCAGTTGCGCGATGGTCATCCCCAGAAACAGAACGCCGACGATCTGTTGCAACGCGTTTCCATCCGCCATTCCAAAACTCTCGCCGATATCGGGCAAGGCAGGTAGAACTGCATCAATCGACAGCGCGCCAAGCGATGTGGTCAGAGCGACAAGTGCCACAAATTCAAATTCGCTTTGACGGTGTGTTGCTGACATATCTAGCGATCCTCGCTGCAAGCCCATCAGTTGGGTTGGTGTTGCGAGAAATATCTTTCTCCCTCATAATATTAACAAGATGCATTTCATTGAGGTCACACATGAAAAAATCTGATCTAATGAAGGTCAATGTTAAACTGCTGACGATATTCTGTGCAGTTGCGGTATTGCCAAATTGTTTTGGATGAGTTGCTAAGGGGCAATTTGAGCCGACTTTAGGCAGCCATTTCAGCTGTGTAGTCAGCCCAAAGGGCGAATGCATCAGACCTTGCATGGCGGTAAGATTGATTGGAAAGTTTGTACCGGCGAGGACGGAAGATGGTGTTGATTTGGTCGTGGGCTGACAGAAACCTCTGTGCCTGTTGAGGCGACTTGAACCGGCCCATGATCTTCTCCCGCCTTCGGGTTGGACGATGCGAGTTTTCTATCCGATTGTTCAATCCCTTGTGGGCCCGATGATCGGCATCCGGAACCAGCGAGCGGATCGGCTGGATGTAACTGCGTAGCTTGTCAGTCACCACGACCCGTGGTTTGCCAAATTGCTTGACCAGCTTACGGAAGAATCGCTTGGCTGCCTTGGCGTTGCGGCGCGGTTGAACCAGAATGTCAAGGACGTCGCCATCGGCGTCGATCGCGCGCCAGAGCCAATATTTCACTCCACCGATGGTGATCACACATTCATCCATGTGCCACATGTTGTTTGGTTTCGGACGGTCTGTGCGAACACAGTCGGCGAAATGGCGGCCAAAGCGGTTGACCCACAATCGCACAGTTTCCGGACTGACAACGACACCGCGTACGGCGAGAAGGTCTTCAACGTCAGCTGTGCTCATTGCAAAACGATGGTACGCCCATACGGCATAGGCGATGACCTCACGAGGAAAACGGAAGTCTTTCAGGCGGGAAAAGGAACTCGGAACCTTCATTGGAGTTGGGTAACCAAAAGAAAACAATTTGGCAATGCCGGCCAAGACCGTACAAGGAAATGATCCTGAAGATCTGGAAGGAACATACTCCCGTGTTGATGGAGAGTACAAGCGTTTGCCAGACCTGCACAAAAAGCTCCGTGCAATCTTCTCTGGCGTGAAAAACAAGCAGGACCGCGAAGCCTTCCGTCAGGTGCTTGTTCCGCGTATGGTGACGGATGAGGCTGGTGTCTCTTACGATCAATCCCAGAAAGTTCGCGAAGACTTCTATGAGGCCCTCACCAGTTTCGGGATGTGTTTGAAGGTTGCCCTTTCAACCTCTTCATTCTTTAAAGATCCTGCATTCCCGGATGCTACAACCGACAATTACAAGAAGGACTTGAAGTTCTTCACGGAGATCCGTGCGCATGCGCGACTGGATGCTCAGGAGACCGTGGACTATTCAGCCTACGAAAAGCAAATCCGTGATCTGGTGGATCGGGAAGTCACTGGCGTTAAAGTGCACGACCCAAAAGGTATTCTCGACGTCAATAAGATGGGTGAACTTCCAGAGGATGGCGACGACCCGAAGGACTGGAGCGACGAAAAGGTAAAGAACGAGGCCGATACGATCTCCAGCAGGGTTCGCAAGACCATCGAAGAAGACCTTGACGATGATCCATACGCTCAGGCTGTCTTCTCCGAACTGTTGCGTAAGGCTATCGAAGAAGCGGAAGCAAACTTCGACCACCCACATCTGCAGTATGACCTCTTCAAAGATCTACAGGATACAGTCAACCAAGGTGCTGCTCCCGACATTCCTGAGGTTATTAGGGGCAATAAGCATCAACGAGCTTATTTCGGTATCTTCAAACTTGCTGTTGCGGACAAGGGATTAAATGACCATGGCGACATTCACTTTGTAAATGAAGCCCTCCATATCGATACAATCGTGAATGAGGCTGTTGCCGCAAATACATTGTCTCATGAGGCAATTTACCAGCAGATTAAGCAGAAGCTCCTGCCGCATTTCTTTAAGCAGTACGGTGGTCTGGAAACGGCAAACAAGCTGATTGATCAGATCCTGGATAAGACCCGTAAGGGCGTGAACCGTGATGACTTCTGATGCTTTCCAGTATGTCCTGGTCTATGGAACGGAGCGCATACCCTACGTGGTGCAAGCTACTAAGGGGAAGAAACGAAAACTGACAATCCATGTAGAACCAGATGGTCAGGTGATTGTGGAAGCGCCTGCCGAAGCCTCTCAGGTGTCCATAGAGACTGCCGTGAATCGGCGAGGGCGTTGGATCTTCGAACATGTAAAAGACTCTCAGCGACGCCATGAGCATGTTCTGGAGCGTAGGTACGTCAGTGGAGAGACTGCGTTCTATCTGGGGCGCAGATACAAGCTTAAAGTGCTTGAAGTTCCGAGGGCGGATCGATGCGTAAAATTGCTTGGTGGATGCATTGAAGTAAGATCAGAGAGTGTTGATCCTCAGGTGATCAGAGGACGCCTTCGGGGGTGGTACAAGGTCCGTGCGCAGACTTATCTTGGTAAAAGGCTAGAAGTCATTGGAGAGCGCCTGCCTTGGGTTAACCAGCGTCCGCAGTTTTATTTCATGGAGACAGAGAAGCGTTGGAGAGGATGTTCAAGTGACGGCACCGTTCAGCTAAATCCTTTTCTCGTGAAGGCCCCTAGGGACTGTATCGACTATGTGCTTTTGCATGAGTTGTGTCACCACAAAGAGCACAATCACAGTCCTGCATTCTATGCGTTATTGGATCGATATGATCCGAACTGGAAGGCGACTAAGCTCAAACTGGACGATTTAGCAGAACTGCTGCTGAATGAGTGAGTGAGTGATCTATCGGCAGAAACACTGGATTTCTACAGGATATTGATCTAATAAAGTATATCGAAATTACTTATAGATATACTTTATTAGATCAGAAGTTGAAAAATATTTTCCGATCTGATACATTCCTATATATCAAGAGAGTTATTTGATATATAGGAATGTATCAGATGAATTATGAAATTGAAAAACTAGCGGCTAACCTGAAGGCTGCACGCAAGAGGAAGGGCCTTAGTCAACGTGCGCTTAGCGCGCTTGCAGGCGTGCCGCAGTCACACATCTCGAAGATCGAGAGCGGTGTAGTGAATCTAACGCTTTCCAGCCTTACAGCTATAGCCAACGCCCTCGATCTGGAACTCGCACTCATTCCGCGCAAGGTAGCCCCAGCTGTCAGAACAATTACTCGCAGCGTTAACAACGCGCCGCAAGCCAAGCCTGAAGTGCGCAAAGAAATTATGCAGATCGCCAAGGAGATCGAGCACATTAAGACACTCAAGATTGATAGTTCGGCCTTCGAGGATCTGCAACGTCAGTTTCGAGAGCTGCGGCAGTTCGCAAACCTTATCCAGGGCACCGATGTACTGCGTAGTGTCAGAGAGAACCTCAAAGTGATTGAGACGTTGGGCAGCACCTCAGCTCTTCAAGAAGCATTACTGCAGATAAACAAATTACGTAACATGCTCGCTCATGGTGCAGCTGACGGTAATCAGATACGCCAGCCGCGTCCCGCCTACCGTCTTGATGGAGACGAAGATGAGTAATGCCTCAGTTTTGAACGTGAAACTCTATGACAAACTGATCGGTACGTTAACTAACCTTGGCGGAGATCGCACCATCTTTGCCTTTACGGAAGAATATATCGCAGATAAAGACCGATCGACACTAGGACTCTCCTTCAAAGATGAATACGGTGAGATCCTTACGGATTTTCGCCCTTACCAGAAGCGCGTTATGCCCTACTTCTCAAACCTTCTGCCGGAAGGACACTTGCGGAAGTATTTAGCAGAGCAGGCAGGCGTGAACCCAGAACGTGAATATTATCTACTCTGGGCGCTAGGTCATGATTTACCAGGTGCAATCACCATCACCCCCGCTGATAGCGAAGCTGGGCCGCCTCATGCGGGTGGTGGTGATGATAATCATGGTGATCATCAGCGTGAGAACGCGCTACGCTTCTCTCTGGCTGGCATTCAACTGAAGTTCTCAGCCGTGATGGAAGCAAGTGGAGGGCTTACTATACCCGCCTCTGGCGTTGGCGGTTCTTGGATCGTCAAGTTGCCATCGCGCGAATACAATGGTGTACCTGAAAACGAGTTTTCGATGATGAAGCTCGCAAGCCTAATAGGCCTGAATGTGCCCGCAATTGACCTGGTTAGCATCGATGCAATTAAAAACCTTCCTGAAGGCATCGATAAGATCGGAGGTCGTGCCTTTGTAATCGAACGCTTTGATCGTCTCTCTGATGGGTCGCGTGTGCATATTGAAGACTTCGCGCAAGTCTATGGGCTATACCCCGATGACAAATACGGCAGTGGCAGCTTCCGAAATATCGCACAGGTGATCGCAGCCGAAGGTAATGATAACGACATCATGGAATATATACGACGCCTGACCTTCAATATGCTGATCGGCAACGCCGACATGCATATGAAGAATTGGTCGTTGATTTATCCCAACAGGCGAAACGTCTCGCTGGCACCCGCCTATGACTTTGTTGCGACTGTGCCCTATATTCCGGGAGACGCAACCAATATGAAAATAAGTCGTGCCAAGGTGTTCTCAGCCTTTACGGTCGACGAGTTGACACACCTTGCGGTCAAGGCCGCAATCCCACCAAAAATGGCAATTGATGCTGCAAAGGAGACGGTTCAGCTCTTTCGGGAGCATTGGGAGCGAGAAGCCGTGAACATGCCAATGAGTAAAAATGTAAGATTGGCAATAGAGGCGCACATGCATACTGTACCAATTCTGGAAGAGCTTTCGTAACATCAACGATAACTTAATGCTGGTACGATATGCTGCACCTGCGAAGACTGGCAAGCTGATGGGTGACTGTTATGGAGGCAACGAACTTCTGTTATATTAGGCTCCAATGATCAAGAAACAACCATGGAGCACTCTTCAAGACGTTCGTGGCCCTATCTAAACGAGTTACCTCAATCTAAGGTTGAACTGCTCGAATGGCAACTCTTGGCCCGACGCATCAGCAAAGGCTTGGACGCTGACCTAGATTTCTGCGCTGCAGCCAGGGTCGGCTTAGTCTCTATTGCCGAGACCACTGATACTCAGGCGAGCGCTTAGCTTGTCGGCTACGCTTACTAATGAAAGCCCCATTGGCATCAGAGCGTGCGTGCAATTCATGCATTTCACAACCGGACTAAAATCCACGTCTCGTCACAGAGCGTTAGGGGAACTCGACGTCTTTTGCTAGTCTTCTCTTCTCATGAAGCGTCTCCCGACTGCCTTGAATGTTGACGTGGTGTTGACGCGAACGCAAAAAGCCCTGAACCAGAGGTTCAGGGCTTTTATTATGTGTTTGATTCATTGAACGAATTTTGGTTGCGGGGGTAAGATTTGAACTTACGACCTTCAGGTTATGAGTCTCTAATGTAGTAAACTCTACTATTATTATTTTTCAATAAGTTAGCCTACAATACTCTGATTTATCTTTTGTTCTTATACGGTATTCGGGCATAATCACCGTCTTCAAAGGAGAGCAAATACAGCTCAAACCGAATATAGCTGTTGACGTAGTGTTGACGCAGAACATTGAGTATCTCAATGTCAAAATCTCAGTTATAGCCTCAATACATAATTTTCTACTCAGGTATAATGTATTCAATTCTCGCCGAAATAAATTTCAAGTTGCTGTTGCTTTTCTCCATAGTAAAAATCTGTATTTTCAAATGATCTACCATTTCTGATTACGTTCATTCTCAACACATCTAGATACTATAAAAGCAACTCGCTTAAATTCCTCTCATCGATTTTACACGATCTTGTCTAAGAGACTCAGGCCTAAATCCACCTCTAGTTAGCAAAGATAACGCGCTTGCCACTCTTTGTAGGGGCATGCCCTAGAGAATCCTTGTCAGAGTTGTGGATGTATTTCCTATTTAGTAACTTTTGCTCTTCCACAGATAGTGGCGCGTTATTATGAGTCTTTTCGTCAATTAATTTTAGCTCATCAGGTATATCGGTCAGCCCTTGGATGGGATTTGCTGGTTGCTCTGTCAACGTACCGACTTCATCTTCGTGCTGGATTGGTATTAATGGTACATTACTGGATACAGCATAAGCATGCATTTTATGTAGTGCTATTCGTGAGAGCGCCCCATCGACATAGCCGCGCTGCATAGTCGCTTCGAAAATCTCATCATTTACTGACTTCTGAGTAATTCGTCCATTCTCGCCTTCATAGGTGCACTCTTTAACTTGGGCTGAATAGTAGGCATCGGTTGTTTCACAAAACGGATCGTCTACGGAACCGATCCGCCCTTCGTCGATAGCGCGCTCAACTGCACTTGGGTTTGTACCAAGATCAACCTCGGTCCCCCCCGACAAATAACCTCCACCGATGTCCGAATGGGAACCATAAAGACATTCTTCAATATGATTGCCTTGGGTTTTCACCTCTGGTACTTCACAGCCTACCGGGCTTGACAAAATCGATTTTAGAGCGAAGTTCTTCCTGCGCTCGTTGATTGCAGTAAGATGAACGACCTTTCTTTCCGCAATACCAACTGGCAAATGAAGTAAAACACTACCGTTGTCGTTATTTTGTGGCGAAAAATCAAAGTGCCTAGGTGACGAGATAGAAGGAACAGTGTCGAATAGGCCTATAAACTGCAGTTTAGTTGGGATTTCATGAAATACGCTATATAGAGATTTATCACCTCTTACTTTTAAGTACATTACGCGGCGCTTTTCCCCCTCCATGTTCTGTTATATCCCATATGTCGCGTCGTCTTGTAATATGGACCGTAGATCGCTTGAAACAAATTCAGCACATGAGCGTAGTGACGCGCTGCTGCAGCTCCTCGGGAGAAGCCAAAAACATCAACTTCAATTCTAGTAATATTATACTAGTAATATTATAGGAGGCATATGCACTTACAAATTCCCACGCCTGCGAAGCTCCCTTTTCCGATTTTGCAAATACACCATAATCGCCACTGCCAGAGATTTGTCCGTTAGGAGAATCAATGTTTCCAGTGTCCGTTCCAATTCCTTCGATATAGTAGTTACCGTAGATGTATGTTTCCTCTTCCACGTTTTTCTGGCTATGCGAGGAAGGATATAGACGGTGAAGTTTCCATATATTAGTATAGTCTGATTTATAACTATCTGAAGTTAATGGCATATTATCAATGCCCGGCAGTTCACCTCCTGCTAGACGAGTACTTACATTGTAAGCATTGTTGCCGGTCCCATCAAAAAATAAGCCAATCCGCAATACAAATTTACAGGTTTCGCAAATAGAACGCTTGTCTTTTAGTAATTGCTCCGTCATCTGCTATTCTCTATCGGAGTTACATTACGATTCTCACTTGTATAAAGCATTCCTGAAAACACTATTTGTGTTATTAGCGCGCTCACAAGAAATACTACCATCAATATAATAGATATAGATTTAGCAAAATAACTATAATTCCCACTCCTGATAATAAAAAAATACCATACTATCAATATAAAAATAATAAAATTATAATAAAATATCAAATATTCTCCAGATAAATACTTGATATTACTTAATTTCATTACATCAAAAAATAATAAAATAGGATTTATTGATATAAGATCTACAAATAACACACTCCCAAACGGAATTGCTACTAAGAGCAGTACAAACATAGTGCCAGCTAAAGTAAATCTTGGAACTCTATCTTCTTTGTTCGTCATCTATTCCTCGGATAATGTCATTTTTATAATTAATACGTTTGTTTTAAATACTCATTCAATTCACCAACAGTTTCTACTCCATTCGCAATAGCTTCTTTAACTTGATCTCTAGCAAAATCTTGTGCACCAGCAAAGGTTGTAACACCTATTTGCGGCAAGGCTTTTGCCTTCAAGAGATCATGCGCAATTTTTGCTATAAACAACTCCCACTGCATGTCCTCAAACACCTTCTCCTGAGCCTTACGGATCAGGGTGATGTGGCTCTTGGGTCGTTCGTTGGTTTGTGTGGAGCTTTCTGTAATTGGTGTCATGGGTGTGAGTTGGCGCGTCCCCATGTTAAAACGGTTTGTCTTGCAATGTTCACCTGCAGCAGGTGCTGCGAAGTGCCAGAGCTGCTGGGCATTGCACAGGCTGGGCTCCTCACACCAATCCTCAGCAATGAAGTCAGTAATTGGCTCGAAGAAAGCCTGCGTTTCCGACGGGTTTGTAGAGAGCAGCCAGACGCGCAGAACAGCTGGATCAAAAAACCGAAACCGCACCAACCGGCCATCACTTTCAAACTCAACGCGTAGGTAACGCCGGAAATGCCGTCGTAGCAGCACGACATCCGTGGCTTCGTCCTCAGAGATATCTGGCGAAGCAACAAAAGCCCCGCGCTCTACTTGCTGCTTCAGACTTTCCGGGGGCGGGGTCCTGTAAAGCTCTTTGGCCTTTGATTTTGAGGCTAAGAAGTAAATTCCCCAGCCCTTGCCCCAGCCTTCTTCAATCAACCAGTTAGTGAGATCGCTATCCTGCTCCAACCGCACCAGATAAGGAGCAGTCAAGGCCAGTTCTTGTGCCAGTTCTCCAGCAATCAGGCTGCACCAGTTGGTATGCTCTTCACCCAGCAACCGGCCATAGATATCTTCGCACCATTGTCCATCTATAATCGCATAAGCGGCAATGTCATCGGTGACTTTGGCAAACAGGCTTGCCTTCACACTGTCCGCGATGAGCGTGTCTGGCGCTACATCGATAGATAAAGCTGCCTGTGTCATGAGGCATCCTTAGCAAATGGACATTCCTCAGCGAACGGTTTGCGTGTCCCTGGAGGGGACGCGGCGCCGATGAACACATTCGCGCTTCCTGAAACGTCAGCACCACCGCAATCTATGGGATCGCCAACACGGCCCGCTTGCTTGTTGTTGAAGTTCACCGTCGGACTGCCAGCCGCCAATGCTCTGCCATGAGAGGGAGACGGGCATGGTGAACAGCCATGGGGCGCATAGGCATCCCCTTGCCTTACAGCAGGCCGGTTGTTGATGAAAATATTCGGACTTCCGGCAATGGCAGGTGTTGGCGGGAAATGACAATCATGGCCAGAGCCAATGTCACCTAAACGAGCTGCGGGTTTTCCTGACATAGACCTCTCCTATTTCTCAAAGGAGCGGGCATAGCGCTCGGCATGGGGACCTTGATAATCTTCTGGAGCAGATGGTTCAATGAATGGCACATCCTTGCCAGTCGCCGGAGCCCCTGCGCCGCAATTGACATTCACAACAGTGCCTTCAATCTTGATGCCACTTGCATCGATACGAATGAAGTTGCCACCCACGTTGAGAGAGATGGCAGAGCCAGCACGAACAACCACCTGATCACCACCATCAACAAAGATGGTACCAGGAGCAGTGTAATGCTGGTGCGCCAGACTTTCCATACGAATGTTACGGTTCACCTTGGCGGTATAGTTGCCTCCAACCTGCAGCGTTTTGTCATCAGCAATGCTTTCGTTGTCGGCGGCGTCAACCTGCGTGCGGCGAACCGCTTTCACATGAAGATTTTTTACACCAGAGATGGTTTCTCTGTGTGAGCCATCCACCTCAATATCCTTTGATCCGCCTATAGATTCAGACTGTGAGCCCTCAACGCGCTTGTGGCGATTGGCCCCGACCTTCCAGGTCTCGTTATTCTCAACAACTCCGTTGTGGAACTTCTGGGCGTGGAACCAGACTTCCTCTTGTCCGCCCTCATCTTCAAAACGAAGCTCATTGTAGCCTTCCGCCTTATGACTATCTGACTTCAGGACCATGCGTGTTTTAAAGTCAGGTAGCTTGTTCGGTGTGCGGTTGTTGTTGTGGTAAGTCCGGCCAGTAATGATGGGCTGGTCTGGGTCACCTTCGAGGAAGTCTACGATGACCTCGTGGCCGATGCGGGGGATGGCGATATGGCCCCAGCTGGCGCCGGCCCAGTTGGAGGACACGCGGATCCAGCAGGAGGAAGTGTCGTTCTTCTTGCCGTGGCGATCCCAGGGGAACCAGACTTTCACCCGGCCATGTTCATCGCAGTAAATCTCTTCGCCTTCTGGCCCGGTGACATGGGCGATCTGCGGGCCGTCCACTAATGGCTTTTTGAGCAGTTTGGGCCGGTATGGCAGGCGGGCGGGCATGACCTCAAACCCGGCGCTGTAAGTGGTGGTGCCACTGCCAGCCTCCTCAGCCACGGCCTGCGGCTGACTGCCCTGATGCGAGACGGTGAGCAAATGATACTTGATGTTGTAGTCACTGTTCGGGTGGTCCGTGAGCGCAAACTGATGGCCCACTGAGCCTCCCCCTTTGAAGTGGTCCACGCCTATAGTTAGGAAACCGGAGGACCATAGATGGCTATCAAGCGCCCCAAACCTGAAGATATTGTTGTGAAGTTACGGCAGGTTGAAGTTCTGATGGGGC
>NZ_LMCF01000173.1 GCF_001623075.1 Pseudovibrio sp. Ad37
ACCATTAAGTCTGAAATGTTGTGGCGAACTACCTTTCAGACTCGTCAGAAGGCAGAAAAGGCACTTGGCCTTTACATTGAGGGCTTTTACAATCCAATCAGGCGACACTCGTCGTTAGGCTATCAATTGCCAATCGCGTTCGAGAGACAGAAAAGAAATAGTGAGACAGAGGCTCTCCATTTTCTTTAGGTCAGTCCACATGGCGCTGGCTGTGATAATGCGTTGAGTGAGTTGCCACTGCAAACTAAGCAATCTCAGAATCTAATTTATTTGAGAGCTGTTCATTGAAGACAAGTCGCACACCATAGTATTTCGAAGTGTCATGGTGTGCGGCCTGTATTTTATTTTTGAAGTCAGCGATGTTATTCTGACAAAAGTTAGATGAAGAAGCTGACGTCCAGGCCTGATGAGAAGCCTTCTACGGTAATCGTATCAGTTGTGCCTGCGGCAGAGATAACCGCACTACCTGGATCCGATGCGTAATCAATGATGAGGTCGTCAAATTCGCTCACGCCGTTCCAGTTGCCGAGCACATCAATCACATCACCTGCAGCAAGGTCAGTGATTACATCAGCGCCTGAGCCCGAGTTGAAGACAAATGTATCATTGCCAGCGTTGCCAGTAAGGACATCATCGCCTGAATAGCTTTGGATGGTATCTGACCCTGAGCTACCGTTGATGACCAGATCATTGGCGTTAAGTTGAACTTCCAGCGCTGTCGTGTCATTGCTCATGAGGCCATAGACAACGTTGTGTACCGGGTTACCTGAGCCCGAGCCAGATAGTCCTAAGCCGGAGATGTCAATGTCATTGGTCGTATGTGAGAAAGAGTCTGAGGACGAGTCATAATCGAGACCATGACCGAAAGAGACACTATCAACCGCTCCACTAAGGACATGGTTGGTCAAGCTATAAGAGATGTCTCCGGCTGAACCAGAATCGACGATGAATGATTGAGCGCTGTCACTGACAAATGGTAAAAGCGCTGAGCCGTTTGTTGCAGCATAATTGTTACCGCTGAAATCGAAGGGGTTTGAAGAGAAGTGGCCCCATCCAGAACGATCAAAGTTTTGGTTATAATCCGCAAAATACGCAGGCATATTGATGCCGTTACCGTTGTTGTTTGCGTCACTCAAATTTATTGTTACAGCCATGATTTCCTCTTCCTGTGGAGGTTGTGTTCTTTCTCAGAACGTTTGAGAGGGATCGCTCATGCGATCAGTCAGGCTGGCTGGCGTAAAGCTGGCTGGCAGGTAGGTTAAAATGTGAAGTTCAAAGCAGCGGTAACGGTGCGGCCTGGAGATGGAAACTCTCCAGCGGTCAGTGCGTTGACATAAGCAACATCACCCAGATTATTTACGTCTACTCGTAGTGTCGCGTTTTCATTGAACTCGTAGGAGCCGTAGAGGTCGACGATGGTATAGTCATCTGTCTTGTAACCACCACTAAAGAAGCCGAATTGGCCATCAGGCTCTACGTATGTGACACGTCCGCCCACTGTCAGTCTCTCATCTAAAAACCGAAGACCACCGTTTGCGCTAAGTTTGCTTTTAGGTGCAACATTGAGCAAGATAACCCTGTCTTCTGCGTTCCCATGCATCGTGTAGGGATTATTAAATGTGAAAGCATTGGGTAAGTCGATATAACTTCGGTTATATGCGACGCCTGCAAAGAAGTTACCTGCATCATAAAATGCTTCTAACTCAAAACCTTGCGTGTTTATTGGTTCATAAAGGTTGGCATATTGATAGTAGGGAATCTGGTACTGGAAACCACCTAGATCAAAAGTAACACCAGCCACACTTGCCAATGCGACATAATTTTCGACTTTTCGATTAAAGTAAGAGAACTTGAGTCTCAGTGTGTCATTTTCACTAAACTGATCATCAAGTTGGATGTTGAGGCCTCCTTCCCAGGTTTTGGCAAGTTCTGGTCGCAGCGCCCCATTCGGAAGATATGGAAGTCCGCCACCAGTATGTTCGCCACCAAGGAATGTTTCCATGACGGTCGGAATTCTGTAGCCTTCTGAATATCTACCGAAGAATTGCAGTCCATCTAATGGGGTGATGGAGAGAGCAAACGTTGGAGAGAACCTGTTTCCCGAGTTAGAGATATTCTGTCCGACAACTGAAGTGTTTCCAGATAGGTCGTACTCAAGCGTTTTTGAGGTGCCTTTCAAATTAAACTGATCATATCGTAAGCCGAAATTTAGCTCGATCAAATCCTTGTAAGAAAAGGCTAGTTGGTTGAATGCACTATAAACATTACGTTCACCACTTGGGTCGGCTCCAATCCATAAGCTATCCGGATCAACCGTTGATACATCTGGTTTTGATTTTGATTCTCCAACATCTTTGAACGCTTCAATCCCATAATTCCAGGAAATCGATAGCGCTGAAAGGTCAAATTGGCTTATGTTTTGAAGACTACCACCCAACGAATTGAGTGCGAAATCATTATCGAAGCCGCCTCCGCTAGATGTGCGTGCTAAGCGGTATTGATCATTATGCGTACGGTTCGCCCAGAGTTTAGCTTCCAGGTCAAACCAACTGTCATCGGGCTGCCAAGTGTAAGTTGCTGTACCTGTTATGTTGGTGATATCGCTATCGTTGTGAAAGTCACCACCGATTGTGCTGTTCGTGAATGCATCGTGGAAACCAAGAGCACCAAGTACTAATGTATGGTCATCATTGAGATCGATGTTTAATTTTGTAAGCCAGGATAGCGTTTCTGATCCGGTAAACACAACTGGTTGGCCAGTCTCACTAAACTCCAAACTACCATTGTTACCCGCTTGATATTTGCCAAGGTTCTTTTTGCTGATACCAGCTGCGAAACTGACGTTGTCAGTCAGTTTTATGCCAGCAGCGAGATTGCCGTTGAAGTTGTAGGCATTCGTACCAGCTGCCAGCTTTCCCTCAACCCCGTAGGATCTGTCAGGCTTGATCAGGTCTTTGGCTTCAATTGTTCGGAAATTGACCACACCGCCCATAGCGCCTGCACCACCCACACCCGATATGGCACTTTTTTCAATCTCAATCTGGCGGACAAAAGCAGGATCAACGTAAAAGCGTCCAGTTTCATCATGACCAGCTTTCTGGAAATTCTGGCGTGCTCCATCAATCATCACATTCACGCGGTTCTGGTCCTGAAGGCCACGAATATTGATGCTGATACCGGGATCTTGTGGGTTATCGGCAACAGTCACTCCTGGCACACCAGCAAAGAGGTCTGCTGCGGTGCGAGCATTGGAGTTTTTGATCTCTTCTCGGCCAATAACACTGACCGCACGAGGTGTTTCGTAAACCCATTCAGGTGCCCCTTGCCAGCCAACAGGGTCTCCGGAAGAAGCTGTCACGATGACAGGTAGGAGTGTTGCATCATCGCTATCAGCTGAGATGGCATCCTGAAATCTAGAAATGATGATAATTCCAGATGGATCAATCTCGTATATCAGCCCTGTTCCATCTAACAGCATATCCAAGGCATCTTGAGTTGCCATAACGGCTTTGAAGCCTGATATGCGAATGCCTTTGATATTCTTGGCGTTAACAGACAACCGAACGCTGGCTTGCTGACCAATCTGCATAAGTGCAGCTGATAATGAACCTGCAGGAATGTTGAATGATGTCTGCCTGGTTAACTCAGTCGTCGTTGACCCAGATTGCGCATACACTACGGGTAGTGATAACGCAGTTGTTTGAAACAATGATGCAAGCAAAACTGTTACTAGTAATTTGGTGTGACGCCCCCCCAGGCGAAATCCCACCTTATGCCCCGTTTCCATATATACCACTTCCAAACTCGCCACTGGATTACTACTAGGCGCTAATCTCACGCCCTATTTCCTAGAAGAGACGATCTGGAGAGGTTTATTTTCTGAGAAAAATACTCATATTTTTAAAAGTATGAGTATTTTGATTTTTTCAATAAATATATCAAAAGCTTAGATCATCGAAATTGCAACAAAGAAACTGAAATCTCTGAGTTGAACAGAATGTGCTGCTGAGATTGCATCCAAACTTTGTCTCGGCTCATTGAGGTTAAAAGCACCAGTCACACGTTTGGACATGATACGAGGATCCAACGTGTGCGTCCGGCGAACCCGACCTACAAAACGGAAATAGGCCCTGTTACGCTGGCTTAGCAGCGTAACACCACGGCATGAGATCGTTGAGGCGGGTGATCTTGTGATCAGCGATTTGAGCCAGAAGG
>NZ_LMCF01000174.1 GCF_001623075.1 Pseudovibrio sp. Ad37
CAGCATCAGAGCCAAGACCTGCAATCACCAGAGCCTGTTCAGCAAGCAACGTCCCGCTGTTGGTCAGATCACCGGCAAGAGTGAGGCTCAGGCCGTCCTTGGCCAGCAGCTCGCCGCTGTTTGCAACGCCAGCCTGACTGCTCAGGCTCACAGAACCTTCCGCAGAGCCGATCAGACCATCATTGGCAACAGAGGCAACCGCAGCCTCAATACTGGCCGCCCGAAGCTTGGCATCTTTTGTGTTGGTGAACGCACCTGTAGCGCCACCGGAAGTATTGGTTAGCGTCAGCGCACCTTCACTGGCAATATCGCCGCTGTTGGTCACTTTGCCATCAACCTTGAGTGTGGCATCATTCTTGGCAACAAGACGGCCAGAGTTGATCAGATCACCAGAGTTGGTGAGTGTCAAAGCTCCGTTCACGGCGCCAATCAGGCCGCCATTGTCCAGGGATGACACCCGTGCTGTCACCGTAGACGCTTTGATCTCACCGCCAGCTGCATTGCTCAGTGCGCCGATGGCAGCATCAGAGCCAAGACCTGCAATCACCAGAGCCTGTTCAGCAAGCAACGTCCCGCTGTTGGTCAGATCACCGGCAAGAGTGAGGCTCAGGCCGTCCTTGGCCAGCGGCTCCCGGGGCTTTG
>NZ_LMCF01000175.1 GCF_001623075.1 Pseudovibrio sp. Ad37
ACTGACCGACCGGACACTTCGACCATCCCGTAAAACAAGACGGCGGATCTTGGCTGCACTTTCCATCAATATCACCCGTTCATGCCCCGCGCTAAATGCACGGATCCTAACAAACAGGTGGGTCAATCTTAAACGCTCATAACCCACCTAACCGGGTCAATTTTGCATGCCGATTCACAGAGCCTAAATGCCCACCGCTCCAACTCGGAAATCGCGTTTTCTTTCGGTTTTACCTACGAGAGTACCTTCAGCCGTGCTTTCAAAAAACGCTTCTCCATGACCCCATCCGAAGCCCGAAACTCTGCCGGCATTGCCTGGACCAGAGCTATGAGCACCCCAAATGTAGACCGCCGCTACGAAGACTGGGTGAAGTACTTGTGAGAGGTAACTGGCGACAGGTTATCTCCGTCGCCTTGGCTTACTCTTATGCGACGGCGACGTCTTGTGGGCGGACGAACCAGCGGAGATCTTCCACTTTTTGCGGCTGAATGACGTTGTAGCGTTCTTCGGTGCAGTGGTTGCGTAGGAGCTCTGCTTCTGCTGCTTTCATGGTCTCTGCCAGAGAAGGGCGCTCTGATTTTACTGTGGCTTCTGGCAATGCGTTGAAGTCGAGTGTTTCGAGAGAGGCGGCCAGTTCTGTTTTATGGTTCTGATAACGCCAGACAGCGCCGTTTTGGTCGAAGCGGTAAAATGGCAACAACTTCCAGCCGTGCTCTGCGACCAACTCAATGGCGCGGACCAGATATTCGAAGGTTTCTTCATCAATGAAGTAGTTGAAGTTGAGGCGGATCCAGCCTGGACGCAGGATCATGTGGCCTTCCACCAGCTGCTCTTCCAGTGCCTTGCTGTAATGCATGTCCATGCCAAGCAATGCGTGGCCGTATGGGCCCGCGCAGGAGCAGCCACCGCGGGCCTGAATGCCGAACAGGTCATTGAGCAGCGCCACAACAAAGCTGTAGTGCAGGTCTTTGCCTTTATGAGTGATCTTCAGCGAGGTGATAGACAGACGCGGCGCCTCGGTGTTGCCAAGGATCTCGATGTTCTCGCAGTTTGACCAGCGGGCTACGGCTCGGGAGACAAAGCTCTCTTCCCGGCGTTCAATCTCATCAGTACCGACGGCTTGCTGAAGCTTGAACACCAGCCCTGCTCGCACGGATTCAATGATCGCTGGTGTGCCGCCTTCTTCGCGCCGTTCTGCGTTTGCCACGTAGCGGTGATCTTCTGGCGTTACATACATGACGGTGCCGCCGCCCGGCATCGCTGGCACTCGGTTTTGAAGAATGGCATTGTTGACGATTAGAACGCCCGGTGTGCCCGGTCCGCCGACAAATTTGTGTGGTGACAGGAAGATAGCGTCTTTGGTGCTGTCGCCTTGCTCATCCTGAGCACCAGCCATATCGATGCCCACATATGGAGCAGCTGCGGCGTAGTCCCAAAAGGAGAGTGCGCCGTGTTTGTGAAGCAGGCGGGCGACGGTGTCGACGTCGGTTTTGACGCCGGTGACATTGGAAGCTGCGGAAAAACTGCCGATCTTGAGGGGGCGATCTGCGTATTTGATCAGTTGTTTCTCAAGATCATCCAGACAGACCTGTCCACCTTCGCAAAGGGGAATGGAAACCACGTCTGCGATGCTCTCGCGCCATGGTAGTTCGTTGGAATGATGCTCATAAGGGCCGATGAAAACGACGGGGCGTTCTTTCTCGGGGATCTGCTGCTCAAACTTGTAGCGTGCGCTCAGGTCTGCAGGCAGTTTCAGGTTGAGAATATCGATCAGTTTATGGATCGCGGAGGTTGCACCGGAGCCGCAAAAGATCACGGAATGATCGTCGGTGGCGTTAACTGACGAACGGATCTGCTGGCGGGCCTGCTCGCGCAGTGCGGTGGTTTGAGCGCCAGTGTAGGAGGTCTCTGTATGGGTGTTGGCATAGTAAGGCAGAACGTGATCGCGGATGTAATCCTCAATCATGCTCAGCGAACGGCCTGAGGCTGTGTAATCCGCATAAACCAATGGCTTACGACCAAATGCCGTGGCAATGGCTGCGTCCTCACCAATCACTGAATTTCTGATTTTATCGATCAAATTACACATGCTTGCCCCGTCCCTTTATTCCGTCTCATCAGATTCTTATTATGGCGAATACACTCTAAGTTCGCTGAAAAGATTGAATATAAGAAACTACATACTACAAAGATAAGTCAAGTTAGAAAAAGATACTCTAAATGAGATAAAATATAGAATTGGTATGATTTTACTCAAGCAGGTGCCTGCCCCTCGCCATGAACCCGCAAAAATCGTGATTTTGATAATTAAATTTTAATTGTATCTATGGATTCGCAGTGCGCCTTTGTGAAATATGAGTCGCGCAGGAGCCAAACTGTGTTTAAAAGCATCCCGAGTTATGCACAGCACTGGGTAACTTCCTGTCGCCTTGACATTGATATGCAACGCGAAGTTGAAAAAAATTTCACAAAAGAAAATATTATTCGAAATAATATGCGAAAAGTGAAAAATTGATCAATACGTCCTTTACGTCACCCTCTACATCGAGAAAACTGTCGATGCATGCTGCAGAAAATCTTTCGGGCATCTAGCAAAAAATAATCGTTCGTCTTGGCTCCCGGCTCAAAACTGGGAGGGGAGTGACGGACTCGGATAAGATGAACTGTAACGGGGTTGATACATGTTCAATTTCTTTCCTCGATTTAACTTCTACTCGATCAGCGTAAACTTTGGCACGTGGTGGGATGACGTCATCACGGGTACCGACGGTATTGATTGGGTCTGGGGTTTCAACGGTAACGATACCATCTCCACATATGCTGGAAATGACTGGATCCGGGCAGGTAAGGGCAATGACCTTATCTTTGCTGGTGAAGGCAACGATCGCATCAGCGCAGCTGGTGGCGACGATGTCATCCATGGTGGTGCAGGCAATGACAGCATCAATGGTGGTCGTGGTTTCGATACAGCCGTTTATGAAGGCTCAATCGATGACTATTCATTCCAGCAGCGTGGTGGCTGGTGGAATCCAAAGACCAAAGTCATTGCAAATGACGGCTCTGAAAAAGACACCTTGATGAATGTCGAGGCAGTTCACTTCGCAGCTGATGACTACACTTACTATCTGGATGGTCGCAACAACGAGATCCGCGCTGGCGAAGATGCTGTTGCATCCGGCGATGAAGGTCTTGTGATTGAGGCTGCCACTCTGCTGGAAAACGACAAGGATTATGACGGCGATACGCTGACAATCACTGAAGTTTCCGCAAGCAGTGCTTCCGGCGCAACCGTCTCTCTTGAGAACGGTCAGGTCTCCTACAACCCAGGCAGTGTGTTTGACAGCCTGCGTGAAGGCGAGACTGCAGAAGATACCTTTACTTACACAGTCACCGACGGCAATGGCAGCACCAAAGACGTCACAGTCACTGTTACTGTGACTGGTTCCAATCAGGCTCCGGTTCTGTCTGTCTCTTCTGATGTTTCCGTTGCAGAAAACACCACTGAGGTGGCAACTGCATCTGCAACCGACGTAGACAACACAGACCTGTCCTATTCCGTTTCTGGCACTGATGCAGAGCTGTTTGAAATCGTCGCTGAAACCGGTCAGCTGAGCTTTAAGACAGCTCCTGACTTTGAAGCACCAGCAGATGCTGATGGCGACAACGTTTATCAGGTTGAAGTTACTGTCACCGACGCTGATGGCGGCACCGACACGCAGAGTGTTGCCGTCACTGTTGAAGACGAAAACGAAGTTGTGCGTGACGTAATCGCGTTCGACATGGTCGACTCTCAAAATCAGGGCCTGGTGAGCTTCACCAACACTGCGCCTGATTTCTCCAGCGTTGCTGATGGCTTTGGCAAGTTCACTGCAGACAGCGCGCCGTTCTCACTTGTCGATTCCACCAATGGCGGCTTTGAGAATGACGTTCTGGGTATCATCGATGAAGCCACCAACTCTGGTGAATTCTTTGGCGTAACCGACAGCATCAACAATGACAATGATGGCGAACTGACAGCGTCCTGGACCTTCGACATTGCAGGCTACAAAGATCTGGGTCTTTCCCTTGATCTTGGTGCAATGGGTGACTTTGAAGGCACAGACACCTTTGTGATCCGCTATTCCATTGATGGTGGCGAAGAGCAGGTTCTGTACTCTTTCACCTCTGACAATGACGGTGCACAGACCTACACCCTTGCCAGCGGCAAGACTGTTGATCTGGATGACCCGCTCACCGATGCAGATGCAGGCATTGTGCTGACCAACCAGCTGCAGACCCTTGTGTCTGATCTGGAAGGCACTGGCTCTGAACTGACCATCAGCGTTGAAGGCAAGTCAGACGGTAGTTCTGAAGCCTTCGCAATGCAGAACCTGAAGATCCTCGGCAACCCTGCTGTTGTGCGTGAGACCTTTGCGTTTGACATGGTGGACTCTCAGAATGATCGTCTGATCGAATACACCAGCACTGCACCAGACTTTACCAGTCCGGCAGACGGCTTTGGCAAATACACTGCTGGTGATGCGCCGTTCTCCCTTGTCGACTCCACAAATGGCAGCTTCGAGAATGATGCAATCGGCGTTATCGATGAAGTCTCCAACACTGGTGAGTTCTTCGGTCTGACCGATACCGTCAACGACGACAATCCTAATGGTGACCCGCTGGTCGCGACCTGGCGCTTCGACATCTCAGATTACAGCAATATCAGCCTGTCTCTGGATGCTGGTGCTATGGGTGACTTCGAGTCTGATGACACCATTTCCATCCGCTATTCCATTGATGGTGGCGAAGAGCAAACTTTGTTCGCCTTCACCTCTGACAATGACGGCGCTCAGTCTTACACTCTTGCCAGCGGTAAGGTTGTTGATCTGAACGATCCAATGGTTGAAACCAACTCTGGCCTTATTCTTACCAACCAGTTGCAAACACTTGTTGCTGATCTGGAAGGTTCGGGTTCTGAGCTAACCATCATCGTTGAAGGCTCTGCAAACGGCAGCAATGAAGCATTCGTTCTGCAAAACCTGCAGCTGGAAGGCGACACCACAGGCGGTGGCGGTACGTCCACAACCTACGCTGTCGCAGCAGAGGCTGACTCCAAAGCTGAAGGCGACAGCGGCGTAACCTCCTTCGAGTTCACAGTGACCCGTGATGGTGATCTGTCTGAGGCTGGCACTGTTGACTTTGCTGTTGGCGGCGACGTTGATGCAGCTGACTTCGGTGGCACTCTGCCATCTGGCAGCATCGAGTTTGCAGCTGGCGAAACCACCAAGA
This sequence comes from Pseudovibrio sp. Ad37, assembly GCF_001623075.1. Taxonomy (GTDB): domain Bacteria; phylum Pseudomonadota; class Alphaproteobacteria; order Rhizobiales; family Stappiaceae; genus Pseudovibrio. Next base: position 5,269 of record NZ_LMCF01000175.1, read on the forward strand.
CCATCACAGTCAACATCACTGGCGATGAAACAACCGAGCTGAGCGAAGCCCTGTCTGTGACCTTGAGCAACCCAACGGGTGGCAAGATCACAACCAAGACAGCAACCAGCACTGTTGTGAACGACGATACCGCGCCTACACTCATCTCCACCATTCAGGGTGACGGTGCAGAATCCGGCATGGTTGGCGAGTTCGTTTACGTCAGCGCGCTTGTAACAAGTGTGACCAGCAGTGGTTTCTACCTGCAGGAAGAAACAACTGACAGTGACGGCAACTCCGCAACCTCAGAAGGTATCTTCGTTTACACCGGCGCAGCTCCAACCGTTGCAGTTGGTGATGAAGTGTCCTTCGGTGGTACTGTTGCAGAGTTTGGTGGCCAGACACAGCTGACAAACATTGGGGATCTGAGCATCCTGTCTTCCGGCAATGATCTGCCAGAATACATGCAGGTACTTCTGTCTCCAACAAGCCAGCAGAACCTGGAAGCTCTGGAAGGCATGCGCGTCAGTGTTGGCTCCGGTACAGACGATGCTCTGACAGTCATCGAAAACTTCAATTTCGACCGCTACGGTCAGATTACAGTTTCCGCTGGTGCACAGTATCAGGCAACCCATCTGTACGATCCGCAGGATGAGCTTGACCAGATCATCGAACATCAGGAAATGAACCAGAACAACCGCATTCTCATCGATGATGGTTCTTCTGAGCAGAACCCTGACGAGTTCACCTACGTGCCAGTTACCGAAGAAAACGGCGACAATGGCAATGGGTATCTGGACAGTGGTGATGACTTCTCTGAAGGGGCAACTCTGCGTCTTGGCACAGAGATCGATGCACCGATCGAAGGCATTCTCACCGAAGGCTTCGATGGTCATACTCTGATTGTTGACGGCCAGATTTCCATCGATGAGAGCACCAACTCCGGTGCACGTCCTGACCAGCCTGCTGATGTGGGTGGTGATCTGAAAGTGTCCAGCTTCAACGTGCTGAACTACTTCACCAGTCTTGGTCAGCGCGGTGCGAGCTCTGAGGCAGATCTTGCGCGTCAAACCGACAAGATCGTCAAGGCAATGCTTGATATCGATGCGGATGTCTTTGGTCTTCAGGAACTGGAGAACAACGGCTTTGATGATGCCTCTGCAATCAGCGCTCTTGTTGATGCACTGAATGCGGAACTGACCGCTCAGGGCCGGACTGATGAGCTTTACACCTTCGTGAACCCGACTGACGGGGCTCCGATTGGGTCTGATGCCATCACCACCGGTATGATCTACCGTCCTGGCAAGCTGACTGTCATTGAGACAGAAACCTACACCTATCAGGAAACAAGTGCGGATGCGACATACGCGATTGCGGATCGTCTGCAGGACTTTGCTGATCGTTCATATGTAGGTGACTTCCAGCGTAACCGCCCAACCGTTGCAACCACTTTTGAGGATGCAAACGGCGAGCGCTTTACCCTCGCGGTTAACCACTACAAGTCCAAGGGTCCAAGCGGCCTGAGCGATCTGGTGGAAGACATTCAGGGTAAACTGGATGCAGGTACCATTCCGGCAGCTGATGTTGACCAGGTACAGGCAGATCTGGATGCCTTGATCGCTGATCCAAACTACGATCAGGGCGATGGGCAGGCCTTCTGGGCTCAGGCACGTGAAGATGCAGCAAAAGAGTTGCATGAGTGGCTGAGAACGGAATATGCAGGTGCGGGTCTTGATCCAGACATCCTCGTGATCGGTGACTTGAACACCTACGGCAAAGGCGACTCCGTACAGGAACTGGTAGAGGGCGGCGACATGACCGATCTTCTGTCTCAGTACCTGGGCGATGAAGCTTACAGCTTCGTGTTTGATGGTCAGCGCGGTTCTCTGGACCATGCTCTGGCATCCGACAGCCTTGCTGATCAGGTGACCGGCCTTGCTGAGTGGCACATCAATGCTGATGAGCCAGACCTGCTCAGCTACAACAGCCGCTTCACCGATGCTGGTTTCTACACTGACGACCAGTACGGCGCGTCCGACCATGACCCACTCGTCATCGGCCTGGACCTCAGCAGCCCAAGCGAAATGCTCGTTTAAGCAAAAAAGAAGACCCTTGTGAGTTTGCGAGGGCCTTCACAAGAACAGAAAAAGCGGCTCCCAGAGCCGCTTTTTTATTGGCCTCTGCTTTGCAATAAGTTGCTGTGCTTAGTCACGCACTCTTTAAATCTGAAGCTAGATAAGACATCTCTGATAGGCGTGAGATATGAGTCTAGCCTGAGTAAGCAGTTTAATGAGAAGCTTGGGTCGAGTTCATCAATGTAGCTAAACTCAGTTCCATAACCCTTGCTGATTGTTAGGAAATTGGGAATTAAATCACAGTTTGCATCTTCGCGGCACATAGATAATAGAGCAATGCGTTTAGTTTCGGAGAGTAAATGCGAGTACAGTGCCGCTCGTTCAATATCGGAAGATTGCCCCATGCTGATTGACATTCGTCGATCGGCTATTTCAGCGTATGAAAATACTGTGACTGGTCGAACTTTCAAAATGGCTGCTTGTATCGATAAAGCGAGAGCTCCAAGCGGAGAGTCTTCCCCAGCCAAAGCATACAGCTGCCTAATGTAAGCCCTATCATTTAGATGATGATTTTCGATTTGGAAGGTCGCGATCGAGTGGCAATTTTCAGGGAGTGCGGTGTTCTTTCCCTCTAAGAAATCATGGTGAGTATCACAGGGATCTATTTTCTCGAAAATATTCTGTTCGTTAATGATTTGCTCGACTTCTTGTGAATGAGCATCTGTTAATCCTAAGCCAAAGAAAAGTGTTGAGCAGACAACTGCGAACCATAGAAAAGCAATAGCGCTAACATTTCTATGTTGGACGTCTAGAACAAAGACAGTTTGCTTGAAAATTCTCATAAAACTACGCCTGAATCTACCTGCATACGATTCCAAAAAATCAATAAGTATCATTTGTCTTCCAAATCGCAGCGATTGACCAGTGATAAAGGTAAGTCGATTGGTAGAACTTGGTTCGCTTCTCCGGGGAGAAAGAAAATCACTCCCCAAATTAGGGAGGTAAAGATCGCGATGGTTGGTGGTAAGCTAAGGGCTCTTTGAGGGCGAAAGCAGCTGTGTTGTGCCAGCCAATGCATCGGACAAGATAGGCTTATCCGACTGAGGCAACAGCCTTGCCTTTAAACCGGAGGTGATGGGATGAGGTTATTCCCCATTTCACTCACGCTTAAAATGAAAAGGACCCGCAGCCGGCTGGTAATCGCGCTACGGGTCACTTTCGGATCTTAAGCAAAGGGGAGGGGACTTGAAGTTCCCTTCCCACTCCAGTGCATATTCTAGTCCTCACGACCTCAAAAATCAATGAAGCCGCCTTCCGAGGAAGTAAGGGGTTCCTTACTTCTCCTTGAGCGCATGGGCGATTTGGTCTTGCATGGGTTTTATGAAGTAGGAGAGGACGGTGCGTTCGCCGGTTTGGATGAAGCCTTCGACGGGCATGCCCGGCACGAGGGTCTGGCCGTTCAG
>NZ_LMCF01000176.1 GCF_001623075.1 Pseudovibrio sp. Ad37
ACTTTTGATTGAAGGGGCATGCCCCTTCAATCAAAAGTCAAAGCTGCGAAAGTGGGGAATTTTCAAGCAGCACAAATGGGGAAAATACATCCAGCACTGACAAGCGGTTACAGAAAGAGAACGAGCACCTGCGGCGTGCGGTTTCAGACCTTACGTTGGACAAGCTGATCTTGAAGGAAGCGGCATCGGGAAACTTCTGAGCCCCTCACGCAGGTGGGCCTGTATCGATCATGTGCATAGTCGGTTCAAGGTTTCTGAGCGGTGTGTTTGCCGCGTTCTGGGGCAACATTGATCAACACAGCGGCGTTTGCCACGTGGGCGTACTGATGAAGAACGCCTGATCGCGGATATGATCGAGCTGACACGTCAGTATGGTCGGTATGGCTACCGTCGGATTGCAGCCTTGTTGAGAGACGCAGGCTGGCTGACTAACGTAAGCGTCCGGCGAACCCGACCTGACGATTCTAGCTTTGCTGCTCTATCGTACGTGTAGTTTTATCTGCATGGACTTTGATGATGATAGAAAGCCAAGGACGGCGCTGTGGTGATAATGACACACT
>NZ_LMCF01000177.1 GCF_001623075.1 Pseudovibrio sp. Ad37
GGTGATCTGATCAACTCTGGCCGTCTTGTTGCCAAGAATGATGCCACACTCAAGGTTGATGGCAAAGTGACCAACAGCGGCGATATTGCCAGTGAAGGTGCGCTGACGCTGAGCAATACCTCTGGCGCTGCCACCGGTGCGTTCACCAATACAAAAGATGCCAAGCTTCGGGCGGCCAGTATTGAGGCTGCGGTTGCCTCTGTTGCCAATGATGGTCTGATCGGCTCTGCAGAAGGTTCTGTGAGCCTGAGCAGTCAGGCTGGCGTTGCAAACAGCGGCGAGCTGCTGGCCAAGGACGGCCTGAGCCTCACTCTTGCCGGTGATCTGACCAACAGCGGGACGTTGCTTGCTGAACAGGCTCTGGTGATTGCAGGTCTTGGCTCTGATGCTGCCATTGACGCACTGAGCAATGCAGCTGGCGGTGAGATCAAAGCGTCTACGGTGACAGCACGGGTGTCCTCTCTGGAGAACCATGGCCTGATTGGCGCCGTGAACGGAACTTTAAAACTCACCAACTCTGGTGATCTGATCAACTCTGGCCGTCTTGTTGCCAAGAATGATGCCACACTCAAGGTTGATGGCAAAGTGACCAACAGCGGCG
>NZ_LMCF01000178.1 GCF_001623075.1 Pseudovibrio sp. Ad37
ATTCAAACAATTCAATAACTTCATATATCAACCCACACACCACCACCAGACACCCTAAAACCGCAGAAACAAGCCAATAACAACCAAACAAACAACAAAAATTAACAAAAACAAAATTTGCACAGACACTTGGAAAACACACAACTCAATCAGGACCGCCACCAAACCCACAAAAGCTGACTAAAAAAGAACGCCGCTAAACAACACAGCATTCCAAGAGCAACAATCAGAGATTGGAAACACACAAGAGAGCCTGACAAAAAGGTAAACAGAGATCCTGGCATCAAACATCCCCTACCCTCTACTCTTACAGCTAGCGCCACAGTGCAGAACAAGCCAAGGCAACACCCAGGAAGAGGAGCATCACCAATCAGAGGCAATCATTCAAAGGGAGACGTAAGAGAAAGACCAGCTGCATATAAAGAGCGCGATAGTTAGTTGATCGGCTCTAACAACAATGAACCGTGAACCCAAACAACACGTAAAGAGCAACAAAAGCCACCTTCAGCAGCTCCAAGACACCACAACACCAGTTTTGAGACGCTTTGCGTTTTTTTGCGTTCAAATCCGCAATGATGCGTTGCTATGTAAAATCAGCAAGCCAAACGGCAAAGCAAGTCCGCAAAAGACCTCGCACCAAGACAGTCCAAGGAAGCAACCAGGAGCAAGGCTCAGCAGCAGACTTATTCCCCATCTGCCAACATCTATTCCCACTCCAGAAAAACATATCCCCGCACTCAGCACGACAACTTCGGCATCGGCATCGGCATCGGCATCGGCATCGGACAAACCATAAAGCCAGCACTTCTTCACAAAGCACTCCTGTCCCAACATGCAACAAGCACAAATAACATCAGCACCCAAAGCAAACGGCCAAACCCAAACCACCTCAAGCCTTCAAATCAAACCAATTCCAAATATCAACCCAATCCCGGCAACCAAATCACCGCCAACAAAGACTCAAGGGGAACATTACGGGAATAGACCGAGATCAAAACAAGCTGCACTATCAAAACAAGCTGCACTATCAAAACCAACACAGACAACCCGACTATCGGTAAAATCCGAGTTCTTTGACAACTGAATAATGAACTTATTGAGTAGATCGCGCTCTGCTGTAGGCTAATTTACATTTCGCCAAGCTGGAATGCACCATCCGGCTTTCACCTAGAAAGAAGGCAAAGGCCAATCACCGACGTAATAACTGTTCCAACAGGTAGCGCCCGTCATAGTCCCAGTGAGACAACCGGCCAGTATGCCCCATCACTAACAACCCCATGCAATGTGCAATCGCACCAGCCGGCCATTCCGGAGACCGCCCTCCAGCACGAGCGCACCCCTCAATCAATGCAATCACCCTACTAACTTGCACGTTAAGAACACCATCAAGCTCACGCCCCAATCCAACCCGCTTCAATCCACTGAACACATACAAACCCAAAGCAAGATCATCCGGGCGTTCATTATAGAAATCAAAGAATGCAAGTACACCAGCCTGAGCCTTCTCTTCTATAGACAAGCAGGTTTCAATGGCCTCGGTAACGTTGATATGCAGCTGCTCTAGCGCTTCTTGTAAAACAGCACAGTAAAGCTCTTCTTTGCCATGAAAGTAGGGGTAGATTGCACCGGTTGTACATCCGGCAGTTCGGGCAATAGAGCGCATCGAAGCCCCGTCGAGACCTTCTTTTGTGAAAACATCACGTGCAGCATTCACAATGAGCGACCGGCGTGTCCCTCTCAGATGGTCTGCTCGCATTTGGCGGGCATCAACCTTGGTGCTTTCTTGATCATGTAAATCAGGCATCGTTTCTCACATTAAAGAGGCGCATTCATCGGGCGATTAGCGGTCCAATCAAATGTGCCCTGATCACGCTCGCGAACAGCCTGTTTCCAAGACACGTCTTCCGCCCGCTGTTTGAAATTCATGCCTTCAGGGCTATGGCGCGTAATACCATCAAAGAGCGTCGCTATCATTTGCGTCTGGTAAAGCCCCATGGACTCAATCGCCTGGTTGATCATGAGTTTTTGCATCATCAGCTGGTTCACCGGAATACCAGCCATCCGCTCAGCAAGCTTTTCAACTTCCTCATCAATTTGATCTAAGGGCACAGCTTTATGGATCAGACCAATTCGCTCTGCCTCTCGACCATCAATTTTGTCGCCAGTCAACAGCATGCGTTTTGCACGTTCCGGGCCAAGCCGATAAACCCACATTGCAGTTGTAGGACATCCCCACACTCGGACCGGCATGTAACCAATATGCGCATCCTCTGCCATAACAATCATGTCAGAACACAATGCAATGTCGGAACCACCTGCAACGGCGTGGCCATGCACTTTTGCAATGACAGGCCGATAACTGCGCCACAACGACATAAATAGATCTGTGTTTTGTTTCATGAAGGCATAATCCTTCATAGGATCCCAAGGCATTTCCTGAACACCCGGATTACTTCCCTCCGTTTCAGCATAAGCCGTCAGGTCATATCCCGCACAAAACGCAGGCCCATTACCGCCAAGCACAATGACATGAACACCGTCATCTGAGTTCGCCCGTGCCACACAAGCCGCCAGCTCTTGCGGAATATCCATATCAATAGCATTCATCACCTCAGGCCTGTTCAGTGTGATGCGTGCGATACGGCCATCTTTTTCATAAAGTACCTTAGTCATAGTTCCCTCCCATAACGACTCAATAAAAATATAACGCCGTTATATTTGAGGGAATTGGCCAATGGGAGAACCCAGCAGCCCAATCAACCTCTGGAATTTTCAGCCCTTAAAGTTGCTCTAAGTTCGGTTGAGCATTACGGCCCAACAGCAATATGGGCGTAATCCACCGATCTGGATGAGTATATGCTCTCGCCAATTCAGAAATCTCGACAAATAGCGCGCATTCTAACTTAGCTACAGGAGAGCACTAGAAAGTTATAAGAGGCGGAAACAATAGTTCCCACCTCAAAACGTCAAAACCACATCATGAAAAATTCGTCTAGAGCTCAAGTCGAAGCTCAGCGCCCTCATTCTTCGCCCGGGAACAGCACAGAACCAGAGTGTCTTCTTTTTCTTTCCCACTCAGCACAAAGTCACGATGCTCCACTTCGGCACCTTGATATTTGGCCGTGCAGACCCCGCAAATGCCATCCGAGCATTTGGTTAGCACGGAAATTCCCTTCTCGTTCAGGACATCAGCTGCGCTTTTGTCCTCTGGAATCTCAATACGCTCACCCGTTGACGCCAGTTTTACAAAGAAGCTTGTGTTGACATAATCACCCTGATCCGGAACCGAGAAATACTCTTTATGTAAGCTCTCCTCAGACCAGCCTTGAGCAGCAGCAGTCTCCAGCACTCCATCCATAAAGACATCCGGACCACACGTGTAAACATGATAGCCGTCTTCAAAGTCAGCCAGAATTGTACTCAGATCTGCCCGCTTTCCTTCACTGGAACAATGAATGAAAGCCTTATCCGCCCAAGGTGCTCGCTGAATTTCATCGATGAACCCAGCCTTGTGGCGATGACGGAAACAGTAGTGCAACTCAAAAGGCTTCCCAAGCACATGCAAACGATGCGCCATTGCAATCATTGGTGTCACGCCAATTCCACCGCCAAAGAGCAGTGTTTTCTTTGCATCTTCATGCAGCGGAAAATGATTGATCGGCTTGGAAATGAAAACTCGGCGTCCTTCATCGAAGATCCGGTGCATGAGCGCTGAACCGCCGCGCCCCTCTTTCTCTTCCAAAACACCAATCACATATTTACTGCTGTCTGCCGGATCGCCCGCCAGTGAGTACTGGCGCAAAAACTCAGGAGCCACAACAACATCGATATGCGCTCCAGCTTCAAACACAGGCAACGGCGAGCCATCATCCAACATGAACTCGTAGCGGGATACACCTTCCGCTTCCACATCCACCTTAGACAGGCGAACTGCTAAGACCGGTGACGAACTCGCACTGACCTCATAAACAGGAGCCAGGTCATTCGACCCAGCTGCAAGGCGGGCTTTGTATTCCTCAGCTGAAATCATACCCTGATAGGCCTTGATCCCTGCTTCCCGGTCCATCATGAACGGAAATGGCCATGGATGCGGCGCAAGATTGGCTGGATACACCGCCAGTGTTTGATCTTCATATTTAAGATCAAGGTCGAGCTGCAATTCGCGCGCATTGGTCTCTTCAGCAATCACATAATTACCATCACTGCTCGCAACCAGATCCCACCACCACTTTTTGACAGGGTTTATGGATCCGTTGCCAAGCTTGTCATCCAGCTTGGCAAGAACTTTGGCAGAAGATGGCATCTTCATTGCTGTCCAGCGGAACGGAGCTTCGCTGAACAATCCTTCAAGATTCCACGGACATGTTTTCATGCAGCGACCACACAAGGATCCCGCTGGCTGGGACACACGGTAACGCGCGCACTTCTCAGAGTCTGACTTCCAGATCTCGTAGCCATTGAACATACGTTTCGGCCCAGCTGTGATCGCCCCAGATGGACACTCACGCGCACATTTATTGCAGCTTTCGCAAAAGCGTTGCAGGCCAAAATCAATTGGCTTGTCGTAGGTGAACGGCATATCCGTCGTCACCACGCCAGATTTTAAGCGCGGGCCAAGGTAAGGGTTCAGAATAACCTCGCCAATACGGCTCACTTCACCAAGACCAGAAAGCAGTAACAGCGGTGGCTGAAGAACTTCACCATCAACGACAGAATGACAGCGGGCCGGATACCCCAGGCGGCGGATTTGCTCGGCAACGATACCGCCAATAATGGAGGTTCGCAGATACGCTCGCATCGACTGTGCACCGGAGATCCAATCATCTCCGCTTGCGCCCTCCATCGTCTCATGCCCTTGATCCACCAGAATGGAGATCGCGTTTTTATGGTAAGGCGTAATTGGCTCACCGCGTGCATCATGAGAATAGTAGGCGTGATCTGGGCAGCGGGATAGGCCAACCGCATCAGCACCAAGGAAATAGAGTGCCGACTTTACGTTGGCCGCATTTTTATCCGGGTCCACGGCACTCGGCGGAACTTCAGAGGCGGTCTCACCATCTTGCAGCAAGATCAGCGCGGCAAGCGCACGGCGGGCGCAGTACCCCATCGGGTTTTTGGCGAGATAACCGCCATTTTTGGCAGCTTCCTGAAGGGACTTACCCATGTCGCCAAAAAGAGCACGCGCAAACATGTCCGTCCGTTTGGGGACACGTGGCACGCGCGGCTCGTCAATAAAGGTCGTTGTTTCATTAACCCGCTTGATCTTCTCAAACGGGAACGCCCCCATGTGGTAATCGCGGTTCTCAAACGGTTTGCGATTAAAGGCATTCTTGAATGTCCCCATTCCCAACTGCCATGCAGGGCCGTGAGAACTCCAGACATCCGCTAGTTTCCGTGGTGCAAGCGGCTGATCAGGTGTCAGTTCAAGCGTGGTCGTCACAGCTGCCAGTGTAAACTCGCGGCCAACATATGGATTGGAAACGACTGTTTCACTTTCTTTCTCAAGCACCTCCACCAATCCGGCAGAAACCGCCAGCCGGTTCAAATCCACATCAGCACTGCTCGTGGTATGCGCACGCGCCTCAACACCCAACAGGCGCAGGTAGTTGGCCAGAACCACAGCCACTTCAGCCGCGCGGATAGCAGAACGCTGCTCGCAGGTACCCACAATCCAATCACCACCTGGCTCATCAGCTCTCGGCTCACGCGGATGCTCCATCAGCACCACAAGCGCAGAGCCATGATGTGTCACAGGTCCGGGGGTGGATGCCGCACTATCGCGGACATCTGCCATGGTCACGTCAATGCCAGCTGCCAGAGTCTTGGGCTGAAAGGTCTGAAGATCTTTTGCGAGCTTATCCAGATCAGGATTACGCAGCGATCGCTCAAGAAAATGATCAGGAACCAGATCACACGTACCCATCATAGTGGCATCGAAGAAATAACCAGCAGCTTTGAGGTGATTAGCCCTCTCCTGCGGATCATCTGGGATCTCTGAGGGCTTGGCGTTGTGTGCCCCATCGCGGATCGCATCCATGATCGCGCTGAAGGATGCCATCGAGTTGCACAGGATCTCTGGATTATCGGCCTGTGAGAAAACCGTTGGCATCACCTCGGGCACAAGCCTCAGATCAACCGCCTCATGCGTCCGCTTCAATCGTTCAGAAGGATATGGCCCAAGATGAACCTTTCTGTTTTTGTAGGAAAACAGACGCATATTACTCTCCCCCAGCCGGCTAGTTTGGCGATACTATTATGTCCCGGCTTATTAGTTCTTGCAGTAGCTCAGTCCTCCCCGACCAAACCACTACGAAAATTCATCAATTAACTCTTAGGCATTGCTGAGCTCATGTCAACATTAAGCGCCTTCATCACGACGACTTGAAAGAAAACGCGCAGCCAGACGACAATATAATTGCCATCAAGATGATCACAATTGAGTTTTTCACTCAAAACACTCAGAATATAAGGAGATACTGCCAGCATCCTAAACCCTTCAGACAGACAAATCAGTCTCAATGAAATTCATCCTGAGCAGCCCCATTTGAGTGGTCCAGATTGAAAGTTAGTGCATCACTGGCCTTTGGTCTATCGGTACGATAGCCTCTGTCGCAGGTAGGCGGTAGCCCAGAGCACTGTGGGGTCGTTTGGTGTTGTAGTGGTTCCCGCATTGAGCGCA
>NZ_LMCF01000179.1 GCF_001623075.1 Pseudovibrio sp. Ad37
TGTTCGATCTCGGTACTGGTCGCATCAATGCGTTCGTCTAGCCACAGCCAGTCTTCATAAAGGCCGATCAGTATGTCGTGCATACGCGGAGAAATCTCATTGGCGCGATTGTCGAGAATGGCGAACAAAGAGTTTCTCAAACTGCTGCTGCCCGCGCGCACAGCAATTCCTTGCTCTAACAGGAAGGCCCGGATCTGGTTGATGGTGGCGGTACGACGCGAGACCAATCGGGACCGAACCCGGTGCAGAGCTTGCAGATCGAGCTGATCCTGGCTCTTTTCCTGCACGTAATTCAAATTAGGCCGCAGCACGGCCTCTGCCACAGCTTCAGCATCGTTGTAATCGTTCTTCTGGCCTTTGACGAAGGGCTTGGTGTATTTGGCGGCGATGATACGCGGATCAAACCCCAGTTTGCGCAATGTTCGGCTGACAAAATGCGCACTCATGCACGCTTCCATGCCCACAGTACAGCGCGGCAACTTCTCGAACGTGGCCACGAGGGCCAGACGCTTGATCTTTTTCCGAAAAGCGTAGCTACCATCATCATTGAACCCAACGATGTGCAATGTATCTTTGCCAATGTCGATGCCGACGGAAAGAAGTTCTGTGGTCATGGGACTGCTCCGGTTTCATGAGAACAGGATCACTATAGAGCCTGCGCCTTAGGGGAGCAGGCGGTCCATCCCATTACCGGACATTCACCTACGCGTCAGAGCCACGCTGTTCTTTTACTCCTACTATTTCTGATTGCTGGTATTCTCTTCAGGCTTAGAGTGTGAGTGGCACCCCATTTAAGCCAAGAAAATCGACCATCACCTATAGGTGCTGAGACACCAGTTTGCAGTAGGCAATGGTTGATTTGCTTATTTAATGTCGTTTCTCTTCACTTCTCCTTGAGCGCATGGGCGATTTGGTCTTGCATGGGTTTTATGAAGTAGGAGAGGACGGTGCGTTCGCCGGTTTGGATGAAGCCTTCGACGGGCATGCCCGGCACGAGGGTCTGGCCGTTCCC
>NZ_LMCF01000180.1 GCF_001623075.1 Pseudovibrio sp. Ad37
CAGTCCCCACGTAAGACTAAAAGTCTGATCCATTGCAACTCTTTCCTAACCTGAAGAAAAAGTCACTTTGGCGAGCAAACATGTCTTAAATGGTGATGTTCAGCACTTGTTCCTCAAGATGGCCAAAGGGCATTATCAACCAAAGACAGCTATTTCGCTATATTAGGCTATTTATGCTATCCTGTGTCAATCGTGAGATGAGAGGTATGCATGTCAGAAACATTGTCTTTAGTTCTGGAGTCCATTCGTACTTTAGATGATATGGTTCTGGCTTTTCAGAGCGAGGACAAATGCCGTCAGCTTGTTGAGAGCATGGTATGGCCTAAAGGGCGGATTTGCCCTGCATGTGGCTATAAGCATTCGATCTCACTTGCTGATCGAGATAGTGGCCGAGGACGATTACGACCAGGCTTGTATCAGTGCTCAAACAGTCATTGTCGCTTCCAGTTTACAGTCACCACGCGCACGCCGTTGCATGCTACCAAGCTCCCGTTGCAGATCTGGTTGAAAGCAATGTGGCTCATTTTACAGTCTGATAAGGGCCTGTCT
>NZ_LMCF01000181.1 GCF_001623075.1 Pseudovibrio sp. Ad37
AGAGTAAGGTCCTTGATGAAGAGGATGGGTATTGAGGCAATCTACCGACGACCCAATACGTCCAAACCGGCGCCAGAACATAAAATCTACCCGTATCTGCTGCGTGATGTGGAGGTTTTAAGACCCAGTCAGGTCTGGGCCATCGACATTTCCTACATTCCCATGGCAAAGGGCTTCACCTATCTGGTCGCTATCATTGACTGGTACTCGTGCAAAGTTCTGAGCTGGCGGTTATCAATCACCATGGAGGCTACCTTCTGCATCGAAGCTCTGGAAGATGCACTCGCTAAATACGGCAAGCCAGAGATTTTCAACTCTGATCAGGGCTCTCAATTCACCAGCATAGACTTCACCGATGTGCTCAAGCGTGAGAAGATCAAGATCTCCATGGATGGCAAGGGAGCATGGCGCGACAATGTTTTTATCGAACGGTTCTAGCGCACCATCAAGTATGAGGAAGTCTACCTCAAGGCCTACGCCAGTGTGCCAGAGGCCAGAAAATCCATTAAGCAGTACATCACCTTTTATAACCAGAAGCGCCCACATTCATCGCTTGAACGGAACACCCCGGATCAGGCTTACTGCACCCACCCGCAGCACATAACTCAAGCTGCTGCGTAATCGGAGCGGATCCACTTATAAAAGACGCTCACCTGTCCAAATAAACGGAACCACCTCTGAGTTTTTCGTTTAATCATCTTCCGATGCTGTAGGATCTGTTTATCTCGCCCGAAATAGGCGTTGGCTGGCGTGACGTTGCCAAGGCTCTCGTGATAGCGGCGGTGATTATAGTAATCGACGAAGTCTGCGATTTGCGCCTCCAGATCCTCTGACATGTAGTAGTTTTCGAGTAAGATGCGGTTCTTCATAGTCTGATGCCAACGCTCGATCTTACCTTGCGTTTGCGGACGCTCCCTGAACATGCGGTAATCCCCCCTGAAATTGATCGAGTTTAAAAGTAGAGATAGTGTTGCCTCATATTGAGGACTGAATTTATGAAGAAATCTCGTTTTAGCGACGCGCAGGTTATTGCAATTTTGAAGCAGGGAGAAAGCGGTATTCCCGTTGCGCAGCTTTGCGGGGAGCATGGTATGAGCGCAGCC
>NZ_LMCF01000182.1 GCF_001623075.1 Pseudovibrio sp. Ad37
GTTATGAGTACAGATTCGTATGATTAGTTCGATAAGTTCAACCTGCAAGCCCGAAGACTGAGATCGCAGACCAGAGTTTATCCATCACCCGATCAGTTCCTCGCTGCCGCTTATCTGTTTTGAGTAACTCAATTGGTGCGCCGTTATAGACAATACGTCCAGTACTTAAGTTTACTCGATATCCGTCAGCAAGCATGAGCCATCGCCCCTCTACGTGGGCAGTGGGGTGAGTGAGCTGGAGCATAATCTTGCGCATCTTTACGCTTTGCTGGCCTGGATAGCTTTTGGTCTTATCCCATGCATCTTCTAGCAAGATATCTTCTACGCCTGCAGCACCTGTTGCTACAAGCAGATCAGTTTGCCGAAAGGCCTCTGACAAAACACGCTGAGGTACATCACTAAACTTCTTTTCTGGCCCTTTTAAAGAGAAGTTGCCTGTTGTTCCTTCTCCCGTGCACCCTGGAAAGGTACGTATGCCGGTTTCAAAATTAAACCTTCTACCAGCAAGAGTGATTGCTAGAGTCTCATAATCGCTTGGTCTCCATCCCATTTGTTGTGACAATCCGAATAGAGGGAACTGACTGACTGTGTGACCGGCAAACATTCTGGATGTGTTTGTGCCGAGTTCATTTTCCATCACTGGATAGATTTCCCGAAAAGCCTGCGGGAAGGGTTGTTTGATACCCTCTTTGGTAACGAAAAATTGCCATTCTTGACGCTCTTCTTCTGAACTCTCTACGGGATGCCAGAGCCGAACCCGCTGCCATTCCGCTCTCAAGCGGGTAGAACCATCCACAAGGAGCCATAATCCTTCATTCGATCCTCCTTTGAGGACTGCAGCAAACCTATCCCCTTCGTCTTCAACTTCCCAGATTAGCTTGCTGGTCATCGGCCATAAGGACTTGTCTGTCATTTGTCTGGCCCACACGGAAACATCCAACCACCACAAGCGCAGCAACATACCTTCCAATGCAGGTTTTATAAGCTTAGTAAACTCATCTGGAATGTGACTTGTTGTAAGCAGATCAAGAACGCGCTCTGGGTGAAGAGAAAGGTTTCGTATAGCTTCTTTGGTGGTTCGTTGTAGCTTCTTCTTAACGCCAGCATGGCGTATTTCTCGAGTGACTTTTTGTGCAATCAACACAGCTTCGGGCTGAGGTTCATCTCGGACAACCTTTCCAAGCTGAATACTTAACGATTGAGAAGGCATCGATTTGGCTTTGTGATCAGGAGCAAGGGCAGCTCCAACCCAAAGTTCATCGAGTGTTTTCAGTCCCCAATCCAGACGTTCTGTCAAAGCAAGTTTCACTGCTCGCGCAACAGCTGAAGCTTCTGCAACACTGGTCAACTTATCTGATTGATATTTGACTGCACCTGCAACTATCCGGCGAGATCTTCTCAGCACTTCTTCAACAGCATGTTCAGCAAACAATCGCCATTCTGGAATGTCAGCAAGAACAGAATCGTGTGCTGGGATACTATGCGACAACTCTGGGCTGATTTCGCATATTGCATTTGCCAAGGTGCGCAGATCAGACACTCCTGCAACAGCCTCGAACTCTTCAAATGAGATCGGGCCATCGTTTCTCGCGGCAATGTTTACGAGTGCAGCATCCAGGAGTAAGTCATCTCCAATTGCATGTGCCGCAATTAAGGCAACATCAGCAGAGCCCTTGCTAATGCGTGGATGTAATTTCCGGAGCGTTTTCAGGGCCTCTTCTGGGAGAGTTCCAATCGTTCCTAAAAGAATTTTGGCGACATAACGATAACATACGTCTTTCTCGTGAGAGCCACCTAATATAATTTCTGTTCGAGCTAAACCACTTAATGCGATAGCTGCTTCTTCGGGTGTGAAGAATAGATAGACAGTTTCGTGCAGCTCTCCTTCTTCAATATCTCGGAGTATCCCGGATATTGAAGCACCAGCAGTTTGTTGAAAGTCTCCCTTTCCCCACATTGTAGCAAGGATAGCGCCACGGTCGAATGGGCTTAAGGCTTGAACATATGAGTTCAACACACCAAAGTCCCGTTGAGCCTCTGGTTGTCGCAGTTGTGAAAAGACAAATGCCCTCGCTGAATTCGTTGTCATTGGGTAACCGAGTTAGAAGGTCAACATATAGCGCTAGACTCACTTGATTATGCTGTCTGCTTGTTGAGCTTCCAATAGCGCCCTTAGTAGCGATATATACAGAGCTGGCTCCGGTTTTTAGGGCAGGTTGTATAAGTGGATTTTGCTTCTGAAACTGGCATGATGCCAAGGACAGGAGATCACAATGACCAGACGTCCCCGCCGGAACCATAGTCCGGCCTTTAAAGCGAAAGTAGCGCTTGCTGCTATTCGCGGTGAGAAGACCCTGAGCGAGTTGGCTCAGGAGTTTGATGTGCACGCAAACCAGATCAAACAATGGAAAGAGCAGGCCCTTGCGGCGATGCCTGATGTGTTCGGGGCTGATAAACAGGCTAAGCAGGAACCTGAAGTGGACATCAAACGGCTGCATGCCAAGATTGGGGAGTTGGCTTTGGAGAATGATTTTTTGTCCGGAGCGCTCACCAAAGCGGGACTACTGAGCGCCAAAAGATGATTGACCGTAACCATGATCTTTCAATCAGCCGCCAAGCCAAAGTCTTAAGCCTGTCCAGAAGCAGTGTTTACTACCGGCCTCGTCCAGTTTCAGCGGAGACGTTGAAGCTCATGCGTCGGCTGGATGAGTTGCACCTGGAGCATCCATTTGCGGGCAGCCGTATGCTGCAGCAGCTGTTGAAGGCAGAAGGCTTTGACATCGGCCGGCGCAGGGTACGATCTTTGATGAAGAGGGTGGGTATTGAGGCAATCTACCGAAGGCCAAACACGTCCAAACCAGCTGTGGGACATAAAATCTACCCGTATCTCCTGCGTGATGTAGAGGTTTTAAGACCCAATCAGGTCTGGGCGATCGACATTTCCTATATTCCCATGGCGAAGGGCTTCATCTATCTGGTGGCAATCATTGACTGGTATTCACGCCGCGTTTTGAGTTGGCGCTTATCCATCACCATGGAAGCGGATTTTTGTATTGAGGCACTGGAAGAAGCTCTCGCCAAACACGGTAAGCCAGAGATCTTCAACTCCGATCAGGGCTCTCAGTTCACCAGCATAGACTTTACCGATGTGCTCAAGCGCGAGGACATCAAGATTTCTATGGATGGCAAAGGAGCCTGGCGCGACAATATTTTCATCGAACGGTTCTGGCGCACGATCAAATATGAGGAGGTCTACCTCAAGGCCTATGCCAATGTGCCAGAGGCGCGACAATCCATTGGGCAATACATCACCTTTTATAACCTGAAGCGCCCACATTCATCGCTTGACTGGAATACCCCGGATCAGGCTTACTGCAACCACCCGCAGCACATAAATCAAGCTGCTGCGTAATCGGAGCGAAACCACTTATAAAACGTGCTCACCTGTCCAAACAAACGGGACCACCTCTTACCTTCTACTTGGTTTTTATTGGGCACTCTCAATCCTTTCGGTGAGCAGGTTGCTGTTTGTAATGTTTACCGTACTTCATGAAAATAGGTTGTTCTGGGGGAAGTTCGGGACTTTGAAAGCATCTCGGCTCTGAAGGTTCTGTTTGAATTTTCCCTTATATTACAAGGGGAAGCCATTTTTGGCTTAGGTCAGGCCATTTTTGGCCTGCTTCTTTTCCTAGTATTTTCAAGGAGTTGCGCCAATTTTGCGAGTCTGATGCAGGTCTCCGGGCCAATTCTGGCCCGTTACTACTCCCCTTTACGATCTAGATTTAGGTCAGATCTGAATCTTATTAGATTTTATTCTCTAGTTATTTCAACAAGTAAGCGAGTTCTGGTGTGCTCTCTTCTTCTATTTCTCTCACTCTGGCATGCAAGTTGCAATTGTGTTGGTACGCTGTCGCAGACTGGGGTCTGGGGCTGTGGCCCATTCTCATCAAATGGGGTTCATTTATTTGTTTTGCTGCGTCTGTCCGCACACGGAGGGCGCTCACCAGGAGCATACTATGCCAACACCCGCTTATATCACCATTGAAGGGTCAACTCAGGGTCCAATCACTCAA
>NZ_LMCF01000183.1 GCF_001623075.1 Pseudovibrio sp. Ad37
CCCCATCAGAACTTCAACCTGCCGTAACTTCACAACAATATCTTCAGGTTTGGGGCGCTTGATAGCCATCTATGGTCCTCCGGTTTCCTAACTATAGGCGTGGACCACTTCAAAGGGGGAGGCTCAATACCGGCGGATGCATTGTGTCTCTTCAGCATAAGCAAAGGCCTTCTGACAGTCTTCGTCTTCCATGCTGTCTTTGCGATACTGCTCATAGGCTGCGAGCGATGGAAATGAGAACAAAGCCAGCGCCAGATCATTTGCGCTTTCGTGAGGCCGTTGGGGCTAAGGGAGCAATCCTGTGCCTTGATCACCCGAAATTGAGTTGTGCGGTTGTGCGGAAGTAATCTCCGATGATGTTTTTGGTAAACCAGCCCCCCTGGTCAGTTGTTACGAATTTTGGGTAGCCGTCCTCGTCCAGTTCATCGGCGCTCATTGCTGAGATGAAACTCATAGCTTCAATGAGCATCTGTTTCCCTTCATGCAATAAGGGCTCTTTGGGCTGGTAGCTCTTGAGGTAGGGTAAGCACGACTCAGCAATGCCTTTGCCTTTGTCCCAAAGGCGGGAGTACGGCCAAAGTTGCTCGTTTAGGATGTCGAGAGACAGGCCATTTAGCAGTGCCAAGCATCCTCGTTCAAAAAGCCAGCAGTAGCGACGAGTTTCGGCATATTCGCGTTCATAGCTCACGGTCAGGTACTTCCAGTACTCGTGCTTTGAATATTCTGGGATGATGTAGACATTCATTGGCTCGTGTAGGTTTTCTTCGAAGTAATGCAAGATGTCTCGCCGCACCTCGTGCATTTCGCGCCACGTCATGGGTACCTTTGTTCCATCAAGATCAATGCGGAAAAGGATTGAATCAGTCATGCATGAGGTCGCTTTGTTCAATTGGAGCTTCGCAATCGCCAGGACTGGATATGATACCGGAGCTAGGTCGACATTAAAAGATTATGCTTTTGAGATTTTGGGATTGGAAGTCCTAGCAACAGGTTGTTCAAGTATAAGGTCTTGAACGAACGCTAGGTAATAAGCCCCTGTTTCCGGCGGCTTTAGCATCATTTCAGGATGATATTATTTTTCTATCCCACAATAACAGGTAATTATAGCCGCGCGACTCCCTTTAAATTTCAGCGATAATAAGAGGACGCAGTCTTATATCAGAGCGGGTATTCCAGCAAGTTTGCGCCTGAAGTTATAATTTGCTTCTAACGAGCATTTGGCGCCGTCGCCATGTTGTGCTTCTAACTTTTTGTGGTATCCATGCCGTCGATTTTCGGCATGTCAGAAGCTCAGTAACGTTCATTTTGAAGCAACCAAAATTGGCGCATTCAAGAGCACTGGCTTTGTCGCAAACGTGAAGCGATCAAATCATAAGAAGTGTCCCCCAAACAACGAAAGCTCTGCTTTATGAAAATGAAATCTGCGCCCCTCGTGCTGGCCTCAATCGCAATGCTCAGCCTTCTGGGCGCTTGTGGCTCAAGCGAACAAAGTAAGCGCGCCTTTATCTCTTTCAAAGCTTACGGTTCATGCTTGAAAGAGATCAAACCAAATGCACCTCAGGGGTTTCGTGCCGATGCTGGCCGTAGCGAAACATTTGAGTTTGATATCTATCGTCCAAAAGCAAAGTTAAGCTCTCGTGAGACAGCAAAAATGCGGGCTTGCTACAATCAGCGCAACAAGTGAGTGAGATGCATCCAGAGCCCGCATAGGTAAAGTGGCATGGGTGTAACTTGGTGAGAGCATGAAGAAAGACTGCTTTGGGCTCTCACTCACGATTGCCATGCTTGCCTTTAAACTCTGACTTCAATAACTGGCAGATTTGAGTTGCGGTTCAATTCGGAACTCTCCAGCAACGCCAAACTGAACAAACCAGCTTAGGTTTACTGAAATTAATTCAGTTATTCACGGTTTTAGGCGGGCGTGGTCCAGTTCGCGTCGCCTCTCATAAAGTCAAAGCCTTTCAGCTCCTTACTCATAAAAATGGCCAACAATGACTGCTTCTCATCCCCTATCTGGCAGAGTTGTTACTCAGGTGTCATGAGCGCTGTGATGAATAAAACAGGGGCGTTTCTGACTTGGCGCTAGTCTGATCCCATTACAAAAGCAACCAGCAGAATGGGATGCGCACTATGACTTCAGTTAGCTTGAGCAATTTCCAGAGTATGGCGATCGTTTCAGGGTCGTTTGGTCTCCTGGCTGGCTCTGCAAGGCAATTTGGAAACTCAAAAAGCGGCAGATCAGGGGGCGTTCCGCACTGCACTCCTGGACAAATATGGCGAAACGCTTGGAACACAAGCGTACGATCAGGCCTGCAACGCCTGCGGTTTCTCAGCTGGCCAAAACCACAGCCTGACATCAAAGCAGGTCGTAACTGGTGTTCACTATGCAGACGTAAAGTTGAATAGCGATCCACTCGCCGCGTTAATTTCCGGTCACGAAGTAACAACTGCAAAATATGCAACGTCCAGTTCTAACGACACAATACAAGATGAGGAAACTGCAGCGTTTATTTCGAAAGTCGAAGCAAAAGCAGCAGAGCCGGAAAACCATGACGTGGCGTCTGTGCTTCCGGCAAACCTGCTGGAGGGAGACTTCTCTGTCCCGGACATTGAGATCAGGCAGGCGGCCGTGGATACCCTTGATGTGATCACCTAGTTCATCGCACAAAAGTACACCCCTGAGATTGCAGAGACCGTGGAAGGCCGAATTGTGGAAGCCGAAGTGTTTGATAAGCTCCTTGCCGAACAGGTCGATCCAAACAACAGTGTTGAGCTGCGTGAAACCATCAGCCTCTTTATTGATGAGATCTGGCTTGAAGCAAAGAAAGTTCACATCGAGTCTATCCTGTAAATGATCAGGAAAAGCGTCGAGCTTCGGTTTTCAGCATTGCTCTGCACCTAAGCTAACCAAGCAAAAAAGAAGCGCCTGCTAGGTGGGCAGGCGCTTACAAACCCCGGGCAAGGGATAGTTTAACGATGACCGCTGCTCTTACTCGGCAGCTTGTTTAACTTCTAAAAGGCCAAAGAGATTGCGCGGATCAGCTGGTTCAGCAATCATCTCCAGGTCCTCAGTTGTTTCGTCCTGCTTCACCAGATCATAGATGTAGCGCAGGCCGGAAAAGTCCTCGATGGCGAAGCCAACAGAGTCGAACAAGGTGATGTCGCGCTCGGTGGTGCGGCCCTCAGCAGTGCCCGTAATCACTTCCCAAAGCTCAACAACCGGATAGTTATCATCCAGCTGCTGGATCTCGCCTTCAATGCGGGTCTGTTCCGGGTATTCAACGAAGATCTTGGAGCGCAGCAAAATGTCTTTGTGCAGCTCGGTCTTGCCAGGGCAGTCGCCACCAATCGCGTTGATGTGCACACCAGCCCCAACCATGTTGTCGGTCAGGATGGTCGCCTTCTGCTTATCCGCTGTCACCGTGGTGATGATATCCGCACCCGTGATTGCTTCTTCAGAGCTACGGCAGATGGTAATGGTAAAGCCTTTGCCATCAAGGTTTGCAGCACACTTCTCTGTTGCTTCTGCATCCGTATCAAACAGGCGCAAGTTGGTAATGCCCATCACCGCCTTAAACGCCAGCGCCTGAAACTCGGACTGAGCCCCATTGCCGATGATTGCCATCGTCTTGGAATCTGCTCGCGCCAGATGCTTTGCCGCCATAACGGAGGTGGCAGCGGTGCGCAGGGCAGTTAGAACAGTCATCTCGGACAGGAAAAACGGGTAGCCGGTGTCCACATCAGCAAGCATGCCAAATGCAGTCACAGTCTGCTTACCTTCCTTGGTGTTTTTCGGATGACCGTTTACATATTTGAAGCTGTACAGCTCCCCATCGCTGGTCGGCATCAGTTCGATAACGCCAACTTTGGAGTGGCTCGCAACACGAGGTGTTTTGTCAAACAGAGACCAGCGGCGGTAATCTTCCTCCACATACTCGGTCATGCCCTTCAAAACAGTCTCGACACCGTGTTTGTTGACCAAATCCAAAATTTTAGAAACGCTTACGAACTGGACCATATGGGGATACCTATCTTTTATTGTGTTGCTTGCGATCAGGCGCGGTTTGGATGGTCCAGCACCTGTTTGCCAAACAAACTGGAAACCAGATCCGCCATCAAAGTCGCTGTCCGGCCACGCACATCCAGGAATGGGTTCAGCTCAACCAGATCCACAGAAGTGACCAGCTGACTGTCGCAGAGCATTTCCATAATCAGATGCGCTTCACGGAAGGTCGCACCACCGGGAACAGTCGTGCCCACTGCTGGTGCAATGTCCGGGTCCAGAAAGTCCACATCAAAGCTCAGGTGCAGACGGCCATTGGCGGCCTTCACACGCTCCAGAAACTCATTGATCGGCTTGACTACACCGTTCTCATCAATCCGGCGCATGTCGTAGGTCTCAATGCCGGTTTTCTGCAGGGCAGCCCGCTCTGCATTGTCGACGGACCGCAAGCCCATCATGCAGATATTCTCTGGCTTGATCGTTGTGTTCAGCTCCGGATAATACCCCTCAAAACCGGAGAGACCACAAAAGTAAGCCGCGGGCGTGCCGTGCAGATTGCCGCTGGTCGTTGTGCTGAGATTATGGAAATCAGGATGCGCATCCAGCCAGAGCACAAACTGTTCTTCACCAGCTTCTGCCGCCGCACGGGCAATACCGCTGACAGTTCCCGCTGCCATGGAATGATCCCCACCAAGGAAGACGGGCAGATGACCTTCACGAATTTCCGTTAAAGCGACGTCATGGAGCTTCTCAGTCCAGCTGATTGTCTCACTCAAATGGTGGACAGCGCTGTTGGAATGAACTCGATCCCGACTTGCCTCTGGTAAAATGTTGCCTCGGTCTATAACGGAGTAGCCAAGTGCTTCCAGGGAGTCTTGCAGTCCGGCGGTTCGTAGAGCATCCGGGCCCATCAAGCAGCCCTGAATGTTGGTTCCTGTCTGTACAGGTGCCCCGACGAGCACAACGGTATTCTTCATTCCCACTTCCCGATTAAATCCGATATGGACTATTATCCTTGTGGAAGTGGCGGTAAAAAGCTGTCATTGTGATCAAAATGGTGGTCGCATTGGCCAGATTGGTAAATAAGGTTACGCACTTTGGATGATATAGATCAAAAAATCATCGCGACACTACGTAGAAATGCGCGTGCGAGTGTTTCTGATCTAGCCCTTGAGCTGAAGATTTCTCGCTCGACTGTGCGCTCGCGTATGGAGCGTTTGAAATCCGTTGGCGATATCCTCGGCTACACAGTCGTGCTGCGGGGCGATGTCTTTGAACAACCTGTTCGTGGCATTATGATGATCAAGATCGAGGGCAAAGGCACCCAGCGCATCGTCGATCACCTCAACAAGATGACCGAGGTCACTGCCTTGCATACAACAAACGGCAAGTGGGACCTGATCATGGAGCTGGGAACCGATACGCTCGTTCACTTCGATGATGTGCTGCGCCGCATCCGTCTGATTGATGGCATTTCTGCCAGCGAGACCAACCTCCTCCTCTCCACCAAACGCACCAACGAAGCCCGCCGCAACGTGTTGCTGGATTGAGGTCTCACCAAAAGCGTATCTCCGAAAAGTGGAAACCGATTTTCGGATAAAGATATGTAAAAACAAAGACCAAAGCAGTTCCTGTGTTTCAACTTAAATGCGAACTGCTTTAGGCTTTCAAGTTTACGCCTCTTGTTAGCTTGTCGCTCCAGAAAGAAAGTCTCGGATTAGATAATTGGCTTTCATGCACAAACAGAGCGAGACACATTGGCGGCACAGCCAAAGGGGGGCACGCAGTTGACAGACTGCCAAGGGAGCCGGATTGAAGCATTGAGGGAAGGCAGACAATCAGATCTGTACCTTTCAGAAGAACACCTAGACTATCAAAGTCAGAAACGCGTAGCGCGATGTTTCTCTTCAGGCCCTGCTCAGCTAACAGCTGATCAATCCCTGAGCTTCTGATCTCACCATGAGAAACCACTGCATGGTTTGCAGCGCAATATTCTGTTAAAGTTTGAGGCGCAGAACGCACAGAGCTGTCGTAGAAAACAGCCATTTCCATATCGACTAACTTACGTTGAACAATATCTCCACCCTCTTTCAAAAGAGTGGGGAACAACGCCAAGTCAACATTTCGGTTTCGTAGATTTTCGCGAACTTCCAGCCAGGACCCGGTCGAGCGCAGTTCCAGAGTCATGCCGGGTGCGAGTTTCCGAAGTTCATTGAACATCGGCTTGACCAGGAGATCCCGCTCCAATGCATTCGCTGCGATCTTGAGCGTCCCTACATCTTGCTCTGGTAAGTACGAAGCAGGCATGGCGAGAGTGTCGTAATCCCTCAAGATTCGGTGTGCAACCGGTAAGATCTGAAGCATCCGTTCTGTTGGCTCAATGCTATTGCCCACACGGATATAGAGTTGATCAGCCAAAGTCTTTCGAGCACGCTCCAGAGAGTAACTTAGCGAGGATTGCGTCATTCCCAGACGAGTAGCAGCGCGGGTTACGGAGCGGGTCTCATTCAACTCCACCAACTGCCTAAGGGTTGAGCCATCTAATGTAAGGTGATCGAAAATCTTCATAACCTGAATCTAATAGGTGTTATCGCTAGAACTCACAAGGCCGTCTATATCTCGACGTTTACATATGGAGCGTCCGATGAAATTTCTATCGAAACTGACAGCAGTCTGTTTGATCTTATTGTCTTCTGCTGGTCTTGCCGGTGAGTTGGAAAAAAACAACAAAGAACTGGTGCTAAATGCTCTGGCAAAAGTGTTCGACGCACAAAAGACTGAGCTGATTGAGACCTATTATCACCCGCAATACATACAGCACAGCCCAGAGGTTAAGGACGGTGTTGACGGTCTGAGCGAAGCGATCACGCAGATGCGGGAAAATGAAATTACCCCTGCGAGAGAAGTCGTGCGCGTTGTTGCTCAAGACAATCTTGTTGCGACGCAGTCACGCGTCACAATTGGTGAACACACAATGATTGTTGGAGATTTATTTCGTGTCCAGGACGGGAAAATCATAGAACATTGGGATGCGAGCCAGATTGAAACATCGAAATCAAAAACCGCCAATGGCAATTCGATGATTGATGGCGGAGGGAACCCGAATGCAGATGTTTCCGAGGCAGACCTTGCTCGGAATAAAGAAATGGCTACTGATTTCTTTGCTAAAGGCATTGCGGGTGATGTCGCGACTCTCAAAAGTCTTTTTGGTGAAGAGTATATTCAGCATAACCCGCAGGTTCCAAATGGGATTGAGCCAATCCTTGGGTTCTTCAAGAACAGTGACGGTAAACTCAGCAATGTCACCGTGCACCAAACCGTGTCTGAAGGGGACCTCACATTTGCTCTGGTAGAGTATGCGGACTGGGGGAATGCAGTGATCGAGATTGTTCGGCATGATGATGAGGGAAAGATCGTAGAACACTGGGATATCGTGCAGGAAATTCCGAAAGATTTCTCGCATGAAAACGGTATGTTCTAGATCCTGAAATATTTCGGCTATTGAGGGATGAAAAGAAAGAGCCGGAGGCGATGAAACGCTCTCCGGCTCTCAAGTTTACAATTACCTTGGCTTGATGGGAGGCGAGTGCCTTACGCTTCTGCTGGCGTAAGTGCTTGTTGTTGTTGCCTTCTCAGTTTTGCCAAGTGGTAAATGTTGATGAACACGCACATGCCGTTGAGCAAAACAACCGGGTAAGCATCAACTGCAACACCATAAATGGTGAACAGGATACAGCCGACCATATTGATTACACGAAGCCACAGGACGTTGCCCATCAGGAGGGA
This sequence comes from Pseudovibrio sp. Ad37, assembly GCF_001623075.1. GTDB lineage: Bacteria > Pseudomonadota > Alphaproteobacteria > Rhizobiales > Stappiaceae > Pseudovibrio. The sequence goes on from NZ_LMCF01000183.1 coordinate 7,790, forward strand.
AGTCATCACAGTGATTGAGGCCAGATAGCCTACAAGTTCCATATTCATTATGCCGCAGCCATTTCTGGTGTTGTTGCATATGCAGTTTCCAGAGCCAGTTCCATCATCTGGTTAAAGCTGGTCTGGCGTTCTTCAGAAGAGGTTTCCTCAGCCGTGATCAGGTGATCGGACACGGTCAGCACGCACAGCGCTTTCACACGGAATTCCGCAGCAATTGCAAACAGAGCCGCAGCTTCCATTTCAATAGCCAGAACGCCCATTTTCTGCATCGCTGGCAGCAGTGCAGGGTTGGAGCCGTAGAACAGGTCACCGGAAAGGATGTTACCAAAGCGTGGCGACAGACCCAGGCCACCAGCAGCATCAGAACATGCCTTCAGCAATTCAAAATCAGGTGCAGCAGCATAGTCATAGCCAGCAAAGCGATCGCGGATCATTGCGGAGTTGGTGCTGGCGCTTGTCGCGACAATCAAATCACGCAGTTTCAGCTCTTCATCAACACCGCCACAGCTACCAACGCGAATGATTTGTTTCACGCCGTAGAAGTTGATCAGCTCATGTGCATAGATAGAGATGGATGGCATGCCCATACCATGTGCCATAACTGAGATTGGCTTACCCTTGTATTCACCAGTAAAACCAAGCACATTACGCACGTTTGTTACTTCGCGTACATTTTCCAGATAGGTTTCTGCAATATACTTTGCGCGAAGCGGATCACCCGGCATGAGGACTGTTTCAGCAAAGTCTCCAGTCTGGGCGTTGATATGCGGTGTCATCAGATTCTCCTATGCAGCTTGCAAGGAGAAGGGTAGAAATATCTCCGTTTCAAAAACAGGACAATTGTCCGTATCTCTGAATTAAATAATGCAAAAATGACAATTAAATCGCTCGCAGAAATTGGACATAAGGAAGTATTAGAATGGGTCAAAACTGGTCCGTTTCTTCTACGCCATATGGAGCCCGGAGATTACCTGCTCCGGCAAGGCCAAAACCTTGAACATCTGTACTGGATAGAGGATGGCTTCTGCACGGTCAGCTACACCGCAGCCAATGGGCGACGCTTCAGTCATGGCAGGTTCAATATCGAAGATCGCCTTTACGGTGAGATAGAGTTTCTGACGGGCAAACCTATCCAGTTTGATATCCGTTGCGATGGTCCGGTCAGCGTGCGCGTCATCCCAATTGCGGAGCTGGAAGCACTGTTGGTGCAACACCCTCATGTGGGCATCTGGCTCAGCCAATGTCTCGCCGACACCTATCAGGGGGTGATGGACCGGGTCACCTCGCACTTCATGTACCCGCTGGCCTACAACATCGCCAAAGACCTGCTGATGCGTGAACGCGGCAACAAACCGCCAATCCAGTTTGAGCGCGTCTTCCGCGAAGCCGAACGCTTTGGCTGCTCAGAACGCGTCTACCGCCGCGCCGTCAGCCAACTCATCGAGCACGGCTTGGTCGAAAAACGTGGCCGCGAACTCAAAGTCGCCAACCACACCAAACTCGAACGCTATCTGGCTGAAGAAGAAGAGCGGTAAGCCATTCAATGTCGCAGTGCTTCGCTGAATTTGACGTTGAACGAGGCGGAGTCCCAAGGGTCCAGAATGATACGGACAATGTTGACACCTTTGGGCTTATCTAGATTGTCTAGCAGTTCAGCCATGTCTTTTTCGGTGCGGACTACGAAACTGTTACAGGTTTGGCCCTCTACACCGCCAAATGCTGAGCCTAACTCCTCGTAGTTCCAGACGGGTGTGTTGTTATAGGAGCGTTCCTTTCCAGGATAGATCTGCCGCTCAGCCCCATAACCTTTGTTATCCAGAACAAAGAGAACGCAGTCAGTTTCATATTTGATCAGCGTTGAAAGCTCTTGTGTAGTCATATGGAAGGCACCATCGCCAGTGATCATATAACACCGTCGTCCTGATGCTTCCTTTGCAAAAATACCTCCGCAAAACAAAGCGAAGCCGGCTCCCAGTGATCCATAGTTTCCGCAACCATGAATATCGACACCAACAGGATACTCTGCCTGAGAGGCATTAATGTACCCGCCTGTATCTCCAAACATGACATCACCAGCTTTGGCATAATTTGCGAACTGAACAAACAGATGGTCGATTGTCAGATTTTTGTCCGTTGGATCAAACCTGTCGCTTCTTTGAAAGCTAAAGCGCCGCGCAGTCTTGGAAATTTCGAGTGTTCCAGCCTGATCATTTTTTGCCTCTTTGAGCAGGGCCGGCAAAAAGTCTCGCAAATAGACTTTATCATAGACATGATTGTTGATGAGGACTTGGTCAAAATCCATCCAGATGCAATCCTGCTCTTCGCCAAGCTTGCTGGTGAAAACACCGGTGTCGAATTCGTTAAGTGTCATGCCCGCGACAAGGGCCAAATCTGCCGTTTCAACAGTCGTCTTTGTCGCGTCGCAGCTCATGGCACCCATATACATGCCTGCCGCATTCGGATGACCTTCAAAAGCGGGAATTTTGCCAACAAATGTTGTCGCGACACTGGCATTGAGGCATTCAACAAGGCTCTTGGTTTCTTCAATCAGCTTCTCTCGCTGTAGTAGATGTCCCGTCACAACACTGCGGGTCTGTGAGCTGTTGAGCAAGCCAACTGTATGACACAAGGCAGCTTTCAGGTTCACCTGTGAGGATTGATTGAGCCAAAGATCAAGAGGTTCTGTTGGCTTTTCTACTTCAGCCAGTTGAAGATCGTAAGGAATTTCAAGATAAACAGGCTTTTTCCTTTGCATTGCTGTGCGGATGAGATCATCAATCTCAGCCGAAGCAGTCTCCAGCCGGGTTAATCGATGAGAAGCGGCTGTAATCGGACGAAAAGCCTCCAGACAAGCATCGAAATTAGTATCTATAACGTGGTGCAATTTGCGTGGTGTAGGGGTGGTCAGAACTTCAATTGTCGGGGTGCCTGCAATCACAATCATTGGTGTGCTGTCTGCAAATGAGCCACCCACCGCATTGGCAGTGCTAAGCGAACCAACACCATAGGTCACTGCAACAGCACCAAAGCCAGACATTTTGGAATACCCATCCGCTGCATATGCACCATTAAGTTCATTACAAACTAGAATATGCTCCACGCCATGATCTTGGTCGATCAGCTCATCAAATAAAGGCAGAACATAATCGCCCGGAATCCCGAAGACATGGTTGGCACCAACCTCTTTCAAACGAAGAAAGAGATAGGTAGAAACAGACACTTTCGTTGATTGAGATGACATGAAACGCTCCTCTTAAGCAGTTCCTTTCATTCTCGCATGAGATCTGAGTAAACCGCCTACTGGCTTGCATTTAGCGATACTGAGCGTTTCCATCCGCTTTAAAAAATTACTGCATTTCAGTCACTGAAATAACTTATTCGGCAATAAACAGCAGCACTTCATGCGGTGTATTCATGGTGCCGTTGTGTTCTTCCAAACACCTGGTGATCTCAGCCATGAGCTAACCAATCTTTGCAATTACAATTGAAGGAACACAGGCAGCATACTATGAATGAAGGAAGGCACCATCAAGCAAACAGAGGAGGGATAGTTTGCAGCACAATCACACATGCACGTCTCTGCCTGAAACGCTTGCCCAGATCTGGCATCATTCGGGTCAACTCGGTGTCTCCGACCCAATCCTGCCGGATGGGTGCAGAGATCTGATCGTCACGGAAGTGGAAGGCAAGCGCCCGTCGTGGCACGTGTCAGAGCTGTTCGATGAGCCTCACCAGACAGAACGAATAACTGTTAAGCGCATGGTCGGCTTTCGCCTGAAGCCGGGCACGCAGGTGAACGAGCAGGACCTGATCAAAGCGCTGAGCGTGCTGGGCTCCTGGGATGAAACCACCATCTGTAAATTGCTCGCAGACCACACCCGCCTCAACACCAGAGTCTCCGAAGCGCTGGGCTGTATCGCGGAGGAGCAATTGTCCATTGCCGCCTCCGCTGGAGCGTTGGGGGTGACGCTCAAAACCTTGCAGCGCACCTTGGCGCGCCACACCAGCCGTTCGCCTGTCTACTGGCGCCAGCTCGCCCGCATCCGCAAAACCGCGCGCGCTATTGAAACCGCAGAAGGTTGGGCTGATTTCGCCCTCGACAACGGCTTCTCCGATCAGGCGCATATGACCCGCGAGTTCCAGCGCTGGTTCGGCACCTCGCCCATGCAATTCGCTGCAAATTCCGGCTTCAAACGACAGGCTCAGTCCATCGCGTTTGGGTGAGCCTCAGCCTCAAGCCGGGGCCGTCACTGGCGAGCAAATCTCAATCAGAAAGCCGTTCATGTCCTTCACGTAGGATGTTGTCTGCCCCCATGGCTCGTCTTTGACCTCCTGCACAAGCTCAGCACCAGCTGCCAATGCTTTTGCAAGGTTGCCAGCCACATCTTCAGTCTGGAATGCAATCTCAAAGCACGGATTGCTCGCATCCGCCTGCGATGGGTTTTTGCCAAGGTTTTTCATCAACTCGATGGAGGAGAAGGACAGTGTCGTCTCACCAGTTTTCACTTCGCCATAATCCCCTCCCTCAGTGATCAAACCGGCCTCTACATCAAACGCCTTGCAATAAAAGTCGATGGTCTCACGAGGGCTCTCAACGTACAGAATAACGTATTTCAAATGCATGGATTTCCTCCTGTTTTCATGAGGATGACCCTAGTCAAGCACGGTGCCCACGTATTGAAAAAAAGCGATAATTTCATCGCCTGCACTCTGATCTATCTTGGATGCAAAGCAGAGGGAATCTGCTAGTCTCCCTCAGGTTCCTGCCAGCGAGGCTGTCTCATGCGCAATTTCCGTAAAGTCCTGTACGTGCTCATCACCTGCTTCATCAGCATCTATGGTGCCTACTTCGCCTACACATCGTTTTATGAAGGCACGCTGTTCAACGTCATCGCTGGCGCGCTGATCTGTACGGTTGGCATCATAGGCCTTTACGGCACATTTAGCAGCAAAACGCAGGATTCAGAGTAAGGGGAGGGATGATGAGCAATCTAGCAGAATACAAGGCAAAATCAGGCCGTTTCGAACCAGTTTGGACAATCGAAATCCAAACGCTGGAGGAGGACACTGACCGAATATTGGATGCCGTCATGCAAGTGCACCCGCTCAGCTTTGGACGCTACCAGCGCAACGCCAGTATTTCGGCAGTTGGCAAGGAAACAGCACAGCCAGAGTCAAACTCAACCACTACAACCCACATTGAGGGCTTTCAGGCTGGCATGACAGAAACCTACCCCATGGTAGAGCTCAAAATCTCTATTGAGCGCGACCCGAAAGTGCTCGAAAAAGTCATGGACGCCATAATCTACGCCCACCACTACGAAGAACCCGTCATCTTCCTTCGTGAAGACTGGGCCAGCCGCGCCGCCTACAACCCCAACAGCACCAACCCAAACCGCTGGTGGAACAACGGCAAAGGCATGCCGGAAAAGATGGAGTGAGGGGCGTGGGGAAGTGCAGATAGCTTGCGTTTACGTTGAAATATGATTTATTTTATCTGGCCTTAACATGTAGTTAGGCTGTTGATTTGATAGTGCGTGTAACGGGAGTAACACCATCATGGAAATGCCAAGATCGGTAAAGTTGTTTGAGCAATTATGCTTAGGTTCATTGTTACTAGGTATTCTATTAGCTGCTCTGCAAATCAATGAAATGAAACTGCAGGCTGCATGTGAATCGGCATGCAAAATTGACCCGGTTAGGTGGGTTATGAGCGTTTAAGATTGACCCACCTGTTTGTTAGGATCCGTGCATTTAGCGCGGGGCATGAACGGGTGATATTGATGGAAAGTGCAGCCAAGATCCGCCGTCTTGTTTTACGGGATGGTCGAAGTGTCCGGTCGGTCAAT
>NZ_LMCF01000184.1 GCF_001623075.1 Pseudovibrio sp. Ad37
CAGCAAGAAGTTATCAAGCACTGTGGCAGGCCGTAGGCCAAGTCTGCGACCTCTTCACAAAGCAAGAGTGCAACAACTTCTTCAAAACAGCTGGATACATGACCGATTAAACGCGACAAGCTCTAGGAGACCAGTCGTGGTGAGAATATTTTATGCATTGCTTATGTCTTTGCTTATTGCTGGTCAGGCCCATGCCTACTCTTATGCTGCAGCTGGTAAGGAGCCTCTGATTGATGCGCGGGAAGCCATCTTTAAAGCTGTAAACGCCGGGGACTTTGAAGCAGCGAAGTTAGCCGTCAACGAGATCTCAGAGGAACTTGCTTATTTGACGATTGATTATGACAGCGGGCTCTCAGAAGCATTTGAAAAGGCCTTAACCTCTCAAGATACAGCGACAATCGCAGCTGCAATCAATCGCGTTTTTATTGCGGAGATTACCCGTCGTTTGCAAGCAGGTTCCGAAAATTTGAACGACTATCAGACCGCTAAAGCTCTTGTCGTCAAATCAAAACGCTTCTTCGATGCCATGGCCGGGGAGTTACCGGGCAAGCAACGTCAAGCAGCAGATGAAAGTCTCCGACTGGCACTTGAAGCCATCGGGAACCCTGGCGTGTTTGGGGTTGGTAAGCGAGAGCCAGATCCTGCCGCTTACAATGCAGCTGTTGAGGACGTCTTAAAAGCGTTGGCAAACTAGTATGTTGCGACTTGGCTGGGGGGCAGCTCTCTTTTGCTACGTGACTTTGTCCATTTGGTTGCTCCACCACATACCAAGCATCCCAAGTGATGATGCTTATTTCTTTGTTAATGGCACAATTCGCTTCAGTGTGCTTGAGTTCAGGCCACATTTTCCGGGATATCCGGGATTTATAGTGCTGAGCAAACTGCTTGTTTCGATGGGTTTGAGTGCAAAGCAAGCGGTCTTCTACCTGGGCCTTTTTTCTGCACTGTCTTTACCTCCCCTTGCAGCGTGGACCACCAAAGCGTGGGGCGCATCTCATAGAGGTGTGCTGCTGGCATTCGTTGCAGTTTTGACGCAGCCTTTCCTTCCGCTTGTCGCATTGAGTATGATGAGCGATGCAACAGGTATTGCATTCTTTCTTGCAGCCCTAGCTTTTATGGGTAGAGGCAAACACGTCAGGGCAGGGTGCTTTGCAGGGTTTGCCCTGGCCTGTCGGCCATCTTTCATTGTTCCAGTTGCTCTGTCCTTAATCACTGAGTGGTATTTGAAAAAAGAGGCACGCACAAAACTCTTTATCGCAAGTGCCGGCACACTGTTTGTGTCTTTCGGAGGAGTATTTCTTCTGGAAGGCGAGGCTTACCTGATTGAGGCGCTGCGGTTCACTGAAGGTCATTTCACCGTCTGGGGTAACACATCGTTTGAGCCAACCTTCGAACGTGAAGGTTGGCTGGATGTCTTTGAAAAAGAACCCATAGCTCTTGCAAGTTCGCTCTCGCTTCTCCTCATAGCTGCCCCTGCTTTCCTAACCCACCCCAAACTCTCACCCTTGCTAATAGCTGCAGCAACAGCCGTGCTCTGGACACTACTTGCCCAAAACCCTGAAAACCTCCGCCACGTGGTCCTACCTGCGATTTTGCTGGTGATCTGGTTGGTGTATTCTTCTGGCAAGTGGGCAAAACCTGCTTTGGTTCTTGTCATCGTTTTGCAGCTTGGTATTTGGCTCCAGTTTCTGATCAAACCTGTAACCAACTCGCCTCTCAAACAAGCAGCAGACTTTCTAGGGCAACAACCAACCGGAACTCTTGTTACAAATAGAGGCGTTTTTTATCTTCGAACCACTTTGCCACAACATAAGATTCATGATGCATTTTTTTCTGACAGTGTGGAAGTTTCTTTAAAAAGCAAAAAGCAAAAAGCAAAAAGCAAAAAGCATGGATCATTCTGGAGTTTAACTGGGTCTCTGTCCATGAGCAATGCCTGGTGCAAATTAGAAAAAAAGTTTGCAGCAAGAGTACCCGGAGAAACGGTGTTGAGTTTACAGACAAGGTGTCCATTGCATCAAATTGGCGGGGTGATTTATGGTAAGTTAGTACTTTAGATTATGCGTACGCAACTGTGATCGCAATCATTATAACTAACTATTCTGTGATGCTATCCGTTTACTTAAAAAAGCTTGTTCCTTCAATACATAGTTTTGTAAAACACAATGTCCAACAGCTTGCCAGACTTGATCTTCGTGCTGCCTTGGGCGAGGAGCCAGCCGTCGGGGCGTTGTAGTTGGGCTATGATCCGGAGTGTAGGTGATGCCTGGACATTAGCGGGGCGTGTGACGGAAAAGTCGATGGCTTTCGATTTGCCTGAGCTTTTGAGATGGGTCTGAGTGGTGAGTTCTCGTGTACTCTCCTTGATGGCAGTGTCTTCAATGTAAATTTTGATTTGGCCTTTGGGAATTTCTGTATCACCTGCGAATGTAAGGGTGCCGCGAATGTCTGATGCTTGCGCTTCGGTGGTCTTAGAGATGGCACCGGTTCCGGCGACCAGTAGACCGGCAGTCAAGAACACTGCACTTCGATTGATCAGAGGCTTCATTCTTTTCCCCTTTGGATTGCATCATCAGAGTAGTTTAGATGCATGAGTAGCTAAGAAGATAGCAAGAGGGGAGCATAAGAGCCCCCCTCCTGTAAGTTATCAAACGATAACGAAGTCATCTGCAGAAAGTGACAGACCAGTCTTCAACTGAGCAAACTGAATTGCACCAATGTCTCCTGAACCATCGGCATCATACAGCAGAGCACCGCTGTCGCTGTCGTAGATGATGCGGTCAGCAGCATCCTGGCTAACACCTGCAGCACTCATGTGGAATGCAGTCAGATCAAGAGCGCCAGTGCCACCAAGTTCAGCAAAGATGCCATTGTCGAGAAGGATCAGATCCTCGCCAACACTGAAGTCTTTGATTTTATCGACATTGTCGTTGCCAAGCTCTGTTGAGAAGCGGAAGGAATCTTCGCCTGCGCCACCAACCAGAATGTCTGCACCTAGGCCACCGTCGAGGAAGTCACTACCTTTTCCGCCGTAGAGCTTATCATTACCAGCTTCACCCGGCTGAATTGGCTCAGGCGGGAACTCAACTGATACGTTGAGTTTGTAGGTAGAGCCCTCTGGCACTGCTTCTGACCAACCTTGAACGTCCGGTGACCACGCACCCTCCAGAATGTAGTAGGTACCAGTTTCTTCAACAATGAAGACTATGCTTGAATCACGGTTGGTTGTAGAGCCGGGATCGCTGCCACCATCATCGTTTTGTTCGACAATATTACCATCAGCATCGAGCAGTCTGACCCAGCTGTCATGGACGTCTGGATCTGCAATACCGTCGATATCGATTGTAATGGTCGTACCTGCCGCAAGCTCGATACCATAGTATCCGCCCAGGCCATTTCCGGTCGCATTAACTGTTGTATGAAGAACAGTTGTTGAATCGAAGATGTCAGAATCTTCTGTCAAAGAGAAATTATTGGAGATATCGAATGCAGTTGCGATTGAGTTGTTCGTCGCATCCGGACCAAGCGTCGCGTACCCTGTACCCATGCCTGGGCGTGGGATAGGTTCACCTTGATCAGCGAAGTCACCGAAGAGGACATCATCGCCTTTGCCACCACGAAGAACATCGTTGCCACCTTGACCAGTCAAGGTGTTGGCAGCGTTATCACCCTTCATGTGATCATTATGTCCGGAACCTGAGAGGTTCTCTATCGAGATGTAGGTGTCACCTTCTGACTTACCGCGTCCCAGGTTGAGATTGACACCGCTGGTTGCGTCGGAATAGTCCGCAGTATCACTGCCGCGACCACCGTTCAGGATGTCAGCACCTTCGCCACCGGTCAGAATGTCGTTACCTGAACCGCCAGAGAGTTCGTTTGTCTGGTCATTGCCAATGAGGTGATCATCGAAGAAAGAGCCGACAGCGTTTTCAACGTCGACGATGATATCATGCCTGATGACTGTGCCTCGTCCTACAATCTGGACTGGACCATCTGCGTCGCCACCGCGTGCTGTGCCGTTAGCAAGGTCAACCGTTACTCCCTCAGAACTTCCAGAGTAAACGACCGTGTCGATGCCTTCGCCACCGTCAAGATAATCCTGACCAGAACCGCCAATGAGCGTGTCATTGCCTTCATCACCATACAACAAGTCGCCGTCATTGCCGCCGTCGAGGATGTCATCGCCGCCGCCGCCATTGAAGACGTCGCCGCCACCACGACCCCAGAAATGGTTGTCTGAATCTGTGCCGATGAACCGGTCAATACGGTCATCAGAGCCAATCAGGTTCTCAATGCTATAGAACGTGTCACCTGATGCAGTACCGCCGCTTGCAACGTTGGTCTCAAGGTTTACAAGCAGCTGGAACGGGCTCTCATGGCTGTAGTCCACTGTGTCAACGCCGTCACCACCGCGGAAGATGTCAACACCATCCTGACCCATCAGTGTGTCGTCGCCGTCGCCGCCATCAAGAATGTCGTCACCAGCACCACCAAAGATGGTATCGTTGCCGCGACCACCATAAAGCACATCATTTCCGTCATCGCTTTCGGTCTGATCTTCAAGATCTTCGACTGCGATGGTGTTGTTGATATCACGGCTCGCCAATGAGTCACGACCACCAATGATGAGGTCATCACCATCCAGACCAAAGATCGTGTCGCCACCAGCTCCACCTTCAAGGGTGTTGTTGTCTTCATCACCAAAGATGAGGCTGGTCAGAGAATCGCCGGAATCGCTTGAAGTGTCATCGTCACCGTCAACGACGGGTTGGGTCGGAGTACCACCCACGTAGATGATGTTTTCAACGTTCTCGACTTCACCCAGGTCCAGGTCGCTGTTCAGCACAATGATCGTATCGTTTCCGCCGTCAGCTTCCTCGCGTACGATATCATCAGCGGAATCGACAAAATAAACATCGTCACCTTTGCCGCCAGCCATTTTATCAGCACCGCCGCGACCGTCCAGAACGTTGTCGCCATCGTTACCGATCAAAATGTCATCGTATTCACTGCCGATGCCATTCTCGATGTAGTATTCGGTCTGGTCTGCATTGTGGCCAGCAAAGATAGACACATTGTTGCTGTGCCCATTGACGCTGGAGAACTGTCCGGCACGCAGGTCAAGGATCGTGCCTGCGGTTGATCCCGAGAAGTCAATGGTGTCAACACCGCCCGTATCATGGATCACGAACCCAATGTCGTGCTGCATGCCTGAGGAGGTCAGCTCATAACCGTATTCGGAGCTGTTAAAGCCGTAGGTGTTGTCACCAGTGTTGAGGTCAATTGTCTGATAGGTCCGCTCACCGTTCTCATCGATTTCTGAGAAAAAACGACGAATCGTAGCTTCAATATCTGCCATCAGCGGTGTTGAAGCGGACCAACGTGTCGTTTCACCAACATCAATGCCATCGAAATAGGACATGACACTGTATTGCTGACGATCATAAATCCAGGTTGCATTGTTCAGGTAGTTGATCTGCACGCCGCCGGGACCGCTGTAGTTGTAAAGTCCTGGGTGATTGAGGCCGAACTCATGGCCGAATTCATGAATGAAACTGTCAAACACGTAACCGCCAATATCGGTCTTGTTCGGCTCTGTGTCGTGGAAACGCTGACCGATGCTGACTTTTCGGTCGTTCGAGAAAGCGCTGCCGTCACTCGGCTCGCCCAGCTCAGGGCTTACGATTTCCATCCAATGCACATCTGCATCATATGGGGCATCATCAACAATCACGAATTCAAAAGGCGTAACTGCTGACCACATCTTCAGCGCGCCAATAGCGGCAGCCTTGTACTCAGGATGGTCATTGAGGTCTGTAACATTGATCACCAGCGGCTTATTTGCAATCTCAGGTGTCAGACTGCGGCGCAGCGCGCCAACGTAATCTAGAAAAGCTTCGTAATCATCACTTTTACCAAACGGATTATCCGGCGTTTGGTCATTAACCCACCACTGATCGTTGGGTTGGTTTTGATTTGGCATCTTTGTCTCTCCCGTTATACAAAGTTTGGGTGTTTAATGCTGCTTGGTTTTATGGTGCGGCCAATTAGAGCCTGACATCGCATGCATAAATGCATTCAACGGCATTGAAGGATGACTGAAGGGATTAATTAGCTAAGAGGCTATGAAAGCTGCTGCCTGAGGCATTCTTTGCTTGAAGATTGCCTTAGAATGAGCCCGATAAGAGCTGATCTGGTTGCCCGAATTTGAAGACCTGGACTGAATAAAAGCATAGGCTTCAATCTGCGAGCAAGCGCAATGCCGGCTGCGCAAATGCTACCTCTAAAAGGTTCCAATAAGTTTTCTGGGCTATCGGTTCCTCCCAGAAACCGGCTAGCGACGCCGTCAGTTGTGGCTCGCGAAGAGCGAGTGCGCTTATCGATACATTCGGCAAGAGATTCCTCATAGTAATCAAACATTTCGACAGCCCCAAGTTCAGGTGAAGTGCCGTCCCCTCAAGAGTAAGCACATTCAGAATTCTTTTGGTTCCTCAATGCCTTGTGTAGATTTAACCTAAGCACACTGCATGCAGTGCTAGAATTCTTTTTTAAATGAGGTTTAAAGTCAACGCTGTTAAAGATGATAATTTTTAAGTTACCAAACGTAATGCTAAAATATTTAATCAATAATATAATAAATTACTTTATCGCTATTTCGTGCGCTTGACGTTTACCATCGCCAATCTAAGGTTGTGTGCCAATATCATTATTACCCGCTTGCGGTTGATTGATAATCTTGAAGAAATTTCATTTTCAGGATTTTTCAGCACTTGTTTGAGTAATCTTGTTCATACAGCTCCTTGAGGAGCAAATAAGAACTGGCGGAGCTATTATTACTAGATATTGGATTTAGCGATAGGCAAAGCAGATAACCTAGGAGAAACAATTGATCGGGTGTAATCAGCTTTTGGCAATATTTTTAGAGCATGACAAACTGAAAAAGTTAATCGTTATTACTTGAAAGTTTCAAAGGCATAAAGAAAAATTAGAGATAGCCCAAAGTAGATCATTATATTATGAGATGTTTCATTCCTCAATCCTAAACTAAGGAACTGACGGCACCCCTCTTGTGGAGAGATGCCGTAAAGAGAATGTTCTAAACTAGATTTCGGCACGGGCAGAAAAGTAAGCATTCGCTGTCTCTAGATCAGCCAGAGGCGTGAACATTTCAAAATCAAACGGACGCCGTGCTTCGTTCTTTTGCACTTTCACAGGCCAATTCTGCGTAACAAGCGCGTCTTTACCAATCGCCACAAAATCACACTCATCTTGCAGGATCATTTTTTGTGCGATTGCAGGATCACCTAGGCCGCCATTCGCTATGACAGGTAAACCGGTAAGATTTTTTGCATGTGCAGCTAAAGACGCTCCATGTTGAAATGCCGAGGCCTGAGCAGCAAATTCTGTAGTGTGTATGTAATCAGCACCACTCGCTTCTACCGCCTCGAAGATAACCTTAGCGTCGTCTCTTTGTCCTGCCCATTTGTGCTCGAAGTCGTTGACTTTGCTCTGTGATAGACGTACGCCAACCGTAAAATCGCCCCCGACAGCATCGCGAACAGCTTCTAGAACCTCGCGTGTCAGTCGCGTGCGTTCAAATATGCCTTGGCCGTATTGGTCACCACGCTGGTTTGCGTAATCGGTTAGGAACTGATCCAAAAGATAACCGTTGGCACTGTGAATCTCGACCCCGTCTGCACCGGCCTCCTGAGCACGTTTAGCCGAGTCTGCAAAACCGCAAATTGCAGTCTTAATCTCAGAAACCGTCATTTCAGAAGGGGTAGGATACATACCAGAACCCCGATAGAACTCCATTTGTTGACCTTTAGGCTGTACGGGGGAAGGGCCACGTGTCTCATTAGAGAAGCGATTAAATTGAGACAGGGCACCAGCATGCATTAATTGCATAATTATTTTTGCGCCTGCTGCCTTCACGCCTTTGATTAACTCAGTCCAATTTGCGGCTTGCGTTTTATCAGTGATCCCCGGCTGGAACTCGTATCCCTGACTAAAGTGTTGGTCAGTGTAGACGCCCTCGGTAATGATTGCTCCAAAGCCCCCCTTGCCAAATCTCTCATAATACGGCTGCATAAGAGGGCCAACACAGCCTGAAGCACTTGCACTGACGCGCGTCATTGGAGCGACAAGAGTTCGGTTGCGTAGCTCTAGCTTCCCAAGTTTTGCGCTTTCGAATAACTGAGAGTAGGTCATGGTATCTCCGTTTGCCGGTGGTCAATCGGGTATGCCTTTTCCTGCTCGTATGTTAATTGGATGCAATGACTAATCACCTTTTCCAATTCGTTATATAATGACAAGCGAGAACCTATCAGATCTACTCGGTATTTTTCGGGTTGTTGTTGATTCTGGAAGCTTTTCAGCTGCCGGACGCATTCTCAATATCTCACCTGCCTGGGTTGCCAAGCAGGTTACCCGGTTGGAGGCCGTTTTAGGCGCTAGCTTATTGATCCGTTCAACCCGTGCTTTGCGTCTTACAGACGCCGGGCAAGAATGTTACCGAACCGCAAGTATTGTTGCTGATGAGTTGACATGGTTGAAGGACAAGCTTTGTGCAGACTCGAAGGCCATTACGGGCGTTGTACGGCTCAATGTGCCCTCAATAATTGCTCAAGATGTCATAGCTGAGCACATTTCTGAGTTTCAGATGAAATATCCGAGCTTAAAACTAGATATAGTTGTGTCTGATAGCTTTTCTGATGTCTTGAACGAGGATGTTGATATCATTTTTAGGGTCTCCAGAGCCCTTGAAGACAGCACAGCTATTACACAGCAAGTTTCATTTGTGCCACGAGTACTTTGCGCCTCAAAAGACTACCTTTCGCGTACTCCAAAAATTGAAACAAGCCATGACTTGAAAGGCCATAAAGCTCTTGTGTTCGATGGCCCTCAGAGTTCTTCTGAGTGGTTTTTGCGCTGTCGCGAGGGGCAGGAGTGGATTGCGCCAAATGTCGTGCTGCGTGCCAATAATAGTTTTGTTTTAAAACGAGCAGCGATCAGCGGCGCGGGTATCGCTTTTCTGCCTAAAGTGATTGTAGAAAATGAACTAAGAACTGGTCAGCTGATCCATTTAAACCAAATAGAAGATGCTGACCCCTTTAAATTGTTCTTACTGCGCGCGCCCAGAAAACATCTTCCCAAGCGTGTTCAAATTGCATGGCGCTTTTTTGCCCAAGCTTGCAAAGACAAAACAAGCTGGGAGTAGTTTAGTAGCTTCCTGAAGTTTGCCGGTAAATCATTCCAAGCCCCAGCAGAAGAGGAGCAGTATCATGCAACGACCCGAAAGAAACTCTTTAATATGAACTGGCAATCAAGATTTTCAAGCAGTTAAGTCAGCTGATTTTATTAGCAGTACATTGCCCCCAAAGACTTTGCACGTTTCAGTCATAAGGCTTGGCTCATATCCGGATCTATCAATCCACGAAAGTGCTCGAAAAGAGAATTGAGACCATCCTTTATACTCCAAAGCGTAAAAGATAGCAGAAGCGGTTGAGAGTATTGTGATCTCGGTATAAACACATCAGTAAACAGGGTTTGAGAAATCCCTGTCTATTGTTATTTTTTCTATTTTTATTATCAGTCAGCTGTATACGTTAATATTGATCGAACCAGCCACGTAAGATCACGCTTCCTGCAGGCTATAATTGTAATAATCTCGATAGTTTTTGTTATACTCTTCTTGTTCTACTGGCATTCCAAGCGATGCACGCAGCTTATTGGCGATATGTTGTCTGGACCAGGTAATAGCTGCGAGCTCAGAATTTGTTTCTGCTTCAAGTTCCGATATGACTTGAAGAATTTTGGCGCTTAAGTCTTCCTCATTTTGTTTCGCGCTCCAAGCCTTGCTCGCAACAACAGATGCTCCTGTGGCGACAGCCATCGTGGAACCGCGCGTTAAAAGCGTACGTCGATTGATATGGGTATCGTTACCTTTGAAATCCATTGAATTTTCCCCTTAGAATGTACTTCGGCAATTGTGGATCAGGGGTCTCTATTGGTTGGTCGGCTTTGGCAGAGCCCCTGATCTGTGACTATCAATGTAATTTAGATATCTTTTACATCTGCAATACTGATGTTGAGCGCATCTGCAATACCTGTGCCGTAAGCAGGATCAGCGCGGTAACAGTTGCGGACATGACGGTGTTGGATTTCGATACGTGCGGGGCTAAGCGAGCGGGCTGTGTTTGCAAACAGAGCTTCTTTCTGGTCTGCATTCATTGAGCGGAAAAGAGCGCCAGGCTGAGAATAGTAATCTTCATCCTCCCGATGGTCCCAATGACCCGCTGCTCCTTCTATTGAGAGTGGCGGTTCGGAAAAATCTGGTTGCTGTTGCCATTCGCCAAACATGTTCGGCTCATATCCGATACGTGAACTGTTGTTGCCATCAACTCTCATGGCTCCGTCGCGGTGATAGGAATGGAATGGGCAGCGCGGTGCATTGACCGGGATTTGCGAGTGATTAACTCCAAGACGATACCGCGCAGCATCACCATAAGAGAACAGGCGGCCCTGAAGCATTTTGTCGGGAGAGAAACTGATGCCGGGCACAATTGTAGAAGGCGCAAATGAAGCCTGCTCTACTTCAGCGTAGTAGTTCTCAGGATTTCGGTTCAGTTCAAGCACGCCAACTTCGATCAACGGGTAGTCGGACTTAGGCCATACCTTAGTTAGATCAAAGGGGTTGATGTGATAATTGCCGGCCTCTTTTTCTGGCATAATCTGGACTGACAGTGCCCATTTCGGAAACTCGCCATTCTCAATGCTGTCATATAGATCTCTCTGGTGACTTTCGCGATCATTTGCAACGATTTGAGCGGCTTCTTCATCCGTCAGGTTTTTGATGCCTTGTTGGGTTTCAAAATGGAACTTAACCCAATAACGCTCGTTGTCTGCGTTGATGAAACTGTAGGTATGACTGCCAAATCCATGCATATGGCGATAAGTCGCCGGAATGCCGCGGTCTGACATGACGATCGTGACCTGGTGCAGAGCTTCAGGCAGGTTCGTCCAGAAATCCCAGTTGTTATCTGCGCTGCGCATGTTGGTGCGCGGGTCACGTTTCACTGCATGGTTCAGATCTGGAAATTTTAGCGGATCGCGGAGAAAAAAGACTGGTGTGTTGTTGCCCACCAGATCCCAATTGCCTTCCTCAGTGTAGAACTTTATGGCGAAGCCGCGAATATCCCGTTCTGCATCAGCAGCGCCACGTTCTCCTGCCACTGTTGAGAACCGCATGAATAAGTCGGATTTCTTGCCAACTTCAGAGAAAATCTTAGCACGAGTGAACTTGGTGATGTCATTGGTTGTTGTGAATGTCCCATAAGCGCCCGAGCCTTTGGCATGCATTCTGCGCTCAGGGATAACCTCACGATCAAAGTGGGCCATTTTTTCGAGGAACCAAACATCCTGCAACAGAGCAGGACCGCGGGGGCCGGCAGTTTGAATGTTCTGATTGTCGGGAACAGGGGAACCAAAAGCAGTGGTCAACTTGGGCTGATTAGTCATATTTTCTCCGCATATTATTATGCCTGAAGGATCATTTCAGAGCGGAGAAAATCAAAATCAAAAAAACTTATTGGGCCATAACTAGTTTTGATGATGCCACCAAACAAAGCTAAAAGGGTGAGTGAGTATAGCGGGCAGCATCAAATTGAGGACTCTCTGACCTGTCAATAACTTTTCCATCAGTAATGAATTTGGGTGCAGGAGCATATCAAACCTGCCTAAAAGCCGATAGGTATAGCCTTGTAATTCTCAGGCTAATATAGTCGTATTCAGAAACACTGGTTTGATATGCTTAGCACGCTAAAAATTTATGGTAGGGGGACTATACGTGAGCAAAGTGTTTTGATGGCGCTTCATGTCCGTTCTTTGACTCTCGTTCTAATTTTTCAATAACGGTCGCTAAATCTTTGAGAAGCAGCTCCGCCATATCACGACTGAAACCTTCCCTAAGAACGATCCTGAGCACGTGTATATCTTCAGCTCCCTCTGGCATTGCATACGCAGGAACTTGCCATCCATGAACTCTCAGGTGCTCGGAAACAGCATACACGGTGTATTTGTTCGGATCTTTCATTTTGAATGCAAAGACCGGGATGGTACTTCCATCACTGAGCAATTCAAACTGATCCATTTGCGCGATGTTCTGGGACAGATAGCTGGCAATTGAACGTAAGTTCTCCATTATCCGTGTGTAACCATCCCGTCCTAATCTGAGGAAGTTGTAGTATTGGCCTACGATCTGATTGCCCGGTCTGGAGAAGTTTAAGGTGAAGGTGGGCATATTACCGCCCAGGTAATCTACATGAAAAACAAGATCTTCAGGCAGATCACTTTTGTCCCGCCACGCGACCCAACCAACACCAGGATAAACCAAGCCATATTTATGGCCTGAGACATTGATCGACTTAACCAGTGGCAAGCGGAAGTCCCATTCCAACTCAGGCTGCAAGAACGGTGCAACAAACCCACCACTTGCAGCATCAATATGAAGAGGAACTTCGAAACCAGTCTGTTCGTTGGATATCACCAGCGCGTCATGAACTTCTTTGATTGGTTCATATTCGCCGGTATAAGTCGTTCCCAAAATTGTAACAATACCAATGGTGTTCTCATCAATTTTCGCAACAGTTTCGTCAGGATCGATAACATATCGATCTGCTGACATTGAAACAAACCGTGGTTCTACATCCCAATAACGGCAGAATTTTTCCCAGACAACTTGCACATTGGTTCCAAGGATCAAATTCGGTTTGTCAGTGGGCTTGCCTTTAGCTTTCTGTCGATCTCTCCACTTCCACTTCAATGCCATGCCCGCCAACATGACAGCTTCACTCGAACCGATCGCTGACGAACCAGTAAACCCATCTGGAGCATTAAAGAGGTTCGCTACAATCTTGATGCAGCGCTCCTCTATCATTGCTGTGTTTGGATATTCATCTTTGTCAATTAAGTTCTTATCAAAGGTTTCAGCCATCAGGCGCTCTGCCTGAGGCTCCATCCAGGTTGTTACAAAAGTTGCCATATTAAGTCGGGCATTGCCATCAAGCATAAGCTCGTCATGGATGATCCGGTACGCAGTCTCAGCTTCCATCTGGCCATCAGGCAGACTGAACTTAGGGATAGGTTCCCGCATCACGCGCCCGCCATAAGAGGGCATCAACATAGATGAAGATACATCAACATCAGACATATCGGTTTTTGTGTTACCCATTATTCGGGTCCTTCTTAACTGATCGCTTTTGTCAGTGACCAAAATGGTCGGCGAATTGAAAATATTAGAACTGGAACAGCAACGACAATTGCCAGACCTGCAACCATCAAGAGTTCAAAGGTTTCGATGGCAAAACCACTGTGAAGCGGGGGAATGAAGCCAATTGCAAAACATGCGGTAGAAGCAACTAGGCCGGTTCCAGCAACAAGCCACATGCCTTTTTTCCCACCAGGAACTCGATAGGCCCTCTCAACTTCTGGGTGTGTATATCGCAAGCGTATTGCTGCGGCATACATCAATATATACATCAGTGAGTATATGAGGACTGCGGCTGAGGTGAGTATCAAGAACGCCGTATTTACATCTTTGACAACAATGAAGAACATCGCAATGAGCGAAATAAGTACAGCCTGCAAAACAAGAAGATTAGTAGGCACGCCCTGATGGTTCACCTTCTGCGCCCAGAGGGGTAAATTTCCAGCTTGGCCTGCAGCAAAAAGCCCTTTCACCGGACCCACAATCCAAGTACTCACCTGTCCTGCAGCACCTAATGCAACAAGAATAGCTATTATCGGTAAGAACCACAGTAGCTTGAAGTGTGTCAGCAAAGCAGAGAACGCTTGCATCGCGCCATTGATTTGATCAATGGACCCCGCGGGTAACACTGAAGCGACCGTCAACCCACCCAGTAAAGTTGTTACAAACCCAATCCCGGCAGCACTGAAAATTGCGATGGGATAGACACGTCGTATATTCTTAACTTCTCGAGCGTGGCTGGCCGATACTTCAACCCCAACAAAACCAAAGATAAAGCTCAAGAAGAGAACCAGGTTCCCTGTCTCCCAAACTGATGGGACCAGATTTTTGGCAGTCAATGTCGTATCTAGATGGAGCTCATTTCCAGAACTTACATAGATCGCACCCAATGCAATCAGGAGAACAGAAGGCAATAAAACTCCTGCGGAAACAGCGAGAGAGCTTATTATGCCTGAGCCTTTGCTGCCTCGGAAATTGACAAGGGTGGCAGACCAGTAAACAGACAAGATAATGAATATTATGAAGTACTTGTTGGTACCGAGTTCTGGGTCGAAAGCATATGCTAGTGAAGCCGCTATGTAGGCTAGGATAGACGTTATCCCGAAAATACTCTGGACCCATTGCATCCATACAGCAATAAAGCCCATACGTGATCCAAATGCCTCTTCTACCCAGTGGTAAACTCCGTTTTTTGGCCATCCTGTAGCAAGTTCTGTGGAGATAAGAGCCACAGGAATAAGATAGGCGAAAATGGTGATGAGGTTGAAGAGGATCATTTTCATCCCGGTTTCAGCCATCATCGGCATATTACGAAGTGTCATAAACAAAGCAGCAGTGGTCAAAGTAAGCGCAAGTGCACCTATTTGCTGCACGCCTTTGGCGCGTTGAGTTTTCATATTGTGGGATGCTGTATCAGAGGACAAGAAGCGAAGGAAAGTTGCATCACTGATTGGTCTTCAAGGAGCAACGTCCCTAAACGGGAGGCATCAGTTTACCAAAAGTGAGACTGCTACGCAGTCCCACTTCACGGCAGATCTAGTTTAGTTCTTCCACTTCTTCGAAGAGGAATTTCTCCTTGCCATCTTCTGAGGCGCAAATTTTTACGAGTTTGTCGCGATGCTCCACAAAAGTTTCAGCATCCCATACTGGCGCATCGTTTTTGCTGGATAGGTATCCATCAATCCAGAAAAGTGTCACAACCGCATCAGGTGCACTCATTTCCAAAAACTCACCACAAGTGAGTTTTGACATATCACGCTTTGATGTGGCAGCTTCATCTGCATAGACGCTGCTTCCGCCTGCAAGCAATAATGCTAGTGTAATACCCAAAAACCGCATGAGCTAACTTTCCCTTCAGAGCTAATTATCTAATGTTTCTAATAGGTAGGCCGAACTCCCAACCTACAGGCGAACGATTAGCAGTCCATTCATAGACTCGCTGTTAGCTGGCCAACAGCTGCGCTCAAAAACGCTCAAAATTAACATTATTTAATTTGTTGTTTTTGCCTCGAATGACGGATAACAAGACACTTGAGTGTAGATAAAATGTGTTCTCAGAAGTTATTTTTGCTGCATGTTCGTCTATTGATGACAAGGGGAGGAAAAGTTGTCGCACTGGCATCTTACAACAATTAACTGGCTTGACGCGCTACCAGATGACACTGTCAAAAGTATTCGTTCGGCCTCAAGAACTCAGGTGTTTCAGGACAAGGAAACGATCTTCTCTCCTATGATCGAGCCTGATACTGTGTATTTGCTGGAAAAGGGCTTAACGAGATTGTACCGCTGTTCGAACTCCGGTGGTGAATTCACTCTTGGCTTTGTAGAGCCTGGAGAAGTCTTTGGGGAGCTATCAGCACTCAATAATGACTCTCGTGAAAGCTTTGCAGTTGCGATTGATCAATGCGGTGTTTTAAAACTCCCCAAAAAGGTTTTCATCGAACTAATGCAAACTGCTCCCAGTTTTAGTTTTGCAATATCCAAACAGGTCGGAAAGCGCCTGCAACGGATTGAGACCAGAGCTGAAGATTTGATTTTTAAAAGCGCGACATCGCGCATGGCAAAAATGATAAGCCTGCTTGCAAATGATCTTGGCCAGGAAAACAACAATCGCATCAGCATTAATGTGCGTTTAACACAAGGCGAAATTGCAACCCTAGTTGGATGCTCAAGACCGACCGTCAACCTCACTCTCAATGACTTTAAAAAACAAGGCATAATTGAGCTGAAAGATGGCTATCTAAGCATTATCCAGCTCAACAAGCTTGAAAAGTTGGCCGACGCTGCTCCGAGTTATGCAGAGTAAATAGATTCACATTCTTCAATACAGTTCTGTTAGAAATAAACACGCTTTTCCAAAGCTCCCAACTTAGCTCTAGAATATTCGGCGGTCTGTTAACCAGCTAACAGACACAGCACCTTCATCTGCTTCATAGCTTGCCAGCAAACAACACAGGCCTGCGCGATCGACCAAACCCAATGATCGATGTTCAGTGTGCGTCCGGCGAACCCGACCTACAAAACGGAAATAGGCCCTGTTACGCTGGCTTAGCAGCGTAACACCACGGCATGAGATCGTTGAGGCGGGTGATCTTGTGATCAGCGATTTGAGCCAGAA
>NZ_LMCF01000185.1 GCF_001623075.1 Pseudovibrio sp. Ad37
CGTCCAGTTTCACCGGAAATATTGAAACTCATGCGCCGGCTGGACGAGTTGCATCTAGAGTATCCGTTTGCGGGTAGCCGCATGCTGCAGCAGCTGTTGAAGGTAGAAGGCTTTGATATCGGCCGACATAGAGTAAGGTCCTTGATGAAGAGGATGGGTATTGAGGCAATCTACCGACGACCCAATACGTCCAAACCGGCGCCAGAACATAAAATCTACCCGTATCTGCTGCGTGATGTGGAGGTTTTAAGACCCAGTCAGGTCTGGGCCATCGACATTTCCTACAGCGCGCCTCGTCTCGGGTAGACCGAGGAGGCATATGTTTGGAATGCAAAACAAGAAAGGAGAATTTGACAATTGCCATGTCTCCCGCTGCGGGGAGATGAGAGCCGAAGCGGCGGTGACCTGTTGTTTGCTGACAGGGTGACGTAGCCCGTGGGAAAAGGGGATTGAGGCAAAGTCCGTTAAGCTGAGATGGTCCTCCAGGCTGAGTATTGGAAGGTTGAGGAACACGAACCGGTTCACTCGTATCTGTGGGTTGAAATGTCACCTGCGCCTACGCGGTTTATCAGGCGTACCGTCGAAGAAAGTCCTGAAATGTAAGCAGGTCAATCCGAATGTGAGTGCATATGTAGCGCATCTCATAGGGACAGTGGAGAGAACGTAGCCAGACCACTATATCGATGGCGACTTGCGGCAAGCAAGGGCAAAGATTGCGACCGGCAACCTCCCCAGTACGCTTTAAGTCCAACATATGAACGAGGGAAGGCATGGTTGGAATGGCAAGGGAGTACACCCCGATGACCACCATGCTGGCGGAGCTTCCGTAGTAGTCTGAGGCAGGGAGAACCTGTTACACGAGGCCGGAATGAGCTGGTCTCTGGCGAAGGGGGGCAGTTCAAGTTGTTTGACGTTCATATTAACTGACACGAATGAGGTGAAGACCTTTGATAATCAGTGAAATGCAACACAAACTCGCAATGTGGGCAGCAGATGATCCAAACCGTCGGTTTGATCGTCTTTTGCGGCTCGCAGCCAACAAGGGTTGGCTTACTGAGGCAGCTCGCATCGTTCTGGCGTCTAGCGGTGCACGAACTGCGGGCATTGACGGGATAGATAAGCAACATTTGCAGGACAATCTGGATGGTTTTCTGGATAACTTACAAGTGGAGCTACTGGCAGGCACTTACTGCCCTCAGCCGGTAAAACGGATCTACATCCCAAAAGCCAATGGCAAGCAAAGACCCTTGGGTATTCCAACGCTGATCGATGTATTGCTCAACGCGCTATGCTGATGGCCATGGAACCCATTTGGGAGAGCGTTTTCCATTGCAACTCCTACGGCTTCCGGCCTGAACTGAGCGTACACCATGCGGTGCGAACTGTGCGGACCCAACTGCAAGATACTGGCAGTCTCAGAGGGCGTTGGATCATCGAAGGTGATCTAGCCAGCTACTTTGACACTGTGCATCATTGGCTGCTGGTTCGATACATTCGTCGCCGTGTGCGTGACAAACGGTTTATCGGACTGCTCTGGCGGATCCTGAAGGCAGGCCACATCGACCGTGGGCTGTTTAGAGCATCAAGCGAAGGTGTGCCGCAAGGCGGGGTTCTCTCGCCACTCCTATCTAACATCATGCTCCATGAGTTTGATATGTGGTTGGAGACGAAATACCTGAATAAGAAAGCTCGCAAGGATCGATGGGCATGGAACTTCGGCATTCAAAAGGCCATTCCTATAGCGATACGGGAGAACCGACAGTGGAAGCCAGCAGTCTCGTACTGCCGGTATGCTGATGATTTTGTCGTGATTATAAAAGGAAACAAGGCTCACGCCGAAGCAATTCGCAATGAATGCCGCGCGTTCTTGGAGGGTAGGCTGAAATTGACGTTGAATATGGATAAAACCCATATCACCCACGTCAATGACGGGTTTACTTTCCTAGGACATCGCATCATTCGCAAGCGAAGTAGATGGGGCACCATGCGTGTCTCAACTACTATACCTAAAGAGAAGGCTAAGGCGTTTACCCATAAACTCGTCAAGGCCCTCTCTGGCAATCATGATATCAGTGCTGTTGAGATGATTGACCGCCTTAACCGCCAACTGGCGGGGTGGGCGGCCTTTTACAAGTTTACCGGCTTCACAGCTTATGTGTTCCAAAAGATTGATCATGTTATCTTCTGGAAGTTTGCTCACTGGCTGGCACGAAAGTACCGCTCTCGTATCAAGCCCTTGATGCGTAAATGGTTCAAAGTGCCAGAAATAGACAAGGCTAAAACATGGCTGATTTACGGAGTACGTGAACAAGGAAATCGCATTGGTAAAGCGTTAAGGCGGCTGATCTCCAGTCCCAAAGCGCAGTTTAGATGGCGGAACCCTGAGTGTAATCCTTATCTCTTTAGGGAGGAAACTCGTTCAACCATCACCTCTCGCTATCATTATGTTGCAATGGCCATGAGCCTGTCTTGAACGGAGAGCCGTATGCGCTGAAAGGTGCACGTACGGTTCGGGGAGGAGAAGCTCTTACGAGCTTCTTACTCCACTTCCCATGGCAAAGGGCTTCACCTATCTGGTCGCTATCATTGACTGGTACTCGCGCAAAGTTCTGAGCTGGCGGTTATCAATCACCATGGAGGCTACCTTCTGCATCGAAGCTCTGGAAGATGCACTCGCTAAATACGGCAAGCCAGAGATTTTCAACTCTGATCAGGGCTCTCTGTTCACCAGCATAGACTTCACCGATGTGCTCAAGCGTGAGAAGATCAAGATCTCCATGGATGGCAAGGGAGCATGGCGCGACAATGTTTTTATCGAACGGTTCTGGCGCACCATCAAGTATGAGGAAGTCTACCTCAAGGCCTACGCCAGTGTGCCAGAGGCCAGAAAATCCATTAAGCAGTACATCACCTTTTATAACCAGAAGCGCCCACATTCATCGCTTGACTGGAACACCTCGGATCAGGCTTACTGCACCCACCCGCAGCACATAACTCAAGCTGCTGCGTAATCGGAGCGGATCCACTTATAAAACACGCTCACCTGTCCAAATAAACGGAACCACCTCTCTCGAACTTGCTGTCAAAATGTGGGATGCCGGTTTTGCGCTCTGCCCCACCCACGTATGAGTAGACAAAGTGCTGCACACCTGCCTTTTTTGCAGCTTCGGCAAGGGCTTTGCCTTGTTTGATTTCCGTCTCAACACTGCTGGTCCAGTTGTTTTGAACTGAGTACACGCCGTATGCCCTTCAAGAATTGGGCCAAGCGTTTCAGGTTTGTCAAGATTTCCCTGTACAACTTCAACCCCCATGTCGCGTAGTTTCTGCGCGCCGAACTACTCAAGCTGCGTGGAACAGCTTTGATGGTGAAATCTGTTCCAGGCAGATGCCGAACCACAGCACCACCTTGATTGCCGGTTGCACCGGTAACTACGATTGTTTTTGTCATTTCCAACTCTGTGTAGGTTATACGCTAAGCTTCAAGAGGCCGTTTGATGTCTTCAAGGGCCTGCAAGATCATCTTTCTGAACGTGTTGGTTGGAATGAGTGCCAGCATTTTGTACAAACCCTTCCAGCTCATGTCGGACACCACTGTTAGTTTGCAGCAGTCGTCACGCGCTCATGTCAGCACGCTGGTGTGAAACGATAGGTCAGCATATTCGACAAATACGTTTGGGCGATGCAGCCATCGGCGTCGTAGGCAACATATTACCCCTTGGTCTAGCCAGTCTGATGTTCGATTTTCATGTTTCACCCCTTGGCGCGGTGGGCGCACAGTATGTTGACCAAACCGTACACCCTCATGTTTGTTTGACCCGGTTATGACAAAAATCAGGCCTTTAGATAGACAATCTCGTGTAAGCTATTTTCGTTGTAGATCTTGGCCTCACCGTTGCGGATCACTGTCAGTTCTTCTTTGCCGATGTAGCGATACACATCTTCGCCGGGAGTCAGGTCACCCTTTTCTATCATAACAATATGATCGAGCTTGATGTTGAGCGAGAAGGACACATCGCCTTTTTCACCTGTCAAGGTGAATTCCTTGGCAAAAGTATAACCCATCTTGTCGTCGGTCATGGTGGCGTTGATTTCACCAATGGTGATCAGCCCCACTTGAGTGGTCCGGTTTGAAAGTTAGTGCATGACTGACCTTTGGTCTACTGGAATGATTACTTCAGGAGCCGGTGGGCGGAAGTTCAGCGCACTATGGGGGCGTTTGGTATTGTA
>NZ_LMCF01000186.1 GCF_001623075.1 Pseudovibrio sp. Ad37
TAAATGAACAATTCTTGTTCTAATCAAACCATAGCCTTGTCAAACATGTGTCTAACAAGGCTATAGAAATGGTTTTAGTTTTCTTCAGGAGTTTCTGGAACTTTTACGTCACCTGAAATGATTTTTTCTTTTGCTTCATCAACTGCTTTTTTTGCTTCGTCAGAAAGTTGTCCTTCTGTTAGACCAACACCGTCTTCTTTCAATCCATAAACAGTGTGTTCGCCGCCAGGGAATTTACCGTCCGCTGATTTTTGTGCCAAATCTTCTACTACTGTTCCAACTGCTTTCAGTGTAGATGTCAATGTGAAGTTTTTCTTTTCGCCGTTTAATGTGTATTCGCCTTCGTCTGATTGGTCGCGGTCAACACCGATAACCCATACTTTTTTGTCGCCTGATTCGTTCAATGATTTTGCTTCTTGGAATACACCGTTACCTGTACCGCCTGAAGCATGGAAGATGATATCTGCGTTTTGTGCATACATACCTTGAGCAATTGAACGTCCTTTATCTGGAGCAGAGAAGTCACCAGCATAT
>NZ_LMCF01000187.1 GCF_001623075.1 Pseudovibrio sp. Ad37
CGCAGCAAGAAGTTATCAAGCACTGTGGCAGGCCGTAGGCCAAGTCTGCGACCTCTTCACAAAGCAAGAGTGCAACAACTTCTTCAAAACAGCTGGATACATGACCGATTAAACGCGACAAGCTCTAACTGTCAGCTACTATTTCACCAAACCTCATAGAAAGCCTCGCCTCTGACGGTTAGTGACGGCATTCACAGCTTTTCCAGTATTAAGTTGAAAGAGTATTTAGAGGGGCTAGGAGGGGTGAAATCACGCTTTCAAACGCGCTCATTTGCTTACATAGTGCTGACACGAAGCCTAAAATGCAAAAAACTCCCAAGTAGGAGCTTTGCTAAACCTCTTTATATACCATGAGGTTAAATGGTGAGCCCGCACGGGTTCGAACCGTGGACCTACTGATTAAAAGTCAGTTGCTCTACCAGCTGAGCTACGGGCTCTCAGGCGCGTCTGGTGTAGTCGCTGCCTGTGAAGGGTCTTCTAAGGATTACAGGTATTTAGCGCAAGCGCTTTTTTTTGATTTTCCACACTGTGAGCTATTATGTTTTTGATTTTAAAAGTGGCTTTTTGTGTTTGGTTTACAGTTTTGTTCATGGTCGGTTCTGTTTGAGGCGGTTAATTGCAGCCGTCATCACTTCAGATCTAGTGACATATATTCTGCGAATCGATTGAACGTTTTCCAGCTTCCAGCCTACAAACTCTCCTATTTCCTGATCAGTAAAACCGGCCCTTATATAATTGGTTACAGCGGTGCCGCGCAGGTCGTGCAGGTTTTTGTTGATGCCTGTCTTTCCTCGTGCCTTGTCAAACATTGTTGAAAAGCCGTCTGGTGTGTATGGCCTGCCCCTGGAGTTACAGAGAAGTGTTGCGCTCTTGGTTGTTCGTGTGCGTCTGTAGGCTTTGGCGTTGTTTATAACTGCCCGTAATTCCGGGGTTACTGGTATTATAATTTCATTTCTCTTGTTAGATTTGGATGACCACCATTGAAGGTAATCGCCTTTGTCTGCGGTGGCTGGGATGTTGACTAAATCAGTTCGACGTAGCCCGGAATGAACGGCAAATTCTAGAAGCAGTCTTGCGGGCATAGAGGCTGCTTTTAAGAGTGCTTCAATTTCTTCCGGCAACCAAATTATGTCAGCGCGATTGGAGGAATGCAGGTGTTTAATATTGCCCGCGCAATGGTCTGCAGTCTCGCCTTGATCTACGGCATAGTTTAATAGTCTCACCAACATTGAAAGGTGCATATCGGCTTGACGGGGCGTTTTTGAAAACCCTTGGTGCCATTGCTTAATGATCTTGCGCATGCGAGGTTCGCGGAATGCTTGCAGCGGGGCTGTGAATCGGCATGCAAAATTGACCCGGTTAGGTGGGTTATGAGCGTTTAAGATTGACCCACCTGTTTGTTAGGATCCGTGCATTTAGCGCGGGGCATGAACGGGTGATATTGATGGAAAGTGCAGCCAAGATCCGCCGTCTTGTTTTACGGGATGGTCGAAGTGTCCGGTCGGTCAGT
>NZ_LMCF01000188.1 GCF_001623075.1 Pseudovibrio sp. Ad37
GGTGTTTGGGACTTGAGCAGCATTACACTTCATGGCTACACGTTCTGGAGAACCATACGGGAGCCTCCAAGGAGACGAAAACGCCAACAAATTCCAAAGCTTACATGCTTAAGTTAGCGCCTATGGGCTAATGCCCCTTTTTTTTGAGGTAGCCTCAACTCGCTTCATCTCTATTTTCGAGATCACGAATGCGGTCTACGTTTGCATGGTGTATCATTCCCGCCATGGCGATTATCCACGTAACAAGTACAATTCCTCCAAATACTATAGTTATTACAGCGGTGAGTGGCAGGGGATCTGCTGAATACCACTTCAAGACTAAGACATATAAACCTATGAGAGCTCCAACTATCAGCGTGGGGCTTGTCAAGAGTTTCACAACTTGGGATCGGAATTCAGGATCTACCTCTGGCCCCATAGTGCGATATAGCAAGTTCCACCTGCGCTTTAGAAAATTTACGAATATTTGCATCAGTTTTCTCTTTTTAACTGTTCTTGTTGAACTATCTCCAGATTACGTACTCGCGATGCAAGAAAGAAGAAGAATTTATTGAACTGAGCATTTCTTGACTCTTTTTGCATTCAAGTACAGAGTAGAACAAATAATGAACAAATGGTTCTGAAGATGCAATGGCAACCTGGCTTTGTCTGGAAAGAAGTAACGGGAAAAGCAAATGCGTTCCTGGGCGCTTCAATGCGGTCAAAGGAAGTTGTGATCATGCTGTGGCAGGAAGCAAAAGCTCCCCCTGCCCTCTCTTGGCAATGGCAGGTGTTGCACATGGGAGAGTGGAAAGCATCTGGAGGTGAGGCAAGCCAAGCGCTTGGTGTTATTTCCTCGCAACAAGCCTACCTGAGCTATGTAGGCACTCTCACAGCGTTCCAAGTGAAGCC
This sequence comes from Pseudovibrio sp. Ad37, assembly GCF_001623075.1. GTDB lineage: Bacteria > Pseudomonadota > Alphaproteobacteria > Rhizobiales > Stappiaceae > Pseudovibrio. The sequence continues at coordinate 892 of NZ_LMCF01000188.1, forward strand.
GACTACCTCAAGGCGGCTCAAGTACATTTGGGCACCTGACAAGGGGGCTGCGTTCGGTGAAGGGCGCGGTGTTGGCCGCGTTCCGCGAGACAGAGCCGTTAGGATGCGGGTGCAAAGGTGCGTAGATGACAGTGAAGTCAGTCTATGGTCGTTCATCGTTAAGCGGGGCGCAGAGAAGATTGCTAGTGGTTATCGCGGGAGTAAAGCGGATGCGGTCTTTGAAGCTGAGCAAGCTTATGATGACAGTCTCGTTTGAGGTGATGAAGTAAGTACACCGATATTTTAGTTTACAAAGACAGCAGGGCGATATTTCGTAGTGTACTAGTTTTGTAATACCAGCACAAAACTAGAAAGAAACTTTGTCATAAGCTAACAATTCTTAATGTGCATTTGTATTGGTAGGTCAACTCACAGGTATTACATAAGTTATCAGTCGTATTTGTTGCTGCTATTTCGATAAATGGATATTTAATTTAGTAAGGCTCACGGACAGGCGTAAGGCTTAACTTTCTATCGCCAGTGAGCTGAAACTGCGCTGACACGAGACCAGCTGTTTGCGCCCTGAACTTCGTAGATCGAGATCCGAAAAGCAGTCATTCATGAGCTCTCAGGCTAAAGCAAACACAAAAGCTACATTTTTGCCTGCCCGTTTGGAACGTCACTCTCTTCAGGCTGATGTTGCTCCGGGCATCACCGTAAATCCTGCAATGATTTATCTTGCCAGACTGCAGTCTGATGCCAGCAAACGCACGATGACGAGTGTTCTGAACAGTGCAGCCAAATGGTTTGCACGAGATGATACTGCGACCTGGCGGACGTGTGAATGGGCAAGGTTAAGTCGTGTGGCTATCATTGGATATGCTGAATATCTACGTAAAGACAAAAGGTTATCTTCGCGAAGTATACGAAACTCAGTGGCAGCACTCCGAGGTGTAGCTCGTGAAGCATGGCTTGCTGATCTCATGCCTGAGAATGCTTACAGGAAAATCAAAGAAGATCTTCCGCATGTTAGTGGTTATCAGATAGCCAAAGGGCGCGCTCTATCAAAAGATGAGTTACTTGCGATGCTGAAGACATGTGATCAGAGGCATAATATTCGTGGGCTACGTGATGCTGCCATTGTGTGCATATTGTCCATGTGCGGGCTACGCAGGGCTGAACTGGTTCATTTAGATTACGAACACATTGATTGGAATAACTGCACGCTCACTTTTATTGGAAAGGGAAACAAGGAAAGAATAGCGTTCTTGCCAGCGGCAGCACAAAGCAGATTGTGGGATTGGTGCGACCGGGTCCGTGGTACCCATCATGGAGCTCTGTTCTTTGGCATTTCACGTGGGGAGGCTATCACAGAAGATCGATTAACCGCGGATGGCTTGCATTACATTGTAACCAAGCTGTCGGCTGAGGCCAAAATCTCACCGTGTTCAGCTCATGATCTGAGACGCACCTACGCCACTTTACAATTTGAAAGTGATGTCGATATCCTGACAATTCGTGACAACATGGGCCATGCCAGCGTCACAACCACTCAGATTTACGACCATCGGAACCTGGCTACTCGTCGCAAGAGCACAGAGATTTTTGAGTTCTGATCGTACAGGTGGCTGGCCAACATTACCGGCAAGCGGTGCAGCTCTTTGAGCGCCGCTTGGGGCAGGAGTGAGCGGCTTGATCCACGTGCTAGTAGACAAAAACAGCTCTATACGTGTCAAGTGCCGCTGGCCGTCCTGCGCTTCACAGGCATGGGGAAGCCTAACTTGCGGGTCTTTTGTGAGCATAGTCCCAATCGATGCGCGGAGTTAGCACTAAAGCAAATCAAACAAGTCTTTCTGGTGCGTAAGCAATTCATCAACGTAGTTGAGGATTGCGAAGCCATTATAGATATGATTGTGCTTCAAACTGACACTCGTGCAGTAGTCGCCAATAGATCGGTATGGATCGTCCTTATCGTAAAAGACCTCTCCTTGGTGCAATTCACACACCACTTCACGGTATCTGCTCAAATCACGTTTTAGCCCAGTTAGAGCCGTCGCCTTAATCGCTCTAAGCTCATGTGTGCGCTTCGGTTCAGCGCTCTGGTCAATGCGTTCGATTTCTTTTGCCAGATACCCACGGTAGCCCGTGGCAATCACGTGCTGTTTAATCTGCTTCGGGTAAAGCGGTTTTCCTCCGGTGTGATAATACCAAGGATGACAGGGATCATAGCCCATGCTTTCAAAAGTTCCGGTCATGGCAAAAAGAGTCTTTGAAAAATAGAAGTGAAGAAGGCCGCTTAATTTCTAACAAGTAGCCATAATGAAAGAGTTGCACGGAGCCTTACGGCAAGCCGCAGCGCCTACCCAAGTTGGTTTTATGTCAGTGGGTTTCTCCTCTTCAAGAAATTCACCGTAAACATAGACGTTGGAGTTCTTCGGAACTGGACCATAAAAGTTCGATGGTTCAGCCACACCGGTTTTGTCTGTGACAATCAACTCTTGATCTGGTTGTACAACCCAAACTTTGTTGCAGTACGTAGTTTGCTCTGTTGGCCCGCTTACTTGTCCCAGCACCTCTCCAGACTTCTTGCAGATAAGCTGCGTATACAAAACACTGCTGCTTCCTTTGACTGCAATCATTTCTCTTTCTCCTTAGTCGCCTCACAAGAAGCTCGTTTCTATTTTCCTTGCAAGCCAGATCTCGCAGCACTGACACGCAATCTTCTCGGGCACATGAAGTTTTATGTGTGCAACTTTTCAGTATTGATTTTACGCGAGACAACTTACTTTGAGTTGAGAATTCACGGAATAGTCGCAGCCGGTCGGGAGCGCAGACTGTGAAAAATGATTCCCGGCAAGCTGGCCTGACGTGTGGCGGCGGCTACCCTATGGGTCCCCACACACTCTGAGAGGAAGGAAAGCTTTATGAAAGCTCGCTTTGTTCTCGAAGCCAGTAGGATCGGTAAAGTCGAAGTTTGTTTTGAACTCACCTCGGTGATCTTTATCGCTGCTGTGTTTCGATTCTTCTTTGGCTAACCGAAGCCTATGGTGAGTGGGGAGATTGATTTCTCCTCACTCACAACTTCCCTTGTTTTTCTTGAACTTGCTTACTGGTCTGGGATGCTGTCAGAATAAGTGCACAATCGATCATCTATCGGTCCATCGCAATCAAAAAGAATGTGAGAGCAGTCGTTTGCCCATGCGGCCATGAGGCAAGCAAGCAAATCAATGGGCAGTTTTCTTCCGCTGTAATCGTAATCTTTGCAGGCTGAAATAAACAAACCATTCATGAGGTTGCCACCATAAAGCGGAAAGGTCTCAGGGGGCCTTTCGCTGAGCATTGCAAGTGTTTCGGGTGACAGGTGATCGGTCGAAAGATCAAGAACAGATAAGACATTCGCAGACTGGCTCACCGGCTGCTCCTGTGGCTGTACTGGTGCCTTATCAATTTCACAGACAATCGAGCTTGGATCTTCAAGATAGTGATGAGTGGCTTCCATGTACTGGTCCATCACCTCTAGCATCATTGATGGAAGCTCTCTGTCAAAATCGCAGCCTTGAGGACTGTCGTCAGGGTGGAACATTAGCCCCAACCGTTGCAGTTCAAGCAGATACGTGATGGCGGTTACAGAACAGGTCGGTTTCGTGAAAGTGTACATGTAAAATCTCTGAAACTATCGGTTAGAAAAGGCTTTGTTGCTGGAAGTCGAACGGGCTTTTTTCAACTTGCCGCCGATGGGTTGCGGCCTTGCTAGAAAGCTTGTCTGTGGGGATGTGGGCCAGGCTGGCGGCGGTTTGCTGCCATTGAGCAAGCCCAGCCGAATAAAAGTCCTTTTCGATGGCTCGCCGGAGTTCTGGATCGCTTAAGCTGCGCCGCATAAGGGCTGTAACCACAAAAGCCCCATCCCACATTTCAAAACAATTATCGAACTTGCGGCTGTCTTCACCGCGCAAAAAAGCTTGATGCGCATAGTCAACGCGCTCATTGAAGCTGGGAAGTCTGTAGGTCATGGTCTCGATTGTCTGCTGTTCAAGGGAGCTGGGAGAAGTCACTCAGGGGCTTAATCCATGTAGCTGTAGACCCACGCCTTAATGCCGTGTTGCTCCATCACCTCCACAAAGGCATGGCACGCCTCTTCAAAGATGATGCGCGATTGCACTCTTAGCCCCTGGCAAAGAGACAACCGCCAGCCGCCTTCGGAGTGTCGATCACCCATCCCGCTTTGTTTTAAGAACTGCGCAAACGCTGAACGGCCATCATCGATGACAACCCACGCCCCACCACAATCCTCATTCGCTCTGTGAGCTGCACTGGTGGCCGCATCTAAGGCTATATCCAGAATCCACTCAGGAGAACCTTCACTGGGCTTCGACAGAAGGGGCAAACCTTCAATCAGATCTTTAATGCTGGTAGGCCCTATGGGCACATAGCTGCATATTTGGCCATCTTGAGGAACAAGTGCTGAACATCACCATTTAAGACATGTTTGCTCGCCAAAGTGACTTTTTCTTCAGGTTAGGAAAGAGTTGCAATGGATCAGACTTTTAGTCTTACGTGGGGACTG
>NZ_LMCF01000189.1 GCF_001623075.1 Pseudovibrio sp. Ad37
ACCATTAAGTCTGAAATGTTGTGGCGAACTACCTTTCAGACTCGTCAGAAGGCAGAAAAGGCACTTGGCCTTTACATTGAGGGCTTTTACAATCCAATCAGGCGACACTCGTCGTTAGGCTATCAATTGCCAATCGCGTTCGAGAGACAGAAAAGAAATAGTGAGACAGAGGCTCTCCATTTTCTTTAGGTCAGTCCATTTTCTGGCCTCTGGCACACTGGCGTAGGCCTTGAGGTAGACTTCCTCATACTTGATGGTGCGCCAGAACCGTTCGATAAAAACATTGTCGCGCCATGCTCCCTTGCCATCCATGGAGATCTTGATCTTCTCACGCTTGAGTACATCGGTGAAGTCTATGCTGGTGAATTGAGAGCCCTGATCAGAGTTGAAAATCTCTGGCTTGCCGTATTTAGCGAGTGCATCTTCCAGAGCTTCGATGCAGAAGGTAGCCTCCATGGTGATTGATAACCGCCAGCTCAGAACTTTGCACGAGTACCAGTCAATGATAGCGACCAGATAGGTGAAGCCCTTTGCCATGGGAATGTAGGAAATGTCGATGGCCCAGACCTGACTGGGTCTTAAAACCTCCACATCACGCAGCAGATACGGGTAGATTTTATGTTCTGGCGCCGGTTTGGACGTATTGGGTCGTCGGTAGATTGCCTCAATACCCATCCTCTTCATCAAGGACCTTACTCTACGTCGGCCGATATCAAAGCCTTCTACCTTCAACAGCTGCTGCAGCATGCGGCTACCCGCAAACGGATACTCTAGATGCAACTCGTCCAGCCGGCGCATGAGTTTCAATATTTCCGGTGAAACTGGCCT
>NZ_LMCF01000190.1 GCF_001623075.1 Pseudovibrio sp. Ad37
GGCCCTGTCTTTGCACCTGTTGCAGGCCTCGCTGGTTTACGTCAACACCCGCATGGTGCAATCGGTGCTTTCAGATCCTGTTTGGGCTGGCCGACTTGCCGCAGAAGATTACCGAGGTCTGACACCGCTGATATACAGTCACATCAATCCTTATGGCCGATTTGAGCTTGATCTGGAACAGCGCATAGACTTTGAAAGTAAGCTGGCTGCATGACTAGGTGATATTTTGAGTGTACCCATAAAGACGGCACCGGTGAACACTTATTGCATTCAGATCCTTGTTCATTTTGGGTTTGATCTGTGTTATTGAACAAAAATGGCAAGTAACACACCCAAAATGAACAGATCTACGTCCCGCATTGGATATGCGCGCACCTCTACCACTGATCAGAATCTGGAAGCGCAAATTCTCGCGCTGGAAGCAGCAGGGTGTCATCTGATCCGCACCGAGCAACGAAGCGGCGGTTCTCTCAAGGATCGTGTTGAGTTGCAAACAATCTTGGACTTCATTCATCCCGGCGAAACTCTGGTGGTTACACGTATTGACCGACTTGCCAGGTCTATGCATGACCTACAGATCATCGTGCAGTGGCTGCGAGACAAGGGGGCTAATCTTTATGCAACCGAGCAGCCCGTGGATACCTCAACGGCTGCTGGCAAAGCCTTTTTCGATATGCTGGGTGTCTTTGCAGAGTTTGAGACCAATCTGCGGCGAGAGCGTCAAGCAGAGGGGATTGCGGCAGCAAAGACAAGGGGTGTTTATAAAGGCCGTCCGCCACAGATCGATAAAAAGAAAATTGAAATGCGGCTTGCTGCTGGCCAGAGTCCAACCGAAATTGCCCGAGAGCTCGGCGTCTCTCGAGGAACAGTTTACAAGGTAAAGAACCGATGACCAGCCAACGTGAAAAACACGTGCGCATCACACCCCGCCTGAGCGAAACCCTTGAGCAGGAAATGCTGAAAGCCTGTCGTAAAATTGCTGAAACTCATGGGCTGGAAGTTGAGCAAGGTGGGAAGCGTCTCAAGTCCAGAGGCGATGCTTTTGAAATGGCGCTGCGGGTAAAGGTTCCGGTAGCAGAGGGCCAGGATGAGGATTTAGACAAAGAACTCTTTGAACTTCTGTGTTCAAGATATGGTTTGAAGAAAGAAAACTACGACCAAATATTTAGCGATGGCGAAGAACACTTCCGCATTACTGGCCTTGATACAAGACGACCCAAATACCCAATCACAGCAGCACGGATCTCTGATGGGAGGTCGTTCAAGTTCTCGCCCGAGCAGGTCCGCGTGCTGCTTCAGTCAACTACCAAAGTTCCCTGATTGTTCTTCAAGATGGCCAAATACGCAGCTATGTGCCCATAGGGCCAACTACGCGGAGCGCAGGCGTTACGGCGAGCGGGTCTCTACCGGTTTTGTCGAAAGCACGGTGAATGCGGTTGTCGGCAAGCGCTTTGGCAAACGTCAGCAAATGCGCTGGTCCAAATCTGGCGCGCATCTCCTGCTGCAGACCCGTACGCGGGCGCTGGACGGAACGCTCAGGCAGAAGTTCGAACTGTGGTATCCCGGCATAAAAGCTGAGGCGCAAGGCCCGGCAGTCGACAAACTCGCGGCCTGAGTGCCCCACACTTTTGAATACTCTCCCTTATGCAACTTACTCAAAATAAGTTGGCAATCCCCTCCGCGCCACAACATTCAAAAGTGAACAAGGCAACTGGTATTGTGCTGTTGCTATGCCGAAGTATCAGGAACCAGAACCAACGGAATAACGCGCGTCACCACATATGTGCGCCGGTCTTATAATCATGTCGGTCATGTGGGTGCGCGTAATACGTTGGGATGTAGGGCAATTGCTCATCCGCATCTAGTGCGTCAAATGCTATCTGCAGAGTAGCATAATCAAAAAACACAAACGCTCTAGGATTGTAGGGGCTAACCCCTTCCAAAATTGCTCGGCCAAACTTTTCATGATCTTTGTGGAATATACAATAATCGTCATTGTAACCTATCAACACTTCTTGATCTGCAAGCGCCGACGCAAGAGGAACCACTCCATTCCAGTCGCCTAAACGATATCGCTTGTATAGCATTGATACCCAATACAAATGGAATGCGCAGGGCTGCCCATCCATAATGCTTGCCAATATGGAATTTGTTGCGGTTGGAAAGGTATACTCTTTCCAATCATCATCCGTAACTTCGCGCATCAAGATGGCCTCTTTACTCAAATATTGGATAGAATGTGACGATCCTGTCGCCACTTCTAACGTATTCTACAGTTACGCCGCTTGGAGTCACAACCCTTGGATTGCCACCGGGTCCGGTGGAGGTCGCTCCAGTCCGAAGACCCTGCGAGAACTCCGTTACAATTCGCTGATCACTCCAGCCATCTGGGAAGAGCGTTGTAACCCCACCATTATTAGACTTTGGTTGCCCATGAATTTCGACTTGTGCGCGACGAACCCCACCATGACCAACCTCAACTTGCCCGACCGTTTGCACACTACCGGAATTGGTTGAATGGCCTCCCGTCGGACCATTTGGCCCAACATCGCCCTTCAGCACATGATCCACACGACTGTCATCTATACGGATATCTACTTGTCTCCCGTTCGGAAGAGTTGTCGACCCGTTTACACAATTATTGTGCATCCAAACCGGTGCGGCATTTTCATTAGCGGCAACGAAATAGGTGTGAAAATCAGAAACCGTGAGGTTGTAGGCGGTGAGCGGTTTGGCCTCGATCTCGACACCAACCACTTCGGCCCATGTGCCGTCGTCATTCAGCAGCCGATCACCAGCTTGCAATTCTGCCGCATCAACCCAATGGCCATTTTTCAGCGGGCCAATGTAGGTATGACCCTCGGAGCTGCTCGCCACCTTGCGTTCTGTCTGCACAAAATACGGATGAATGCGGTTTGAGACGATGGTTTGCTCAGCGCCAGTATCCACATCACGGATACTAACAGAAACAGTCTCGTCATATGGGTTAGAATATTGCGCCTGAACCGGCTTCATGCTCATCGCGCCGGTCATCGGATCACGCGAGGCAACGGACATTTCAGTCGTCACATCACGGATTGGCAGCAGACCCTCATCCGTCGCGACCAGCGTATCGCCATGGAATGAGCACCATCCCCTATTTGAGGCCGTTTCTTCATATTTCTCCCGAGTTCTCTCTTTCTTCCGGTCTTCGAAAGGCTTAGTGATCTTCTTGAGTTTCTTAGCAATTTTCAAGCCTGTGAGGGCTGCACCTGCACCTGCACTACCCACTTTCACAACCAGATCAATTGCGAAGCTTGAGTAAATTCGCCCAGCTTCCTCGTAGTCTCCGTCATTAAGTGCTTTTAAGTAACCATAAGCTGGTTTTGTCGCAAACTTGTGGCCTGCTTGCAATACACCTTGGGTGCAGGCGCAACTATCCTGCGAGCGCCATGAACTGACGGTAGGCTGGAACGACCTGCTGATCCAGTTGGCCTTTCCTGATCAGATGAGCGGTCTCGATACCAGCAACTGTCGCTTGAGCTGAATGAAAGGCCTTGAAGCCCATCATTGGTTTGGTCAGCCTCTTGATGAAGCGGTGATCTTGCTCAATGATATTATTCAGGTATTTAACCTGCAAGATATCAATGAAAGACCACCAATAGCCAGCAAGAAGCAAATAGAGGTTGATGTTAATTAGCCCAGCCCGGTTGGCTCCGCTTTTGTCCATCACCACTTTCTCCGGCAATAAATTGCTGCCAATGGCGTTCTCAAAAAACGTAGTCGCTGCTGCTTCATCGCGGGTTTTTGAGAGCATAAAGTCAACGGTATCACCATGTTTATCAATGGCACGGTACAGGTAAACCCATTCACCTTTGACCTTCAGGTAGGTTTCATCCATGCGCCATGAGGTTCCAACTTTTCGCTTTTTCTTCCTGGCTTCGTCTGCAATCAGCGGTGAATATTTTACAACCCAGCGATTGAGAGTAGCGTGGTCAGCTTCTACGCCGCGCTCTTGCATGATTTCCTCCAGTTCGCGGTAGGAAACCGAATAGCGGACGTAGAAAAAAACAGCATACAAGATCGCATCTTTTGGGTATTGGACGCCTTTAAAACTGATCAATGCAACAAGCCTCAAGCCATGAATTCAGAGCAAGCTGATTGTACCCGAAAATACGGGAGCAGAAAACCGATTAAACTTTGCGACAGAACCGCGGAATGTTTGTCTATCCAGGACTTAGCCAGTCCAAGCTCTTCATCCCAATTGCACCTGGTGATATCCAGGTAACTGTATACTACAGCGATTCAAATTGCGTTACGGAAGCACCTTAACCCCCAAAATCACTGGAGATAATTTAATGGCAAAGCGCCGCAAAAGAGCTGGTGAAAGTATCCGTGAGCTTTCCTTCGCAGTTCCAAGGCTGACAATCAAAGAAGTCGATGAGGAAGTCAGCAAGGCTGCAGGCGGAGTACCTGTTCGCTTACTTGAAGCCAAAACAAACGTAAATGGATATGTAACGGATATCAAAATTGCAGATTCCGAACACTTGGTTGATTTCCCTATTCTGATCAAGGCCTGCAGCTAGATCGTCGGTTTGGAATATAAATCAAACCCTTTCCCTGCGATGGAAATTATGATCCCCTCTTGTTCGTGAGGAGATCATGGTAAAAGAGATTGGGTTGGATTTATGTGATTAACAAATCTTTGATGTCCATGATGGCTTGTTGACTGTTTTTAAGAATACGCGCAATAGCCAATATTAATCGTTCTGCAGCAAGCAGTTTCCGTGCTTTTTCTTTTTTGTACCGCTTACAATATCGGGGTATGTCCCAGAACCTTGCCTTGAGTCTTGGTACACTGAAGTCCAGATCGTGTGCATTCAACCAGAAGGTCTCACTCAAACTTGGTCACCAGATCGTTCATCCCATGGTGAGTTTCTCCGCAGAGCTGGTCAGATTCCCCCTCTCAGGCAAGGCAGTTGGCTGCCAACTGCTGATGAGTATCCCCGGCATCGGATCTATCATCTCCACCGCGCTGGTGGCCGCCATCGGCAACGGATCTGCTTTTGAACGCGGACGAGACCTTGGCGCTTGGTTGGGCCTAGTCCCCCGGCAGTACAGTACAGTACAGGAGACAAACCCATCCTAGGCAAAATATCGAAAGCCGGAAATCGCTATTTACGCATGCTGTTGGTGCAGGCGGCACACTTTTTTTTTGATGCGACCGAAACTTTGGCTGAATCTAAGCTTCGGAGACTGGCTGGAGCGGGCATCCAAGCGAATGCATAAGAATAAACTGTCCGTCGCCTTGGCCAATAAGCCGACAAGGATCGCCTAAAGCGTATTGTATAATTGCAGGGAGCTTGACAGCCATAAAAACTGACATGGAGGCGACCTAACCAGAACCTCCTTAAAAGTTCGCGACAGAGCATAAGCATAGAACGGAAGAAAGAACGCACCAAAAGTCAAAGGGCCAAAATGGCTTTAAGTAACCTGTCTGGTAATTAGACTGTCAGTACGTGTGTATTACCATCAAGGCCACGGCCCGCGCGCCGATAAACAGGTCGGATACATAGTAGCGACTTCAAGATTCAAAGTAAAAAATCTCTTGCGAAATGCAGGCGGTCCATACATATGGCCCAAGCCAGAACAGCTAAGACTTGATGTCGAGTTAGATTATTGCACCGCAGCGAATGGCAGCTTTGGTCAGCACTGCTGCCGCTGGCGTCGTGCTTAAGTGTGATCCGCACACTTGGCAGACTCATCGTCCCCGAAAGCTCCTTCAGCAGTGCCTTTCTCCTTTTTGCCCTGTCGTCCTGCGATGTGTAGGGTCTTCGTCCGTCAGGGCCAGAGCGCTGCGGCAAGGTGTAAGCTCCCTGCCACTCATGACATTCCTGCCTTGCGCCCTACCCACCAGTTCTGCTTGGTTGCAACAAATGTTGTTGCCGATATATTTAGGCGGAGTTCCGACATTTATCAGACCTGATGGTGAACGCTTTTAAGGCTTAAGATAAAAATACTTAACTGGTAGGGGCCAGAGACCCTATCCTTCAAACGAATGAAGTCGTGTTGCGTGGTACTCAGTCTGCCAACTCCATTTCCTTCATGATTAGGTGAGGTTTTGCGGCGGCTGGTTGAGTGCCCAAAACAGTTACGCGTTCGCCAAAGCGGGAGTATGGGTAATAGTCCCAGACTGCGCGATGCTGCGTGCAACGATTGTCCCAAAACACCAATGTCCCCGGCTCCCAACGTATACGGCAATTCAATGCCTGTTCGCGTTCAACGAGTTGAAAGAGCATCTTTAAAATGGCATCACTCTCGTCCTCGGATAAACTCGGAATATGCGTTGTAAAACCCGAGTTCACAAAAAGCATTGGCTTGCCTGTCTCAGGGTGTTTCGCAACTATTGGGTGCTCAGTTTTAGGTAGCCCTTCTGGCGGCGTGAAGCCCTTCCACGGCACGGCTCCGTCGTGAACTGCAGTCAGCCCAAGTAAGAACTCTTTCATCTCAGGCGACAACATCTCATAGGCCAGATGCATGTTCGCGAACACGGTATCCCCACCGCATCTAAGCTCAGGTGTCTCATGCATGTACAACATCGAGCTATGCGAAGGGGCAGGATCAGCTGTACCATCTGTATGCCAAACCTCTCCTGCAACAAAGCGAGATTTCTTACCGGCACGGATTAAGACAATCTCTGGATCATCACCATCAATGTCACTCAACGGAAGAGCACGCAGTGTACCAAACTGCCGGGCAAACTCCTTTTGTTGATCTTTGGTGAGTTTTTGGTTGCGGAACACCAGAACATGATTCTCAAGAAACGCACGGTGAATCTCTGCAAACTGCTCTTTGTTTACGCCATCAGATAGATTTACTCCGCAGACCTCAGCGCCAATGACCGGTGTAAGACGGTCCAGCTGAATACGCCTGTAGGTTTCTCGAGGTGCTGCGGCAATACTTTCAATAGCTGTCAGAGCATGTTCATGCATGAAGTTCTCTCCTTGGAAAATAGTTAAACAATAACAGTTCGAAGGCATCTAACGAGGTGCTGTCGAGCCTCACAGTAACGCCTCTCCAACTCACCAAATGCATGAGCACACGCAAAGGCATAGGCCGAAGCTTTAAACAGGCTGAGTAAAGCAGTCGTGTTTGCATCTTGCAGCGAGCCATCAGTAAACAGTTTGGCGTTTATGTTGGAATGAACTTGCGCGTTTGCTCGCGCAAACGCCTTGGTATTGGCTTCGCTGTTTAAAGTGCCATAATAATCAGCATAAGCTTCCGCAGAGCCAAACTCGCTCTCGATCATATCTTTGTTGCCCGCGGCAAACTCAAGGGCACTGGAGTGTGAAACGCGGTAGGTTTTCTCCGCGACAAACGCAAGGCGAAACAGGACTAAATAGGCGCCTTCTAACGCATCGAGCCAATGCTCTAAAACCGGCATATCCCTAATCGCGGCTTTGCAATGCAGCTCTTTGAGGCATTCCAGCTCACACGTATTTTCCCCACGCATCTGTGCTGCTTCAATTCCAAGCACCAGTACTGTTCGCCCCATGTACGCATGGAGCTTCTGAACCGTACCATCGGTCAACAAAGACATGGTACAGCTCGTCAGATCAGCCTCAATGTGTTCTTGCTTCAAATCACGCACCAACATGGGCTGATACCCTCTGACTGACAAACGCATTCAAAATAGCCTGCCCAAATGCAGTATTCCCGTGAATCGGGTCATTTTCCTGCGAGAAGTCTTCGCGCTGTAGTTTATCAAAACCCGTAGTACCATCACGAACGTCCAGAACCGGAAGACCCAAGCGTTCTGCTTCTGCAAACAACACGTTTTGCGCTGCTTGGAAAACACTTGGCTCTGAAGTCTCAGGCACCTTCTGGGGAGGAAGAACGGCAAACACCTCAACTCCCATTTTGAGAATGGTGCAGTAAAAATCCAAAGCGCCCTGTGCCATTGCACAGATAAGGTCATGAAACAGAAGGCCTTCCAGAAAGGCTGATGGCAGCGTTCCGTCGCCCTCCCTGTATATCTCCCAGTTTTCGGAGGTTGCGTAAAAATGCAGCGCAAAGCCGAAAGTGCAGAGCAGTGGAATTTTCACATCTTGCAGCGAGTTAGCTGTGAGTTCCTCCAGAAAAGACCGATACATTTCATTGGCATAGCCACTTCGGAAAACCGGATCTTCGTTATTCCAGTCAACAAAAGGAGCTGTGAACTCGCGCCCTGCCCCCATCGGACCACCAACGAACGGAATCCCAACTTCTTTGGCCGCACGCCCAATTGCGCCAGCGTGGGAGTCTCCTAACAACAAGAACTGAATGTCATTTGTAATAGTCGAGTAGTTCTTCTTCACAGATGATATCCTCAGTTGGCAGGAGTGATTGCGTGCTGACTTCTGATTGGTCCTGATGCGTCTGAAGAGCAGACGAAATGCCCTTAAAGAAATGACCCATTACAAATCGAACGCCAGTTGGTGTAATCGTGCGCTTGTTGGGGTTGTAGAACACTCCGTTCATTGGAGGGGAAGCAACCAGTTCGTAGGATGGAAAATACTCGACGTTCTCATTAGTGGCTTCCAACTGCCCTGCCACAGCTCTCAGAACAGACTTGGTATAGGTGGAAGCTGTTAGCACATGATGCGTCGTGAATGTCGCTGTGACCGGAACCGGTGAAACGGTAAACACCAGACGCAGGTTGGGATTGTGTCTTCCTATAAGATCGATACATTTTTGAAAATCAGAGAGTATTTCTGCAAAGGCAAAATTATGTGCTTTATGCAATCTATCATCAAACCGGCCTTTCACTGTGCCAGGGCACATAGGATAGACAACATCTGTTGCGGTATTGAGCCATGCCTCTGTCAAACCCATAGTGAACACGAACAGATCAGCAGAGCTTATCGCTTTGCGAATAGCCACAAGGGTGTCTTCACGTGATGCCCACATGGCTTGAGGGCTTTCAAAGCCATCTGGGGAAATATTGGGCCGGAATGGATCGAAGTACCGCTCTCCATTATTCCAAGTCTCTTTAGACTGGGGGACTTCATCAAAAGCCCATTGGAGCCATTGCAACAACAAACGTGCGGTATAGATGTTTCCTGTTCTGAATGAGAAAACGCCATAGTTGTGATCAAGGGCTTCCCGAGCGCTTAAACCGTCAGGTGCGGGTTCAGCATTGTGCCAGTTCATCCCTCGTCGCTGCAGTTCTTTGCCCATGTTCTGAGAGAAACAAGACCCGGCAGTTATTATGGCCGCATCTTTCTGTATCTTAAACTTCGGTGTCCAGACCTGCGAGATCGAGAAATAGTCTCGCTCTGCGACCGATGGGCGCCAGAATTTGTTGGAAGCCAGCGAACTGTACGGGTTCATTTCACACCACTCCTCACATGAGATGGGTCAGCGGTTCAGCTGGCCTGCTCCGCAATTTTTTCTCTTTGTCTGGTTGCACTGAGCAGCCGGAAACCCAAGTAAGCAACCGGTACGCACATTATCGCGGATGTGAGGAACAATGGCCCTCCACCGATGTGTTCAATCACCATTGCTGCAGCAAATGGCACCGCAGCAGCGCCCGCATTGGAAAGCATATAAAGGCCCATATAGCTGTTCCTAAGACGCACAGGAGCGGTGCGATCCACCACTGTGGCAAACAAAGGCATGGCGATAATTTCCGCCAATGTCGCAAGTGCTATCGCAACAAGCCACAACTCCCTAATTTCAGAGCGATTGGAAGCGATCACCAGCAGACCAAGCATCAGGAAAAAGAAAGCAGCCAGAATGGCCTTGTGTTCTTCAAGCTCAACCAGCCACTTCATCAAGAACAGATGGACGATCAAAACGACGCTCGTGTTGGTAACGTTGATCGAGGCAATAATCCCATTGATGTCAGGCGTTTCGAGAGACATCAGGAAAAATGTTAGGGGCTCATCTATTTGTGCGTACAAGATGACCAGGAAGAAATTTGAGATAAACAATGTCAGAAAAAGCCGATCCACTACTGCTGTTTTTAACAGTGTCGAAATCGGCATTTCCTCCCTGTCTGTGACAACAATGCTTGGCGCGACACTTTTCATTATGCAGAGCGCGAGAACAGCGTACGCAACCGCACCTGCCAGAAAAGCGAAGTTTGAGTTTTGGTTTGCAAACCATAGCCCGCACAAAGGCCCTAACGCACCTGCGATATTGACCAGATAGTAGCGTATGTGAAACAGCAGTGGTCGGTCTTCATCCTTCGCTGCGCAGTCCCCCAATGCAGATCGTAAAAGTGGCTCGAGTGCACCATTGGCAACGGACATGCCCACGATGACCGCAAAATAGATCTGTTCATCCCTTCCAAACGTCAGAACGCAATAGAGCCCTAAGATGCTCAAAGCACTGATCAGCATGATCGCGCGACGATTCAACTTGTCCGCTATAATCCCACTTACAGGCGAAGCAATAAGCGCAGCAAACGCCGACAGCGAAAAAACTACCCCAAGTTCGGCAATAGAGGTTCCGAAGTTTCGTGCCATGAGTACCGCGAAGAAAGGCCAGATCATGAACGATGCAAAGCGTGCGCAAAAGGTGCCAACCAGAATAGTTTTTGCTGGTCTCGGAAGTACCCAGAACTGACGCAGAAATGATTGCCGGTGACTTGGTACGGGCATGAACATAAAACCTGCTCGTTAATGAAGACGTTCGGCGCGGAAATTGCGCAGCGATTTAGTTGTAATAGAAAACTTCACAATCATTGCTCGACCAGCCCCCCTAGCTTGTCGATCATATCAATAAAGAGATGGTTTCCCTCAAATATGAGTGGTTCATTTGTTTCCCCAGCACGCTAACAAGATGCCTTCAGATTCGAATTATAACTTGACTTTGTGATATATTAGAAAGAAAGTTTGAGCAATTAAAAATTTAATACCCGAGGACTTAATGAATACAATTCATCTTTACTTCCCTGAATCCGATCTAAACGGACGCATGGACTGAGAGTAAGTGCAAATAACTCTCAGTAATATAAATTTTTATTCAATCGCACAATCAATGATCGTTGTTTCATGGAAGAAACCAATCCTCGCAACCAGGTTACGATGAACCCAGGTGACCTAGGCAATGTCGTGTCGCACATAGAACAAGTTGCGACGAAAAATGCTTCAAATCCAGCCTTAGTGGGGGATGGAAAGACTATCAGTTACCGCGAAATGCTTACCGCAACAGATCAACTTGCAAGCGTTCTGCAATCAAACGCGGTTGGGCCCGAAGTTACTGTTGCAGTGTGTATGCCTCGCACTCCAGAAGCCATAATAGCGTTGCTTGCCATTCATAAAGCTGGAGGAGTTTATGTCCCGTTGGACAATAATCTCCCACGCAAACGGCTTGAGTTCATGCTTAAGGACAGCAAGGCCAGTGTCGTTGTGTGCACTGACGAAACAGCTTCTCTTGTGCAGGAGTTGTCTGCCGAGATACCGAACTCATTGCAGATCGTTAATTATTCTAAACTGGATCTAACTCCCTTCACTAGCAGCACAAACCAATCGGTTAAACCAGATCAGCTTGCTTACATCATCTACACCTCAGGCTCTACGGGACAGCCCAAGGGTGTCATGGTTGAACATCGTGGTCTGCTAAATCTAGTCTCTGAACAAGCACGCTGTTTTGGTCTGGATGAGACTTCTCGCGTCCTTCAGTTCGCATCTTTAGGTTTTGATGCGTCAATATCCGAAATTCTGGTGAGTTTGTGTTGCGGAGCTCAGCTTCATTTTGCACCCGACGGCACGCTGTTAGCCGGAGATGCATTGAAGCACATTGTTAAAGATAGAAGTATTTCTCATCTAACAGTGCCTCCTTCTCTTGCCAGTCGCATGGACCCGTTGGATTATTCGAGCCTAAAGACAGTGGTGGTCGCGGGTGAGGCAATGCCGTGGTCACTCGTGGAACGCTGGTCCGGGCACGTTAACCTGATAAATGCATACGGTCCGACTGAAAACACTGTATGCGCAACACTTTACAAGAGCAGCGGTGAGACTGGTAGTTCGGATACAGTTCCGATAGGCAAGCCGATCTCAAACGTTGATGTCCATCTTCTCGATGATGATCTGAAACAAGTGAAAGATGGTGGGGTCGGCACCCTGTGGCTGGGTGGTATCGGGTTAGCCCGTGGATACAAGAACCAGCCAGATCTTACTGCGAAAGTATTCCGTTCCGTCCCCGGCATTGCAACTGGTCGGCTCTATAACACAGGAGACCGCGCGCGACGACTTGCAGATGGAACGCTGGAGTTCCTCGGTCGTCTGGATGAGCAGGTCAAGGTGCGTGGCTATCGTGTTGAATTGCAGGAAATTGAGAAGTGTTTTTCTAAGCTTGAATGCATAGAGCACGCTCATGTTACCGCGACAACAGCCTACTCGAAGGACCCGGAAATCCTCGCTTATTTCACTTCGCGAGATGGTGCTTTTGTCCCTGGGGTAGAAGAGTTTAAAACGAACCTCTCCGCCTTCTTGCCAAACTATATGGTACCGAGCGCGTTTATTCACCTCGATGAGTTCCCTCTAAATGTAAATGGCAAGATAGATCGAAAAGCACTCCCAGCTCCTGACAGATATGCCCGCGGCGCGCAGTCAAATGAGCTTCCAAGCACAGAAACGCAGCAGATTCTGACTCGCTTTTGGAAAGATCTGCTCCACGTCGAAACGGTCTTTTGTAATGACACACTTCAAACTCTGGGAGGCTCTTCCCTTGATGCTGTTCAGTTTCTTACGCGGTGCCGTGAACGGTTTGGTCCAGTCCTCTCACTAGAAGATGTATTTACCGGAAAGAAACTCAGCGAACTCGCGGCAAAAATCCAAACTTCAGAAGAACCAGACAGATCCGAGAGGTCTTTGACTGATTATGATCTGGAAAGAACCACCTTCCCCGTTTCTCATCAACAAAACGGAGTGTGGTTACTGGAAAAACTAACGCCGGGCTCTCTTGCATACAACGCTCAATGCCTGATCCGGATGCAGGGCAAAGTAGATGCATCCGCATTGCAGTCAGCATTGGACCTGATTGTCGAGCGTCATGAGATTTTTCGCACCACGTTTCACGAAGATGCTTCTGGTACGACCTATCAGAAAGTTCATCAACCTGTGCCTGCCCGATTGGATCTGGTGGACCTGAACACCTCAATGGATAGCCCAGAGCTCTGGAAGGTTGTCGATCGCGAGGTCTCAAAACCCTTTGACACCAGCTGCTTGCCATTGGCTCGCTGGGTATTGTTCAAGCTTGATGATGACTCCTCCGCACTCTTGCACATTGAACATCACCTTGTTCATGACGGTTGGAGCGCGAATATCTTTCTTTCAGAGTTCCTAGAGGCTTATGAGGCTTTCGCAGATAGAGCACTGCCCAATCTCGCTCCTGTCCCTGCCCAGTACCGGCATTACGTGGGATGGCAGCAGAGTGAAGATGCAGAAAAAACCTATGAAAAACAGCTGGCCTATTGGGAAGAGCAACTCTCAGGCGCCAACTTTACTCTCGCTCTCCCAACAGATGCCTCGCGCCCAGAAACCATGTCGTTCAAAGGCAAACAGTCCCGTTTGGAACTAACAGGGACGCTGCTTCAAAAACTGGAAGCTTACTGTAAGGCCAGTGGTCACACAGATTATACTGTGCTTCTCGGTGTCTTCCATCTTCTACTCTCCCGCTACACAGGTCAAAAAGATCTACTCACAGGCAGCGCCGTCGCAAACCGGAAAACCAGCTTTTCAGAACATATGCTGGGCATGTTTGTGAACAGTGTCGTTATTCGCTCCGATCTGTCTAACAACCCAAGTTTTTCCGAGTATCTGAACCGACTGCGAAGCACACTCTCCAATGCTTATGACAATGAAGAAGTGCCGTTTGAACGAGTTGTCCGAGCGCTGCAGCCTGAACGGGACCTTTCCAGAAACCCCATCTTCCAAGTTGGTTTTAGCTACCACAACTCAAAGGTACCAGAGCTCGCACGAAATGATCTGAACGTATCGCTGTACGAAGCCTACAGCAACAACTCTGTCAAATTTGATATTGAGGTGGTTATTCTACCTCGTTCCTCTGACAGCTCTGATATCCCGGCGCTGACTCTTTTGTGGAACTATGCAACTGACCTCTTTCAGCCTCAAACCATAGAACGCATGCAGGAAAATTTCTTCGCATTGCTGGAGCAGTGTTTATCTGAGCCGAGCCTGTCAGTTGCCAGTTTCAGCGCAGTTTGCGAAGAAGAACGAAAGCATCTGCTCTCGCTCAGCGCGCCTACCCAACCGACCAAGACCAGTGCGCCAAGCGCGGTCGTCCATAGACTGGAACAGCTCGCAAAATCCCAGCCTCAGCACACCGCCATCCTTCAGGACGAAACATCCCTTTCCTACGGTGAATTAGAAAAGCAAGCCTCATGTTTGGCCATGAAGCTACGTGTTCATGGTGTAGGTAAAGAGAAGCTGGTCGGCGTTTGTATGGAACGAAACACCGATTTGATCGTGGCACTGCTGGCAATCTGGAAAGCTGGTGGAGCATATCTTCCAATCGATCCCGCACTGCCAGAAGCGCGAATGGCCTTTATTCTTCAGGACAGTGCGCCAGATTTGATCTTATGCTGCCGTGCAACGCACCAATCTCTTGCAAGTTTGCCAGACAATCAAAATCTCTATGCTTTTGAAGATCTTGCAGAAACCACAGACCATTCAGTGCCGATGGGTCCTACGCTGGAGCCTGTCTGCGCTGAGGATCTTGCCTATGTCATCTACACTTCAGGATCTACCGGGCAACCCAAAGGCGTTCAAATTGAACATCGGCACATTGCCCGATTGATTGACACCTGCCAGCCACTGTTCAACTTCACATCTTCTGATGTCTGGTCCTTCTTCCATTCCTACGCATTTGACTTTTCGATTTGGGAGATATGGGGAGCTCTTTCTACGGGCGGCTCTGCTGCAATTGTGCCAGAGGATGTGCGCCGTGATCCCGCTCAGTTCTACGCTTCGTGCTGCAAACAAGGGGTAACAATTCTCAGTCAAACACCCTCTGCCTTTCGTGCTTTCATGGCGGCACAGGCCGAAGCTGTTACGCCTCATGCATTGCGCTCAGTGGTGTTTGGTGGTGAAGCCCTTGCAACGCCGATGCTCAAGAACTGGTTTGACAATCCTGTTAATGCGGGCTGTCAGATGGTGAACATGTACGGGATCACAGAAACCACCGTACATGTTTCCTACAAAGAGCTCACAGCTGAGAACATTCATCACTATTCAGAAGGCAGTCCCATTGGTCGCCAGTTGGATGACCTGAGCCTTCATGTATTGGATGATAACCTCATGCCTGTGCCCTTCGGTGCAGCCGGAGAGTTATATGTCGGTGGAGCTGGCGTTGCACGAGGTTACCTTAACCGTCCTGCCTTAAACGCGGAGCGGTTCATTGAGAACCCGTTTCTACCCGGTGATCGCCTGTATAGAACAGGGGATCTGGCTAGGTATGCAACTGACGGCACCTTGTTGTATCTGGGCCGCAACGACAGTCAGGTGAAAGTACGCGGATACCGCATCGAACTGGGCGAAGTCGAAGCCGCTCTCGCCACCCACGATGAGCTTCAGCACGTTGTTGTCACCTGCAGAAATGTGGCCACAAGCGATGCCCTGTTGGTCGCCTACTATGTGCCCGTGGCACAAAGAACAGGCTTGGATTCCAGCGCGCTACATTCTTTTGCAGCTAATCTTCTGCCAAACTACATGGTGCCCTCAGTATTCGTAGAGTTAGAGGCGCTACCGCTGACCCAAAACGGTAAACTGGACCACATAGCGCTTGAAAGATACAACGTTACACAGACCAAAAGCAAAACCTTCGTAAGTCCAGAGGGGGACCGCGAAACGCTATTAGCTCAGGTTTGGGCGGATATCTTAAAGGTCAAACAGGTTGGCCGCTTTGACAACTTTTTTGAACTGGGTGGTCACTCACTCTTAGCTGCAAGAGTGCAGGCCTCCATGCATGCCAAAGGCTTCCATCTGGCAGCGGTGGATTTGCTACGCAGGCCAGTGCTCAAGGATCTTGCGCAACACATTCAATCCAGCGTTCAACAGAGCGCAACTGCTGGAAAAACCGGCACCAACCAAAGCCCAATGTCTATCTCCGGCCTTTCGCAAATGCAGATCGAGCATGTTGCAGGCTCGGTGCCCGGTGGCATCCAAAATGTAAAAGACATTTACCCTCTGACACCATTACAGGAAGGCATTTACTTCCATCATCGGCTTTCAGAACAAGGGGACCCTTATCTGCTCTGGAGCCTGATGGCATTTGAGACCGCTGAAGCATTGCAGAGCTATCTTGCGGCCCTACAGAAGGTTATGGATCGCCACGACATTTTGCGCACAGTGTTTGTGTCCGAAGGGCTGGAACAGCCACTTCAGGTTGTTCTGAAAAATGTTAAGCTGAAAACCTGTGAGTTGGATACTGATAGCCTCAAAGGTACTGGAGATGTCGTTGCAAAGCTTCAGGCCTTATTTGATCCCCGAATAACAAAAGTTGATCTTCGCGAACCTTCTCTTCTTCGCGTTCATTATTGCTATGATGCTGACAACAAACGCTGGTTGGCTCTTAAACTGTTCCACCACATTATCGACGACAACACATCACTCAAGCAGCTGAACGCTGAGGTCAAAGCATTCATGATGGAGCAAGGTGAGGCGTTGCCTGCTCCTGTTCAGTTTGGAAAATATGTTGCGTTCCAACAGGAGCAGACCCGCAAGGAGGACACACGCAACTTCTTTCATGACCTGTTCAGTGGATTTGAAAGCGCCACAGCGCCCTTTGGCCTTACAGGTGAGCATGTTCATGGCGCAGATCTGGATACTGATAGCACCAGTACCGACAGCGCGCTCACTGCGGACATCAGAGAACTTGCCAGCCGATTAGGGGTGAGTACAGCTTCAGTATTTCACTTCGTCTGGGCTCTGGTCATGGCAAGGTGTTCTGGTCAGGAAGATATTTGCTTTGCCACAGTTCTCCTTGGACGATTGCAAGGGCTTGAAAATGCTGAGCGGATACTGGGTCCCTTCATCAACACCCTCCCCTTGCGCATCCAGCTTGGTGACAGGGATTGGGTGAGCGCCCTTCGTGCTGTTCACCAGATACTTATCGATCTGATGCACCATGAGTTCTCCTCGCTAACCGATGCGATTGAAGCCAGTGGGGTGGACCGTACTACACCACTCATCACTTCGCTGATTAACTTTCGCCATGCCGAGCTTCTGTCGGATGGGTCTCAAGGTACCTCTCACCGCGACTTACCAGGCGCCACGTACCTCACCGGCCATTATGGCACCAGTTACCCGTTTAACCTGACAATTGATGACTTCGGGGGAACATTCAAAGTCCAGACACAGGCCCCACATGGCTGCAATGCATCTGCGCTTTTAAGGATGACACTGGAGGGGCTGCAACACCTCACAAAAATCTATCCAGAAGCTAAAACGACACCAACACATCAACTTGTTGGTTTGGATCGGGATCTGGAGACCAAGCTCCTTGAATTTGCAGCAGGGGCAGAGTTTTTAGAGAGCTCAAACACCCTCCATGGCGGCTTTGAAGCCGCTGCTGTAGCGCACGGTGGTCAGGTTGCCTTGATCAGTGAAGAACTCCAACTCACTTATGCTCAGGTGAACAGCCGTGCCAACAAGCTTGCCAGATACCTGGTTTCCAAAGGCGTTGGATATCAAGACCGTGTTGCGGTGTGCATGCTAAAAACCGCTGATGCCGTCATCGCGCTCCTCGCCATCCTGAAAACCGGCGCAGCCTATGTCCCAATTGATGCAACCTATCCCTCCGAGCGGATCACTTACCTGATTGAAGACAGCGCTCCGGCTCTGGTTCTGTGTGATGATCTAACCCTGCCTCAAATGGCAGAGATGGGTGTTTCTGAGAAGCTGATCAATCTTGATCAGCCTGACCCATGCTGGCAGGCGCTTGGCGAAGACAACTTAAATGCATCGGTTTCCCGCGAAGACACAGCTTATGTGATCTACACCTCTGGCACCACGGGCAAACCTAAGGGCGTGATGGTACCGCACAAAGGTCCGGCTAATCTCGTTGCATGGTTCCAACAGCAAGGACAAATCACGCAGCAAGACAGAGTTCTCCTGTCCACCTCTCTTACCTTTGACATCTCAGTGGTTGAGATATTCGCCAGCCTTACCTGTGGTGCAAGCCTAATTGTGGCAGACCGCTCCCGCTTACTGGAAGGTTCGTATCTGGTTGAACTCATAGGTGAGTATCAGGTCACAGTCTGTCAGTTTGTCCCTTCTTTGTTGGGCTTCTTCCTGTCTTGTGAAGGGGCTGACACTTGCTCGAGCTTGCGTTCGGTGCTGTGCGGTGGTGAGGCCTTTTCTTCCTATCTGGCAAAGCGCTGTTTCGAAGTACTGGGGCCCGTACGCCTGCAGAACCTTTATGGACCTACTGAGGCAAGCATATATTGCACGGCGCAAGAGGTTGAACATCACGCAGATTATCCGCCAGTTGTTCCGATAGGTCGCCCCATCGCGGGCATGACTATGCATGTTCTAGATCAGCATCTGGCACTTGCTGCTCCCGGTGTGGCGGGGGATCTTTATGTTGCTGGGCCAGGTGTTGCCACCGGATACCTGAACCGCCCTGAACTCACAGCAGAACGTTTTATTGATAGCCCGTTCAAAGCTGGAGAGCGCCTTTATAAGACTGGTGATGTTGGGCGCTATCTGAAAGATGGCACCATCGAGTATTTGGGGCGAGATGACTTCCAGATCAAAGTGCGTGGCTATCGGATTGAGCCCGGCGAGATCGTGCAGGCCTTGTGTCAGAGTGAAGGCGTGTCCAATGCTGTAGTCGTGACCCATCAGGATGAGGCCAAAGACACGCAGTTGGTAGCTTATGTATGCCCTGATAAAGGCGCTGGCTCGCTAAATCCCGCTGCATTGCGTACCATCCTCGCCAGTCAATTACCCGAGTACATGGTGCCGGGGCTCTATGTGCAGCTGGATACCTTACCTTTGACGTCTAACGGCAAAATAGACCGTAGCCA
This sequence comes from Pseudovibrio sp. Ad37, assembly GCF_001623075.1. Taxonomy (GTDB): domain Bacteria; phylum Pseudomonadota; class Alphaproteobacteria; order Rhizobiales; family Stappiaceae; genus Pseudovibrio. The sequence goes on from NZ_LMCF01000190.1 coordinate 19,019, forward strand.
GCTTCCTGAGCCCGATAGCGGCAGTGTTCAGCCGATCACCAGTTACGTGCCCCCTGAAACCCCGATGGAAGAGGAGCTTGCGCGTATCTGGGCCGAGGTGCTGCAGCTGGAGCGTGTCGGCATACGCGACAATTTCTTCGACATTGGCGGACATTCTCTTCGCGCCACACGCATTATTGCCCAAATGCATGATGTGTTGGGAATGGAAGTGCCGCTGCGCATCTTTTTCGAACGCCCCACCATTGAGCAGACACTCGATTACATTTTTGAAGAGCTGGAAGCAGCCGAAGAATATTCCTGACGCAGAAGCAGATTGTCAGCGTCATTGGGAGGACTCATGCAGGACGAATTAAACAAGCGCACACGTCGCTCTCTTACACCAGAGCAGCTTTTGAAGATGCGTCAACGCAGCGCGCTCAAGGCAGCCCCGCGTGATCAAGCCCCCCTGCCTCTGTCTTTTGCGCAAGAGAGGCTCTGGTTCCTCTCTCGCATGGAAGGCATCAATTCAGCCTATCATTTGACCCTTGGCTTGCGCCTTCGTGGCGAGTTAAACGTGACATACCTGCAAAGCGCGCTAGACCAGCTGATAGACCGTCATGAAGGCCTGCGTACAGTCATTACAGGTGATAACGGGGAGCTGTCTCAAAGCTTCTCACCCCGTACCTGTGGCTTTCCCCTGCGCCTACTCGAAATTGAGGTTGATAGCGAGCCAGAAACAGAGATTTGCCGTTTGGCAGAAGAAGAGAGCACTCGGCCGTTCGATCTGCTGCACGGACCGTTGGCTCGCTGTTGTCTTATCCGGATCAGCGAGACGCATCACGTGTTGCTGCTGGCATTGCATCACATCATTTCCGATGGGTGGTCCAACGGCCTCCTCCTCAAAGAGTTGGGTGAAAACTACTCTCATCTGGTAGAAGCAGGAACACCAATCGAGCGGGAAACACCCGATCTTGCATACGCCGATTATGCCGTATGGCAGAAACAGCGGGAGCAGCTCAAAAAATTTGATGAGCAGAAGACTTATTGGAAAGAAACGCTTGCCGGTGCCCCCGAGCGTTTGCTGTTGCCAACGGACCGGCGGCGACCTGCTCAGCAAAATTTTGCGGGTGAACTTCTGCCGTTGGAGTTAGGCCCTGAGTTGAGTGAAAAGGTGCGCCAATTGGCGCGCAGCTCGGGCTCCACCCCTTATTTGTTACTCATGAGCGCCTATGCAATCGTGCTTTCCCGTTTGTCTGGACAAGAGGATCTTGTCATTGGCACGCCATCTGCCAACCGTGTCCGCAAAGAGCTGGAAGAGATGGTGGGCCTGTTCGTGAACACACAGGCTTTGCGCTTTGATTTGAGCGAAAATCCCACTGTAAGCCAGCTGCTCACCCAGATGCGAGGCATTTTCCTCGACAGTCAGGATAATCAGTCTCTCCCTTTCGAGCAGGTGGTGGAAGCGCTCAGTCCTCAACGGTCCTTATCCTACACACCACTTTTCCAGGTCATGTTCGCATGGCAAAACACAGAGGGTGGAACAGCCCATTTCGCTGGTTTAGAATTGGACACTGTACAGCTGCCTCGCACCGCCTCCCAGTTCGATATTACACTTGAGCTGGTGGACAATGGCTCAAACATCTCCGGCGGCCTGGAATACGCGACAGCTCTGTTTGACCGCCAAACCATAGTTCGGCTTGCAGGTTATGTGTTACAGGCAGTGAAAGCCATTTGCGCAGACCCGGAACAGGCAGTCGCCGAACTGCCCCTTATGGATGCAGCCACACATACAGCAACATTAGAAGCTTCCCGTCTTGCATCCAAAGAAGTACCAGCAGAAAGCGCCATCCATCTGCCGTTTGAAGAGGCCGCTGCGGCCCACGGCGATCGGGTTGCATTGATCAGCAATGAGATCGAACTCACTTATGCTCAACTGAACAGTCAGGCCAACAAGCTCGCCAGATACCTGCGCTCTAACGGCGTTGCAAATCAGGACCGGATTGCGGTGTGCATGCGCAAATCCGCAGACGCAGTTATCGCCTTGCTTGCTGTCCTGAAAACCGGCGCTGCCTACATTCCAATTGATGCGAACTATCCCCCTGAGCGGACCAACACGCTTTTACAAGATTGCCAGCCCAAAACCATTCTGGCCGATATGCGTGGTCAGGAGCAGTTGGATCAACTCACCAAGCTGTCTGCCCAGACTATTAATATTGAGAGGAGAAGAGATGAATGGGCTTCTCAGGATGAACGCGATTTAGATGTTCAAGTCGCGCCTGACCAACTGGCCTATATCATCTACACGTCCGGATCGACAGGACAACCCAAAGGCGTCATGGTCGATCATCGTGCGATCTGGACTGTCAGGGACGCATGGAGCAACCTTTACGACTTCAAAGAACCACCATGTGTTTTGCAGATGGCGAGTCTTTCGTTTGATGTTTTCACCGCAGACATTGTCCGCGCCCTCACTTTTGGAGGCAAGCTTGTCCTTGTGGATCAAGACGAGCTGGTAGACAGTACCGCCCTTCTCGCAAAAATTGAGCAGCATCAGATAACATTCGGTGATTTTGTTCCAGCAGTTTTGGACAATCTCACAGCCCACTTGCATACAATCAGAAAACACTCAACCAGCCTCAAAACTGTCGTGTGCGGTTCTGATCGTTGGTCCTCCAAAGGTGCTTGCGAAGCACGAAAGGTCTTCGGGCCTACAGCGCACATCATTCATGCTTACGGCTTAACCGAAACCGCCATTGATTGCCTCGCACTCAGCTTATCCGAGGAGATTTCTCCGAACACTACACTGAGCCTCGGCACTGCACTCAAGAATTATCAGGTCTTGCTTTTGGACACTTCCAGCCAACCTGTCCCCGAAGGGGTTGTTGGCGAAATCTGTATTGCCGGGTCTGGTTTGGCGCGCGGCTATTGGAACGCACCTGAACTCACGAAGCAAAAGTTTACCGATGTATCAATTGGTGATGGCCTGAGGATCTTCAAGACAGGAGATTTAGGCCGTCAGCTACGTGATGGGACAATCGAGTTTTTAGGGCGGAATGACCGGCAGGCAAAACTCCGCGGTTTTCGCGTCGAGCTTGGTGAGGTTGAAGCTGCTCTTGAAGCTGATGAACGCGTCACATCAGCCACTTGTGTTGTAAGACCTCACACCAGCGGCGAACAGCTTCTCGCCTATGTCGTCCTTGCGGATAATGAGGGAACTGAAGTTCCTCAGGCACTGAAAGCGTTTCTAAGCCATAAACTCCCACACTTCATGGTGCCTGCCGGGATCACCGTCATCGACAAGATACCACTCACTCCCAATGGCAAAGTCGATCTGAAAGCCCTCCCGGACTTTGATCTGTCAACGCTCTCACAAACAAAGTTTGAGCCTCCACGAGCAGGCAGAGAAACGGAACTAAGCCAGATCTGGTGCGATGTACTCGGTGTCGCCAGTATTGGGCGCAACGATAACTTTTTTGCTCTGGGCGGCCATTCTCTGCTTGCAGTACGGTTAGCTCAACGTATCCGTGAAGCAACTGCCGTCGAAGTCCCGGCAACAATTGTTTTCACTGCCCCAACGCTGGCCTCTCTCGCCGAGGCAATAGACAGCCAGACACGCACCGCAAAAAGACAGATTGAGCCCGCAGATAGAACACAGAACCTGCCGCTTTCCTCTTCTCAACAACGCTTATGGTATCTGGCAGAAATGGAGGGCCAGAGCGAAGCCTACCATATGCCATTGGTTCTGGAACTGAAGGGTAAGTTGGACGCCCCAGCGCTGTCTCAAGCAGTTGAGAAAATCGTTGCACGGCACGAGGCTTTGCGGACGTGTTTCAGCCAGAAGAACGGGACCGCCTATCAGGACATTCAGCTAGTAAATGTTTGGCGGATGGGGGCGATTACGCAAGTGCCTGCGAATGAGACCTTACAGGATCATGTCGCCCGTTTGATCTCTGTACCCTTTGACTTGGAGGCGGGTCCGCTGTTTCGTGCGGATCTTTTGCACTGTGACGAGAACCATCATGTGCTGGTGATTGTTATGCACCACAGCATTTCAGATGCCTGGTCCATGGGTATCTTCAGCAGGGAACTGAGTGTGCTTTATTCTGCTCTGTCCCAACATCAGGATACCAAGCTCCCCGATTTGAAAATCCAATATGCAGACTTCGCGCAGTGGCAGAGCAATGAGTTGAAGAATGGCTCATGGGAACAGCAAAAGCACTATTGGAAGTCCAGGCTCAAAGATACACCTGTGCTGCTGGAGCTGCCAACCGATCATCCAAGACCAAAGCGTCAATCCTTCAAAGGCACCGCAGTCCCGTTGAGTCTGGAGTCATCCTTAACTCAGAAGATGAAGGAGCTTGCTGCATCCAATCGGATCACGTTGTTTACCAGTCTTCTTGGGATGTGGGCGCTGACACTGGCCAAGCTTTCAGGACAAAAAGATGTCGTTGTTGGCAGTCCGGTCGCCAACAGAGATCATTCACAACTCGACAACATGATTGGTTTTTTCGCCAACACACTGGCCTTGCGGGTGGAAGCGAATGAAAGCCTTACCTTGAAAGAGTACCTGTCGCAGGTGCAGACCACTGTTTTAGAAGCGCAGCAAAATCAGGACCTTCCCTTCGAACAGGTGATTGAGCATATCAACCCGCCGCGAAGCCTTGCGCATTCCCCCTTGTTTCAGGTGATGTTTGCCTGGGAGGGAGAGAACAATGACCGGTTCGAGCTTCCCGGCCTTTCTGTTGATGTACTCCCTCACCACCATGGCGGTGCCAAGTTTGATCTGCTGTTGTCGCTTCAGGAAAGAGACGGCCAGCTGAAAGGCGCGATCGAGTTTGCAAGCGACCTGTTTGAGGCAAAGACCGTCACTCGCATCGCAAAGTACTTTGAGCATGTTCTCACTCAAATGGTTGCAGACGTGGGTACGGAGGTCCGTTCAATAAGTCTGTTGAGCGAAGAGGAGCGAACGCTGGCGCTGGATGCATGGCAACAGCCTTCTGTGCCTTACTCTGAGTTTGAATGCATCAGCAGACGCATTGAAGAACACGCCGCTTGCACACCAACAGCCACAGCGCTGATCTTCGGCCAGACAAAACTCAGCTACGACGAATTAAACACACACGCTAATCGGTTTGCCAATGCACTTGTGCAGGAAGGCATTCGCTCACAAGCAAACATCGCACTATGTGTAGACCGATCACCGGAAATGATCATAGCACTGCTGGGTATCTTAAAGGCAGGTGCTACCGTTGTGCCGCTGGATCCAGCTTACCCTGAGGCCCGCCATCAGGCCATCTTGCAGGATGTTAAGCCTGATCTCGTCATAACTACAGATGCGTTAAAGCCCAAACTGCCAGTCGAATTTGCGAGTGCAACAGTCACTCTTGCAGAGCTTGCACAAAAGAGCCAACATATTTCGGCGGAGAATACGGGGCTTACCCCTGCCCCTCTTGACCCGGCCTATGTCCTTTACACCTCCGGGTCTACAGGCAAACCAAAAGGCGTGGTCCAGACCCACCGCACCCTGCGCAATCTGGTCAACTGGCAACTTAAACAGGTTCCGTCAGAAAGAGCCCCGTCGCGCATTCTCCAATTTGCCTCCCTCAACTTTGATGTGGCCTTTCAGGAGATTTTCTGCACGTTGTGTCAGGGCGCAAGCCTTGCGCTGCTGAGTGATGACCAGCGCAAAGACATCGGCAACCTTGCAGGCTTCATCAAGTCCAACGGCATTGAGCGCGCCCACTTGCCCTTTGCGGTACTGCAACAGATGGCAGGTCTTTTTGAGGCTAAACAGCTGCCGGATGGCCCTGCTTGTGAAGTGATCACCGCTGGCGAGGCACTGCTGGTCAATGACAGCCTGCGGCAACTCCTTAAAGCACTGGGAGGGCGCTATTTTTACAACCAATACGGCCCCACTGAAACCCATGTGGTGACCCAGCACGTTCTGGATTGTGCGCGCATGGAGGATTGGCCAGCCTCCCCGCCCATCGGCAAGCCCATGGAGAACACCAGTGTGTTTCTTCTGGATGAGAGCATGCGACCTGTGCCTCCCGGAACGATTGGAGAGCTGTATGTGTGCGGAGACAATCTGGCTTTGGGTTACTTTGGTCAGGAAGAACTAACCGCAGAACGATTTGTTACGCACTCGTTCGCCTCTCAAGGCGCGCAACGCTTTTATCGTACCGGTGATTTGGCGGCCTACCTGCCAGATGGCAGCCTTGCCTTCCATGGCCGTGCAGATGATCAGGTGAAATTCCGTGGGTTCCGGATTGAGCCGATGGAGATCACGAACTGCATCTTACAGATGGATGGCATTCTGGAAGTCGCCGTGATTTTGGACAAGCAAGCAGACCCCGAGCATGCCCGGCTCGTCTGTTACTTCGTCGGCACAAGACCCGCTGGCACATTGCGGGCAGAGCTGAAAGCTCACTTGCCGGACTACATGATCCCAACGGACTGGATGCCTCTGGAAGAGTTGCCCATCACCCGGAACGGCAAGCTGGATCGAAGAGCTTTACCATCTCCTGTCCGCACAGGGAGTACAGACTATGAAGCACCACTGCCGGGGCTTGAAGCAGATATTGCTCAGATTTGGCAGGTGGTGCTCAAGGTGGAACAGGTTGGCCGCACCGACAACTTCTTTGACCTTGGCGGGCATTCTTTGCTGGCGACCCGCCTGATCCATGCAATAAACAAAGAACTGTCACTCGGCCTGTCCCTCAGTGATCTTATTGAAAACCCGACACTTGTTGATCTGGCTGCCTCGGCCAGTACCAACACCGGCAAGGCAGAACACTCAGCGCTACAAATCCATGCAGATGAAGCAAACCGGTATGAACCATTTCCACTCACGGACATCCAGCAGGCTTACTGGGTTGGCAGGGATGACAGTTTAGGGCTGGGCGGCGTCAGCGCTCATGCTTATGAGGAAATTGAGATCCCTCACCTTGATCTTGAGAGATTCAACGCTGCTTTGAACAGGCTGATCCTTCGGCACGATATGCTGCGAGCTGTTTTTGCCAGCGATGGAACCCAGCGCATATTGGAGGATGTTCCTGAATACATCATTCAAACTGACGATGCCCGTGGTCGCAGTGAACGTGTCGTGGAGCGCATCATCTCAAGAAACCGGGAGGCCATGTCGCATCAGGTTCTGGATGCGGGAACATGGCCGCTTTTCGAGTTCCGGGCCGTACAGCTTGAGAATGAGATAACTCGGCTACACATTTCCATGGATGCGTTAATCGTGGATGCAGCCAGCAGCCAGATTTTCTCACGCGAACTGGCTACCTTCTATGAGGACCCGCAGGCAGAACTTCCGAGGATTGAAATCACGTTCCGCGACTATGTGGTGCAGGAACTGGCGATGCGGGATGACTCCCGCTATGCGATTTCTCTGAAGTACTGGCAAGACCGCTTGTCGGCTCTCGCTGCAGCACCGGAACTGCCGCTTGCAAAACAGCCAGAGAGCATCAGCAATCCCCGGTTCACACGCAGACAACTTGTTTTGGAAGAGGCCAAATGGTCAACGATCAAAGCAAAGGCACGAAAGTATGGTGTCACCCCCTCCGGCTGTCTGCTGACAGCCTTTGCGCGGGTGCTGGCCAAATGGAGCCAGTCGTCCCGGTTCACACTCAGCTTACCTGTGTTCAATCGCCAACCGCTCCACCCCCATATCAACCGTCTCATCGGCGACTTCACGTCTATTGTTTTGCTGGAAGTTGGCTCGGACCCGGCAAAGAGCTTTTCTGACAATGCAAAGGCAGTCCAGCGCCAACTCTGGAAGGATATGGATCATAGCGAAGTCAGTGGTGTGCGGGTTCTGCGGGAACTCACGCGCCTGCGTGGTGAGCAGCAAACGGGAATGCCCATCGTCTTCAACAGCACCCTAGTGGAGATGATCCCGGATCAGGAGGAAATTACGCTTTCCTCCGCATTGGACGCTCAAAATGTACATACCATCACCCAAACACCACAGGTGTGGCTGGATCACACCATCATGGAGATTGATGGTGAGCTACATTTCAACTGGGACAGCATAGACGAGCTGTTTCCAGAGGGCATGATGCAGGACATGTTTGATGCCTATTGTGCTCTGCTTGAAGTGTTGGTCACCTCTGATCACTGGCAACAGCATGTCCCCCAGCACTTTCCTGTCTGGAACGCTAAGGGCGCACTGTCACAACATTGGCCATTGATACATGAGCTGTTTGAAGAACAAGCGCTCAAAACACCAACTGCTCCTGCCGTGATCTGCGGTGATCTGGTTTTGTCCTACAGCAAAGTCCGCCAGCGTGCCCGTAATCTTGCCACTCTCCTTCAACAGAAGGGCCTGGCCAAAGGTGATCTGGTTGCCATTCAGATGCGGACCGGTTGGGAACAGAGTGTGGCTGTCCTCGCCATTCTATATGCAGGGGGCGCATATCTTCCAATCGACCCGGATCTGCCGGCCAATCGCATTGAAGGAATTTTGCAACGGACCGAGTGCAGGCTCGTATGCGTCAAGACAAGCCAGAGTGACACACACAAGGGGCTTCCTGCGCTTGCTCAAACGGTTGATGTGGGCGGGGAACTGGATGCCTTAAGCGATGAGAAGCTGCAGGTTGTTGATACGCAACCAGATGACCTTGCCTACGTGATCTTCACTTCAGGTTCCACCGGGGAACCCAAGGGAGTCATGATCGATCATCGCGGAGCAGTTAATACGCTCCTCGACATCAACCGCCGCCTAAACGTGCAGCCAGAAGATCGTGTGTTTGCCATTTCTGCATTGGGCTTTGATCTCTCAGTCTATGATATTTTTGGATTATTGGCTGCGGGTGGCTCTGTTGTCCTGCCCAATGAGGCTGAGGCAAAAGACCCTGCCCATTGGCTGGAGTGCCTCATTCGTCACAAGGTCACGATCTGGAATTCTGCACCAGCTTTGCTTGGTGTACTGACAGATTATGCTCAAAGTGATCGCAAAAGTCTCGGCTCGCATTTGCGTGAAGTGATGTTGTCTGGAGACTGGATTCCACTTTCACTGCCTGAGCGGGTGCGTGCACTCGCACCGAACGCGCATGTCTTGTCTCTGGGTGGAGCAACTGAAGCCTCCATTTGGTCCATCTGCTTCCCTATCCAGGATATCGCGCCGCATTGGAAGAGCATCCCCTACGGCAAAGCGCTCGACAACCAGCAATTTTATGTTCTGAATGACGCGCTGGCCCCTCGGCCCTGCTGGGTTACTGGTGAGCTGTACATCGGTGGCATTGGACTTGCGAAAGGTTATTGGCGGGACGAAGAACAAACCAACCATCGTTTCATCACCCACCCCAAAACCGGCGAACGCTTGTACCGTACCGGCGATTTGGGGCGCTATATGCCAGATGGAAACATAGAGTTTCTTGGGCGCGTGGATACTCAGGTCAAGGTGCAAGGTTTCCGCATCGAGCTGGGTGAGATCGAAACTATGCTCAATGCCCATAAAGACGTAAAAGCCTCAGTCTTTAAGATGTTTGGCGAGGCACAAGGCGATAAGCAACTCGTTGGCTATGTGGTTCCGGAAGAGCGCGGTGTCGAGATTGACGCTCTTCTGGATCATCTACGCGCCCACCTGCCCCATTACATGGTTCCCTCTGCTCTCCTTGAGATTGAGCGCCTCCCGATTTCTGCAAACGGCAAAATTGATCGGAAGCAACTGCCGGAACCACGCAGTGAGATACAAGCTGAGCTAAGCTTCGAACCGCAAGGGGAACAGGAAGAGAAAATCCACGAGATTATCTCTCAGATCTTGAAACTGGATCACGTCACACCCGAGGATAATTTACTGCAGCTGGGAGCGACCTCTATCGATATCACGCGCATTTCAAACGCGTTGTCGAGCACGCTCTCGTTCCGCCCGCCACTTGCAAAGTTCATGGGCAGCCCAAGCCTTGCAACGCTCCTTGCCATGTATCGGGAGCAGTTTGGTCAGGTGGCGGAAGAAACGCAACCTGCTGCAACAAATTCCGCAATTGCCACTCTTGAGGACCCGCTGCAACGACAGTCTTTCAAAGACCGTAATGTTGGGTTGCGCAAATTTGATCAGCAACATGGCGTGCATCAATTGGAAAACTCCGGCTCTCCTGAGTTCGACGAATTTGACGCCTACCGGTCGGTGCGCCAGTTCATTTTGGATCCTGTCCCCAAAACCCGATTAGAGGCCCTCCTCTCTGCATTACGGCGTAATCAGAACCAAGAGGCACCAAAGCATTTGTTTGCAAGCGCCGGGGGGCTCTATCCGATGCAAACCTACCTTTACATCAAACCCGGTCGTGTGTTGGGCCTGGAAGGTGGGGCCTATTATTACGATCCTGAAAAACACGCTCTGATTTCGACAGCAGATGGCAAGGCACTGACCCCGGATGCCTATGATTATTTCGTGAACCGGCCAGTTTTTGAAGAGGCTGCCTTCGCGCTTTTCTTCATCGCTGAGCGGCAGGCAATCGAGCCCCTTTATGGCGAAATGAGCGAGCAATTCTGGTTGATCGAAACAGGTGCAATGGCACAGCTGTTGACCATGCGTGCCCATGAAGCAGGGTTAGGCCTGTGCGGCATCGGCTCCATAGATGAGACGGTTTTGACGGAGCTGTTCCGGTTGGGGCCTACTCATAAGCTCATCTATTCCATGATCGGCGGCACACCCACCACTGAGCAAAACCGGCAACACACCATAGAGACCTTCGGGACTGCGCTTGCCTCCTCAATGGATGAAGATGAAATGGAGGAGTTTGAAATATGAAAGCTCAACAACTGCTTGATTATTTTGCCCAGCACAATGTGAGCCTCCAGACTGATGGAGATATGCTTCGTTTCAAAGCGCCAAAGGGGTTTCTGGGAGCTGATCTTGCCGCCGCTCTGAAAGCAGAAAAGTCAGAGCTGATTCATCTGCTGCAACAACATGCAGCAGAAAGGCAGGTTGAAGGAGTACCTCTTTCACCATCACAGCGCCATTTGTGGATCTTGCATCAATTGGAGCCAGAGAGTCCGTTCTACAATAACCCCGTAGCGCTCAAAGTTTCCGGTATGCTCGAGCTGGAAACTCTGCACCGCGCCGTAAATGCTGTTGTTGCGCGTCACGACATGCTCCGAGCGAGGTTCAGCACAAGCAACGGGACGCCTACACAAACTTTTCCAGAACCTGCTGACCTGCCCATTGACCTCTTGAACCTTTGCCATCTGAATGACGAAAAACAGGCGGAGGCGCTCAATGAACGTGTCCAGCATGAGGCAAGCCAACCGTTTGATTTGGAGCGCGGCCCGCTCGTGCGCTCAAGTTACATAAAACTTGCAGATGATGAACATGTATGGCTCTTCAACCTGCACCACATTGCCGCTGACGGCTGGTCCATCGGTTTGTTTTTCAACGAAGTTACCGCTCATTACAACGCTTATCATAAGGGCACCTCGCCCGACCTTCCCCCTCTGTCCATGCAGTACGCCGATTATGTGACTCATCATAAAAACGAGTGCAATTCGTCCAGAGAGCAGCAACAGATCCAGTATTGGACTGACAAACTTGAGGACCTGCCAGACTTACTTGAGCTACCCACGGATTTCCCTCGGCCGGCAGAACAGACACATAACGGTTCTCACTTTGAATTCACGCTTGATGACAACTTGAGTGAACGCTTGCGACTTTTCTGCCAAAGACGCTCAATCACGCCATTTGCGCTCTATCTGGCCGGATTTGCCGCCCTCTTATGGCGCTACAGCAAACAGGAAGGCATCTGCATTGGCACCTCTTTTGCCAACCGCCATCTGGCAGAGCTGGAGCCTCTGATCGGGCACTTCATCAACACGCTCGCACTCAAAACGCATATCACGGCCACAAGCACCTTTGCTGAGCTGGTAACTCAGTCACAAACGGTCATTTTGGAAGCGCTGGACAACCAGGATTTGCCTTTTGAGAAAGTGGTCGAAGCTGTAAATCCGGAACGTTCACCAGCCCACTCGCCGCTGTTTCAGGTCATGCTGATTTATCAGAACCTGCCCGGTGGATCGGCTCAAATGGATGGTGTTGAAATCGAAACACTGGCAACAGACAGCCAGACTGCAAAGTTCGATATCACGCTGGAAGTATTTGAACGAGGCCGCACGTTTAGCCTAGGCTTTGAGTACAACAAAGATCTGTTTACGCAATCCCGCATCGCGCGAATGGCCAGTCACCTCACCTACTTCCTCTCAAACGCTGTCAAAGCGCCGGAAGAGCATCTCGGTGTGATTGATTACATCACGCCCGAAGAAAGAGGTCTGTTAACACAAGTATGGCCTCACGGAGCGCAGCATGCGTTAAGTTCCACATGCATTCACAAAGCATTTGAGGCTCAATGCGAGCATTCACCCAAAGCACCTGCACTCGTGTACGGCGAAGACGTGTGGAGCTACGCCAGTCTCAACACCAAAGCAAATCAACTTGCCCGCTACCTGAAGGAACTTGGTGTTATTGAGGGAAGTCCAGTGGGCCTGCTCTTTGAGCGGTCCAGCGAGTTGGTGATAGCCATGCTTGCCGTGCTCAAGGCGGGTGGTCACTTCATTCCTTTGGAGCCCGGACTGCCAATCAAGCGTCTTGAGTTTATGGTGCAAGACAGCCAGCCCGATCTGATCCTCACCCATCCAGAGGCCTCGGAAGCGGCTACCAAACTCAAGAGCAGTTGTGAAGTTGAAGTGCTGTCGCTGAATACAGAGCAACGAGCTAAAATTATTCAATCCTGTGGCACTGATAATTTGCCAGCTAACGGTATAAGCGCCGAGGGTCTTGCCTATATCATCTACACGTCAGGAACCACCGGCGTTCCCAAAGGCACCAAGCTGACCCACAAGGGCTTGGTGAACCTCGTGGAGTGGACCAAGCGCACATTTCCAGGCAAGCCCGGTGATGCTCTGTTGCAGAAGACGCCGATGGGATTTGATGCCGCGATCTGGGAGTTCTTCTGGCCGTTATGCTCAGGTGCATCGTTGGTGCTGGCTTCGCCTCATGCTCACACCTCTCCTGCAGAGCTGGCAAAGAGCTATGCATCTCATGGTATCACCACCATCCAGTTCGTCCCCGCGATGTTAGATCTGTTTCTTGATGAACCGGAGGCTGCCCAATGCGGCCAACTGCGCAATGTGTTTTGTGGTGGTGGTGAGTTGAGCGGTGAACTTATGCGCAAGTTCTCCAGCAAGCTGCCGTGGGCAACACTGCACAATGTTTACGGTCCGACTGAATGCACCGTAGACAGCACCTGGCATAGTGTGAAGCCGGAAGATCTGGACAAACCTTCAGCCCCCATCGGCAAGCCCATATCGAACGTAAGGACTTACCTGCTTGATGAGAGCATGTCGATTGTCCCGGTTGGACTGGTTGGTGAGCTTTACATCGGTGGTGCCGGCCTCTCCTCTGGCTATCTTAACGCCCCGCAGCAACAAGCATCAGCGTTCATTACCAGCCCATTCAACTCAAGTGAACAGCTCTACCGTACCGGCGATCTTGCCTATTATGATGAACAAGGTCAGCTGGTTTTTGCAGGCCGCAAAGACAACCAGATCAAGCTGAATGGCTTTCGCATCGAGCTGTCAGAGATTGAAGCTGTCCTCCGACAATATCCTGTATGCCGCAGCTGTGCCGCGCTCGTGGCTCAGCAAGAGGGTGGTACTGCTCAACTGGCACTTTGCTACACCACATCAGACGGTTCTCTCCTCGTAGAAAGCGACCTTCGTCGTCATCTGGCAGAAGCGCTGCCGGACTACATGCTTCCTCATATTCTGCTGCATTTGGAAACTCTCCCTCTCACCAATAACGGCAAGATTGATTATTCCAGCCTCAAGGCATCTGTGCTGGCCCATGAGGCCGTGTTTAAGGTCAATCAGGAAAGCCCTCGCGATCATATAGAGCTCCAGATCTATAACATCTGGAAGGAAGTGCTCCTCCATCCATCCATTGGGATCAGCGACAGTTTCTTCCATGTCGGCGGTTCTTCCATCGCAGCGATCAAAGTGGCCCATCAGGTTGGTGAGGCGTTCAAAATTCAAGTCCCGCCCAAAACGTTCATTTTAAATCCGACAGTAGAGGCGCTTGCCAGTTGGATACGAAACGGAGCTGCAGAAGAGAACTCCCGCGACAACCTCATTACGTTCCGCGAAAGCCAAAACGGCGAGCATGTCGTGTGCGTTCATCCTGCTGGTGGGACAGCCTTTTGTTATTTATCTCTGGCAAAGATCCTGGCTGATGACATTGGCGTTTATGGCCTGCAATCGCCCGGCCTCAACGCGGGAGAGGAAACTCTCCCCTCCATAATGGCCATGGCCAACGCCTATCTGGAACGTATCGAACACATCGCGCATGAAAAGATTGTCCTCACCGGCCTGTCGTTTGGGGGCTACGTTGCCTATGAGATGGCCCGGCTTTTGAAAGCCCGTGGTAACCACAATGTCAGCGTCATTCTTCTGGACACTCAGGGGTTTGAGGAGCATGAGCGTCAGAGCCTTGCACCGGTTGATCTTGCAGAGTTTCGAGACAAACTGGTGAAGTTCAACGGGATGTATCCGGGCATCGATGACGAGCAAATCAAGCGCTACCATCAGGTTTACAATCACAATCGGGCCTGTGTGCCGGATTATGACTGCCAGCCATTGGACGCGCGAGTTGTGTTCATTCAGGCGCTTGGCTCGCTCAACAAAGGCTTCCTGCATCAACTCCGTCAGTTTTGGATTGAAAGAGCCTCAGGTGGCTTCATGACGAGGCTGGTTCGGGGGGACCACTGGGAACTGCTGGAATCAGAAGAAATACAGCGTGTCAAAAAAGCTATTTCCTATGAGTTTCAATTATTTGAGCGGCAAACCACCTCTCCTGCTGTTCCTATGCAGATAGACGCTTAGAGGCTTACATGACTATCAACACTTCTCATGAATATTTAGCCTCGAGCTCTTATGATTTAGAAATTGGAGATCAGGGGCCCGTCCAATCTTCGTTACTAGACAGTATCAGCTTTTATGCGGACCATTTTCCTGAACTGGCCGCGGTGCAGGATCATGATCGTATCCTCAGCTACCAAGAGCTCAACGTCCGCTCCTCACAAGTATCCTCAGCATTGAGAGGCCACGGCGTAAAAAACGGCGATGTGGTTGCCGTCTGTTTGCCTCGCTCTCAAGAGCTCATAGTTGTCATGCTCGCGATACTGAAAGCGGGAGCAACGGTTGTCCCATTAGATGCCGCCAGCCCGCCAGACCGGCAAACAGCAATCTTAACTGATAGCCAAACACGTTTTCTCATCGTGCCAGAGGCGAGTGCATCCACACCATTTTCCCGACAAGCGCATCAGATCCTTCCTGCTGACCAGTTGCTCATACAAAGCCTGCATGAGAATAGCGGCGATCTTCCGCGTCATCCTTTGGCGAAAAATGCGTTTTTGTTTTACACATCAGGAACAACGGGTACGCCCAAAGGCGTTCAAGTGCCTCTCTCGGCAATCGAGAGGCTTGCCCATCAACCCCGCTTTGTCCCAATGCATATCGGAGATCGCTACGCGCACATTTCCAACCCTGCGTTTGATGCACTCAGCTTCGATGTTTGGGTACCGCTTTTAACTGGTGGATGTAGTGTCGTTTTCTCCAGTGACGAACTCTCCGATTTTGCAGGCTTTGCTCGGCAGCTGGAGCAGCAGTCGATCTCAACCATGTTCATGACAGTCTCTCTGTTCAATGCGATGGTCGATCACGGGACTGCCTGCTTTGGATCGCTTGGGCATCTGCTCATTGGCGGCGAACAGCTAAACCCCAAAACTGTCGAGAAATGGTATGCTGCAAACCCTGAAAGCGCCTGTCAGATCTACAATATCTATGGCCCGACAGAGTGCGCAACCTTTGCCTTGTGCTTTGCAATTCCTCGGGACTTTGATGCAGGCATCATTCCCATTGGCAGTCCCATTGCCAGTACCGACTGCCAGCTAAGGTCATCAAACGGCGAGATCACCAATATCGGTGAAACTGGGGAACTCTACCTTGGCGGTGCAGGCGTTGCTCATGGTTATCTGAATAGAACAGAGGAAACACAGCGCAGGTTTGTAGAGCTTCCAAACTCTGGAAAATGGTATAACACTGGCGATCTGGTCCGCTTCAATCCGCAAGGTCTGGTCGAGTATGTGGGCCGCGTTGACAGGCAGATCAAAGTACGCGGATTTCGCGTAGAACCTGAAGAAATCGAACAACGCATCCAGCAGTATTCGAAAATACAGCAGGCTTGTGTTTTAGCAGCTCAGGAACAAGGCAAACCGCTTGAGTTGCACGCCTACTTAGCGAGTGAAGAGCAGCTTGATTATGAAGAACTTGATGCCCACTTTTCTGCTTACCTGCCAGATTATATGCGTCCTCATAAGGTCTTTTGTCTTGGCTCGTTACCTTTGAATGCAAACGGGAAGATCGATCGAAAAGCCCTTCAAGAAATGCAGATTGCTCCATTCCGGCGAGCTTCCTCCTCTCAAGCTTCGGAGAGTGCCGTTCTGAGCAGCATTCTGCAAACTGCAGAGATGGTTTTGAGTGTGGCGCAGTTAAGCCGTGAAGAGACACTGCTTACCGCAGGTGGCGATTCACTCAAAGCAATCAGCTTATCTAACCAACTCAACACAGTATTTGGCTGCCGCGTTGCGCCGTCACAGCTTCTAAACCTGACATTTACTGAACTCTCTGAGATTGTTGGCAAACACAATGAGCAAGCCAACAGTTTACCGCATGCATCTGCTCCATCAGGTTTGGCAAAAGAGCAGGCAACCTCGGAGCAAATGCGGTTATGGCTACAGCAACAAAAGAACCCTGCTGACATATCCTACAATACACCGTTCATTTTTCGGTTTTCAGGTCATCTGAGTGCCGAAAATTTGGGTCACGCAACATATGAGTTGGTCAAAAAACACCCGGCACTGCGCACCAGCTTCCATCTCATCGATGATGGGGTGCAGCAGCGGGTCGCTGAAAGCAATCCAGAGGCGTTTCACTTCCACGGAACCTTGGAAGAAGAAGCAATTTCGCAACTCCAAACCAAACTCCTCACTCAACCATTTGTTCTTGAGCACCCAAGCCTGTTTCAACTTCATCTGGTCCACGAACCAAATGGCAGCAGCGTCCTTCTGTTTCATGCACACCATATCATTCTGGACGGCTGGTCACTCAACATCTTGTTTGAAGATCTTTCCCGTTCATTTCAGGCAGAAACAGACGAGACAGGACAGGACCAAAAGCCAATTGGGCTGACACCATTAGATTTTGCAAAATGGCAGTCGCACCTATGGGAAACTAAACATTACAACAAGCAAAAGGATGCTCTCTTCAAGCTATACGACGCGCCGGAGATGGAGGAATGCTGGAAGCCCGTGCTGAAACACGGTCAAGGGATGCAAGGTGTTTCAGCGGGGCGAACACGTTTGACACGTCTTGACGCAGCCACCAGAGCAAATTTGCTAACCATTGCAAAGCGTCTTTCACTAACACCCCATCAGGTCTTTCACGCGCTGTTTGCCCATGCACTTTATGTGCACACGGGGAGAACGAGTTTCACAGTTGCAAGCCCTGTAGC
Source organism: Pseudovibrio sp. Ad37 (assembly GCF_001623075.1). Lineage (GTDB taxonomy): Bacteria > Pseudomonadota > Alphaproteobacteria > Rhizobiales > Stappiaceae > Pseudovibrio. The sequence goes on from NZ_LMCF01000190.1 coordinate 36,564, forward strand.
GAACCGGCTAACAACAGAGTTTGAAGCAACAGTTGGAATGTTCGCCAACACAGCGTTGGTTCCGGTTAATATCGACCCAACTGCCTCCATTCAACAAAATACAAGCACCCTCACTCAGGCTTCAAAACAAGTCCTTGCCTGTCAGGATGTTGCCTTCGAACATGTGGTTGATCATCTCCAGAAAAGGAAGCGTATTTCGGGCATTCCGTTTGAGTTTATGTTTGCGACCGAAAACACCCGTTACGAAATGCTAAAGCTCAATGGAGAATGCGCGCAGCTATCTTACCCTGAAGATGTCGCCCCCAAATGCCCGCTCTACCTGTCTGTTCTTGATGAAGCTGAAACCTACCAGTTCTACTGGGAGTATGATCTCAGTTATTTCGACAATGATGCTATCACCCTGCTGGAGCAAACCATGTTCGCTGGTTTGGATCATATGGAAACTGAAGAGGTTGCAGCGAACGTCTTCCAACTCAACACACAACAACGCATTTCGCATGTAACTGGTACAAGCCAGTCACTGCCATACACAACGGTCGCAAGCTGGTTTCAGAAACAAGTCTCACTATCACCACATGCACCTGCCCTCGCATGGCGCGGCAACACTCTCACCTATCATGAGTTGGACGAGTTATCCGATGCTTTGGCTGTTTATATGCAGTCCACTATTTTCGGGTCAACAGAACCTGTCGGACCTGCGCACGTCGCACTCTATATGGATGCTTCCCCAGACTACATAGTCTCGCTTCTGGCAGTTACAAAACTGGGTGTAACAGCACTTCCGTTGGACCTGAGCTATCCTCAAAAGCTGCTGGAGGATGTGATTTCGCAAGCCCAACCAGTTGGGATCCTCCATGCAGCGCAGGCATCCTTACCTTCTGCACTTAAACGCAAGGACTTACACGCGCTCTCAGTCGATTTGCAAGAGCTCAGAAACTTGCGAGATCATCAGCATCCTCTGAAATTTTCAGATCGTGAAAGGCCCTTATATACCCTGTTCACCTCCGGTTCCACTGGCCACCCCAAAGGGGTTGATGTCTACAACCAGACACTTTGCAATTTGTTGCACTGGCAACAGCAACAGGGAGGATTGCCCGCTGGAGAACGCACCATGCAGTTCTCCAAGTTAGCCTTCGATGTCTCGTTTCAGGAGATCTTTTCAACGCTCTGTTCGGGCGGGTGCTTCCATGTCATTGATCCTCTTTGGCGACAGGACATGCAGGGCTTATTGAACTATGTGCGTGACAATAATCTGCAACGCATCTTTATGCCTTTTGTGGCGCTGGAATTGTTTTGCGAAGCTGCTCAAACATTCAACATTTTCCCCGGTGCCCTGAAGAATGTGATCACGGCCGGCGAGCAGTTGTATTGCACCAAAGCCCTCCGTGCGTTTTTCACGCAGTTACGCCAAGCCTCCTTGCACAATCACTATGGCCCAACAGAAACGCATGTGGTTTGCGCCCACTCTTTGCACGGATCAGCAGCACACTGGCCGACCCGCCCACCGATTGGCGCACCTGTACACAATACCGATATTCTCATCGTGGATGACAGCTTCCATCCGGTTTCATCCGGTGAACGCGGCCAACTTCTCATAGGCGGCAATCTGGTTCACCGTTGTTATTTGGACAATGCAGAGCTGAACGCAGAACGCTTTGTCATACTCCAGCCAGATAGTGGCACTGGCGGTTCAAAACTCTATTACAAAACCGGCGACATGGGCTTTTTGGATGAACTTGGACAGGTAAACTATGAGGGACGTCACGACCAGCAGGTGAAGATCTCAGGTCACCGCGTTGAACTCGGCCAGTTGGAAGCCTCTTTGATAAATCACGGTGCCATCGAACAGGCGTCTGTTGACTTTGATGACCAGCATAAAAAACTCCATGCCTATGTCAGCCTGCGAGAAGACACCATCAACGCAGATGAGCTTGATCACTATCTTTCAACACAGCTTCCTGACTACATCCGGGTTGACGAATTCAGACAGGTCGACGAATGGCCCCGCGCTCCAAGTGGAAAGATAAATCAAAGAGCATTGGCCGGCTGCAATTGGCGCAAGATTGAACGTAAAAAACGCAAAAAAAACGCAAATAACGCAATTCAACGCACAAATGAACTCATTGCAGCTTTTGAACATGTCACTGGTGCATCCATCACTGCGGACCAAACATTTTTCGAGGCCGGATGCTCTTCCCTGCAATTGATGCGCTATCAAATGCATCTCAATAAAGCGCTGGAAGAAAAAGTCAGTATCGCAGATTTGTTTCGTTATGTGACACCTTCAGGTCTGGCAGAACATCTTGAAGGAAAAGCGGAATTAGAACCTCGGACTAGCAAATCATCGACAGCTAAAAATGCAGATAAAGTAGCTATAATCGGTATGGCACTACGTGTCCCAGGCGCAAACGACCTGGCCGAGTTCTGGTCCATGGTCCTTGAAAACCGAAGCGGAATTGAACATTTCACTCCAGAGAACCCTGATTTCGTTGGTGCGCGAAGTCAGATGAGCGAAATGATGTCGTTCGATCCTGAGTACTTCGGTATCAGCCCACGGGAAGCAGCGCTCATGGATCCGCAGCAGCGGCATTTCCTGATGAGCTGTGTACATGCTCTTGAAAATGCTGGCATTCCTCCACTGAACACCAATCAAAACATCGGTGTTATCGCAAGCTGTGGTGAGACAACCTACTATCACGCAGCCCTTCGCTCCAAACCTCCAACCGCCCTTCCCGACAAGTTCCAAATGGCCTTACAGCATGAGAAAGACTTCCTCGCCACCAAGGTTGCCTTTCAGCTGGACCTCAAAGGCCCTGCCATTACACTACAAGCCGCCTGTGGAAGCTCGCTGATTGGCATTCATACAGCCGCAGGCATGCTCCGAAATGGTGAGTGTGATGTCATGCTAGCAGGAGGTGTGCTTGTAGATCCCGATATGTCAGAGGGCTATAAGTATCAGTCTCAACACATCTTTTCCAAGGATGGCAACTGCTCACCGTTCAGCAAAGACGCCAGCGGCACCATCGGCGCCAGTGGTGTTGGGGTGGTGGTGTTGAAGTCATTGGATCGCGCCCGAGCGGACGGTGATCGCATTTATGCTGTTATCGAAGGATCAGCCATCAATAACGATGGTCGGTCCAAAATGAGTTATACTTCACCTTCAGTTTCCGGACAGGAAAGCGTCATTCGTCAAGCCCTTACGAATGCAGGAGTAAGGGGTGATCAAGTCGGATATGTGGAAGCGCACGGAACAGGGACACAACTGGGTGATCCTATTGAAGTACAAGCCCTTTCATCTGCATACGGTAATCTCCCCAAAGCATCCTGTGCACTCTCGTCTGTCAAAAGCCAGATCGGCCACTTAGGTGCCGGGGCTGGCGTCCTTGGGCTAATTCGCGCAGCACTGTCGATCTATCACGGCTATGTACCCTCTAACCTTGGATTTGAGCAGCCCAATCAAGAACTTGGCTTGGATCAAAAGGGGTTCTATATCTCGGCCAACAGCAAAAAATGGGAAGATACACGTCCACGTTATGCAGGCGTCAGCAGTTTCGGAATTGGCGGCACAAACGCTCATGTTGTAATCGGAGAAACCTCGGAAGACGAGCATCAACGATACGCGACTACAAAATGCCTTGTTCTATCAGCACATACCAAGACTGCACTTTTTTCTTTGGCAGAAAAGATCAAGAATTATCTTGAACATAACCCAACTTCATTTCAGCTGGTCCTCTCACATCTGCAATCAAGCAGGCGAGCACACCCATGGCGTTTTGCTATCGATTGTGATGATGCCGCAGAAGCTATCAAATCTCTCGGTTCATTCGCCCCGCATTACTGTGATGAGAATAAAGGAGCTTGCAATCCCGCTAGCCTAACCGCTGCTGATTGGCTGGAAGGCAAAGAGATTGAGACACAAAGTGCAGGTACTCCGCCGCCTTGGGATTTGCCGGGTTATTGCTTCAATCTTCAACAATACAACGTGTTAGAGCTTCCTGCTACCAAAAGTAAGGCAAGTGAGAACCTTCCAAAACGCCTGCTAGAGGAACAATGGCTAAGCCAGATGGTTTGGCAGCCGGTCTGCCGCGTTGGAAGTTGTCAAACAGCGCAGAGATCAAAAACAGCGGTTGTCCTATATGATCCGAACAACGTCTCCGATGATTTTGCCGCACTTGATGCCGTCTACCATCGTGTTGTGCCTGTTTGTTATGACGGACGCATTTCTGGTGCTCATTCAGACAAGTTGTCGGTAGATCCGTTTTCTACGGACTCCGTTGAAGACCTTCTGAGCCACCTGTCATTTATGAACCTTGGAGAGTTGGACTGGCTTCATGCACTTCCATTGTCTTGCAAAGGCGAGCAAAATGAGTTGGATAGCCTTCAGGAAGCAAAAAAGGTTTGTCTGGATAGCCTGACTTATGTGCTTCAGGCTCACTCTAAATATGGGCTTGAGATATCCAGAATATGCCTGCTCTCTTACGAGGCTGCACCGGTGAATGGTACAGTCGCTCAGCCGCTACACGGGCTACTCGCTGGTCCGCTTTCTGTGATCCCTCAGGAGTTTGGCATCCAGACACTCTGGCTGGATTTAGAAGACACAAAACAAGGTTTTATTTGGTCCGAGGTTGCGTTTGCACTCTCACTCGAAGATATGAAGGCACAACGCCTTGCCTTGCGTAATGGATTTGTTTGGGAATGCAGGATCTTACCTCTTTCTCAAAATCGCCCAACTACCGAACCGATTGAACTCGATGCGTCAGCTCTCTTCGTGGTGACGGGTGGCAGCGGAGCGATTGGAACTCAAGTTTGCAATAGCCTGCTGGCTGATCCTCTTGCTCAAATCGCAATTATCTCCCGCAATCCGCGCATTCCAGAAGAACTTCTGCAGTTTGATACAAGAATTCACCTGATACAGGCTGACATAGGAAAGCCAGCCACGTGGAGTGTCACATTTGAGAGTGTCGCCAGATTAGGCATGCCTGTTGTAGGCGTTGTCCATGCCTCTGGAGTTGGAGAAGGTAATCTGATTTCTTTCCGTGACCCGATAGAAGTCTACAACAAGATGCTAGCAAAGTATGAGGGAAGCATTTTTGTTGAGCGTTTCATTGAAGTATTCAAGCCAACGAGGGCTATCTACTGCTCGTCAATGTCAGCTGTTTTAGGGGGAGCTGGCCAACTGGACTACGCTTCCTCCAACGCCTTAATGGATAGCTTTGCACATTACAGCAATCCTCTGGCACCTGACACAATCAGAACCACCATCAACTGGGATATCTGGAGCGAAAGTGGGATGGCGACCCACTCCAATACACAGGATGAACTGCATCAAAAACACCTGACGCTTGGCCTATCCAACAAAGAAGGCCTGCGCACATTCTCTCGAGCATTTCATACAACTGTACCACAAGTGCTGGTTAGCACTTGTGGTGTTGAAAAGGCTCGATACTTCTATCGATCACTGGTCAGGAACGAGATCAAATCTGATGCGCGAACGAGCAAGACACACAAACTAAAACTCATTCGCGATCAGATAGAAACCCTTCTTCTGCAACAGCTTGGACTTGATCAGCTTGCCCCTGATGAATGCCTCTATGACTTAGGTATGGATTCACTTACTCTTCTGGACGTCGTTAGCCTCTTAGAAAACTATGACATTCAGGTGTTACTCTCCCAAATCCCAAAGAACACTTCCTTAGACCTGATTATGAATCTGGTTGAACAACAGCACAAGGCAAACCCCTCTTCTCCAAACAGCACTTGGGCAGATGCAGTTGCCCCGCACCAATGGCATTCTGGTGAGGGTGATGAAGTTGTTGTTCTCATACATCCAATCGGAGGTGATGTTGAAGCATACCGAGAACTGGCAGGAAAACTCCCGGACAACATTGGGATCACCGTGATTGCCGATCCTGCCCTCACAAATCCCGATCTACCAAAAATCAGTTTAAAAGAAAGAGCTGCGGTTTACGCTGAAGCCATAGCGGAAAGGTTTGCAAATAAGCGGATTCATTTAGTCGGCTGGTCATTCGGCTCATGGGTTGCTCAAGAAATGGCACTCTGCTTCTCGAAGCAACAAAGAGCTCCCGGCAACTTAACGCTCATTGATCCGCCTACACCAAACTCTGGCGAAAACCTGAAGCAAATGAGTGAGCAAGAAGTCGAAATCATCTTCTTAAAGGAGCTGAAGGCGAAATGGCCAGATAAAAGAACCCTTGTTGAGAACAGTCATGAACGACAGGCCTATCAAGAAGCACTTGTTCGCTGTACGAAAGCCAATCTGGAAGCGATGGCACACCATACAATGAGTCCGACGCCTTTTTGGCAGGCGAGTGTATTCTTGGCATCTGAAACTGCCAAAGGGTTGCGTGGAACCCAAAATACAACATCAAACTCCCGTGAGATCTGGCTTAAATTACTACCAGATTTACACAACTGGCAGATTATTGAAGCAGATCACTATTCAATACTCATGGGAGAAACGTTAGATCACGTATTGGCTGCCGCTGGTTTGGTCAAAACACTCGAGTTGGTGTGATTGGAAGGGGGAGTGGATGTCTAACCTGCTGATACCAGGGTCCACAGCAAGACTACAGCTATAACCCTCCCATCCAACCTCAATATCCATCAGTTTCAAAGGAAGAGGTTCTGAAGTGATCCAGGGGTGCTGTTGTTCTAATTTCACGTCAAGTGAGCTGAGGTCATCACGCAGCCCCTCACCTGTTGCCTTTAAGATGGCTTCTTTCCGGGTCCAACAGCGATAAAACATGGCTGCGCGTTCCTCTGGACTCCTCGATTCAATGTGTAAACGTTCCATCGGATGACAAACAACCGGCATCAAATCAGTCATTTGGCTGCCTCGCCGCATGAGTTCAATATCGACACCCAAGGGTGCATTACGAGCCAAAGCAACTGCAACTACCCCCCCTGAATGACTAACATTAAATGTCGGGTATCCTGAAAGGTATGGCTTACCACCATCTTGCAGCAGAAAGGGTATTGGCGGTTGATCCACTCCCAGAATGGTTCTAACGACCCAACGACCCATGGCAAACGCGCGCCGATCTCTCATGAACCTGAAACAGGCACCTCTTGTTTTCTCTTCAGCGGTTAACGCTTGGTCCATTGGAAATGGATACTCCAATGGCAACAAAACAAGCATCACTTTGTTGGCCCCACAGCAACGTTGCCATTGCTCTTTCACAGCCCAAAACCAATGCTGAGCATCAAAGACGGAAAATGAAACAGGCATGAAATCTTAAGCGAGCTCTATGGATGAAGGCTGGTACAACTGACAAACAACGTTTGCAGCATGGTCTTTTATCTGATTAAGGACATTAGCTGGAGAATGCTCGATGAAGAAATGCCCACCTTCGACTTCATCAATGGCAACAGTTTCAGAGCTCAACTTCGTCCATCCCTTCACTTTATGCGCTTCCACAATCTGATCTTGAGTTCCTGCGTAGACAAAGACTGGTGACGCGATTTGCCAAGGAACTCGCGGCCTGTAAGTCTCACAGAGTTCAAAGTCACCTATAATCGCAGGTAAAAGCAAGTCTACAAGATCGTCATGTTGCGCAATCTGAGCAAACTCGGGATTAAACGAGATGAGCTCATCAACCATCTCCTTGCGAGTACACCCATCAAGAAACGGTAGGGTTCTTGGAGCAAAAGGAGACGCCGAAGCCAACACAAAAAGGGCCGTTGGCTTCAGCTGGCTTTGCTTAAAAAGATGGAGCGCCAACTCGTAAGCAATCCACCCCCCCATACTTGAACCCAATATTGCAAAAGGCGCATCGCCGAACTGCTCAATCTCTAGCGCTAGCTGCGATACAACCCTTTCCATCGCATTGATTGCTGGTTCTTTTAACCGGGTTCCTCGCCCTGGAAATTTAGCAGGCATCACATTTACCTGATCACCTAGCGGTACTTTCCATCGGTTATACAAGCTCGTATCACCTCCCGCCTGAGGCAAACAGATTAAGTTCAGCTTGTATTTATTTGCTGTTGTATCAAACCATTGAGATAGTGTCTGATAATTCATATAAAAATCTTCAATATAAACAAACCTAATGGTGCAAATAAAACACAGTTTTGATGTAGGGCTGAGTAGATAAATTTATGAGTTTATCTGCAAGTTGGATTTTTGCTACGGAATATATTCAGCAATGCTATGAAGTGTGTGCGATACGAACGTAGGCAAGTTTGAATATGCATAAGGCTTAGAGCTGGCTCGGGAAATTTGGACAGGTTGTGAAAGTGGATTTAGCTCAGGTGATCAGCCCCACTTGAGTGGTCCGGTTTGAAAGTTAGTGCATGACTGGCCTTTGGTCTACTGGAATGATTACTTCAGGATCCGGTGGGCGGAAGTTCAGCGCACTATGGGGGCGTTTGGTATTGTAGTGTATCCTCCACCTTTCGATGATTATTTGGGCTTCACGCAACGAGTAAAAGGTCTCACCATTCAACAACTCTTCTCGAA
>NZ_LMCF01000191.1 GCF_001623075.1 Pseudovibrio sp. Ad37
GGTGTGAATCGGCATGCAAAATTGACCCGGTTAGGTGGGTTATGAGCGTTTAAGATTGACCCACCTGTTTGTTAGGATCCGTGCATTTAGCGCGGGGCATGAACGGGTGATATTGATGGAAAGTGCAGCCAAGATCCGCCGTCTTGTTTTACGGGATGGTCGAAGTGTCCGGTCGGTCAGTCGGGAGACTGGTTTATCGCGCAATACAATCAGAAAATATGTTAGTGATGCATCGCCGCCGCGTTATCAACGTCAGGTTTCCCCGATCCGTCACAAGCTGGCTGCTTTTGAAAGCCGTTTATTGGAATGGTATGAACTGGAGCAGAAGCGCCCACGGCGGGAGCGCCGGACAGCCTTACAGCTCTATGAGCAGTTGGTTCTTGAGGGATATACGGGCTCTTATTCTCCGGTTCAACGTTTTATCCGTGATCTGAAGCGAGCTAAACCGTGGTCTGGTGAGGCGTTTATCCCGCTGCAGTTTCAACCTGGGGATGCGCTTCAATTTGACTGGAGTGAAGAACATGTTGTGCTGGGCGGTGTTGCTCAGAAGATAAAGGTTGCCCATTTCCGTCTGTGCCACAGCCGTAAACCCTTTGTGTTT
>NZ_LMCF01000192.1 GCF_001623075.1 Pseudovibrio sp. Ad37
GCCCCATAGGCGCTAACTTAAGAAATAACTATCTGATAATATTGATGTAACGCTAACTTCTTGAAAAGCAGAATAGGCGTCTATTATTGGTTTTTTGACCAATATCAGCATTGCGTCTTCGTTGACGCAATGCTGATCGTTTAAGGTAAGAGGTTAGACAAACTGGAAGTCATCTACATGAAGATCGGAGACGAGTACACCTTTCAGCCTCACAGAGTTATTGCCATACAAACTGATTACAGTATCCCTACCATTATCACTTGCTGCTGTGAGCATGTCTTCAAAGTCTGCAAACACATTAGTATCAAAACGGATGACGTCCTCAGTTCCTGCATCGGCAGAGAAGTCTTCAATGACATCGTTGCCGGAGCTGACATCAGGGAAGACAAAGGTATCTGATCCTGTCCCGCCTGAGATATGTTCTCCAAGGGTGGAGCCAATAATTATGTCATCACTATCGGTTCCATGCAGCTCCATGCGACCGTCTTCCCGAACTTTGAACTCACTCAGGCTTGTGCCATCAGAAAACTCATAGCGCTCGATCTGCTCGCCCATGTCAGCCACATTCAGTGTTCCGGCTTTACCGTCTGCTGTGGTCCAGCCAAGCCGAAGGCTCGTTCCCTGATTTTCGTGTTCATAAGCTTCGATGCGCAGATCATCCAGCGTCAGGTCACGGAACTTTACTGTGTCAGTTCCTCCTGAACTGGTTTCTGCACTGCGGGTGATCCAGGAACCGCCTTTATCACGGCCAATCAGGTAGGTATCATCACCGCCGTGGCCATGGAGGTATTGCCATCCAGCCCCCGCATCGCCGCCATAAAGAACATCAT
>NZ_LMCF01000193.1 GCF_001623075.1 Pseudovibrio sp. Ad37
AGGGCTTGCCAACACCATCGGCCTTGTAGCGCCCCGGATATTCATAAAGCGCATAGTCTCCAGCAGAGCCGTTGTCTTCACCGCGCTGATGGGCGTGTTGCTGGTTGTAGGGCGGGTTCTTGAAGGAATAATCGCGCTGCATGAAGCTGGTGGCTCGCAGCTGCTCGCGCAGGACAAAGCTGGAGCAATAGACGCCTTTGACAGCCCCGCCAGCCATGGCGTTGTATTCCAGCTTGGGCTGGTCCGGCAGCTGCGAGACGATCTGCGGGTTATCAATGAACTGCAGCGTATGCTGGCCATTGGCGCCATAGGTGAAGTAGTACCAGATGCCTTCTTCTGCCGTGATGCGATCTAAAAAGCTTAAGTGACTTTCCCGGTACTGCACGCAGTATTCGCGGGCCTCATGAGGCTCGGTCAGATCCCACTTCACATCCTCGACGCCGTGTTCCTTAAGCAGGATCTTGACGATCTCAGGTACGCTTTTCTTCTGGAAGATCCGGCAGTCAGAGCCATGGGCGAGCCGGTGCAGGCTGGGCAGCAGCGTGAGTGAGTAACTGGTGCGGTGATGGCCTTCATTACCACGGGCAATCTCAGCGATCACTCCGGAGAGATGGCGCAGGCCCTCGTATTTATGATGGATGGTCAGCGTGGCAGGCGTGTCCAGCAGGCTATGCAGGTCGAGCGCGTTGTCGGGGCTGGCAAGCTCAATCTGGATCTGCGTGAGCCCATTAAGGCGCTCTGTTGCTGAGAACCCGGTGACCAGCAATTCGGCCTCCGGCTGCGCAGGCGCTGCAAAGGTAAAGGCCAGATCTTGTTGTTGAAAGAGCTGCGGGATTTGGACAATAGCATTCATAACAAACTCACTGGCAAAAGAAAAAACAAAGGAAGCATAAGAATTAAGAGTGATCTGGCGGATTGAGTTGGTGCATCACCATCGGCGGTGGATAGGGTTTGGAATGCCATTCATCAGCGGGACATAAAGTGTCCGGACGCGCATAGGTATGGAAGGATTTTGCCGGTGCGAAGAACTCGTTCTGACAAAGTAAATACCCTTCGTCTTGCGCTCTTTGCCCAATTGATTGCGCCCATAGATTGCCGGCGATCGCAAAAATCAGGAGCGATCCGAAAATAAGAATGAGATATGTTTTGACAGACCATTGCAGCCGTTGATGGCCCCAGGGCGTAAAGACAAAATGAGCGATGGGGATTGCAACAGATCCAAGCGCTAAAGCCTGGATCCCATGAGCAATTTCAAAGTTATCTTGTCTAAGCTCAATGACCTGCTGCGCATACAGAAAGTCAGAGATCGTACTCCACACCAAAAACACCATCAAAAGATCAAGCACAGCAGCGAACCCGTGGGCTCTGCGCGGATCTCGGCCAATCCACTGGCCAAATTGAATGGTCTTATCGATGTACCAGTTGATCATCATCACCGCCTGTAGATCTGGTTGTAAAGATCAGGCCCACCCAAATGCCAGATGGTCTCGCGTTCCAGATCATAGAAAAACCGATTGCTACGGCGTTCAAGCTCTTCCACCTTCTGGCGCATGGAAACTTGTGCTTCACGAATAACTTGTCCGGTTTTCTGAAGGCCGCGCGCAACAGCCTCACCAGTCCAGCGCAGGGCAGCAGACAGTTTTTCTCGCAGGCCAAACATCTTGTCCAGTTGTCCAAGCGCCATGCCAACAGCCATGCCAACAACGATGGCGCCAGCCGTTATAGCAAGGGCAGGAATAGCAACTGTCGTGATCGCACCTGCCAGAAGCGCGCCAGCAGCTGCTGCGGCCATGCCAGCCCCAATGGCAACAGCCCCGATCGCCACATCGACAATGATGTTGGCAAACAGTTCGCTGTAAAGCTGCGTATCGCTCATGATGAACTGCATGATATCCAAGGCCACATAACAGGTGATCATGATCACCGCGTTCGCCCGGCCACCTGCCCGAATGGCTTCAGGTCCAATTCCAAAAGCAACAACCTTTGGAGAGGACGACAGATACCGTGTCCCCTTAAGAACCTCGCGCACGGCAGGATAGCCCTTGAAGATCACGTAGGTCTTCCCATTGGCTATCTTTGTGTAATAACGCCCCTTAATACCGATCTCTTTAAGAAGCTGGTGTCCTGACCGGCTGTCCAGCAATGTACCGGGCAAGGTGGCCAGATCTAAAGCACCGCCGGTCATAAGCGCCATGCCTTGATGGGCATCCACGCCCCCCTGAGCAAACGCCTCAAGAGAGACCGCTATTGCCTCATCCTGAACCGGATTTACATCATGAGCGGCACTATGTTGCTGCGCCATGCGTTGTTCCGCCAGCGGATAGACCATCAGAATATCTCCTTGTGCGGCTGTTCCCCGGGTTTGACCATCAAGCGGTGGCCGGGAAACTGATCCAGAAAGCCCCGGATCTCCAGCTCTTCAGACAGGTCTTCGTGCAGTGCATCTGACGAGCGTTCAGGCCGGTCACGGCCTTGCAAGACCACATGCGCAGTTCCTGCCGGATCGCACTCTTTCGGTGCAGCTTCTGCAATCGCCTCTACCTTGCGCCGCCGCCACAACAGGGCGCGAAAGAAGCTGCGCAAGTAACCGCGCTTCTCTGAGGCTTTGCCAGAGACAAATTGCATATTCCAACTCCGCAGATCAGGCCCAAATCAAAGACTGCCTGGTGTGTACTCACCCATAGGCAGTGTCCGGGCCAAAGCTGGCCCGGATCTGACTTCCATCCTCAATGAGGATAGAGACTTA
>NZ_LMCF01000194.1 GCF_001623075.1 Pseudovibrio sp. Ad37
CATCTGTTCCGCAACACTACTCATGAATGGCTGCAGCTCAGCTTTGAAGATGGCAGAGCCCCTCTGCTGGTGACACCTGGCCACCGCTTCCTCACGGAGACCGGTGATTATATTGAGATCGGCCAGATGGCGCGTCTGGGCGGCGGGTCTGCTCGAATTGTTCAGGAAGATGGCAGCATTGTCACAGCTCAGGCTGAAAGCGTTGTTTATAGCTCGGTAACAGCCCATCTGTTTGAACAGGTAGAGTATCAGGCCGCGGCCGGTTCTTCTGTGAGCCAAACTGCCAGCGGCTGGCAGACCTATAACTTTGAGGTGTCGACCCACCACAACTACGTGGCAGATGGCATCCGGGTGCACAACGATTCCATCTTTGCTTACCTACGCCCTGAAGAGCGGCCTTATGTGAAGGATTATAAAGACCTGAACGGTGACGACTTCCCTGACTTTGTAATTGTTCAGGTGCCGGGTACGACCATTGAGAAAGAAAAGTACCTCGTCGCAGGCCGCGTGGTTGAGGAGCTCACCACTACCGACAAAGACGGCAATCTGATTTATGTGCGCCGTGAGCTGGATAAAGACGGCAACGTCGTCAAAGGCACAGAAGTGATCAAGCAGCTGACCGGTGCGCAGGCAGGTGAGAGCATTGGTAAATCGCTGACACCGTTCCTGGCTCAAGCTATTTTAGGCGATGATGCCAGTCTGTTTGAACGGGTGGCAACTGATACTGTCCTGAACACCCTTTTGGGTAATCTGGGCGAGTTTCTTGGTGGCACGGTTCACCGTGGTGTAGTGGATGTTGGTGAACTTGACCTTGTTGAAAACGCAGAAACTATTGCCGGAAATGCCTTTGATGACTTAGGCGGAGACTTCGTCGTTGCCGGGGCCAATGCGGCGATCTCTGTTGTTAACCAGCTGATCATGGCAGAGATCTTCTCCGATGTTGCTGGTGATGGTGTTGGCGGCGAAGTCTTCGAGGCAGTTGTTGGCTCTGGGCTTGA
>NZ_LMCF01000195.1 GCF_001623075.1 Pseudovibrio sp. Ad37
AGCTACCGCTTGCGCGGTCACACCGACCTTATTCCAGAGCATATAAGAGCCAACGCATCAATAACTCCTCCACCACCACCCAAACGTCGCGGAAGACCACCTAAAAAGGAGAACTAGACCTAAAAAAAGGCTGGTCACCAAACCTCAAACTGGGGAAATTTGACCCTGCATTGACAGTTCCGGCGAGGACGTCTGCTCATGATGGTCTCCTGTTCTTGGCATCATGCCAGTTTCAGGAGCTAAATCCACTTTCACAACCTGTCCAAATTTCCCGAGCCAGCTCTAACCGACGACGGCAGGGCCTTCAGAACACTCAACATCCTAGATGAGCACAGCCGGGAATGTTTGGCTATCCGAGTAAAGCGAAAGTTGAACTCAACCGAGGTCATTGACGCTTTGACAGACCTGTTCATCGTGCGCGATGTGCCCGCCTATATCAGGTCGGACAATGGCCCCGAATTCATCGCCGAGGCCGTCAGAAACTGGATCAAGGCTGTCGGGGCTAAGACGGCTTACATTGAGCCCGGATCGCCCTGGGAGAACGGATACTGTGAAAGCTTCAACGGGAGAATGCGGGATGAATTGCTGAATGGTGAAATCTTCTACTCACTGCGCGAAGCCCAAATAATCATCGAGAGATGGAAGAACCACTACAACACCAAACAACCCCACAGTGCTCTGGGCTACCGCCCACCTGCGACAGGGGCTATCGTACCGATAGACCAAAGGCCAGTGATGCACTAACTTTCAATCTGGACCACTCAAATGGGGCTGTTCTGGAGTGTTAAGTTATTTTTCAGCTTAACACATTTTTAATACCGCTTAAATCTTAAGATGAGATCTTGAAATTTAAGCGGTATTAAATCAGTGTTAATATTACACTCTAAGAATAACTAAATGTATATTTATACTATAGTCTCATTAGCATAATTCGTTTATTTTTTTTGCTGCATCTCTCGCGACTTTATCCCAAGTCCGATTTTCAAAAACCCATTTACGTCCAGCTTCACCTAAGCGATCTCGTAACTTCGCATCATCAATCAACACTTCAAGTTTGTCAGCAAGGTCTTCAATGTTGCCTTTCGACCGAAGAAAAATAAGCGGTAAGTAGATATATGGGTTTTAGTTTTATTTCAATATATCGCACAAACCCGAGCAATGGACGGTGTTGTTACATACCGTCCATTCTAATGGAGTTTAGTGCTGTTTGCCAGCTGATAAGTCTAAGACCGGAATCCTGCGATTAGACCCTAGAAGTGAACTGACTTCGCAGCAGCAGGCTTCTGGAGTGGTGGGGCGAACTTGGTGAGGTCGATGCCTTCCACTGCTGCCTTGTACTCATCCATGTTTGGAGTTCTGCCGAGGATGGCGGAGAGAACAACAACCGGAGTGGATGCCAACAGGGATTCACCCTTCTTCTCAGAGGAATCTTCTACCACACGGCCCTGGAATAGGCGTGTAGAGGTTGCCAAAACGGTATCCCCCTTAGCAGCCTTCTCCTGGTTACCCATGCAAAGGTTACAGCCAGGACGCTCCAGGTACATAATGTTTTCGTATTCGGTACGTGCTGTTGCTTTTGGCAATGCATCATCGAATTCGAAACCGGAGTACTTCTGCAAGATTTCCCAGTCGCCTTCTGCCTTCAGCTCATCAATGATGTTGTAAGTAGGAGCTGCAACAACAAGCGGAGCATTGAACTCGACCTTACCGCCCTCTTTCTCAAGGTTCTTGAGCATCTGAGCAACAATCTTCATGTCGCCTTTGTGCACCATGCAAGAGCCTACAAAGCCCAGATCAACCTTCTTGTCGCCACCGTAGTAGGAAACAGGACGGATGGTGTCGTGGGTGTAACGCTTGGAAACGTCATCATTGTTCACGTCAGGATCAGCGATCATTGGTTCATCAATCTGATCCAGATCGACAACAACCTCAGCGAAGTATTTCGCATTATCATCCGGGGTCAAAGCAGATTTCTCGCCAGATTTGATCTCAGCAATACGCTTATCCGCTTTCGCGATCAGACCTGCCAGAACCTTGGCATCATTGTCCATGCCTTTGTTGATCATGATCTGAATGCGGCTCTTGGCCAGCTCAAGAGAGCCGATCAGAGTTTCATCGTTGGAGATACAGATGGAGGCTTTTGCCTTCATTTCTGCAGTCCAGTCAGTGAATGTGAAGGCCTGGTCTGCCAGCAGTGTGCCGATGTGCACTTCGATGATGCGGCCCTGGAACACGTTGTCGCCATGCTGCTTGAGCATCTGCGCCTGTGTTGCATGTACGACATCGCGGAAGTCCATATGATCAGCCATAGTGCCTTTGAAGGTCACTTTTACTGACTCTGGAATCGGCATGGTGGCTTCACCAGTTGCCAGAGCAAGAGCAACGGTACCGGAGTCTGCACCGAATGCCACGCCTTTGGACATACGAGTGTGACTGTCGCCGCCAATGGTGATGTCCCAGTCATCCACGGTGATGTCATTCAGCACCTTGTGGATCACGTCTGTCATGGCGTGATAGATGCCTTTGGGATCGCGTGCAGTGATCAGACCAAACTTGTTCATGAACTTCATGAGTTTAGGAATGTTGGCCTGCGCCTTCAGATCCCAAACAGAAGCGGTGTGACAGCCAGACTGGTAAGCACCATCAACAGTTGGAGAAATGACGGTTGCCGCCATGGACTCCAGCTCCTGAGAGGTCATCAGACCAGTGGTGTCCTGAGAACCAACAATGTTCACCTTCACACGAACATCGGAACCAGCGTGCAGAGTTGCGCCCGGAGTAGTGCCAACTGCATTACGGTTGAAGATCTTCTCAACGGCAGTCAGGCCCTGACCTTCGTGAGAGATTTCTTTGGATACTGCGAAAGCGGACTTCAGGTCAACGCCGAGTGTCTCTGATGCAAACGTCTGCAGCTTTTTACCAAACACAACAGCGTAGGAGCCGCCTGCTTTCATAAACTCAACTTTTTGAGGCGTGAAAGCGGAAGAAACATCAACCAGCTCTTTATCATCATCATAAAGCTTCTTAGTTTTGGAGTTGATGGTGAGCACCTTGCCAGTCTCAACTGAGTAGGTCTGCTCAAGGACTGGGTCACCATTTTCATCCAGAACGGTGTTGCCATTGGCATCTTGCTTTTTGACCCAGTTTTTCAGGTCAAGGCCGATGCCACCGGTTACACCAACAGTGGTCAGGAAGATCGGAGAAATGCCGTTGGTGCCCGCAACAATCGGAGCAATGTTCACGAAAGGAACGTATGGGCTTGCCTGCTTACCGGTCCACAGCGCAACGTTGTTTACGCCGGACATGCGGGAGGAACCAACACCCATGGTGCCCTTCTCAGCAATCAGCATCACGCGTGCATCAGGATGAGCTTTCTGCAGCTCCTGAATTTTCGCCTGACCTTCTTCAGAGATCATGCACTTGCCGTGCAGTTCACGGTCTGAGCGAGAGTGCGCCTGATTACCAGGAGAGAGCAAGTCGGTGGAGATATCGCCTTCACCAGCAATATAGGTAACGACCTTGATTTCTTCTTCTACTTCAGGAAGCTTGGTGAAGAACTCAGCCTTCGCGTAGCTTTCCAGAATATCTTTTGCAATCGCATTACCTGCTGTAAAAGCTGCCTTCAAACGCTCGGTGTCTGCCTCATACAGAAACACCTGGGTTTTAAGGACATCGGCAGCTTGTTGCGCAACAGACGCATCATCGCCAAGTGCCAGATCAAGAAGAACCTCAACAGACGGGCCGCCCTTCATGTGAGACAGCAGTTCAAAAGCGAAGGACTGAGAAATTTCCTCAACAACAGAGTCGCCAAGAATGATCTCTTTCAAAAACTTCGCCTTTTCACCAGCTGCGCTGGTTGTGCCTGGCAAGGTGTTGTAGATAAAGAATTTAAGGGAACCGTCTCTGTGTTCGTTTTTGAGATCTTTAATCTGCGAAATGATCTCATTCACAAGTGCGCCATCTTCAATCGGCTTGGGGTTCAAACCCTCGGCTTTTCGAGTGTCAATCTCATTCAAGTAGTCAGTGTACAAGCTCATGATTATTCCGACGCATTTGTGTTAGACGATTTATGTTTGGTGTATCCTGAACTCTATGTCACAACCATCTCTGGTAAACCGGTCCAAGTTTGTTGTATGCGGTCGTATACCAAATGACATTGGCATGCAAGATGTTTCCAGCAGTTGCAGAACTCCAACTGAGCCTCCCCCATTTAAGTGGTCCGCCCTTATAGTTAGGAAAGCGGAGGGCCAAGGATGGCGATTAAGAGACCTAAGCCAGAAGAGATTGTCGTGAAGTTACGGCAGGTTGAAGTTCTGATAGGGCAAGGTATAGCCCGGATTGATGCAATCAGACAGATCAGTGTTACTGAACAAACCTATTACCGCTGGAAGAAAAAGTACGGTGGAATGGGCACAGAGCAACTTAAGGAACTGAAACGGTTACAGAGGGAGAATGAGCGTCTGCGCCGCGCCGTATCGGATCTGACGCTGGATAAACTGATCTTGAAGGAGGCCGCTTCGGGAAACTTCTGAGCCCCTCACACAGGTGGGCCTGTATCGATCATGTGCATAGTCGGTTCAAGGTTTCTGAGCGGTGTGTTTGCCGCGTTCTGGGGCAACATTGATCAACACAGCGGCGTTTGCCACGTGGGCGTACTGACGAAGAACGC
>NZ_LMCF01000196.1 GCF_001623075.1 Pseudovibrio sp. Ad37
TCTGGTTCGCGTGCACATCAAAGTCCTGAGCTAACTCACTCAAGGTTTTTTCTCCGCGAATAGCAGCAAGTGCCACTTTCGCTTTAAAAGCCGGGCTATGGTTCCGGCGAGGACGTCTGCTCATGATGGTCTCCTGTTCTTGGCATCATGCCAGTTTCAGGAGCTAAATCCACTTTCACAACCTGTCCAAATTTCCCGAGCCAGCTCTTCAGCCCCTTGGCCAAAACCCGAACACAGCACTCGGCGATCTTTAATGCCTGACTGGAAAAAGCTGATGACAGTTTATCAAACATCGTCTTCTGATCGCGAACAATGCTCATAAAAAACGCTGCGCCAAGTGAATTGACGAACAGCATCGGAGGCGCAATTTGCTTCACCAGCGCAAGAGCCTGATCAAATGGCCAGGCTACAATCAGGATGATGAGCATCTGTACGACTTCCGCCACAAAGGTGAGGCCAAACACAAACATCGGCGAAACAGCAAGGCACGCTTGTTATGCGTGCGTAAACAAAATGCAGCCATCCCAGCCAGTAGGCCTTCTGAAGTGGTTGAGATCGCACAGGCCAGATCAGTAAACCCACCAAAACCGTAGCGGTGCAAACCGCCCGTCAATCCAATCAAAAAACCCGTGACCGGACCACTTAAAAGACCACTCAAACCGCACCCATGGCTCGCGTATTGGCAACAGCCCCGTCGACCTGCTCACCAAATACACACACATTTGCTGCAGCAGATGAAGAATGAGGCCATTTGTTGGCTTTACTATTGTTTCTTGAACTAGTCACAAAAGTGTACCGCCTCACGATAGATTTTCAATCTACCAAGCAAAATTCAAGTGTATGTTCAAAAATCTCCGGAATATCAATTTAAACAGTTAGCTTAAGAGACTGTGTGGATCAGAAGACAAGCAAACTTTATGTCCCAAGAAATAAATTGGTTATGATTAAGTGTTAAAATACTAAATATAGTAAATTTTTGCACTCATTTTTTTGTTTTTATGTTCTGCTATAGTTAAATAAATTTGAGTTGATAAAATGTACTTGGTTAATTAGGTTCTGTTGACAAAGTGTATTCCAAAATCATCTGCTTTATGATTCAAGACTGTCTTTTAGGAGGCAGTTTTGGCACGTGGCGATTTAACGGACAGCGAATGGGAATTGATCGAAGCTCTGCTTC
>NZ_LMCF01000197.1 GCF_001623075.1 Pseudovibrio sp. Ad37
CCTTGGTTGGCACAAAGCCAGCAGACGAACCTGCTAGATGAGAGCTGTTCGCCTGCTGGATTTGTGCCAACCAAGGTGGGTCAATTTTAAATGATGATGCCGGATCAATTTTGAACGCTCATTGACAAGTGCCAATGGATACCCTGATGGGGCCGTTCATTTGCGTGGCACTTACTCAACAGAAAAGCAGATGAAACAGCTGATTATTGAAGCTGGCGGTGCTTTAGAGCTGGTTGGCAGGTGTGCAGATATTGCGGGCCTGAATGAGGTCCAAACCAGAAAGACTGGCGATATTGGCGTGATCGGCAGCCTTCATTCCCCTCTCAGGCAGTGGGGTGCGATCTGGGATGGTGAGCACTGGCAAGTTCACTGGAACTCGGGCTTTGAAGCTATTCACGCGCCTGCTCTTAAAATCTGGAGTGTCTGATGCCTGCTACTGCTGCATTTGCTGTTGCGTTTGTTCTGTCAAATGGCGCGGCCTTCGTTGGGGCCTCTGTTGCAACGCAAGCGATCCTTGCGGGGGCTGCGGTGTCCTCAATTGGTGTTGGGATTATTGGAGTTGGCCTTTCCGCTGGTATTGGGCTGGGTGTGAATGCCCTGCTTGGCAGTCAGCAGAGAAAAGACAATGCTGCACCTATTCCAAGTGCAGCTGATGGCAAGGTGGTGCAAAAGCAAAATGTGCCATCGCGGTCCTATCAATATGGCACTGTGCGTATTGCAGGCGACATGACGTTTTTGGAAGAGCGCAGCGGTACGGCTTATATGGTGATTGCCTATGCGTCCCATGAGATTGATGGCTTTGTCGCGCACTTCCTGAGTGATGATCCTGTAGAGATTGATGCAGATGGCAATGTCACCAAGTCGCTGAGTAATGATGAGGATGCATCCAAGTATTATCGTCTTGGTGGTGATGCCAAGGTGATGCTTATTGAGCGCGTTGGGACGCAGGTCGGTGTTCCTTATTCGCAGCTGGTGGACAAGTTCGATGATATCTGGAGTGAGGATCATCGCGGCGACAATATCGCCAGTGTTTTGATGATGTGTAAGAGCGTGAGTGCCCGGCGTCATCGAACGGTTTACCCGCATGGCTACCCAACACTATCCTCTACCATTCGCGGAAAGAAGATTTTCGATCCCAGAGATGGGCAGGTCAGATTTAGCGAAAACCTTGCTCTCATACGGCTTGACTATCTTCTTGCCCCTTATGGAAATGCTTTGAAGATCTCGCAGATCAATCTTGATAGTTGGGCTTATGCTGCGGACGTTTGCGATCAGCAGGTTGAGAACATCAAAGGTGATATGGAGCCGCGTTATCATGGCGGATTCCGTGGCCGCGAAAACAACGATCCAACTCAGGTTGGCCGGATGCTTGATGAGGCAGGCGAGCTGCTTCTATATACCGATGCAGATGGAAAGGTTGCCGTTCATGCTGGGGAATGGGTCGAGCCTGATATTCACCTGAAAACAGATGATATCGTTGATATTGAGTTCTTGCCAAACCGCAATTCAGCCTCCAGCGTCAAGGCGGTGCGTGGTCTCTGGGTCAATCCTGAGCTTCATTATGTTGAAGATGATGCAGTCATTGAAGGCGATCCATATGTTCAGGAAGACGATCCCAGATCGCGTACTGTCGATAATGACTGCGTGCAGCGCCATAATCACATGCGGCGCTTGCAAGCGCTTAAAGCTATTCGGGTGAATGCACCTCGTGTGCGTGTGAAATGCGACTACTTCGCATCCCAAGAGGTGCCTTTAAGAAGGTTCATCAAGATCAGTGATCCGCCACACCTTGTTGATGCTTATCTAGAGCTGGACGGCACCCCCACACTGGATCTGGATACGTTCCAGCATGTGTTCGAGGCGATGGTTATTCCGCGAGACCCGTTTGCCTATGAGCCTGAAGATGAGGGCGAAAAAGGTGATCCTCCCAAGCGTATTGCATCTGAGGCAATCCCGAGTGTTGATAGCTTCTCAATTCAAATGCAGCAGCAGGGGCAAAGTACTATCGCGGAAGCAAGTTTTACACGGCTCTCCGAGGCGCTCACCTATGAGCTGGAATATGTGAAAACCAGCGGTGGTGCTGCCAAGTATGCGCAGGCCAATGATGGCGAAGAAACCATTGAAACCGACAGCCTCACATCGGGTGTTGAATATCGCTTCCGCATGCGCACGCGTTCCGTCTTTGGGCAAAACAGCGATTGGTCCAGCGCAACGGACGTTGTGGCCACGGTTTAATTTCCTCTCAAAATGGAGTTGGCAATGAACTTCCTCACCAAGGAATTTATTTATCGTGACCGGGAGACTTTTGGCGTTGGTAGCACTGATCCACACAAGCCGAAGAAGGAAGAAATCATTGCTTACCTGGGGCAAATGGAAATCGCCGCAACGCTTGGTGCGGTGATTGTAAAAACCAAAGCTGAGTTGGATACGGTCACCGATAAGCCGGATTATACCCCGGCTATTGTGGGTGCAGATCCAAACCAAGCTTTGAGTGGTTACTATCAGTGGCTCGGTAACACTTGGAACTATGTGCGCGATCTTGCTGACAGTATCACGAGACTGATCAATATCGGGGGGACTGGTAACGCGATTACTGCTGAGCTGCGCTTGGGCGTTAGTCTGTCGGCGGTTGAGTTGGCGTTCTTTGTGCCTGCACACAATAATACTGGCGCTGTAACAATCACGGTTGAGGGCATCGAAAAGTCAGTTCGCAACGGCCTTGGTAATGAGCTGAGTGAAGATGATCTGCAAGCTGGATATCCGGCAATGGTCGCGGTGTTTCCGGGGCAGGATGGATACGTCCTTCTCAATCCGGCGAATGTCGAGGCGGTGGTGCTGGCAGCAAAGCAAGCTGCTGAGGAGGCATTGAGCAACCTTGAGGCCGCAGTCGAGCAGGCTTCCGAGTTAGCGTTCCAGCGGTTCAATAAGCTCTATCTTGGCTCGTTCAATGTGAATCCATCTACCGACAATCAAGGTGGTCCACTCAAAGACGGTATGCTTTGCTTTCACTCTGTCGAGAAGAAGATGAAGGTCTATTCAGAGGATGACAGTGATTGGATCTTGGCAACGCCGGACACAAGCGACTTTCTCAATAAAGCAAATAACCTCGGAGATGTTTCGAGTAAATCAGCAGCTCGATCCAATCTGGGTCTGGGAGCGCTTGCAACTTCATCAAAAGTTGGCATGAATGACTTGACTGATAGCTCAGTGAGTACAGGCAAGCTAAAGAGCAAGGCTGTCACAGATCCCAAACTAAACTCCGCGAAATTGAATACTCTTGTAAGCAAGCCTCAGGTCGTGGCGCTGTACTCCAATATCGGGGACGATGCGTCCTTTAATCTTACTCGCTCTGGAGCAACCTACACCTTCGGAACACCTCAGCCAGATACAAGTTATGTCGTTCAGGTGGTTGGTCAAAGAACCACCCAAGGTAATCTGAGTTACATCAACATTGTTGGGATGAACGCTAAATCCAAGGCGAGTTTTTCGCTCAACGGTTTGAGGCTGAACAGCGCGGGAAGCATAAGCGGTCTGTCTGGTGGGTTTGATGTGATCGTTTACCGCGTAGCCAGCTAATCAAAATCTCTTTCTGGAACAGCGCGACATGCGCAGCTACGGCTCCCATAGGGAGCCTTTTTTGTGAGGTGATCATGGGACGGATACCAGACTTTGAATCTCAAGAAATGCTGCAGGATCTCGGATTTAATCCGGGCAAGCCAGATGGTGATTGGGGCAGGCTATCTGAAGCTGCTTATCAGGATTGGCTTAGCTCCAAAATCAAGGCAGTCAAAAGCAGTGAGCCTCCATGGCTGGTTGAGGCGCGTCGGTTGCTGGGAACCAAGGAAATCTCAGGGCCAACGCACAATCCAAGGATCATGGGCTGGGCGAGCAAATTAGGGATCTCCTACCAGAGCGATGAAACCCCTTGGTGCGGTCTGTTTGTCGCCCATTGCATGAGCCTTGTATCTGATACCCAGCCCACCAACCCTTTAGGATCTCGCCAATGGGCGAAATATGGCAGGCGTTTAGACAAACCGATACCTGGCTCTATCCTCGTGTTCTGGCGTGGAAGTCCTCGCGGCTGGAAAGGGCATGTTGGTTTCTACGTTTCTGAGAGTGCAGGCCACTATCACGTGCTGGGTGGGAACCAGTCCAACGCAGTCACGATCACGAAAGTCTCAAAGCGGCGGCTCTTGGATATCCGGTGGCCGGAAAGCTATCCCGTGCAGGGAGATCGTGTGCTGGCGCAGCGTGAAGGTGCTGTCTCAACCAACGAAGCTTAAGGCGTTCTAGTTTGGAGTTGTGATTTCAGTTTACTCACCAGCAGATCCACATCCTTGAATGAGGCTAAGATGCAGAAATCAGAGACAGGCACAGCATTGACCTTTCTAGCAGCTTGGATCGCCCAAAACTGGGCCAACTTCCTAGAGCCGTTCTTTCAGGCGGTGCTCATTATCCTGACTGTGGTTGCTGCGTTTTTCATGGCTTGGAATAGGGTTCTGGACAACCGCATGAAACGAAAGCAACTGCGAGACTATGAACGCGGCAGGTCCTGAGCTGATTGACCGATCGGTACTGATCGTCCTTACTGGAGATCCGAGAGTTCTAAAAAAGAGATGAGACAATTCCATTTGGCTGGCGCTGTGATATGCGGCTGGAGGATTGTCAAAAAAGATTAAAATCGCATGTTTGCTTAAAGAGCCAGAGGTGAATTGGATCGTGTCTCAGTTATCGTCCGGCGATTTACTTAGCTCATAGATGATTACGTGCGGATCTTCCAAATATGTATGGGTTTTCTGCATATACTGGTCCATCACTTCTAGTGTTTCTGATGAGATTTCTCTGCCAAATACGCACTCTTGAGGGCTATCATCAGCATGAAACATCAAGTCTGCTTGATGTAATTCAACCAGATAAATGATTGCAGTCGCCGCACAAGTTGGTCTGGTGAAGTTATACATAATTGACCTCAAAGGTGATGGCGTTTGATCGGACAATGTTGGTCTGAACCAATTATCGCAAGCTGCTCTTTTTCGCTAAATAATAGCAAAGGGCAATTAATCTCATAGGTTGTTATTTTTTGAGTAACTCGCATGACGTGATTTGAGGAAACGGATTAGTGTCTATCAAAATAGAGAGCAAATGAATCCGCCCTATCTCGCCTCTTATTCTCACCAGTAACTTAATGGCTGCGATCAGTTCCTAATGCATACGTGTGAAATTTTTTACACGTTATTTATAGGAGTTTTTCATGTTTGTTGCAGTTTATAGAACGTCTATTCTGGGACTTGGGGCAAATGAAGAAGAGGCAATCAATCATGCCTTGGTCATTCTGAGAGAATTGTCTTATGAGGAGAGTGTGCATGTTTGCAATAATTTGGAGGTCAAGCCGATAACAGAGCAAGCATGTGATCAAATCATCTACAAAGAAAGTCGTGCCCTGAATTTAAGAAATGGTGCAATTGTAGTTATTTAAATAAAGCGCTATCCAGCGGCGGGGATAGCATTAATTCATGCAGAAACCTAATCTGATTAAGTTTATCTGATAATTGGTGGTCAGTTATGGTTTAGTAATATTTGTGTATTTGTTTGTTCTTCAAATAACGTAATTGTGAATATTGTTGAAATCTAAATAATATTAAATATGTAGGTAACTTTTATTTTTATAAGATCTATGGGTTTATTTTTTGAGTAGTGCATCTCACGGTAACCGATAGAGGTACTTATTAGGGGGTTACTATGCAAAACTCATTCTTTCGAAACACCAGTGTTTTTGCTCCTCATCTATCTAATCGGTTTCATGGTGTAACAAGACATGCTTGGTTCTGCTTTGTTGTTTTGGTGGCCGCGAGTTCCATCTGTTCTCTTCTTTTTGCCTATGAAGCAGCGATAGAAGCGAATAGAAACCAGTCTTTGATTGCTTGGTCTGGGTTCATTGTCTGCCAAATTTCCTTATGGGCGGCTTTCAGAGTACGACGTGTCTCTCATATAGCCAGTTCCATTTGGGCAGATGGTGATTAGTTTTTGCACCAGCCATTGAGGTTGCGATTTTCAAGACGCGGAACAAGATTCTAGATAACTAGCTCAAGCGGCCATAGCTCAGAGACAATTGTGACAAACCATAAAGTCGTAGTGGCCAATCAACGTTGTGTTGAAGTTGGTGGGCATAGCAAGATACTGAGTGAGCATGTCTAGAGCGAATGCCGCAATTGTCATAGAGTACCGTACTGGGCTAAGCGGACCTTCGAGCAGTTCAATCAATAGTTGAGGCGGTATGTATAGCAGCCTGTCCGAATTTCCCGACCCAGTTCTGAATACTACTTGTGCGATTATTTTATAAATTGTAAGCGTCAAGGAAACAGATTTATGATATGCGTCCGGTGAAGGTGACCGGAAGGTGATGAGTTCGCTCATGTGCCGAAAAAGTTAATATGCGTTCAAAGTGACATCAAGTTTGGTGCGGTATGGACATACTTTCTATTCTTGAGTTGCATGGTTCTTGTAAATGATCCGATTGGCCTCCTATCTATCCCTATGTTTTTATTCTCTATTTATGCTGAGTGCTTGCGGCAGTCAGGGCGATACTGCCTTTGACGTGAGCCGTGAGGCTGATACTACTTGGCTTGTTAAGATCCTGAAAGAGAAATACTCAGAATATAGGGATACACGGTATTTTCTGAAGTGGTTTGATCTGAATGGAGATGGTGAGAGTGAGGCAATCGTTTATATTATTGGGCCCGTGATTTGTGGAAGTGGTGGATGTAATACTCTGGTGTTTGATAAATCTAGCGGTGAGTATAAGCAAATCGCTGAGCTTACCGTCACTCAGCCTCCGATACTGGCTTCAGAAGATTTGGTAAATGGGTGGAGCGTTTTGGTCTCTCAATCTTATGGGGGAGGAGCTGTTGCTGGCTATTCAGAATATACATTCAGAGGTAAGGCCTACCCAAATAATGCCAGCCAAATTATAGGTGTTATGCCTCGGGGAACGATACTGATCCCTGAAATTTCTTTTTTTAAAGAAGGGGTAGCCCTCTTTAAAAATTAAGTCTGTCATTAGATGTCATGGTGAGCGTCCATAGAGCCCGACCTGTAGTTGAAAGCGACCTCTGGCAAGGCGTGCGCAATTAGTTTCCAATTAGCAGGAAGGTCACGCTGCCACACACTAAAAATGAGGGCAAAGGGCCATTCCGAGACATATCGAGAATAGCTGTGAGTACGGGCCAACAGCCGCCATTCACGCAGTTCCATCATGGGTTGTAATAGACATTATTGATGACGATAATACCTCTGTTTCAAGCGCCCTTACCACACATAATTACGTGAATATTGGTAACGAAAGGGGGGCATAGCTACCATCATTAAAAGACAACCACATAAGTTTAATGCCCTATTTGGCAAGGTTGCTCAATAGCTCTTCATTAAACGGCCGACAACATTCAAAATCATTTGGATGGTTAGCTAACCATTCCTCAAAGACCAATATTGGGCGAAACTCCCCCTCCAACACCCAGTTATGAGCAGTCGGGTCTTTTACGCTAGGGATAAGATCTCCATCGGTGATCTCTGAGTAAGAGTAGTAGCAGCCGTAGATGCGCTCGGCCCCGATACTATCAGCCACGAACTTCTGATTGAGTTTGTGATCCAGTTCGTCACCAACTTCTTCCATCCATCGGATTATAGCGTAATAAGCATGCAAGTCGCTTGTTTTACCGATGGTGGCATAAAGCGCAGTTAAAAAACGAAATTCTTCTTCATCGCTCAGAACTCGCCAGTTTAGTCTTAGCAAGAATTTTTCTAGCCATGGCTGTAGCTCGTAATAGCTTACGTCCGGATCCTCAAGATGAGTAAACTCTTCGACGTAAATTCCTTGGTTCATCAGTTGATCGATGATCGAAACAACCTCATGGGAACGTGGATTTTTGTGCCTCTTCGTCGGTTCAGTTTTAATCCGAGCTGCTAAACGAAGAAGTCGAAAATTCACGTCATCGAATACTTCTAACTCACGCATTCTTATCCTCTTGAAAGGTGTTGCCCTTGCGATTAGCCAAAGATATTTCAGATGTATACATCCTGCAAAATATAGTAAACGGATGTGTCCTTCCCGGATACCAGACTTTGTGTCACTTTGAAGCAAAGCACTGTGCTTCAACTTTTCGATCTGAGGCAGCAATCTCTCATGGCAAAAAGTGCTCGCTTTTTTGCCAATGCTCTATCCGCGTGACATTCCTTGAGATCTCTAGGAACGGGTGTTTTTTGTTTTCTGCAGCTAGCAGCGCGTCATCCATTTGAACTTGCATGTAATGGGCCATTAGTGGACCTTAAGCCCATTCAACTTTTGATTGAGCCAAATTTGAGGTAGACTTTTATTGACGTGATCTGCCGGCTATTTTTGGTCATGCCTATCGGTGCGCAAAGTTCGTATATTCGCAACACCATGACCAGAAGCTAGTGCTCAAACTGGTAACGCTTTAGACTTTCTCATCGCAATGTGTTTCTAGTCTGGTCCGTGCCGCCTGCAAGACTTCTTCTTCAAAATGACTGGGAAAACGAAGGACAACAGCTTCGGCACTCAAATCCAACATGTTCCTATCGCGAAGAAGATAATAGCCCTCCGACGGTGTTGGCTTAAGCGTTAAGTCGGTGAGTGTTTTCTGAACACCCACACGGGATATCTTTTGTCGAGTGCGACTAAGGCGGATCGTCTTGCCTCGCTCTCCGGACAATACGAATTCGAGCGCAATTATGCTTTTCCAGAAATCTAAGTGTAAGGGATCGCTAGAGCTATCATCGTTGGTTCCGGCTACTATCTCAATCAATCTCCGCCGCGCTGCCTCCGCAACGCCTTCTGCCCCATTGCGTTCTGCATTGGTGATCCAGTTTTTGAGCTTTTCAGCATCAGAACAAAGGCTAATAATATCGATTATTTCACTATGCTTTGTCATTTTGTGACCTCTGGAACTGCAATATAACGTGATGCTCTTGAGAAGATATTTTCGTCGCTGGTGATCTTTACATTTCCCTGCTGTAGTCTGTAGCCGCGCTGCTCCATGATCTGTCTA
This sequence comes from Pseudovibrio sp. Ad37, assembly GCF_001623075.1. Lineage (GTDB taxonomy): Bacteria > Pseudomonadota > Alphaproteobacteria > Rhizobiales > Stappiaceae > Pseudovibrio. The sequence continues at coordinate 9,063 of NZ_LMCF01000197.1, forward strand.
ACCATATGCCCCATCATTTGCTTGATGCGGTCATTTGAAATTTTATGGCCAAATCGCTGGACTAACAAAGGAGACATTGGTTCTATCGCAGGGCGTGACAAATACGTTGCTGTTTCCATGCGAATAATGTTCTCCCGTTCAGTCAGAAACTCCCAGATAGCCGCCCCCGTTTCTTTTTTAAACGTTGAGTTGAACCGTTCTGCATTGTATTGCATCTTTAAACCCTCTCTTTTTAACGCGTCAAAATTGACGCATCAAAAAAATTGTCAACTGAGTTGGATGTTTACTTTTGAAATCAGCATCTATGTAAACAGGGCCATATGTATGGACCGCCTGCGTTTCGCAAGAGAGTTTTTACTTGGAAGCTTGAAGTCGCTACTATGTATCCGACCTGTTAATTGGCACGCGGGCCGTGGCCTTGATGGTAATACGCACGTACCTACAGTC
>NZ_LMCF01000198.1 GCF_001623075.1 Pseudovibrio sp. Ad37
ACTGACCGACCGGACACTTCGACCATCCCGTAAAACAAGACGGCGGATCTTGGCTGCACTTTCCATCAATATCACCCGTTCATGCCCCGCGCTAAATGCACGGATCCTAACAAACAGGTGGGTCAATCTTAAACGCTCATAACCCACCTAACCGGGTCAATTTTGCATGCCGATTCACAACAGTGGGCAATGATTTAAGGCAGAAACCGGTGGTGCTTGTAACTGATCGGAACTGAGGTCATAGTCCTCGCTTACTCATTAAAACTGGGGTCAGAGTTAACTTGATGGCGCCCCGTAAGGTCCCTTCCAGAACGGTATTTGAGGCCATATCAGACCTTCGGGGATCAATTGACCAAAAGGAAAGAAGTTATCGAGAACCTGCAGCCGCGACAGGACATAAAACATACCACTAAACATTCCAAAGCTGTTCAGTTTTGACATACGTACGGCTATTCGCGAAGAAGCATCAGCACCGAAAAGAGTGTGATCGAAGGGAAAGGTATAGCGTGTCTTATCGTCGGTTCTGAGCAGCACCCCATTCATACAGGGTAGACACGAAACCGGTTCATTATCCAGAATCATAAACCAGTGATGTCCTGCAGCATAATAAGGGCTACAGAAGCGTCGTGTTCCCCCGATTTCCTTCATTCTGACATCACAAATCTGACCCGTAAGAGTATAATTCAGATCTACCTCATCATGAAGATTACTTGCCCTTGAGTTTTGCAAAAATCCTGGAAGCAAGTTGGAAAATCGAATGGACTTAACCCTACCAACAACATCACGATCAAATTCGTAGCATAGAATATCCCGGTCATCCGCAACGAGCGTCACGGTTTGAATAGCCCCAGCAGGATTATGCTGAGTATTAAATGCCACTTCTCGACCTTTGGACTCCAGAGCAAACCGGTCACCATGATCTGTGATCAGCAGTTCCTGACCATTCAAGTCAATCCTCAAATAATCATCCACTTGGTTCACATTTAGGTAGAAACCCGCACTTTCGCAGACAAACCCATTTGCTCTTAATGTGTAGCGATCTGTTCCTGAAGCGTCGATGCATTCGCCTTCCTTGTCGGAAAATCTCCTTGAAAAACTGGTTTGAATGCCATGCTGATTATCAATAGTCCCCGATTGGACAATTCCGGTTACATAGTCAGTTTCGGTATTGAATCGAAAAATCGCGTGGTCAGGATCGTCGATAACTTGCCAGCTTTGATCTGAATAGCATTTAAATTTTTGCCCATTCAGTTTTAGGATGTCGCAACCCTCGGCCCTCTCAATCTGAGCAAAAAAGTGATCACTTGTAACAGCACTTAACCGACCAGTATCATCATAGGTGTAGCGAAAAACCCTGTCGTCAATCTGTTCCGTTTCAAGAAGTGTTCCCAAATAATTTCTTTTGAGAACCTGCTGACCATCGGTCAAACTGCAAAGGCGACCAACGCCATCAAACGCAGCATCCAGCGATTGCTGAGGTTGGTCAGTCAAGTTTGCATCCCATTGATGGACACTGGTTTTGATGTTTCCATCAGATTGTTCGGATCTTGCCAAATGAGCTGTTCGGGCAATGTCAAACACATCAGCACCCGTTGAGGAAAAGGTCCATTCTTCGGAACTACCTGCAACTGCAAGACCATTTATAAACCCGGAACGACTGAAACCCACTTCGACGGAGCGATCCTCCAAACCGACCGGGCGACCAAAGACATCCCGACCAATAACTTCGGTTCCAATCTCGACAAAATCAGAGTGATTATCAGCATGGTAAAACTGAAGATGCGATGCAGGCACCACATTGGAGGAAAAAGGAGACAACAAAGGCTCAGATACCCCCAGAAAAGCCGCATGAAACAAACTGGACATACGGTCCAGAAGATTATGAGGCAGGTCTACATGAATACAAGAAGGATCCCCGGAAAGAGCTGCTCGCCAGGTGGTTCTTTCAACAGGAGCCGAAAGAATATCATGCATATGGGCAAGCAATATCTCAGCTCTACCCTCTTGAACAGACTGCGGCAATTCAATGAGACCGGCTACCGACAAAGGCCTTTTTCGTACAATCTCAGCCAAAGAACCGAATAATTCTGATGGAGAAAATCGGGCTAATCGAGGTGTTTGTATCACCCCGTCTGTGAAGCAGAAGCTGGTATCTGGCGTTTTAAGTTCCGACAGGGCTTTCGTATCTTGAGCATACTTCAGCAACCATTCCAGACCCCGGAAATTCATCGAAAGCGGATTTCCGGCATCGTCATAACCAATTCTCAAAAGCTCCTGATCACCATCCTCTATTGACGCGAGCAGGCCCCATTCATCCTCATATGAGAATTCCAGACTTGTATCTTCACCTGCCTCCACCCGATGCAAGCGGCCATCTTGCCAGTGATAGGTGACGGTTCGCCCATCTGCCAACCTGAAAGAGGAAAGAACGGCCTGGTCACAATCAATGCTGAATTCGGTTATTGCATCTCCACCACGGCGGATTATCGTCGTGTCAGTGGCCGGATAGGCACATTCCAAGGGCGCCATGCCATGCCTGAAGCGCCTATTCAAAAGCCGGTTATCACTATCTAGCTGCAAGGCTTCAAACGCACCTGAAGGTCTCACCCGGTGGGTAAGCTTCCCGTCGTCATTATACATATAGGCCCACTCTCCGGCATATGCCGAGCGAACCTGTACAAGCCTGCCATCATCATATCGATAGGAACCAACATCCTTTAGTTGACCGGTTACCCGATCCCGCTCGCTTATCCGATTGATCTGCAAATCATCACAATGAATATCAAGATGCAGCCCGTCACTGCGGGAAACACTGGTCAAATTTCCGTAGGCTGATCGTTTGAAACGGATTTCATCGCCAGCTTCATTATATAGCCTGCGCAGAAAAACTTTTTTACCGTTCGACAAACCAAACTCGTAAAACAATCCCCCTGCTACCCGAAAGGTCGGGCGCATATTCAGGATTTCAAGCTTCCAGTCCTTTACAACAGGATTGGTGGAAATTCCCCCGGACCAGGGTATCTGGAAACGTGCTATCTCACCCGTTGGCAGGTGAAGGCTCAACCATTCCGGGCCCGGCAGAACATACAGGCTCCAGTTATCAATCCATCCCTCGCCAGTCTGTCCGTTGAAAAGTGACATGGACTGCCAGGTCGAGGTCAAAAAGAGGGGAATTTTTCCCGGATAATAAAGATCAGTTCTGGAAAAGGTCGCCTCACCAGAGAGAGGATTGAAAATTGAATCCACAAGCCGGGTGTTTCCAGGCCTCTGCCCCCGATAATCATAAAGGTCATAAAGTATGGACATATGTCAGCCCTGAAAGCTGAAGAGACGTTCAAGGAAATGATCCAAGTTTTTCCCGATATAATTCAGATTGCTGTAATCAGCGTCCCCTTCATTTTCATGATCCCAGAAATATATCGCGCCTGCATCATCTCCAGACAAGGACAGCAGGATCAGGTTACCGAACGGATCATGCGCAATGGGAAGCATATGGGATGGAACACGCTCCTCCTCAACATACATGGAGTAATATTCCAGCAAATCCGACGGATCATCAGTTCCAACTGACAAAAACCAGTCCACCAAAGAGTCGCTATACGGGCCATCATCATCAAGAAACGAGAAGCATTCTGGTACCGGTCTGCCGCCATTTCGCTGAGACAAAAACGACCGATAATCTGCTGGTAGAGTGAGCCCCAGTTTCTTTTCCAAAGTTGCAAGACCTGCTTCATCAAGCCCGGTGGAAGCGTCCAATATCACTGCCTTAGCCATTCTTCAGTTGCTCCTTGATTACCGAAACACCACCGGAGTGAGGAAAGGCGTTATGCATGCTGGAATCGACAAGTTGCAATGTACCCGGATTGGCGCCATCATGGTGCCAGGTAAACCCCTTTGGAGTTCTGACATGCCCTGCATGCTGGTTTGCCATGTAACAGTCACGTACCCGACTGGGTTTAGCTGTCTTTGATACAGTCATATTTTTCTCTTTTAATCTCGCTTTGACAGATCCAATCCGACCTGTTTCTTGCATGCATGTTCGTGTCTGCACCCTTAAAATCAATTTGTGTAGGCGTGAAGACCGATTAAACTTCAACTACGTTCGGGCAAACTCAGAGACCACAGGCATTTGCCATGAGCTTTACACACATATCCGAGGCCTGCGGGCGCAATACAGAATCCAGCTTTGCCGGGTTTCCGGATTGGGCCAGATCATGCAATCCTCCCACTAACGGATTATCTGGAATATTCGGCAAGGTCGCAGACAGTGGCTCCCCTAACGAGATCGCGGACGACACGGCATCGGAAAAATTCTGAGTAACACGGGAGACAGCCTGAGAGGTAACTTCCGGCACCTTCCCTTTCAGAGCGCCAATCAGAGCGTCGCTCTGCAACACCTTAGTGTTGAGCGCATCAAGAGCTTTACTTGTCAGGCCCTCCAGCCCAACTTGGGGCAGATGCAAGGCAACATGGTGGGAAAGGATGTCTTGAATTCCACTTTCCAGAATTGAAACGAGCTGATCCTGCACGAATGCACCTAGCTCAGGCACTGGCATAGACAGAGCCTCCTTGAAGGCGAGTAATTCGACCGACGCAGGATCTTCCAGCCTGCTCAAACCCGGATCCAGCAAGGGCGATGCATTATCCTTTGCGCCTTTCATGCAGCTCTTCAGAGAACCACCCATTCCCACATCACCAATGAAGGTATCACCGGAGCCGGCTGAAACAGAGCCGCCACAGCAGATACTATCCCCCACACGACCTGCTTTTTTGCCGTTGATGAACACGGTAGCAGATCCGGCAGACAGGGAACGTGGATGAGGAGGGCATTGGGGACAGCCATGCGGCGCAAATGCATCACCCAGCCTCACGGCCTTTCTGCCGTTGATGAAGGTATCGCCGGAACCGCTAATAGCCGGTGTCGGGGGAAAACAGCCATGGCCTGACCCAATATCTCCCAATCGTGCTGCTTTTGGCATTTCGCCTCTCCTTCAAAATCAAAAAATCAAAATCCGATGAAGCCCGCAACGAGCCCTGACAAAAAACAACAGTGGTGGCCGACGCAAACCCGTACTCTGGATGCGGAGCAAGACGCGCGAAAAACTCAATACAAAAAGATCCATTACCCTTCTCAAAAAGGCACGTCAGAGGGCCAGATCCTGTTCCGCTTTCCTTGCAATAACGTAGATACTGCTTCAGGCTTTCATGATCCTGGAAACTGAACTCGAACGCCTTTCCATGATAGGAAATTCCCGTATCTAGTGCTCGTTTAAATCTGGATATCCAGATTTTATAGTCTGCACGTCGACTCTGAACTAGACACTCATCTAAGCACTGCAAACTCGACTGCCAATCAAGTTTCAGTCAAACTCACTCTGGCCCTTCGTCAACAAGCTGCGAGAAAAAACTGTCGAAACTATCTGCAAGAAATAAGCAATGTTCCAAGAATGCTTCTGTTGTTTCCAGTTCTTCTTCTATTTCATCATCAAAACTAAAAATATGGCCGGTTTTCAGATCCATCACTATATGTTCATGCTGCGCACCATCCGCAATTTTGATGTAATGATCAGGAGCAAAATAGTTATTTCTCATATCTTTAGTATTAAAAGGAACCGAGTAAGAGGCGAAACGCTTTTCAAATATTTTATTAATACATTTATCTATTTCTTCAGATACATGCATAAAAGTCGTAACACAGGCTTCCGTATCATCATTACTGTTATAAAAGCATGGATCCTCCCCCGTCAGATATCCGCCATTACACTCCCTCAAGAAAGCAATATAGTCATTAGGAACCGGATATTTAGCCCACGCTTTAAAGGCTTCAATTTCCCTGTCATCAGCAGGCTGCACAGTCAGATCGATAAGAGGCATCATTCCTCATAATAAAGATTTTTAACAAAATCATCGAATGAAGAAGTCAGATGAGTTACGCCTTTCCCTTCAAAACTCTCATCATCGAAATGCACTTCATTTGAATGATCTAAAAGAAAAACACTCCGAGCCTGATTACCTCGAATTTTATAGTAAAATTCCTCATGGTATGTCGGTCCATAGGAAATCAGAATATAATTCGCCATGTGTTTAAATTCAGACTTATTCTTCTCCCAAACTATTGGAATACTTTGAATAGATGAAATATCAGCCAAGGCGTAATCATCTTTATAGATTAGGCACAATTCGATTCCATTATTCTTTTTAAAGAACTCAACAAAACCAGGCTCAATCTGATCGGACAAATTCAAAAGGCGAGCAACATCGTCCTCTTCAAACGGAAGAACATTACCAAATCTTGAAAAATCCATTTCAATGTTTTTTGCATAGTAAACTGGCATTTTCTTATTTCGCTTTGCTACCCCCTTGTGGTGCCATTGGTTTTCAGGCGCCTTTTAAAAGCTTGCTCTGCTCATCATTGCGCAGCAAATTCATTAGACAAGCAAATTTCAGGTAAATTTAATCAGTCAGTTCATCAACAATTTGCGAGAAAAAACTATCAAAACTATCTGCAAGAAATAAGCATTCTTCTAGGAACTCTTCCGTTGTTTCCAGCTCTTCTTCTGTCTCATCATCAAAACCAAAAACACGGCCTGTTTTCAGGTCCATCAATATATGTTCATGCTGCGCACCATTTGCAATTTTGATATAATAATCAGGCGCATAATAGTTGTCTCGAATATCATCAGTTTCAATCATCACATCGGAAAAGGAAAAATTCTTTCGAAAAAGATCATTGATGCATTTTTCAGGATCACTAGAAATATGCTGAAATTTTGAAACACAGGCCACCGTTTCATCATCCCTGTTATAAAAACCGGGTCTAACTCCAGCCAGATATCCACCATTATACTTTCTCAAAAAAGCAAGATAATCATCAGGAACCGGATATTTAGCCCACGCTTTAAAGGCTTTAATTTCCCTTTCATCAGCAGGTTTTGCAATCGGATCGATATGAGGCATTATTTTTAATTCCCAAACCTCGTGGCAGTATCTTCAGGGATGCAACCAGTTATGGCTTTTCTATTAACGTGAAAATCTTCTGCAAGTCCTGTATTCCTAAACCACTCACCCAGCAACACGACGATCGGCTTTATGAGCCAGAACCAAATTTCTCTTTGACTTCATCAGGTAAGTAATCCATAGAATCTTCCCAATCATCAATGTCGTTCTCATCTGCATAAAGACCATCGATAAACTCGCTAAATGTATTGGCGAGATGCAAAGCTCCATTTTCCAGCCTGATCTGGTCTCCATCCAGATAAACACCGCTATCTACAAAGGCAAAAACCTTGCCCCTATGCGGCCCTTTTACAGCAAGGACAAAGCTTAAATGACCTGCAGCTCCTTCAGCGAACATAGCAAAATCATCACTTATCCAGTCTTCGCCAATAGCCCGATCGGTACTAGCTTGAATAGATGCTAAATTATCAGAAGGAGACAACCGAAGGAACGCTTCAATAATCAATTCTTCCATGTCGATTTTTCCATCAAACCGACAAGGAATAGGTTCTCTTCCAACACCATTACTATTTATAAAATCTATAAAATCTTCTGGTAACTTAATACCAAAATAATCTTCAGCCCATTTATCAAAAAGCGTTACATCGCCAGTTTCAAATTCACTCTGGAAGAAAAGTTTTTGCAAAGCTTTACCTGCCTACATCAAAAAAGTTAATCCGGTAAAATTACTCGCCATGATCCTCCTCCCATTCCTCAATTTCCTCTTCATCTGCTGTCAGGGCATCGATAAATTCTTCAAAACTATCGCCGAGTTTGGTTATGCCTTCAATATCAGAGGGTATGTCATCCATCTCATCATCAAGAACTAGAGGCTTGATATCCTCAAGCGCAAACACCTTACCAATACACTTGCCCCTGATAACCAATCCAATCGACAAATGCGTTCCGCCTGCAATGATAAGGGCGTCATTGACATTACCTCGTATCATCGAACCTTCAAGCGCTTTTGTACAAGAGAAAACAGAATCTCCGTCGTCATCAAATGAATATTCTGGATGTGGAGCAAGATTCGCAAAAAACGTAATTAGTAGAGAACCTTGATTTGTTTCATAGCGGTGAGGAAGAGGCCAATAACCTGCCCCACAGTTCCGATAAAATGCCAAATATTGCTTCAGGCTTTCGTGATCCTGAAAACTGAACCCAAATGCATTCTCGTGATAGGCAATACCCCTTTCCAGGCCTTTACTGGGAAGAGGGCTCCTAAATTTCACTTTATGCATACCCGCACCAGCCTGCACTATTCACCCAACAACACGCCGTTACGCTTTATGAGCCAGAACCAAATTTCTCTTTAATTTCATCAGGTAAGTAATCCATAGAATCTTCCCAATCATCAAGGTCGTCTTCATCTGCAAAAAGACCATCAATAAACTCGCTAAATGTGTTGGCAAGATGCAGAGCTCCGTTTTCCAGCCTAGCCTGGTCGCCTTCCAGATAAACACCACTATCAACAAAGGCAAAAACCTTACCTCTGTGTGGCTCCTTTATCGCCAAAGCAAACTTCAAATGCCCCCCTCCACCGTAGGCAAACAACAACATATCACCACTTATGCGATCATTAACGACAGCTTTATTAGTTTGGGTTTGTATGGATTGCTGATCATCAGGCGGGAAATATCCATAAAACTCTTCGATTTTCATCCGATCCATACCAATCTTGCCATCATATTGACACGGTATGGGGTCTGCTCCGATGCCATTTTTTTGCAAGAAAGAAAGAAAATCATCTGGTAAACCAACACCAAAATGTTTTTCCGCCCATTTATCAAAAAGTGTTACATCGCCAGTTTCAAACTCGCTCAAGAAGAAAAGTTTTTGCATCATTAACCCCTTTATTCAGCTGTACGTCGATAAAACTTCATTTCCCAGAGTGTCCTCCAGCGTGATCAAATAGATCGTGTACTTCAAAATCGACCAACAACATAGACGTTCCATCTTCATGATGGTGCCAAACGTATTTTTGTCTACCCGTATCACCCTTGGCTTGGGGTCTAGACCTCTTTGCCTCATTCTTTTTTTTCTTGACCACACCGATTTCCTCCGCCTTCTGCCGTTTTTCATTCATGAGCTTTTTATTAGCTTCATAGTAATCATCGACTCGATCACCTTGAAAAGGTCGAATTTGCGTCGTGTAATCTGTAAAGTCGTCGAAGATTGGTTTACCATTCACATAGGGGATTTCAACATCCATATTCCCCTTTGTCGAAGTGTTCATATTCTTGCCATAGATCACAGCCCCTGTATCAGGGTCGTGTTTCAGCCAGCCACCACTTTCCTCCCAATCCTTGAACTTAGGTGCGTTGGTGCCAGCATTGTGACGACCGAGTTTTTCCTCAAGATCCTTCGCGCTTATGGGCTTTGCATTTGGATGATCATCCAGCACACTTTTTTTAGGAGGCTCTGCTTTTTTTGCTGCGTCAGCTGAACTGTCAATAACATCGGGAGCTTTGCCATTCTTTTTGATATTGGTCATCCCGTTCAGCCTGGCGGCTTCTCCGCCTGCTTTTCGACCAGCGATCAATCCGGACTGACCAGCATTTCGAGCTGCTGATGAAGGAGCTTTTGCCATATCTCTCTCCTTTTAGCTCGGCGCACTGGCTTGGAGTGCGGAGGCCGTTCCACCAGCCGCCGCACCACTAGCCGCAGCATTTTTAAAAATCGTCACCGCATCTTTTGTCAGAGCCCGGATCGTGTCTTCATCACGCAGATTACCAACTGCAAATTTGATGATCTTGCGAACAAATTCCTGAAACACATCGTCGAGCTTTCCGAGTGCTTTTTCGACCATACCAACTGCCTTGGATGCGAATTCTACAATCTTGCTAACTGCCAGTTCCGCTGCTTTGATCAACCCGGACGTGTCACGCAATCCCCACAAGGTCCAGCTTGCCCGTGCTTCTGCCAGCGCCTTACTGGCTTGTTGCTGCATCGTAGCCAGAAACTTTTTGAAGAGGCCCATAGCCTCCTTGATCAGTTTCTGAAAATCGGCTGCCAGATCCTGAAGCCATTTGACGGCATTGCCGGAAGAAAAGAAGCGCGCCACAGCCATGACGGAATTGATCATTTCTGGTGATGCGGCCTTCTTGAAGGATTTCAGGAAATCGCCTGTCGCCTTCAAAAACGGTTTGCAGGCATTGAAAATGGTTTTGAAAACCCCCTTGACGACCGATCCAACAGTAGGGACCAGCCCGATGGTGCAAATACCTAGCGATAGCCACAGCAACCAGCCTTCTTCCTCCCGCACCTTGCTGTCACAAAGCTTGAGCACAATCGCAGAAACATCCCTGAGATCGCCAACCTGATCGATAATAGGAATGGCCGTCAGCGCTGCATCGAAGATAATCTGCCCGGTTGTCGGATTGTCATTCCACTCTCCTTGCAGCGCACCCCATATCCAGCCAAACCAGCTTTCATCATCAGCATCCAGTTTCCGTAGGGTATTTCTCGCATTTTCCTCAATCCGTTTATATTCATTGACTTTTCGCTGTGTATCATCGTCCAGCCCACCAAACAGACGACCAAGCGCAGTACCGTCAATCTCGTCGCGCATGCGCTCCGCTTCATCCCGCGCAAGACGCGCACGAACAATATCCTGGTTTATCAGATAATCTGGATTCCGCTTCTGCTGGTTTTCCGGCTTGTATTCAATGGCATCCTCACCGGCCAGCACCATGGCAGCCTCGTTTGGCAGGCCATATATCGCCACCATGCCGTTGTCACCACAGGTGCCATTGGTCTCCGCTCCCCCCTCCAGTATCAAGTGAAACGGAGCCCCTGGAGACGGAAAAAAATCCTCATAATGAACAAAAACGGCCAATGCATTCGGACAATGGTCACAAATCCTGTCCGGGTGTTCCTTGACTGTCGAAAAGTCAAGATCGGCCAGGTCAATCACATCTCCGGTTGGCTGACCGCCTGCTGTTTCTGCCTGTGTCATTGCCCCTGCCCTATGCTGCACCCAGCCTGGACGCATCCTTGCGCCTGGCCACCTGCGTCAATCGTTCGATTTTTGATTGCCCGGACATAAAATCTGGCCCGGAAAGAATGGACTTCGCCTCTGGCAGCACGCCATTTTCGTGGAAGCCCTCACCAAAAGCAGTCGTCAGGACAATGAACTTCACCTTGTCCCGTTCCATTTCAAATCCAAGCTTTTTGGCGGTTTTCTCCGATCTTGCAACGAGTGCTAGCAAGTCCTTATCACCGCGGTCAGTCAACTTTTCACCAAAGCCCTTACGCAGAAAATCCAAAATGCGTTCATGCCGAAGCTCAGTCTGCTTGCCCCGCAATGCTTCGAACTGCCTGGCACCTACCCGGTAGGGCGGAAGGCTGGCAATCCCGGCTTCTTCGGTGTGATTGATGCGATAGGTATAAAAGCGTTTGTCCTTGCTGTTCGGTGCGATATGGAAAGCCCCTAAATCACCACAGAAGGCTTGGGCCATTTCTGGTGTCATTGAGCTCAAAAATGTTTCGAGAAGGCGCGGATCATAAAAACGGAAGAGAACAGTTGTGTTCCCTTTGGGCGGATAGACATTTACCCAGTTCCGCCAATGCTGAACGAGACGGGACGTAGCAACCCTATCAGATGTCTCGAGAAAGAAGCCCCAAGCATCATCACTTTGCGTCAGGCTAACAATATGCTCCCACATCTCGTCCTTGGGTCGGACAAGATGGGGCGCTTCCGTATTGTAATAATCCTCGGCCAGCTCCTCATAGAGACAAAAGCCATCCTCTTTCAAATCAGCCACATGTCCAGGAACATCCTTGTTCCCGCAGGCATCAACAAGAGCAAACAATCTGCCCTCATCACGAAGAGATGCCAGATCATCCCAGCTGACATGGTCAGGGATATTGGTATAGGACAACGCCATATCACCTGTATCCCCGGTCGGTTGCAAGCTCAGCAGCTTTCGGGTCCGTTGGCTCTTCAGCCGGTGGTGGGGCGGCATCCGCCGCCGTGCCCGGGCTACCACCCTGGTTGATCTTCACTTTGTTGCCGACAATCGTAACCCCGCCGGAATCAATCTTGACGAAACCACCCGGACCCTTGATGGTCAGTTCTTCGGTGCCTTCCAGAACAATATTGGGTGCCTTGACCGTGGTCTTGCCCAAAATGGTTGTCGTCGAGCCTCCTTCAACCTTGAGGCTGTCCGATCCCTTGATCATGGTGGAGCGGTTAGCACGAAAACTGTTCACAACAGCCCCGTAAACCGTTGTATGCAGGGCGTTATAGACCTTGAAAAGCAGTTTGCCGCCGAAGATCCAGTTCGTCTCATTATCAATGCGACGATATTCATCTTTTGCTATGTGCTGATAATGGTTGTTCTTGACCAGCAGGTGTCGGTTGTTCTCGACAATCTGATGCCGGTCATGCCGGATATGTTCACGCCGGTCATTCTCGACAACGATGTCCTGATCTTTTTGGGCATGGACATATACTTGCTCCATCCCGGCCTGATCTTCAAACCGCAACTCGTTCGAACCCACACCCTTGTGAGTATCCGACTTGATTGTCATAACCGTTTTAAAGTCCGGCAGGGTGTAGGGACTCTTGTTATTGTTGTGATACGTCCGCCCTGTGATGATGGGTTGGTCTGGGTCGCCTTCGAGGAAGTCTACGATGACTTCGTGACCGATGCGGGGGATGGCGATGTGGCC
>NZ_LMCF01000199.1 GCF_001623075.1 Pseudovibrio sp. Ad37
CCTCTAAGATATCTAAACGAAGATTCGCAATTTTGAAGAAGTCGTAAAAAAAGTCAATGTTTGCTTCGCTTGGAATAAAGGAATCTCTTGATAATCTATAGATATCCGTAAAATGATTATTTTCGATCCTCAGCAAACAAATCAGGCAATGGAGGCTGGCTTGTTTTTTTCCTAAATCAAACTTATTCTTGTGTTGCGATCCTTCGTGCTTATAAATCAATGCACGAACTTCTTGGCTGTAAGGAATGCTATCCAGGCTTTCCCCTAATGAAACAAACCAAAAGAAATTGAAAAAGATGATGCGAATCAGCATTTCAGAACCAGATAAGGTAAGATTCGATAAATTCAAGTTGATATTGTATTCCTTCAAATATTCAGCCAATTTTTTTGTTTGCCGAAAACACGTTGAGCGGCTGATAAATTGGCGATTGCAAAAAGCTGCAAGATTTTCATCTTGTTCGGTCAGAAGACTGATCAATAATTTATAAGGAACACTTTCTGTTGATAGGTAATGTTGGTATTGGATATATTGAACAAGTTGTTGAATTA
>NZ_LMCF01000200.1 GCF_001623075.1 Pseudovibrio sp. Ad37
TCACCTTTTATAACCAGAAGCGCCCACATTCATCGCTTGACTGGAATACCCCGGATCAGGCTTACTGCACCCACCCGCAGCACATAACTCAAGCTGCTGCGTAATCGGAGCGGATCCACTTATAAAAGACGCTCACCTGTCCAAATAAACGGAACCACCTCTATCCTTGTACTTCCTCATTGCGCTCTGTAATAACTTTTTTCAAAGGCCGCGACTGCCTGCCCGACTCTACTCTTGACTATCGGGGCGCCTGTAGTCTCCATAGCAAAGGCTATCAGGGATCCCATAGTTGTTTCTGGGATCAAACCAGGATGCAATAGTGAACCTCAAGAAACTCCTTTGACCAACTGTAATAGAGCCCTTGAGAGATACCTTCCAGCCAGCATAACTCAGAAACACTACCTTATTTTTCCTCTCCTGCAGAACCCTTCAGGGGAGGTCGGCCTATCAGTTCCATTGGCATTGGAAAGACAATCGTATTACTTCTATCGCTTGCGATTGTCTGCAATGTTGTCAGATAACGCAGCTGCATAGCTTGATTGTTCTGGGAGAGAATTGCGGCAGCTTCTAAAAACTTTTCCGCCGCTTGGTGTTCGCCCTGCGCGTCGATGACCTTAGCACGGCGAAGCCGCTCTGCCTCTGCCTGCTTTGCGATTGCACGGATCATGCGTTCATCAAGGTCGATGTGCTTCAGTTCCACATTTGACACCTTAATACCCCAGGTTTCCGTCTGTTCATCCAGAATACGCTGGATATCAGAATTTAGCCGATCTCTCGATGCAAGCATTTCGTCAAGTTCATGTTGGCCTGCGACCGAGCGCAGGGTTGTCTGGGCCAGTTGGGTCGTCGCCTGAAGGAAATCCTCAACCTGTATGATCGCCCGTTCAGCGTCCACGGCGCGAAAATACACGACAGCATTGACTTTAACGGAGACATTGTCCCGCGAAATTACATCCTGCTCAGGCACGTCTAGAACACGTATGCGCAAATCCACGCGAACCATCTGCATGATACCCGGAAGGACAATGATCAAGCCCGGACCTTTCACTTTCCAGAAACGCCCCAGCAGGAAGATGACACCTCGCTCATACTCCCGCAAAATCTTCAATGATGAAAAAACAATCAGGACCGGAATCAGGACAATCAAAGTCCAGGAATAGTTAAGCAGTTCGTTCATGATTGATGCTCATTTTTTAGGGGAGAGACGGTGAGGGTTAAACCCTCAATAGCCGATACTTCGACGGTGTGGCCCGGCCTTACAGGCGTTGTACTTGTTGCCTGCCATACTTCGCCATGAATCCTGACGTGCCCCTTTCTTCCATTCCAGTCTAAAACCACGGCTTTGCTGCTGAGCATTTCTTCCCGCCCTGTCACGACAGCACGGCCCTTCGAGCGCATGAGAAGATAAAGAATTACGAAAAAAACGCCCGCACTAACAGCTGCGATCGACCCAATCAGCATGGGAGATACCTCCAGTTCAGGAGTATCACTGTCGATCAGCATTATTGAACCCAGCACAAATGCGGTGGCGCCACCCAGTCCGAGCACGCCAAAGCTGGGCGCAAACGCTTCAGCGATCATAAGACCAAGTCCGACAAGAATTAAAGCCAGTCCGGCATAGTTGACCGGCAGCAGCTGAAAGGCGTAGAGCGCTAAGAACAAGCAGATCACACCGGTGATCCCAGCGATGAAAATGCCTGGACTGTAAAATTCCAGGACAATGCCGTAGATACCGATAAGAAATAAAATATAGGCAACACTCGGATTGGTGATGACAGAAAGAAACTCGGTTCGCCAATCTGGCTCCAGCGGAACAATCGTCAGATTATCTGTATTGAGGTTAATCCGTCCTGCCAGCAACTCCACAGACCGCCCATTTAGTTGCTGAAGAAGATCGGTTTGACTATCAACAATGAAGTCTATGACCCCTTCCTCAAGAGCATCGACCGCCGTTAGGCTGGCAGCTTCGCTGACCGCCTTTTCTGCCCACTCTGAGTTTCGGTTCCTCAACTGGGCGAGGCTCTTGATATAGGCCTTCGCATCGCTGATAGCTTTGAAGGAGGAGGACGGGGTCGCACTTGTCTCTTCATCCTCTTCGTTGTCGGAACCTCCCGATCCGGGAAAACCACCGCCTATCTGAACCGGTGTTGCTGCACCAAGATTGGTTCCCGGTGCCATGGCAGCGATGTGGCATGCGTAGAGAATATAGGTTCCGGCACTGGCCGCACGGGCACCACTCGGCGCAACATACCCAACAACTGGAACCGGAGATGCCAGAATGGCATGAACGATGGTGCGCATTGCGGTGTCAAGACCACCAGGAGTGTTTAAGGTTATGATGGCAAGCGTAGCCCCATTTTCCTGTGCTGATTGGAGGCTACGTGTCACATAGTCAGCAGTGGCCGGCCCTATAGGGCCTTCAATACGGATGAGCGAGGCTGTCCGATCCGTTTGGGCAGCACCGTAGCTCGTTGTGAAAAGCGCAAAAATGAAGAAGCTACCGATTAGAATTGCCTGAAAAACGACACATCGAATACACTCAAATCCTAAATCTTTAAGATTTTCAATCTGCCATTTCGTTCTTGTGACCGCTAATAACATTTCAAGGTGCGTTCTGTTTTTAATTGGTTACATATGGATATCTACACTACCTGCATAAGGTAACGTGGTAACGACGCAATCAATTAAGAGTTGCTGGTGTAGTGTTCAGCCGATTATCTGTATTTATACTGCCACATAACGCGGGGAATGGGGAATTTGATGAGTATGACAGTTTCTGAGGACTTAAGAAATCTCCAAACTGTTTGCATGTAAACGAAAATTATTTGTTCACGAAGCAGCTTGATGAGGTATCGGAGGATAGAGTTTCAAACTGCCTATCCTCGTCCAAGCTCGTCACAGCTCGTCCAAATGACAGGCATAGTCTGGCACTTGACTAAATGGGGCGTGTTCAAGATATGTGTAAAATATTCTTGACTTGTGCCTGAGCAATAAGGCCTCAAACTTGATAAGCGCCTATTGATCCCATGGTGAACCCTCTGTATTGCGCGCTTGCACAACTTTTCTGCGGACGAAGTGAACTTTTGCTGTAAACGCAAAGAGCTGCGCGCGCAAAAGTTTACTCGCTGGACGAACGGGCCAATAGCATGCGTAATCGGGCTCGTCCTTCATGAGAGGTCAGCTCCTGTTAAGATCGCAGCATATTGCTGCGAGGATGGGAGAGCACCATGGAATACTATGCTGGTTTGGATGTTTCTTTA
>NZ_LMCF01000201.1 GCF_001623075.1 Pseudovibrio sp. Ad37
ATGCGAGACGAATTGTTGAATGGTGAGACCTTTTACTCGTTGCGTGAAGCCCAAATAATCATCGAAAGGTGGAGGATACACTACAATACCAAACGCCCCCATAGTGCGCTGAACTTCCGCCCACCGGATCCTGAAGTAATCATTCCAGTAGACCAAAGGCCAGTCATGCACTAACTTTCAAACCGGACCACTCAAGTGGGGCTGATCAGGAGCTATTCTTACATTTCAATGAGATAGCCTATATTTTTCTGATTTCTCTTGTGCACTTAAACGACATTCAGACACATTCAACGTCTTTGAAAGAGAACACATGCAGCTCAAACTGAGTATAGTTGTTGACATGACGTTGACGTGGAATTTTTAGTAACCTTCTGCTCAAACCTTCTTGCAGACACCGAACAAATGAGCATGTTTACCTAAGTCCTAGCACCTTATTCAATTGTCACAATCGGCGAACCGGAAGTGATGCTTCCACCGCAGCCGATTGCATCACCGACGCGGGCAGCAGGTTTACCATCAATGGTCACTATTGAAGAACCTGCCGAGACTGAACGTGGATGCGGTGGAGCTGGGCACACAGGGCACCCGTGTGGATTTAGCGAATCTCCAACACGAGCGGCAGGTAGACCATCTATTTTCACAACAGGACTACCTGAGATGATTGGAGTGGGCGGGAAATGACAACCATGTCCTGACCCAGTATCACTAACACGAGCAGCTTTAGGCATTATTACCCTCCTTAACTGGCCATAGGGGCAGCAACAATTCTTTCATTTTTGATGAACCGAAACTTGCCATCAAAATCTGATTTCTTCCAGCTATAGAGGCAGGAATCAGCTGGTAATCCCCCCTGAAATTGATCGAGTTTAAAAGTAGAGATAGTGTTGCCTCATATTGAGGACTGAATTTATGAAGAAATCTCGTTTTAGCGACGCGCAGGTTATTGCAATTTTGAAGCAGGGAGAAAGCGGTATTCCCGTTGCGCAGCTTTGCGGGGAGCATGGTATGAGCGCAGCC
>NZ_LMCF01000202.1 GCF_001623075.1 Pseudovibrio sp. Ad37
CTAGTATAGACATAAAAAAATCGACTGTCAATCATTTTTGTGAAACTTTTTTTAATTTTCTGATAGTTAACTTTGTTTTTCAGAAAAATAACAATTGGTTTTATTGAAGAAAACAGTCATGAACAAAAGACTTTGAGAAATTTTTTGCTCTCTTGTTCATGACGTATAGAATAAAGCAGCTTTGTCTTGTAAACTCTGTTTTTCAAATAATCATCTAAAGATCGCTACTGGATAATAAAGCTGATTTCATGGTCCTCTTCGCCGCTGATGCGATAAGGTGACTCAACATCCGCTCCCCAGCTATTGATACCCCCCACTCCTCTTACTTTTGCAAAAATCGTAAGAACCGTTCGTCTTTCTGGCGGTAGTTCTTCTATATGTGTCGCCTGTTCCAGTTCTTCTGCTTTGAATGGTAAAGCGGAAAAAGCAAATGGCGTATCCTGCTGTTCAAATCGCAACGAAAAGTCTTCTTGATCTTTGTGCGTATTATCCAATGTTTGATTTCTTGTCAGTTCAAGTTGTTTCGTTTCCATATGC
>NZ_LMCF01000203.1 GCF_001623075.1 Pseudovibrio sp. Ad37
TTACTCGTTGCGTGAAGCCCAAATAATCATCGAAAGGTGGAGGATACACTACAATACCAAACGCCCCCATAGTGCGCTGAACTTCCGCCCACCGGCTCCTGAAGTAATCATTCCAGTAGACCAAAGGCCAGTCATGCACTAACTTTCAAACCGGACCACTCAAGTGGGGCTGATCAGGGGCTATGCTCAAGCATCGCAAGAAATGCTTCAAATGTTGGCGCAAGCAATACGACGCTTTCTTTCAAATCAATGTTAGTCGTATCGAAAGCAATGACAGTCGTTGTCCGCTCAGCATCGGAGGTCAATGCGATTGCAACTCCACCACCATTGCTACCAATCACAACATGGCCTGGAAAAAACTCATGGTAGGTGGCGCTCTCTTCAATATCCGCAACCTCCTCGGCAGCAAACAGGATTAGCCAACATGGTTGAACAGCAAGCGGCCCCTCTCCACCATCACTTTTGGATAAGAAGTCTAGATAGCTTGCAGGCAATGGAAATGGAGATACTGAAACTAACTTTATTAACTTCGCAGCAGATGCAGCATGGTTTTTATTCCATTTTTTATTTTCAAGCACTGCTTCCCCTATCTCTGGTATTGAATGGATTGAACTGTTCTTTGCCGATGGTGATTTTAACGTTAGCGAGTAGCCACCAGTGTATTGTGCAACGAGGTGTTGGGCCAACATGTATGGACCGCCTGCGTTTCGCAAGAGAGTTTTCACTTGGAAGCTTGAAGTCGCTACTATGTATCCGACCTGTTAATTGGCACGCGGGCCGTGGCCTTGATGGTAATACGCACGTACCTACAGTCTAATTAGCGGACAGGTTACTTAGAACCATTATGGCCCTCTGACTTTGGGTGCGTTCTTTCTTCCGTTCCATGTTTATGCTCTGTCGCGAACTTTAAGGAGGTTCTGGTTAGATCGCCTCCATATCAGTTGTATGGCTGTCAAACTCCGTGCAATTGTACAATACACTCCAGGCGATCCTTGCCAGCTTATTGGCCAAGGCAACGGCCAGTTTATTCTTATGCATTCGCTTGGATGCCCGCTCCAGCCAGTCTCCGAAGCTCAAGTTATGCCAAAGTTTCGGTCGCATCATCAAAACGTGTGCCGCTTGCACCAACAACATGCGTAAATAGCGATTTCCGGCTTTCGATATTTTGCCCAGGATGGGCTTGTCTCCTGTGCTGTACTGGCGAGGGACCAGGCCCAACCAAGCGCCAAGGTCTCGTCCGCGTTCAAAAGCAAATCCGTTGCCGATGGCGGCCACCAGTGCGGTGGAGATGATGGGTCCGATGCCGGGGATACTCATCAGAAGTTGGCAGCCAACGTCGTATTTGCTGATCTGTTCGATTTCGGTACTGGTCGCATCAATGCGTTCGTCTAGCCACAGCCAGTCTTCATAAAGGCCGATCAGTATGTCGTGCATACGCGGAGAAATCTCATTGGCGCGATTGTCGAGAATGGCGAACAAAGAGTTTCTCAAACTGCTGCTGCCCGCGCGCACAGCAATTCCTTGCTCTAACAGGAAGGCCCGGATCTGGTTGATGGTGGCGGTACGACGCGAGACCAATCGGGACCGAACCCGGTGCAGAGCTTGCAGATCGAGCTGATCCTGGCTCTTTTCCTGCACGT
>NZ_LMCF01000204.1 GCF_001623075.1 Pseudovibrio sp. Ad37
CGGTGTCAGACCTCGGTAATCTTCTGCGGCAAGTCGGCCAGCCCAAACAGGATCTGAAAGCACCGATTGCACCATGCGGGTGTTGACGTAAACCAGCGAGGCCTGCAACAGGTGCAAAGACAGGGCCGAGATCTCCTGATCTTCAATGCGGTTACTAGCAATCTCCCCGCCCTTGCCGAAGAACACAAAGCCGTTGGCGCTGTTCCAGTTCTCCACCACATTAAGCCCTTCGTTGATTTCGCGACGATAATTTTCAGAGCGCAGATATCGGCACAAGAAAATTGTCTTGATAGCTCGACCCAGTTCAGCCAACGCTTTATAGGTTGGGTGCATAACTTCGGAGCGGGCAAAGCGGCGTAAAATTGCTTCTGGATCTGCGGTTCTGTGCTGCATGGCAGCTGCGTACTTGACCATTTCGTCATACTGGCGGGCAATCTCCTCCCAGTTGATGGCGCTGGACAAGATCGGCAGCAGGTTGCCAAGTTCACCGCGCATCGCATTTGAAGGCAATGCCAGCTTCTGCCGACTGATCGCCTTAAGGCGTGGAGCAAGCTCAAATCCCAGCAGATGACAGAACGCAAAGCCGACAACGCTTTGACCATGGCTATCCACATACTGACGCTGGATCTCCATGTCGGTGCAATGGCGCAAAACACCCTCAATCATGGCAGCAACTTCAGAGGATGAACAGCGTTTTAGTTGAGAATAGATACAGGTTGCCTGCCGTTCCACATGCCAGTAGATCATCACACCTCTGCCGCCGTAACGAGCATGCCACTCGCTCATGAGGTTCCTATCCCAGGCTCCAAACTTCGTGCTATCTGCTGCACAAGCTGTTCCGGCTTCACCCCAGATGACAGGATTGCGGATTGCCAAAGTAGCATCAGCTACGCGGGCACAGGCAGCCCTTAAAGCGGCCGGATGAATATAGTTGCGGCGCACACGCAGCAACTCCTCATAGCTGATATCGGCGAGACCACCGGCAATACGTTTGAGGCCCGCATTTGTGCCAAGGCCGTAAAGGCAAAGTAACAATCGCTGATCACGGACATTGTGAGCCAGCACCTCACGACTTGCAGAGGTCTCAAAGCGGTCCAAGTATCCCGTTCCAAGGGCAGCTTCCTTAAGCGTATCCAATAGTCCCGTCATCGGCCATTGACGAGTGATTTCCGCTTTTAAAGAGACCAGTCCTTTGGGTTCCGGCGCAGGTTCAAACGGACTGACAGAGATCCGGTTCTTGCCGGTCCAACGCAGCCTGACCTTGTCATTGTGAGGCAGGGATGCATTGAGCTGACGTAGCTCATCCTCCAATGTCTTTCTGACTTCAGACACGAATGCTTCTGCATCTTGTGTCAGCTTCAGTCCCGCATAATATGTGTCGCGGCGCTCGGCAAAATCCTTTGGCAGGTCTTCATCCGGATTTCGATAACGATCTGCTCCCACTACCCAGATTTCCTTGGCACGAATTCGTTCACGCAACTGGGTCAGGAGGCACAGCTCAAAGGAAATCACATTCACGCGGCCTTTGTCATCAATCACGCTGCCACGCCATTTAGTTGGAATGGCTTCCATCGGAACATCATCCTCAGAAGCAAACCGCTTGCCTGCCTTCTGCAGCTTCGTAATACAGATCAATCCCTCTAGCACAGGGCGCCAGGCTGCGTTGTTGGATCTGAATTCCAGGACAGACAGAAGCAGTGGTAGCATGCGGCGATAATGTGAGGCATATGACCCACGCATCACAAACTGAATTTGACGATCCAGAGTTCCTTTTGAGCGGTACTCCTTGACAATCGCTGATAGTTTCTGCTGCCCGGCGACCGGATAGATCACATCACAGATCCGCCCCTCCGGGTGTTCCATGGAGGCCACGGCAATCTCTGCCAGCAAGCGCTCCTTACCGTGAACCTTCTCGATTTCGCGGTTGATGTCCCGGATAACTTTGCGCTTTGATTTTGCATTGATCCGGTGGATCTGTTCCACCAGCAGGTCAATCACTCGATCAATCATCTGGGACTTGCGGACTATCAGATAAAGAGTGAACAGGCCTAATCGACGTTCAACGCTGTGTCTACGCATCTGCGAAGCCGTTTCTGCACTCACCCGTCGCACGAGCTGGTCAATGAAGGAGCGCTCAACCTCCTTAAGAACATGTTCTGGAAGGTGCAAGCCTTCAACGAACTGAAGGCGTTCAGTTGCGGTCAGAATGTTGTCTAGCGTAGCCCCACCGATATCATCTTTCAGGCGTGAAAATCCGGTCGAAGCATCCGGCTCCACCAATGAAGTTTCCATCTTTACAATGGCTTCCTGAGAAAGCTGACTGACAATATTTTGCAGGAACTCTTTCTGAAACTCGCGGCGTGCGGAACGAACAACACGTTCAACGATCTTTCGGGAGGGCGCAAACACCTTCTTCTCAAGACACCACTGATAGGCAATCGAAATCAGTTCTTCAACAGCATTGACGTGACCACAATGCTCGCATTGTAGCCAGTGTGCTAGCTGAGTTCTATGCATATCTGACATCCGCTCAAAGCCGAGATACTGTACAATCTCCATCATATGGCGGCGTGCAGAACGGCTTTGAAAGTCATAGTCAAATGTGACCGGGCGATTTCCACCGAGCTGATCACTCAGATAGTTTAAAATCTCTTCGCCAACATGAATATCTTCATCTGCAAAGTAACCAAAGCGCTGAAGGTGTTTGAGTTGAAGTGCAACGCCGAGACGGGTCCGCGTATTGTAGCCATTGATGAAAGTGAGGTCGTCGAATTACAGTCCCCACGTAAGACTAAAAGTCTGATCCATTGCAACTCTTTCCTAACCTGAAGAAAAAGTCACTTTGGCGAGCAAACATGTCTTAAATGGTGATGTTCAGCACTTGTTCCTCAAGATGGCCAAA
>NZ_LMCF01000205.1 GCF_001623075.1 Pseudovibrio sp. Ad37
GATGACTGCGCGCAGTTACGCCCCTTAGGTCGGGCCTTTGATGGCTATGTAGAAAAGACTGGTCGTGTTCGCTCAACCTGCCTGGTTCAGTATGCCAGTAACCGTTATAGCGTTCCTGCCCATTTTGCTGGCAAGCTCGTCTCACTGCGCGCATATGCTGATCGCATTGTGGTGGTTGCTGGACAGGAGATAATCGCTCAGCACACGCGCGGTTTTACCAGGAATACCAGTTACTTTGAGCCCTGGCACTATGTGCCTTTGCTGGAACGTAAACCCGGAGCTTTGCGGGATGGAGCTCCCTTTGCGAACTGGCAACTCCCCAAGGCAATGCTCATGATCAAAGACCATTACATGGACAGCAAAGGCGGCGATCGGGAGTTTGTTGATCTTCTCATGCTGGTGCAGGACCATGGGATTGAGATGGTCGAGGCGGCTTGTGAACTGGCCGTTGAGCAAAACACCTTGCGCCTGCCAGCCATCAGCAGCATGATCCGGTGATCACGCCACTACCCCACAGCTATGACTATCCTCATTTGACGACGCGCCCACAGGCAAACTGCAAACGCTATGAGGCGCTGTATGTGCGCCATGAGGGGGCCGCCCTATGAACGTTCTGATCGACCAACTCACACACCTGCGCCTGCATGGAATGGCGACCTGCGCACAAGACTTGCTGGCCTCGCGCAAGCAATCAGACCTTACGACAACACTCAAACAATTGATCGACGCTGAAACTGTAGA
>NZ_LMCF01000206.1 GCF_001623075.1 Pseudovibrio sp. Ad37
CAAACACAAAGGGTTTACGGCTGTGGCACAGACGGAAATGGGCAACCTTTATCTTCTGAGCAACACCGCCCAGCACAACATGTTCTTCACTCCAGTCAAATTGAAGCGCATCCCCAGGTTGAAACTGCAGCGGGATAAACGCCTCACCAGACCACGGTTTAGCTCGCTTCAGATCACGGATAAAACGTTGAACCGGAGAATAAGAGCCCGTATATCCCTCAAGAACCAACTGCTCATAGAGCTGTAAGGCTGTCCGGCGCTCCCGCCGTGGGCGCTTCTGCTCCAGTTCATACCATTCCAATAAACGGCTTTCAAAAGCAGCCAGCTTGTGACGGATCGGGGAAACCTGACGTTGATAACGCGGCGGCGATGCATCACTGTGTGCGTCCGGCGAACCCGACCTACAAAACGGAAATAGGCCCTGTTACGCTGGCTTAGCAGCGTAACACCACGGCATGAGATCGTTGAGGCGGGTGATCTTGTGATCAGCGATTTGAGCCAGAACC
>NZ_LMCF01000207.1 GCF_001623075.1 Pseudovibrio sp. Ad37
TTCAACTGGTCGCGGCAACACACTGTGAGAACTTCTCAGCTGGGGTTTGATATTGCAAGGTCTTGCGGGGTCGTTGGTTGAGTTGCCTTGCTATTGCATCAAGTTCAGGCTGCGTGTGTACAGATAAGTCAGTGCCTCGGGGCAAATACTGCCGCAGCAAGCGGTTCGTGTTTTCGTTTGATCCGCGTTGCCACGGTGAATGTGGGTCGCAGAAGTATACAGTAACATCTGTTACTAATGTCAGGCTTAGATGATCTGCCATCTCCTTGCCTCGATCCCAAGTCAAAGATTTGTAAAGCTCTTTTGGTAATTTGTGGGTGTGTTTGATCAACCCGGAGATAACACTGCTCGTGTCTTTGTTGGCAACCTTGATCAACATGACATAGCGTGTTTGCCGCTCAACAAGAGTGGCGATGTAGCTATTCTTGGATCCTCCGATCAGATCTCCTTCCCAATGCCCCGGTATTGCACGGTCTTCGACGCAAGCAGGCCTTTTGCTGATCGAAACGGCATCCTTAATTTGGCCTAAACTATTCCGTTTGAGGCTTGCGTGTCTGGACCGACGTATCGTGCGTTTAGCACGCAGATGGTCCAGCAGTTCTTTCTTCAATACGCCGCGGGCCTGTATGTAAAGGCTTCGATATATCGTCTCGTGGGACACCTGCTTGTTTACGTCTCCTGGAAAGCTACGTTTGAGCCAGCCAGCAATCTGTTCTGGAGACCACTTGCTGCGCAGCTTCACCGATACTGCGTGGCTCAAAGAAGGATGGCAAGCGAGTTTGCATGTCTTGGGCCGTAGAGCGCGGTCCCAGGCAGCCTGATCAGCCGCTGCTGCGCGATAAGCGACCCGACCACCATTTCGCTGGACCTCGCGACTGATCGTAGACGGGGTACGGCTCAACTGGCGGGCTATAGATCGTAAAGATGCGTTGATGCTCAGGCCTCGCGATATTTCCTCACGCTCCTTCAAACTCAGCGCCAGCTTACCACGATGCCGGTCAGAGGGGCGGATGCCTCCGGTTGGCGAAATGACAGAAAATACCGAGGAGGAGTTCCGGTCAAACAGGCGGCCAATCGAACTCATCGATTCTCCCCGCTGCCATCGATCCCAAATCTCGGCTCGTTGTGCGGCAGAATAGTAAATACGGCGGCGATACGTCATGTCGAACACTCCATCTTTATTCAAAGATTAAAGTGTTGCGACCACCAGTTGAAACCACC
>NZ_LMCF01000208.1 GCF_001623075.1 Pseudovibrio sp. Ad37
CCAGATGGCTCTGGACTTACAACAACCAACGGCCCAACATGGCCATCGGCGGCATCTCGCCCGCAACAAAACTGAAACTGGCTGCATAACTCTAATGCAAAACTCCTCCATAAATGGGGGGATTACCGAGTAAGGTCCTTGATGAAGAGGATGGGTATTGAGGCAATCTACCGACGACCCAATACGTCCAAACCAGCGCCATAACATAAAACCTACCCGTATCTGCTGCGTGATGTGGAGGTTTTAAGACCCAGTCAGGTCTGGGCCATCGACATTTCCTACATTCCCATGGCAAAGGGCTTCACCTATCTGGTCGCTATCATTGACTGGTACTCGCGCAAAGTTCTGAGCTGGCGGTTATCAATCACCATGAAGGCTACCTTCAGCATCGAAGCTCTGGAAGATGCACTTTCCAAATACGGCAAGCCAGAGATTTTCAACTCTGATCAGGGCTCTCAGTTCACCAGCATAGACTTCACCGATGTGCTCAAGCGTGAGAAGATCAAGATCTCCATGGATGGCAAGGGAGCATGTACCGGCA
>NZ_LMCF01000209.1 GCF_001623075.1 Pseudovibrio sp. Ad37
TGATATGGCGCTGCTTGCAAGTGCGCTGTGGAGCCAGTTTCCGCAGTATCGTTCTTATGTGAGCCACCCGGGAATTCGATTTGGCCGAAGAACATTTCGGTCTGGAAACAGAGACTTCCTTCTGCGTACTGCTGGCGCTAACGGATTGAAAACTGGATATATTTGTAATTCCGGTTTCAATGTAGCGACTTCTGCAACACGCAATGGAAAAACAGTTATCGCTGTTGTTCTGGGGGCAGCTTCCAGTTTAGAGCGCTCAGCCTTTGCCAAGAAACTTATTGATAGTGGTTTCAAGAAGACAGCGGGAACTAAAATTACTGCTTTCCGCGGCAGTGGGAATATCAACCCACCAAAGGACCACTATTGTAAGCGCAATGCCAAGCCAACGGCTCAGCAACTTGATGATCGCTTTGGGACAAAACGTGGCTCTGCCAGCATGATGGCTTATGCCGATGCCGGCAGTC
>NZ_LMCF01000210.1 GCF_001623075.1 Pseudovibrio sp. Ad37
AATCGGGCAAAAACTAAAATTCAAACAATTCAATAACTTCATATATCAACCCACACACCACCACCAGACACCCTAAAACCGCAGAAACAAGCCAATAACAACCAAACAAACAACAAAAATTAACAAATCCAAAATTTGCACAGACACTTGGAAAACACACCACTCAATCAAGACCGCCACCAAACACACAAAAGCTGGCTAACAAAGAACGCCCTTAAACAACACAGCGCTACAAGATCGAGAAGGAGAAGATCAACACACTGCAACTTGCCAAGAATGAAGTCTAAGGCTCTAACCTCAAGCCACACTCCCCCTGCGCTTCCATCAACCACAACAGTGCAGAGTAAGCTAAGCTGGCGTTAAAGAGATAAGCCTCACTAATCAGAGGCGCTTATTGAAACAGGCACTTCATATAGAGAGAACAACAGGCAGACATTCTAATGCTCCAGAGCCGAGAGCCGAGAGCCGAGAGCCGAGAGCCGAGAGCCGAGAGCCGAGAGCCGAGAGCCGAGAGCCGAGAGCCGAGAGCCGAGAGCCGAGAGCCGAGAGCCGAGAGCCGAGAGCCGAGAGCCGAAAAAACAAAACCACACGCCAAGCACAACAACAAAAGACAACCTGCAGCAGCCTGCAAACACATCAAAGCCCATTTGCGACGCTTTGCGCTCTTTTGCGTTCAAGTCACCAATCTTACGTTGCTATGTCAAACAGGAGGACCAAACAGTAGGAAAAGGCCAGAACTGACCTTGCATCAGGTCAGTCTCAAGAAGCAACCAAGATCAAGGCTCCGCTGCAGACTTACTCCCCATCTGCCAACATTTATTCCCGCACCCAAAAAACATATCCCCCCGTCCGAACAACAGCTCCGGCATCGGCATCGGCATCGGCATCGGCATCGGCATCGGCATCGGCATCGGCCAAATCCCAGAACCAACATCCTAAATCAAGTCAGCAGAAAAACAGCTTCTCATCAAACTCAACGTGCGCCAGCACAAGAAACGCTCGCTTCTGCTCAGCTCATCCAGGCCCAGAAGCACGTTCGCGCCACTTTCGGAACTTCACCGTAAACACCCCTGCCCCAAAATACAGCAAGCACAAACAGCAGCAGCACCCAAACCAAACGGCCAAACTCAAAACACCTCAAGCCTTCAAATCAAGCCAACACCAAATATCAGCCTAATCCCGGCAACCAAATCACAACCAACAAACTCTCAAGGAGAACATTACAGGAATAGACCGCGATCAAATCAGGCCTCAATATCCAAACCAACGCCAGATACCCGGCTATCGGTAAAACCCGAGTTCTTTGATAATTAAACAATGAACATCCCTAGCACCCCCGCACTGCAACCAACATTGTAAAACCAATGCAAGGCAGCGGGCTCTTACCCAAGCAGGTGGGAAAGACAGCACGCTGTCTTGAGAAACAGCGCTCCATCAAGCGAGTGTCCCCGGCCCGATCTTGGGAGAGGTTTCCCAAAACCGCAGGTCATAAGCTTGTCTCATGTCGACCGCGACAAACTGTAGAATTCGTATCAATGTACAGAAAGCCAGTCTCTAGCTGCGCGTTGCGCCTCAGCAATCTCCATATTGGACATTTCCTGAGATACCTCACGTCTATACCGCACTGCCTGTGTACTGCCTCGCATAGCAGCAAGGTTAAACCACTTATGTGCTTCGATCAGATCGCAAGCGCCGGCCTTTCCCGATGCCGCATCCAGACCACGCCGTAACAGAGACTCTACTTCGCATATGTTTTGCTTCACATGCCGATGAATTACGCCATCAAACTGCAACACAGTCATTAAATCTCTCTCCTAAAACACAGTGAACTCGTGTGGATTTGCTCGTAATTTTTCATGAGTTAAGAGGAAGCCAACGCCTCCCCGAAATCTATTTGACGTCGCGGACTATTAGATTTTGACACTCTAAAAAGGCGGTTAAAAACCATGATTGAAACGAAAAAAGCAGCTTTAAAATCAAAAATTACGCAGTTCTGACACGCTGTAAACCAAGGGATATCGCACTGATTGAATTGATGGGTTGTGCGAATCGAAATCAAAGAGAGCTTGTCTAGTCCTCTGATTGATTGCCTTGCACATTCCAAACTTTACGATAAGGTAAAGCCATTATTAGCAAGCTTCAGTGTTTTGGGAGGAACCATGAAAGCACCCTTTTTGAAGTCATCTCTGGCAGCGATACTTTCAATTGGCATGGCAACATCAGCGCTTGCGGCTGATGCAACCGGCACCTGGCTGCGGGCAAACGGAACCGCTAAGATTAAAATCTCCAAGTGCGGGGGCAATCTGTGCGGCAACATTGTTTGGTTAAAAAAACCACGTAAGGATACAGAGAACCCGGATCCAAAGCTGCGTGACCGCTCCTTAATTGGCTCAAGAACTATTCTTGGCATGAAGCCTAGCGGAACAAACAGTTGGAATGGCAAGGTCTACAACGCAGAAGATGGCAAAACATACTCCGGCAAAATGGAGCTGGTCTCCAGCAACAAGTTGAAACTTGAAGGCTGCGTGCTGATCTTCTGTAAAGGCGACACCTGGACCCGTACAAAGTAAATTTACCTTAAGCCAAGAGGTAACAAGCCCAAGCTGGCCTGTTGTGATAGCTAGTCACCTGCTCCTGAGATTGAGCAGGTGACCAAGCAAGCAGGTTGGAATGATCCGTTCTGGTTTCATCTTTGGCTTTATTTTTCTCTCAACTTCATTGGTAACAGTAGCCAAGGCCTCTGACCTGCAAGGTTTGTGGCAAACAACTAAAGGTGCAATTATCAGCATCTCACAATGTGGTTCGACCATGTGTGGGCAGCTTCAGTCCTTCAAACCACCCGACGGGAAACGTCAGCAAGATATTCTGGACCTCCGAAATCACGATACAACCAAACAGGAGCGCAAAGTCCTTGGATTAAAGGTACTCTGGAATATAAAGGCAGCTGGAGAAAATAAATGGCACGCAGAAGGCTATGATCCTCGGCGTGGATACGAAATTGCAATCAATATTCACCTGTTGCCCAGTGGCCTTCTAAAAATGACAGGTTGCAAAAAGATCGTCCTGAATTTTTGTGAAAATGTGATCTGGCAACGCCCTAAACTCAAATAATAAAATCAATCTTGCAGCTTGCCCCCTTGCTGTAAAATATCTTAAAGAGCTGCCTATAGGACAACCCCAACAAATTGAAACATATCTCGTTGCATTCTTTTCCGGATCATTTTCAGTTTTATGCTATCTACGACAGCTCAGGCACTCTGGATACTCGCTTCGAAGGCTAAATTGAACTCGAAGACGCTCAGGAAGACGCACAACAATTACTGCAATTTGCTAAGGTTGAAGTGCTAAGGATGAGTCTGTGGTTTTATGATCAGCAACAAAAATCCCGACGACTTAATTCCGCCTCACAGGTTGGAAGAGGTGTTCAAAATAGCTTTCCAGCTTCTTTTGGAAAAAGGTCGGCAAGCTGCAAGCATCAATACAGTCGCTGAAGCAGCAAAGATTGCTCCTGACTTATTGCGCCAAAGATTTGAGGGAGAACGGGATCTCATCGCCCCGGATATGCGATGGTACTTCATGCGATTTAGCCAGCAAGTTAGCTCAAGCTCCGCAATGTACGCTGATATTTATTCCTGCATGTACCTGATGCTGACTGATTTTGCAGAGCTATGCGAGGAACAGAACCGTACCGAAGGTAGCCTCTACTGGTCCACCATTGGCGAGATTGGGCGGCTTGACCCGGAGCTGGGTCAAGAGTACCTCGCATTGCGTCTCCAATGGGCAGCTGAGATCCGGTGGCGCTTGGTAAAGTTTGAAAATGATCTGCAAGCACCAGAGGACATAGACCATCTGGTGGATGATTTTATGATGGCTTTTGAAGGGATCATCCAGATGGTCAAATTCGAAACTCCACTGGGTCAGATTTTCCCTGCAATCGACATCACCATGGAAGCTCTTTCAACTCGTATGAAAAAGAGCCCAAACTTGCCCGGATTTGAGTAATCCGACAAGAGGGCTCTCATGTGTCAAAGGATAATCAATCAACTTTCCCTGGGTTCCAAATCCTAAAGTGCAGAAACCCGAAAATCAGACTCAGTTACCAGAAGCAATCGTACCTTTGCCTTGAAGGTGACCAATAAAGGTCTCTTTGATCTGTGGGGCATCCCATTCAAGAGATCCCGGAATTCCACCAAGCACATCCCCGTTTTCATCGATAAAGAGCGTGTAAGGCATCGCCGCAACCTGAAATGCGGTTCCAATCGCTTGCATATCAACGGCTTGATAGCTGGTGAAGCGCTCCAGTTCCAAACGATCTTGAAGGAAACTCTGGATACGGCCATAAGGAACATCTTCCAATGCTACGACAACAAATTGACCATCCAGACCTTGCGCCTTTAACTCATCTTCAAACCGTTCCATTGCTGGCAGTTCAACACGGCAGTTCGGGCACCATGTTGCCCAGAAATGCAAAATAGCAGGTCCTTTGGTGAAAGCATCGCGCAGTGTTTTAGTACCCGCCTCGTCTTTCACTTCAAGACTGTACTTAGGGTCTTCAAAAGAAGCGGCTGAGACAGGCGAGGCAAACGCCCAAACAGCCAGAATAAGAGAGGTCAGGAAAAATTTATGAGCCCGCATAGTTCCAAGGTCCATTCGCAAGTGATTTCAATTTATCATTCTGCGTGAGCCTAGGTTTGAGAGACCTCCGGTTCAAATCAACTTAAAGTGCCGGTGACGTGAAGAATAAATAGCCTAAAAAGGGATCGAAGGCGGAAGTCTCCTCTGCAGATACCCCCAAGGCATATACGTCGAACAGCTCTGGAAGAGACTGCTATGTCACTAGGCTATGATCCACGTTGATTAAACAGCACTGATTGTGCCTGCTTGTCCTCTGCAATGTTTGAGGTTTCAGCTTCTGGTCACCCACATTTAACCCTCTGACAACTGCAGAGCGAGCCAACAAACGTTCGCGCCAAGCCTTTACATGCGGAAACTCTTCCAAATCCATTCCCTGCCGTTCCCAGCGATGAGACCAACCAAATATTGCCATATCTGCGATCGTATATTCCCCGGCTGCAACATAAGCCCGATCAGCAAGCCGTTTATTAAGCACACCATACAGCCGATGTGTCTCGTTGAAATAACGGGTCATCGCATACTCAATTTTTTCGGGTGCATAGACGCGGAAATGATGGTTCTGCCCAAGCATGGGACCAAACCCACCCATTTGCCACATCAACCATTCTTCCGTTTCAACACGAGTACGTTCTTCTGATGGATAAAACCGCTCAAACTTCCGCCCCAGATATTGCATGATAGCACCTGACTCAAAAATCGAAATCGGCTCACCGCCCGGCCCTTCAGGATCAACAATCGCAGGCATACGATTGTTTGGCGCTATTTTGAGAAAATCTGGCTCAAACTGCTCACCACGCCCAATGTTCACCAGCTTCAAGTCGTAGGGAACATCAAGTTCCTCAAGCATGATGGAAATCTTCCAACCATTCGGTGTTGGCCAATAATAAAGCTCAATGGGTTTGGTCTGCGATACAGCCATTTGGTCACCTGTAAGAAAACACTTGAAATGAGAGAATAAAGGAAAGTTTCATCCCCCCGGTTCGGGGATGCAAGTATTTCCAAAATCCTGCAGCGAGAAACGTCCGGGTTTCATGCCAGTTAACACTTAGAAAATAAGCTTGAAGCCTTCATGCGTCGGCACAAATCCGTTGCTGGTATAAAAGCGATGGGCGCCACTGCGTTCTTTGTTTGAGGTCAACTGCACCATACAGCAGCCTTTATCACGTGCCAACTTGACCGCGTGGGCAAGCATTTCCTGCCCAATTCCCTGGCCGCGCATATCAGCACGAGTGTGCATACTCTCAATTTGACCACGCGGTTTGCCGTTGAAGGCAAGACCCTTCACGTAATTCAGCTGAAAAGTTGCGACCGCCTCGCCCGTATCTGTCTCACCCACATAAATATCGGTATTAGGGCATTGCTGGATCGCGTGAAACGCTGGCTTATATGTGTCGGTCTCCCCGTTTTCCAGATGAACACGCTGGGAAGAAGCTCCTCCGTTCATCATCTGCACTACAGCCTCAATGTCTTCGTCTTTGGCAACACATCTCTTCAGCATCAAAACACCCAATATGAGTTAGCGGCAAATTTCAGAATCGCGATCAATCTTCGCGACGCCGAATGTTGTTTTACGGAAGTTATCCTTCTTCCACAAATGAGGCCAACTCACATCTATCTGATTTGAACGTAAAGTATCTTCGCGAACAGGTGCTTTGCCGGGTCCAAAACCACCGCTGGTAAACGCTGCCTGCAGACCGCGTTGCGCGCCGTTGTCTCCCATATCCCAGACAACAAAGCAGTTTTGCCGTTGTTGAGTGCTGGGTTGGAAGCTTTGGATGATGTGTCGGGCATCTGGCAGCGTAACCCGCAGGTTTCCGCCAGTGTATTCATCCAGCGAAACGATCGTCGCTTGTTCTGCCTCAGGGAACTGAGCCTTGAGCTGCTTACCCAGATCCTCATAGGGCTTCATATGCCGGCAATACCCACCGCACATCCTTTTGTCCGGGGCGAGAAAGCCGGAGATACGGATGCCCAGCACCACAAGAACCAGCAGGGCCAGCACACTGCTGTAGATCTTCACCGATCTCGGTGAATAGCGCCGCTGGGAAATGAGAGTGAACATCACGATGGGCAACAAGAGCAGCACCGGATGAATATGCCGTTCCTTGATGTATTGCGCCCCGCTGGCTAACACGCCCACAAACGCCAGAGCCAGAGAAACAAGCAAAGCCCGCTGAAGCAGCCTGCCAACCTGCGGCACGTCAGGATCTGGAACCTCCGCTTTTTCGCCGCGAAACAGAGCGGAGAAAAACAGCAGCAACACCAGCGGCAAGAACGGCACGGAGAACCCGAGCACACTCACCAGCAACCGCAACTCACCCGTCACAACGCGGGCAAGTCCGCCCCCCTGCTCTCCCTCGCGCATCACAGTCAACGCAGAACCGACAAGGGCCTGTTCGCCAGTCATAACCCAGTAAAGATAGGGCGAGTACACCGCAGCCGCGATCACAGCGGCAACGACCAACATTGGAAGCCGCACTTGCCTGCGCCAATGTCCATCGCTGAGCGCAGCCAGAAAAATAGCAGCGGGCACCAGCACGTAGGAATGTTTGGAAAGCATCCCGAACCCAACTGCGAGCCCCAAACACACTGCCGCGGTCACCGTTTTCTCCCTCAAAAGCCAGAGGAAGCAATAAACCGTTGCTGCAGACGCCGCCATCAGCACAGCAGTATGTGTCACGCCCTCATGCAGGTTAAAGCCAATCTGGTAGAGCGCCACGTAAGAAAACACGGCAAGCGCAGCCAGTTTTGCATTGGCAATCGCCTGCCGGGCAACAGCGTAAAGGAACAGCGCAAAACACAACACCAGTGCGTACTTGAGAACCAGAAAGCTCCATATCGTCGGCCCGAAGATCTTCTGAACCCCATAAAGCATCCACTCATAAAGCGGAGGCTGCCGCACCTGGTAACCAAGCTTCAGCTCTTGCACAAACACGTTCTCAAACATGTCATCCGTGCTGAGTGTGGGAGAGAAATAACCGCGCAAAACCAGATGCAGAAGCAAGTATCCTGCAATCAGAACAAAGACGCCTGCGGGACGCCACCAAAATCGGGTTGAAACTGTCTCTTCCGGCATCACTGCATCCCCATCAGAGGCTTGGACCGAAAGCTTAAGTCGAAGAGACATCAGCAGATATAAGAAGGGCCACATCCCAGCGGTTCAGCTGATGGATGTGGCCCTCAAAGCACAAAATGAACGTCTATACCCTGAGATCTGCGGAGTATTTTTCCACATGAGCGAGCAATTGCGCGGCTCCCTCCTGATCAGAGGAAAGCACAAAGCCCAAACGTTCAGCAGCCCGGCTGCCCACATTGTAAGAGCTTGCCCAGATGATGAACGGCGCGAGCAGCATCGGCAGAGCAACCGGCATCACCCAAAGCCAGAGTGAGGCTTCACCAATCCAGCTCAGCCCCATGGCCAGCGCACCAATCACACTCACCCACCAGACAGATTTGAGGCAGTCCAGCAAAGGCAAGCGGCCCGCATCGCGGTGCGCATTGGTCCAGCCACTGTCCCGGCCCATCAGAACCTCAAAGACAGAGCGGCACTGAAACACCATCAAGACCGGTGCGAACACCGCAGAGCTGATGAGCTCCACAAAACCGCCCAGTATGCCTTGGCGGGAGGTGTTCTCTACGCCTAGAAATACTTCTTTCAAAACAACAAGTGTTTTCGGCAGCACCAGCAAGGCAACCACGCCAAAGAGCAAAGCTGCCCCTTCATAAGCCGCACTCATCGGAATGTGGCCAAGAACCGGAAGGTGGTTCCGGAAGGTGTAGGCCTGCAGCACAGGAAGATCCAAAGGCGCAAACAAACTTGCCAGAAGAAACGCAGCCCAAACCGGAGAGCTCAGATAAGACATTATGCCAAGTATCAGAGAGAACCGACCCCAAGGCTTCAGAGCACGAGCCCCAACCACACGGGAATGCTGCAAGTTGCCCTGACACCAACGCCGATCACGCGCGGCATACCCTAAAATATTCTCAGGCGCAGCTTCATAGGAGCCAGTAATCCGTGGATCACACTCTACCTGCCAGCCCGCACGCGCCAACAGCACAGATTCAACACTGTCGTGGCTCAATATGTGCCCGCCAAATGCCGCGGTGTCATCCAACTCCGGCAAACCACAGCTGGAGGCAAATGCACGTGTGCGAATAATCGCGTTGTGCCCCCAAAATGGCCCGCATTCGCCCTGCATCGCAGCAAGGCCAAAAGCAAAGGACCGGCCAAACATGCCAGAAGCAAACATGATACTGCGGCCAAAATAGCTTTTCAGACCAACAAGCATCGGCACGGTCTGCAACAGCCCAAGGTTGGGCTCGGCTTCCATGCGTCCAACCATGTGCACCAATGTGTCGGCACGCATCAGACTGTCAGCATCCAGCACCACAATGTAACGGTAGGCACCACCACACCGCTGCACAAACTCGGCAACATTGCCTGCTTTGCGGCCAGGGTTGTCAGTCCGGCGACGATAAAAAATCTTCTGTTCCGGATAGCGGGCAACCAACTGGCGCACCACTTGCTCTTCCACTGCCGCAATCTCTTCATCACGACTGTCAGAAAGCACATGCCAGTGAAACAGGTGTGTTGCATTGTTAGCGCGCAGATCATCCATCATCGCAGCAAGACGAGCGGCAACGACCAGCGCATCTTCATGATAGATCGGCATGAGGATTGCGGTGCCAGCAGCAGGCAAAGATCGCGGATCAGCCTCAAGAGGTTGAACAGAGCGACCATAAAGCAAACCCAGCAGAACGGTCGCTCCACCCCAGGAAAGCCAGAGGGTGCTGACAAACAGCAGCACAATCCGAACAACCTCATAGATATTAAGATAGTCAGCACTCAAGGCTGCATAAAACAGCCCTGTAAAGCTGAGGGACAACGCCAGACAGAAGACAAAAGCCGCAGCCCGGCGGTGCCCTACCCCGTCGCGAAACGGCTTATCCATGGATTACCGCTCCGAAAAGGTAGAGATGGCTTTTTGCAAGCGCGTCCGTTTGGAAGGAAGCGCAGAGTAGCTGCGCCCAAACCGCATGCGACGCCAGATCAGAACAAGCCAGCTATCATCTGCAGAAAGATCCTGCACTGGCATGGCAAGCGGTGCAACTGGACCGCTGCTCAAGTCAACATTTGTCGAAAATAGATTAGATGTCATAGGCCTCATGAGCTCCACCCCCACTGGTAAAGCCATTCTTCGGAAACTGCTTTTTCGCCATCAGTCAGCTGAAGGCGCAACTCAACCGGGACTTCAATGTCATCGCGGGAAACATCCAGAAACACACGATAAACACCCAGCTCTTCAATGTAGCGAACGTCAGCAAAGTTTACTGTGCCGTTTAAAGCAGCGTTTTCAATAAATGGTTTTGCGCGTACAAGCTGCTCCCCATCCAATCCGCTCTCAGCAAACAACTCAGCATCAAAGTCCACCACAAACTTACGGGTCAGCGAGCTCTCTTCAGAAGCCGAATGCCCGGCTTTGCCAGAACGGGTCTGGACCACAGGCATCAGCATCTGCTCAGTACGACCAACTTCATCACCCCAATACATCTTGTAGTGGAATGAGAGTTCATCACCCGCTTTCACCGCTTCATTCGGAGACCAAAAGGCAACAACATTGTCGTTGATTTCCTGATCTGTTGGAATTTCTGCAAGCATGACAGCTCCAGAACCCCAATCACCAAGAGGCTCAATCCAAAGGCTTGGACGCTTGTCATAGCGAGCTTCAAGGTCCTGATAATTCTCAAGATCTTTGTCACGCTGCATCAGGCCAAATCCAGCTGGGCTTCTGGCACCAATAAAGGAAAGCTGCAGATTATCCGGGTTGGAAAGTGGCCGCCACGCGGTCTTGCCATTGGCAAAGCGCAGCTTCAGCCCATCACTGTCATGCACTTCTGGTCTGAAATCATCAAACCCGACACGGTCATTCTCACCGTAAAGATACATGGAAGTCAGTGGTGCAATGCCAAGCCGCTCCACATCATTGCGGAAAAACAGATGTGCAGTCACATCAACTTCTGTTTGCTGGCCTGGCTTAAAGACAAACTGATAGGCTCCGGTCACACTCGGGCTATCAAGTTCAGCCCAAACCGTCACCTTGTCAGAGCCATCTACTGGCTTGCCAAGATAAAACGCAGTGAAGTTTGGAAACTCCTCCGGCTTACCGCTGGCTGTATCAATGGCAAGCGCACGTGCGGACAAGCCATAAACATTGCCCGCGCCCAAAGCACGGAAGTAGCTGGCGCCCAGGAACGCCACAAGCTCATCCATCCGCCCTTCCACATTGAGTGGATTTAGCAAGCGGAATCCGGCAACACCGGGAAAAGAAACATCGCTCAGCGATGCGGTCAGCTCCGCATCCTGATAGTCAAAGTCAGCAGCTTCAAACACGAATGGTTGAGCAGCGCCCTCGCTTACCTCGTGAATTTTCAGAGGATTTTTAAACAACCAGCCCGGATGGAATGCATGAACCCGAAAGTTCTCGGTGTCCTTCCATTTGCTGCGGTCGCGTTTATAGCCAATTTTCCGATAGCCATCGTACTTCAAGGCCGCCAGTGCTTCCGGCAATTCGCTGGTTGGTTCAAGATAGGCGTCTTGCGCCTGTGCCTTCATCTTTGCCACGAGTGCGCCAAAGGTAAATGGCACCTGAGATTGAGAGCTTTCGCCTGCAACAGTCGCTGAAGAAGAAGCAAAAGCCCCAAGTCCAACACTGGAGCAAATGACGCCAAATACAGCGATATTGGAAAGAAAACTACTTCGTTGATTAAGCAACGAGACGCCCCCAAGGTTTCAAATACAACAAAGTGCAGTGTTCGCATACACTGCGCAACTATAAGTTCTAGCAGAGCTTAGACCCCAGACCAGACAAGTCTCCATAACGCCCGATCACCTGAAGTTTATCGTAGTGTAATAAGGCGGAGATATGGTCGTGGCTAGGCAGAGCGATGATGATTCACAGCGAAAATTAACCCTGTGAAATATCTCTAAGCCATTAGAATTACTGAGATATTAGGGGTAACTCATTCAAGAGACACGTTTTCACCACGCTCTAACCCCAAACCCACCAAAAGCAATCGCCTCTGTTCGTCAACTTCTTTACACGCACCCGCAGAACCAATCTGAACCCAGCTGGGGACGCGCACTCAAAATGAGATGATATCCAGTCAACTTTTCTTGGGGTCAACGCCTCTCCCTAGTCCCTTTAAAGGGATCAAGCAACAGAACATTTCCAATTCTTATCGGTTTCCCTGATTAGTTTTTAAACCCCGCGGGCATACCCTCCCTCATCTATAAAAGGACGCCCTATGGAAATTGGCATTGGCCTGATCGGTGCAGGGTATATGGGAAAACTGCACGCCGTCGCACTCAACGCGGCAGCCGCAGTGTTCAACACCAAACTCCGTGCCCGACTTGAGATGATCTGCACCACCACAGAAACCGGTGCTCAGGAGAAAGCCGAGCAGTTTGGCTTTGCCAGATACACCAGAGACTGGAGCATATTGGTCAACGACCCGCGAGTTGAAGCTATAGTCATTGCCAGCCCACAAACCACCCATCGAAAGATCGCCCTGGAAGCTTTCAAACTGGGAAAGCCCGTGCTCTGTGAAAAACCATTGGGCGCGAGCCTTGCAGACGCAACCGCGATGGCACAGGCAGCGCAAACCTCGGGGCAAGTCAATCTGGTGGGTTTCAACTACATTCGCACACCCGCAACACAACTGGCCCATCAGCTCATCAAAGAAGATGTAATCGGAGACATCACTTTCTTTCGCGGAGAACATACCGAAGATTTTTTCGCAAATCCCAGTGCCCCTGCCACGTGGCGCTCCAGCGGAGACTCCAACGGTACTATGGGAGACCTCGCCCCTCACATGATCAACTGCGCCCATGTTCTGGTTGGTCCAATCAGGAAAGTCAGTGCACAGATTAAGACCGTTTTCAAAACACGCCCGTCAGAATGCGCGCCAAACATCGTCGAGCAAGTCACCAATGATGATGTGGCTCAGTTTATGTGCACTTTTAAAAGCGGCGCAACAGGTCACCTCCTCTTCAGCCGTATCGCACTGGGCAAGAAGATGGGCATTATCTATGAGATAACCGGCACCAAAGGCGCACTGCGGTTTGATCAGGAAGACCAGAACGCCCTCTGGCTTTACAAAATGGAAGATGAACCGGAGCAATCCGGCTTCAGAAAGATCCTCACCAATCCTCATCATCCGGATTATGCAGCCTTCTGCCTCGGCCCCGGTCACGGCACCGGCTATCAGGATCAGCTGATCATCGAGGCTCGTGATTTTCTGGAGGCTATCGCAACTGGAGCCACAAATTGGCCAACCTTCAAAGATGGTCTCGAAGTCGCAAAAGTCGTCGATGCCGCTCGCCGCTCTCACAAATCAGGAAGTTGGGTTGAGGTGAACTAGCCTCTCCAACAAAAAAGGCCCACCAAACTGGCGGGCCTTCGAATTCTATAAAGCTGTAGGAATGACTTATTCCAGACCGATCTTCGCTTTCAGCATGTCAGAGACTGCCTGCGGGTTTGCTTTACCCTTAGAAGCTTTCATCACCTGACCAACGAACCAGCCAAGCATGCCCGGCTTTTCTTTCGCCTGCTCTGCTTTGTCAGTGTTGTTTGCAAGGATCTCGTCCACGATGCCTTCAATCGCACCAAGGTCAGTCACCTGCTTCATGCCGCGATCTTCAACGATCTGCGCAGGGTCACCACCTTCGCTCCAGACGATCTCGAAGAGGTCTTTCGCGATCTTACCGGAAATGGTGCCTGCTTTGATCAGATCGATGATTTTGCCCAGCTGCTCAGAAGAAATCGGGCTGGAAGTCACA
The DNA here is from genome assembly GCF_001623075.1 of Pseudovibrio sp. Ad37. Classification (GTDB taxonomy): domain Bacteria; phylum Pseudomonadota; class Alphaproteobacteria; order Rhizobiales; family Stappiaceae; genus Pseudovibrio. The sequence goes on from NZ_LMCF01000210.1 coordinate 13,475, forward strand.
TCCAGACCTTCTTTGTTCAAGCGGCCAAAGGTGTCGTTGATCACCCAGTTCGCAGCCAGTTTCGCATCACGGCCCTTGGCAACTTCCTCAAAGAAGTCACAGGAGACACGCTCAGCAACCAGAATGTCAGCGTCATATGGGGTCAGACCGAAGTCTTTAATGTAACGCGCCTTCTTCTCATCCGGCAGTTCCGGCAGGTCCGCAGCCATCTCATCAACCAGCGCCTGAGTGAACTCAAGCGGCAGCAGATCTGGGTCCGGGAAGTAACGGTAATCATGCGCTTCTTCTTTAGAACGCATGGAACGGGTCTCACCCTTCACGCTGTCAAACAGGCGTGTTTCCTGATCGATCTTGCCGCCGTCTTCCAAAATGCCGATCTGACGACGCGCTTCGTATTCAATCGCCTGACCAACAAAACGGATGGAGTTCACGTTCTTGATCTCACAACGCGTACCAAACTCACCGCCCGGTTTGCGAACAGAAACGTTCACGTCCGCACGCATGGAGCCTTGATCCATGTTACCGTCACAAGTGCCAAGGTAACGCAAAATGGTGCGCAGCTTGGTCAGGTAAGCCTTAGCCTCATCAGCACAGCGAATGTCTGGCTTGGAAACGATTTCCATCAGCGCCACGCCAGAACGGTTCAGGTCAACAAATGACATGGTCGGGTGCTGGTCATGCAGGGACTTACCCGCATCCTGCTCCAGATGCAGACGCTCAACGCCCACTTCAACCTGCTCACCGCTCTTCATATCAAGGTGAATGATACCTTCACCAACGATCGGCTGTTTAAACTGGGAGATCTGATAGCCCTGCGGCAGATCAGGGTAGAAGTAGTTTTTGCGATCAAAAACGGACTTCAGGTTGATCTCGGCCTTCAGACCCAAACCAGTCTTAATAGCCTGACGAACACATTCTTCGTTGATCACTGGCAGCATGCCCGGCATCGCCGCATCAACCAAGCTCACATTATTATTCGGATCGCTGCCAAAGCTGGTAGAAGCGCCCGAGAAAAGCTTGGCTTCAGAGGTCACCTGAGCGTGAACCTCCATGCCGATTACGATTTCCCAGTCGCCAGTTGCGCCCTTGATGAATTTCTTCGGATCCGGAGTGCGCGTATCGACAAGCAGCGTCATGCGATCAATATCCTGTGTTCGTATAAGTCTTCACGGAAGTCCGGCCACGCGATGCATAGCCACGAAGACCACCTAATTTCTCAATGGTGTTGGGTAGGCCATCAACCCCGCAATGGCAAGTGAATCTTCGGGGGTTTTTGAACCAGAGTGCCTAAATTTCGGGGAGAAGCTTGTAGAAAGTCGCGCAGAAGCATCTGGAGCTTGACCCACGCTGAACAACAATCCCTCAGCACTCACTTTGCGCGACGACGACTTGCGCCGATTTTCATAGCAATAGCACTTACAATCAGCCCCGTCGCAAAGCGGAACGGGAACAACGCCAGCGGCCCCACTTCAGGGTTCCACGGCAAAGGTATTCCAACAAGCTTGATAAGCCCTTCAAGAAACAGGCTAAGCGCAGCTGCAGCAAATCCTGCAATGAAGATCTTCCCCCGCTGGTTGGCGTAGTAGCCCATATAGGCGGCGATCAATATGGCAAACGGATTCAAAAGCCCCGGCCACAGCAGGATTACAGAGATATCGTCGGTCATTAAAGTCTCATTCAGATCAATTAGGAAAGCACCTGCACAGCGCTACGTAGTTCCCCTAGCACATTATTGGAGTGACTGCGAAACAGACTTGGAGCACATCCCCGAAAAGTACGTTGCATAGAACAATAGGGAGAGACGCCCAACACTTCCAGCAAATCTGCAACACCTGCTTATTTTCGCAATCCAGCAAGAAATCGCACGCTTGCAACACCCAGCTGCGTTGCCTATAAGGCAGCCATCAATCAATGGAGTTTTGATGCGAGCTCGACAAGAGTCCCGGTAAAGCCCTGTCGAAGATAGACAGGGCATGCACAAACCAAACAATCTCATTGACCGCATGAGCGGGCAGACGAGACAAGTGCATCTTTAAAACTCAAAGACATCCATGGATATTTCGAAAGCTGAACAGCGCATTTTGCATGTGCTGGCACAAGGCGGCTGCATTGAATTGCGCCGTGACGACGATGGCACTCTGGAAGAAATGAACTGCGTCACCCGGGACGGCTGGTATTATGCCGGTCTTTCCGAGCACATCTTCAGAAAACTGAAGTACAGACGCTTGATCTCCTCAAAAGGAGGCCGCCCTTATCGCATCACCAAACTGGGCCTGACCCGCGTCCGCAGCCAGCTCGACAATCGCTGACCAACACCACCCTGCAGCACCATGCTGCGGGGTGGTTTTCAATCAAGCAAAGCTTGGGCAGTCATCTACCCAAAATCTGCTTCAACACCGCAGCGACAATAGCTTCAGGGCAATCTTCCTGAACCAAATGGCCTGCTTGAGGAATTGGAATGCAATTTTCCCCGGAAATCAGACCAGCCAAAACCTCCCCCTTCTCATAGGGGATCCACTCATCACACGCCCCCCAAAGCACTGAAACCGGGCAATCCAGAGCCCCATAAAATCCCTGAACTTCATCAGTGTATTTCTGGTCCATCTGCGCAATCTGACGATAAAATGCTGGTTGCCCAACGGGTCCAATCCACGGAGCGGCATAAATCTCCAAGGTCTCCTCGGAAAGCTCGTGATGAGCAGCCGTCTGCAAATAAGCCCGTAACATCGCTTTATGCATATACTCCGGCATCCCGGCAAAGGCCTCTGCATGTTGGCGCACATGCTGGACCAACGGTGATCCCCATGGAGCCAAAGCAACCGCATCAAATATCGTCAGAGAACCGTAACGCAGACCATTCAGATAATAAGCCCGCAGAGCTGTAGCGCCTCCAAAATCATGAGCCAGAACATCAGGGCGATCTAACTCCCATTCCTGAAACAGCGCAGCCAACACCTCATTTTGGACCCCGAGGGAAACATCCTGCCCTTCGCGCTTCTCGGAGTGACCGTAGCCCACCAGGTCAAAGTAATAGACCCTCCTGTGATCGAAGAGATGCGGCACAATCCTGCGCCAGACCTGCGAAGAAAAAGGTGTGCCGTGGATGGCAACCAGTGGCGGTCCATCCCCCATTGCTCCCCAGCGAACAGCGTTTCCGTTAATGACCGAGGTGTTTGGAAGTTCCAGCATAGCACGACTCACATTGATATTTAGCTAAATGACTATATGATTATCAATATGGATAGAGCAATACAAATTAAAGCCATCTCCAGCGAGCCTCGCTTAAAGGTCCTACGCCTTCTGAGAGAACCGAAAAAACACTTCAGCCATCAACAATCAGCTGATCCGGTTGAATTCGGTGTTTGTATGACATTGATTGCCGAAGCCTTAGGCGTTGCCCAACCCACTGCCAGCAGGCATCTGGATATATTGAAACAGGCTAGCTTCATCTCTTCTCAGAGACACTTGAAATGGTCCTACTGCAAACGCAACGAACCAGAGATCGAGGAGTTTTTGCACTGGCTCAGCAGGGAAGTCTCGCCAAATCAGATCACCTGATGCTCAAATCTCGCATCTATTCAGTATTGGAAAACAGCTGCATAGCATGACGAGACCTCGCAGCAGCACTCTGCGAGGTCATCTAGCACGAGCATCAGTTACAGGTCGTATAAAAGAACCTTCGATCCCGGCCCTCGCGATATGGATAGACATGACAGGTCGTTTGGCATCGCCCCCGATCCCATAATTCGACAGTCACATGGGTAGCCGGAGGGCGTCCGCCACGATGCCAAACACCATTCTCATCACGCAGGAGCAAGTACAGACCATCAGTCCCTGCCGGATTCTGGTAAGCACGCTGGATATCGCGATCAGATGATTCACTCAGCACCTGCCGAACAGTTGGCCCTGTAAAACTTGATCGCGAGTCCAAAGTTCTATTACTTACAAGGGTATCAGGCTCATCTGCCCAATAAACGTCAGCTTGAGCACTCGGCAGGCCAACACTCAACACCAGCAGGCCGATGCCCATAAACTTTCTGATTTTCATTGTTTTTTCCTTTCCCCGAAACTTCGGGCAAAAGGAAGACGCAACAGCCCCATCTTTACGCGGCTAAATCCAGCAACAGCGTAAACACACCAAGAACAACTCCTCAGCAGAAATCACGAAGTTAGCGCAACATCTCACGCTCATTAACCACATAACGCACCGGCTGCATCATACCGACAGCAAGGTGCCAGATATTGTGGCAGTGATAGGCCCACATGCCTGGGTTATTGGCCAGAAACTCGATAGTCACCGTCTGCTTCTTAGGCACCCAGACCGTATCCATCACTGGCGCATAATCATCATCAGGCCCGCCGAGCACGCGAAATGTATGTCCGTGAAGATGCATGGGGTGAGACATGGGAGACCGGTTGATCATCCGCAGCTGAACCACCTCTCCCTGCTTCACATCCAGATACGTCTTCTGCGGATCAGGCCCCGCATAAGGCTCCGGCCAATAATGATTGTTCATCATCCACTCATAGGCCTTCATCTCTCCGGAAAGCAGCACATCATAAACGCGGTCAACTTTTCGGCCAAACCCAGATGCCTCAAGCGACTTCAAGCTTCTGAAATCAATCGTCGGTCCATCAAAGGAAGCTCGTTTGTCATTCACATTGACCTTCACATCATCGGTATGGATGACACCCAGACACTGCTTATCATCACCAAGCGCGGCAGCATGGATCGTGTAACTGCCGCTGTCCGGCACATCCACCAGTACATCATAGCGAGCCGATGTCGGGACGATGACATTCTGTCCCTCAACAGGCTGCATACGGTTGCCATCAACCTCAATGACTGAGAACTTCAGACCATCAATGAAAATTCTGAAGAAGGTACTGCCGGACGAGTTGATCAGACGCAGGCGCAAACGGGCACCTTTTTTGACAGTCAACGTCCACGGTTTGGAGTTGGGTTGCCCATTCAAGGTGTAACCAGCATTCACAACATCAATATCAAAGTCTTTGGTGTTAGGAGGCTCATAAGCATCTTTGATCTCGGGCCGATGCCTGCCACTGCGCAAGCCTTTGATAATCTCCCCACCTTCGGCTGGTGGAATGTCGCTAAACATCAGCGCTTCATCATGATCATAGGAATATGGATTGTCCTTGGGTTCAATAATGAGAGCTCCTAGAAGGCCATACTGCTCCTGCAAGCCAAGATGAGAGTGGTAATAATAGCTTCCCTGCTGAACCAGCGGAAACTCGTAATATTGCGCAGCTCCGGCCTGAATGGGAAGCTGCGCAATCGCAGGCACGCCATCTTGTAGTGATGGCAATAGCAGTCCATGCCAGTGAATGCAGGTGGGATGTGTCATCCGGTTGTTGATGAGCACCCGGAACATATCCCCTTCCGTATATCGGATGGGAGTACCCGGCCATGTGCCACCAACAAGCATGCCTTTAAGATCGACGCCATATTGGGAGTAGGGTTTTTCATCCACGTCCAACGTGAAATCCGGCTTAGCAACACCCGCACCAAGGAGTGACTGTGCGCAAGCTGTTTCCGGCGCCACAGAAGCAGGAGGTAAAACAGGTTGAGATTGCTGCGCGCCAGCACCGCCGGAAATGAATGTAGCTGCACCTGCCGCAAGCCCGCCGCTTGCGCTGGTTTTCACAAAGTCTCGACGGCTCAGCTTCATAAGCGCACCTGCTCTTCCAGACGGAAAAAAGCAGTTTAGGCAGGGAAACGCTACATTTCCCTAGCATTATCGAGAGGATTATAAGGAATGAGTTACGCGCCGACCAAACGATCAGCGCCCATGGAGCCCAGCGCAAGTGAGCTGGTCAGGCCTGGGCTTTCGATACCCATGTAAGTCAACAGCCCCGGAATGCCGTGAGTTTCCTCACCCCAAATCGCAAAGTCGGCTGCTTCAGCATCCGCAGGAACCAGCTTAGGACGAATACCAGAATAATCTGCCTGCAAGCTTCCATCAGCCAGATCGGGATAGTATTTACGGATCTGCGAATAAAACCGCTCGCCGTGCGCTTCATTCACTTCGTAGTCGATCTCGTCGATCCACTCCACATCAGGACCAAAACGTGCCTGATTGCCCATATCCAGCGTGAGGTGAACACCAAGCCCACCCGGCTCTGGCACAGGATAGATCAGATGTGAGAACGGAGCATCTCCGGCAAGGCTGAAATAGTTGCCCTTAGCGTAGTAAAGCTTCGGCACTTTACAAGACATATGCCCGGCCAGCTTGGAGAGCATCTTGTTGGAGTGAAGACCCGCAGCGATCACAAGCTCATGACAGGTGATCGCGTAGCCATCCTTCATGACAACGGTAAAGCCGTCACCTTTGAAGTTCTTGGCAGCAAACTCTTCATGCTCATCATTATCAAGATGATGGTCAGCCGCTTCCAGATCCTCTTCCACCAGAATGTCAGCACCCATCAGTTCGCTTGGGCGCATACCGGTTTCAATCTCAGTGACTTCTGTCCCAACAACAACAAGCCCGCCATGCGCTTCCAGCCCACCTTGCAGCGCCATCATATACGCATGACTATCCACAATGCCTGTGGAAGGAGAAAACAGGGCGCCCTTACACGCCAGATGCGGTTCAAAGCCCCGCGCCTGCGCTTCATTGAGCATCAAAAGATCATCAACACCATTGGCAGCAGCACGTGCGCGGATGCCATCCAGCATGGAAACCTGGCTTTCATCGGTCGCGACAATCAGCTTACCAACGCGCTTGTACGGCACGCCAAATTCCTCGCAAAAGGAATACAGCATCTCCTTACCTTGCACGCAAGCCCTTGATTTCAATGAATCTTTTGCGTAGTAAATTCCGGCATGGACAACTTCGGAGTTACGAGCACTGATTTCGGAGCCGATGATCTCGTGCTGTTCAAGCACAATAACTTCACGTCCCCTGCGCGCCAGTTCATAAGCCGCGCTCAAGCCCACAACTCCTGCACCGATTACGATGCACTCAACGTCTGCCATGCTATTCCTGTTTGCTCTTTTATTGTTGGGAGACAGACCCATAGCACATTACGCAGCAATCTAAACAATATACCCACAGCCTTTCCCGCATTAATCCCCAAGGCAAATGTGTAGATTTTGAGGCAGTATGTCTTGAAACGGCAAAACACCCAACATCTAGTAGGCAGCTTAATATACCAGGGTTCAGCTCATTCAATTTGATCCACAGACAGATGCATCACACAGATACACAAGCAAAAAGCCTGCGTCAGACGCAGACTTTTCCCATGCCCATGTAAGATGCATGTTGACAATGTGCAACCAGCACAACGCACGTGAGAACAGAACCTACTGAGCTTCAGCCAACTCTGCTGAATTCACCAGCTCTACGCCTTTGCTTATCAACTCTGTCCGGCACTCTGCCCAACCCTTCAGATCAATGGAAAGCACAGCATCCTCTGCCAGTTCCACTGCATATCCACGCCCCAGCGCCCCAAGCGCCGTACTCTTCACGCAGTAACATCCATCAAGTCCGGCAATCCTGAGCCGACCAACACCGTGCGTCTTCAGGAAAGCCTCCAGCTCGTCACTGGCAAATGCATCCCCCACACTCTTCACAATATCCGCATCCGGCTGAAACCTGAGCCGCGTATCCAACTCAAGCCCATCAGAACCTTTCGTCCCAAGCCCCTTGCCAAGCAACCCAATCAGGAGGTTGGAGTGCCCGCCTTCATAAATCAGCCGTGTCGTAATCACAGGCTCTCCGCGCATCTGCGCCTCTGCTGCCAACGCATTAATCCGCGCAATCCGCTCTTCCACAAAGCCAGTTGGCCACTGCCGTGCTTTGGTATCCTTGGTAAAGTCCTCCTGCACATCCAGCACCAACAACGCAGCTTGACCCCGGTTCGCAGTATCAATCACAGCTCCCTGCGTTGGCCCCTGCAACCGCATCAAACGCTGCGCCGTGTATCCAACGCCAATCAAAAGCACCAGAGCCACAAAACCAACAACACTCCACATATTCATCAATGCCTCCAAATTACGACTGTGCCAGTGAGGAAAAACAACCAAGCAACGCCCGCTGCACTTTCAGATGCGCGCGCACCTCATCCGCACTCAGGTTCTGCAAAAGCTCTTCAAGAATAGAAAGTTCCGCCTGCCGGATCGCGGTAATCGCTTCCCGCCCTTTTGAGCTCAGCACATAATAATGCGAGCGCATATGAGCAGGGTTGTCCTGTGTCTCCACAAACCCTGCAGCCTTGCACGCTGTAAGGACACGCGCCACAAACTGCCGTTTAAGGTCCAGCCGCTCTGTAAGTGCTGGCGCTGTCATCGGAACACGACTGTTCAGCAAAGCCTCAAGAATGGCCCGTTCCCCAACACTCACCCCATGCTTTTGCGAGGCCACATCCACCGCATTGGTGATGTGCCGCAACAAAGGCCGCGTGATCTGTATCCCCGCATAAAGCAAATCCGCCAGTTCAGGGTCTCTCTGCATTTCTCGCTCTTCCATACACCCACCAGACCACTCCATATCGATTATGTCAACTAAGTTGACAAATAAGATACACTCAACGCAATGGCCCCATGCTAGATTGAGGCATTCATGTGAGTCTGGTCTTCGTTTTAAAAGTTCATTTTATGAGTACCCGCAAATCAGCAATTGTCCTCGGCGCTTATGGCTTCATCGGAGCAGCTTGCGTCAAACACCTTCAACAAGCAGGGTTTCATGTCACAGGCGTCGGACGCTCCCAGTCAGCCGCCCGGCAATGTTTCCCTGATCTTCAATGGCACTTTCTGGATATTACCGCCGCAACCACGACGGATTGGCGCAAGATCTTCGAAACGGCAGACATTATCATCAACGCCTCAGGCGCCTTGCAAGACACAGCCAAAGACAATCTCGATGCCATCCACGTACAGGCCATCGAGCGCATGTGCGAGGCTTTGCAAAATACAGATAAGCTATTCATCCAGATCTCAGCTGCTGGCGTAAAGCCTGATGCAGCCACGCACTTCTTCCGCACCAAGGCAAAAGGCGATGCAATCCTCCAGAAGCAGCTGGAGCATGCAATTATTCTGCGTCCTGCGCTCGTGATTGGCCCACAAGCCTATGGTGGAACAGCGCTACTGCGAGCGGCCAGCGCCATGCCGTTCATCGGTTTCAAGGTGTTTCCCGAAAGCCAAATACAATCTATCGCACTTGATGATGTAGCCAAGGCGGTCACACATTGCGCACTGGGCAAAGTCCCCAAAGGAACAACGGCAGACCTTGCGGAAGCAACATCGCAAACACTCTGGCAACTCACAAATGCAGTGAGAGCATGGCAAGGCTTCCCGCAATGGCGCTATGCCATCACAACACCAAACTGGCTCCTGACGGCGACAAGTAAACTGGCAGATGCTCTTGGAACGCTTGGTTGGCGTTCCCCCCTGCGCTCCACATCCATCGAAACCCTGCAAAACGGCATCACCACTGATACGACCACATGGCAAAAGGCGGGCGGATTTCCTTGCAAGTCACTTAATGAGACACTGAGCAGCCTGCCAGGTTCCACTCAGGAACGCTGGTTTGCAAGGCTGTATCTTTTATTACCCCTCACCATCGCCTGCCTTGCTCTTTTCTGGCTCGCCTCCGGCATTATTGGAGCAATAAAGTTTAGTGACGCACAGAAAGTTCTGACCGAACGTGGCATGGATCAAACACTCAGCTTACTCTTTGTATTTGCAGGCAGTATCACCGATATCACGCTTGGCAGCCTCATCCTCTTTAGAAGATACACCCGCCTCGCCTGCCTTGGCATGATCGCGGTGACACTTGGCTACTTAGGTGCCGGCACGTTGTGGGCGATGGATCTCTGGGCAGATCCTCTTGGCCCATATGTCAAAACAATCCCCGCCATGATCCTTGCCCTCTTTCCCATTCTGCTGCTGGAGGAAAGATGACCTACGAGTTCCTCAAATTCCTGCATATCATCGGCGCATGTGTCCTCATCGGAACTGGAGCAGGCATTGCGTTCTTCATGGTGATAGCCGCCAGAACGCTGAACGCCACAGCAATCGCACACACCGCAGGAACAGTTGTCATCGCAGACACGCTCTTCACAGCCACAGCCGTAATCGCTCAACCCATCACCGGATACCTGCTGGCAAGAGAAGTTGGCTGGTCTCTGACCGAAGGTTGGATCGTGCTCTCACTCGCACTCTACATGCTTATTGGCGCATTCTGGCTCCCAGTGATCTGGATACAAATCCAACTCCGAAACCTTGCCACAACAGCAGTCACGGCAGGCACGCCATTACCACCCCGCTATCACACCCTCTACCGCATCTGGTTCGCCTGCGGCTTCCCCGCTTTCATTGCGATACTAGGGATTGTTTGGCTGATGATTGTGAGGCCAACGCTATCGCTTTGATCAAATGGCCCAGATTTCTCTTGTCCAATTGAGCTTAGCTAAACTATACGACCATGAACTAAATAAACACAGCTATTGGAAATCTCATGCGCCTACTTTTAGGATTACTTTTTGTCATTTTCTCTCTCAGCCTAGCTAATGCAGAAGAACCCACAAAAGAAGCCTTACTGGAGGAACTGTTCCAACTGACAGAGTCAACAGATGAAGCAATACTAGAGCGTGCTGCGCCAGATCTGATTCAGGTTTCTCATTTTAACTTTTTGTGATTCAATGTTGCCATCCTTGTTTTTGGAGGGCACATGGGCAAGCCATATCCGATAGAATTACGTGAACGGGTTG
>NZ_LMCF01000211.1 GCF_001623075.1 Pseudovibrio sp. Ad37
GCAGCAAGAAGTTATCAAGCACTGTGGCAGGCCGTAGGCCAAGTCTGCGACCTCTTCACAAAGCAAGAGTGCAACAACTTCTTCAAAACAGCTGGATACATGACCGATTAAACGCGACAAGCTCTAGCACGAACAGGGAAGGGTTTCAGAACACAGATTGAAGCATCATTTAAGGCTAAAAATGTAAAATTAGGGGATGAGCACCTTCAAGTGATTGAAGAAATCTTCGTTGACGAATTCAAAAAAGAACTCCCAGAACTGATGAAAGAAATCCGCACTCTCTCACTTGAGACCTATACGGTTGAAGAACTTAAGAAAGCTCTTGAGTTACTGAGAACACCTGAAGGCCAGCGCTTTCAGAAAAAACAAGAAATGCTCATTCAAAAGCTCGTAATGATTAGCGTGCAAAGTGGAATGAGGGCGGGCAAAAGAGCCCAACCGGCAATGGCAGATTACATGAAGGCACACGTTGTTCCTAAGCAAAGCAAATAAGCAGATCATCAAAAGCAACAAGTCAAAGACCTCCACCAGAGGTGGGGGGTTGTTTTGCCTACAAAAAAAGGCCCCGGATCTCTCCGAGGCCTTTCTCATTTCATAGCAGCAGCGCTGAGGCTTACTTGCTCCACCAGTTGGCGGAAGGTTCGAAGCGGCCAGCGGCTTGCTCAATCACTTCACCAACCTGGAACAGGGTGCCTTCGTCGAATGGTTTACCGATCAGCTGCAGGCCCAGTGGCAGGCCGTCTTTGTTAAGGCCAGCTGGGATGGACATGCCCGGAACGCCAGCCATGTTAGCAGTCACGGTAAACACGTCATTCATGTACATGGTCACTGGATCAGTGATCTCGCCTGGAGCAAAGGCAGCATCAGGAGTGGTCGGTGTCAGGATTGCATCCACACCGTCCGTCCATGCATTGTCAAAGTCCTGCTTGATCAGGGTACGAACCTTCTGCGCTTTCAGGTAGTACGCATCGTAATAACCTGCAGACAGAACATAGGTGCCGATCATCACGCGGCGCTTCACTTCATCACCGAAGCCAGCTGCACGAGTGTTCTCATACATCTCTACAATGTCATTGCCCGGCACACGCAGACCGTAACGAACACCATCATAACGCGCCAGGTTGGAAGACGCTTCCGCTGGTGCCACAATGTAATAAGCAGGCAAAGCGTATTTAGTGTGTGGCAGAGAAATCTCGACGATCTCAGCGCCAGCTTCCTTCAGCCATGCAATACCCTGCTGCCAGAGTGCTTCAATCTCCTCTGGAATACCGTCCATGTGGTATTCTTTAGGAATACCGATCTTCATGCCCTTGATGGACTTGCCGATGAAATCTTCATAGTTCGGCACAGGCGCATCAACAGAAGTGGTGTCTTTCGCATCAACAGAAGCCATGGACTTCAGCAGGATCGCGTTGTCACGCACGGTACGGCCAATTGGACCAGCCTGATCCAATGAGGACGCAAACGCAACCATGCCCCAACGAGAGCAGCGGCCATAGGTTGGCTTGATGCCAACAGTACCGGTCAGTGCCGCAGGCTGACGAATGGAACCACCGGTATCAGAAGCTGTTGCCGCCGCACAAAGATGTGCAGCAACGGCAGAAGCGGAACCACCAGAAGACCCACCAGGAACCAGCGCAGTCTCAGTGCCATTGCGGCGCCAAGGGTTCACAACATTGCCGTAAAAAGAAGTCTCGTTGGAAGAGCCCATCGCGAACTCGTCCATGTTCAGCTTACCCAGCATCACAGCACCGTCGTCAAACAGGTTCTGCGTAACAGTGGACTCGTACTCAGGCTTGAAGCCATCGAGGATATGAGAACACGCCTGAGTGTGAACACCTTTGGTCGCGTAAAGGTCTTTAATGCCGAGAGGAATACCTTCCAGCGGACGCGCCTCGCCAGCAGCGATTTTTGCGTCAGACGCTTTGGCCTGCTCACGCGCAATATCACCAGTCACAGCAATATACGCATTAAGCGCCTCATTGCCGGACTCGATAGCACCAAGATAGCTCTCAGTCAGTTCAGTTGCAGTAAAATCACGGGCAGCAAGCTTGTCGCGCGCCTCAGCGATCGTCAGTTTGGTAAGATCAGTCACAGTCATTATCCTTGTGAAATCGGGCGCTTATTCAACAACTTTAGGCACGGTGAAGAAGTTGTCTTCATGCACTGGCGCGTTGGAAACGATCTTGTCCGCATAACCGCCATCGCTCTGGCCGTCAGCCCGCTTCTTCATGGTGGTTTCAACCACAGAGGTCATTGGCTCAACGCCGTCAACATTCACCTCATCCAGCTGCTCAACAAAACCAAGGATCGTGTTCAGCTCACCAGTCATTTTCTCCGCCTGCGCGTCATCAACCTTGATGCGCGCCAGACCGGCAACACGTTTTACGGTGTTCAGATCAACCGACATGTTTCACTCCGAAATTACGGGGGCAAAAGACTGCCCGCCTCGAATTCATGGCAAAGAGCTATAAACACAAAAAAACAGCAGAACAATCACTGCCCTGCTGTTCATCCCTCATATTCTCTATATTACGGAACTAATCAGTACCGATTATTGAGGAGCGTATGCAGGCAATCTCCCGCGAACGCCTGACACCACCAACCACAACGCCAGACCTAGCAACAGCGGAAGCGCAGAAAGTGAAAGCCCTGCCCAGCCAACAGTGCTGAACAAAATACCCGTTGAAAGTGCACAGATCGCAGACACCAAGGCCACGACTGAATCATTGGCTCCTTGAGCAAGCGGCGCATCTTCAGGTGCAACAACCTCAACCAAACGAGACGTCGCGCCGATAAAACCAAAGTTCCAGCCAACACCCAGCAGGATCAAAGCCACATAGAAGGCCCAAATCTCAACACTCAGCGCACCAATCACACCAGCCCCAGCAAGCATCAACAAACCCAGCACCATGACCGAGGTCGTTCCAATCCGGCGGATGATAAAGCCAGTAACAAAGCTCGGACCAAACATGGCAACCAAATGCCAGCGGATTACATCGCTGGATTGACCAACAGAAAACCCACAATAGTCCATCGCAAGCGGTGTCGGAGACATCTGCATAGTCATGAAGCCAAAGGAAAGCCCGGCACACGCCGTCGCACTCCAGACAGCTGGTCGGCGCAGCACCTTCAAGGACGCAACAAACCCTTTGGTAGTCTGATCTTTCTTCAAAGCAGGTGGCAGGCTCAAACCAAGCACAGGCAATGCGCCCACAACAGCAACACCTGCCAACGCCAGATAACTGCCCACAAACGGAATGACTCCGCCGAAATCTTTCACCACACCAACAAGGCTTGGGCCAAGCAGCGCAGAGAGCAACCCCATAGACATGCTTAGCGAGATCGCCATGGGCTTCCACTTTTCGCTGGCGCTATCAGACGCAGCAAACCGCATAAAAGTGTAGGCCGCCGTGGCAATGCCTAAAAGAACATGTCCAACAAGCAACACAACAAACTGATTGGAATAAAGCGCATAAACGCAGAGCAACGAACCGATAATGCTCAGGACTACACCCAACAATATCCCGTTCCGACGCCCATACCGCCCCATAAACAGCGAGATAGGTGTAGCAAACAGAAAGTTACCAAACATCTGCAAGGCAAGCGGCACAGTTGCCATGCTGGGATGGGGCGCAAGATACGATCCTGCCAGAGCACTGATCGCAATCAGAATAGGCATCTTCATAGAAAGGATTGCTGTTGCAATCAAAATGAGCGGAAAATTGCGCGCCCTATAGGCAGTCCCCGGCTCCGCTACCTTTGAAAATTCCATTATAATTCCTCGAAGAAACTTTGACCTCCTTGAGATTACCCCCTACAACAATTGGCAGTTAGGACATTCAAGCTTCAAATCATGCCAAACACACAAATCGAGCATTACCGTCATATAGATGCACTCGTGTATCACGGGATCAACCTTCTGGATCTGGCAGGCCCGATGCAGGCTTTCTGGACGGCAGACAGTTATCATCCCAAGTATAAGCTCAGAATTCTCTCTGTTGATGGTCAGCCGGTAGAAACCCAGCCCGGGATCAAAATCGCCGTTGATGGCAATATATCCGACTGGAACCCAGCCGCTGATCTTCTCATCCCCGGAGGGCGTGTCGATAAAGAGCTGGGCAGCAGTACCCTTCGCTCGCTTCTTCAAAAAGCTGCAGCAAGAACGAACGGAGAGCGCATCATCTCCATCTGCTCCGGCGCACTTATTCTGGCAGACGCTGGCATTTTAGATGGCAAGCAAGCCAGCACTCATTGGAGCCGCGCTTCCACAGCACAAACAGAGTTCCCAAATGTGAACTGGCAGCTCAACCAACTCTTCGTCAATGCAGGCAATGTCTACAGCTCTGCAGGTGTCACTGCAGGCATCGACCTGACCTTGCACCTCATCGAGCAAGATCTGGGAGCTGCGATCTCACTGAAGACCGCGCAGGAGCTGGTGGTCTATCTGCGTCGCAACGGGGGGCAAGCCCAGTTCTCCTCCGCCCTTTCCCTGCAAGCCGCCGGTCAATCCAACATCGCAAAACTCTCAGAGATCATTCTGTCAGAGCCGGAAGCTGACTGGACCATCGAGAACATGGCAAAATCAGCTGGTGTCTCCACGCGCACCCTGCACCGCCGCCTGAAAGAAGATATTGGCGCAACCCCAGCTCAGTTCGTAGAGCGTCTTCGGTTGGATCTTGCCAGAACAGCCCTTCTCAAACGCAGCTCCATCAAACAGGCAGCTCATTTGTCCGGCTTTGGCCATATCCAAAACCTGCGCCGCGCCTTCCAACGCAACTTCGGCATCACACCCTCTGAATATGTAGAGAGGTTTTCCTGATGCCCGAGACAACCACACCACGAGGCCGACCACAAAACAGTGAGCTTACCCGCCAGATCCTGACCACAACGCTCAATGCGCTTGCAGCGGGCGGATATCATGGAACCTCAACGCAGCAAATTGCAGATGCGACAGGCACGTCCAAACAAGCGCTTTATCGCCGCTGGAAGAATAAAGCCGTCTTGGCACTCGAAACCCTCCGCTACGGGTTCCGACAAGTGCCACCCACCTATCCCGGTATGTCCTCTTTTCACAATGATCTGCTGGAAGCCACCTCAGGCACCCTCAACGCCCTACACGAAACCCCGCTAGGCACCGCATGGCTCGCCTTGCTCTCAGAACCTTCGTTAGCGGAGGAACTTTCCCTCATTGAAGGCGAACAGCGCACGCACTTCAGACAGATTTTCGTCTACTGGAATACCACTGCAACCATGGAGACAAGCATCGACCAACTGCTCGGTTTTGTGTTTTTCACCAGCCTCGTTCGCAGGAGAAAACCGACACTACGGGAAATTACCGAGTTAATTCAGAGCATTACAAGCCGATCATAAAAAATCAAAGCCGCTCTCCTCTTGGTGAAGACACTTGATTGGCACTTGTACACCCTCCTGGGGCAAGAAGATTGGGCCTCGCAAGAACGGGCAATTTCCGCAGGCCGAGGTTGTCGAACAAACAAAGCATTCTTCCTGACCAGGTTTTGTTTGTCCGGCGAAATTCATTGTTTCATTGAGGGTAATATAATGAAAATCAAATCTATCGCTGTTGCAGCGGCTATTGCAGGTGCTGCCCTGTCCGCAAGCACATTCGGCGCATTCGCTGATGAAATCTCGACCTACACCTCTGGTGGTTATGCGATTGGTGGCACCGATCCTGTTGCATACTTCACACAAAACAAGCCTGTTCAGGGTAAAGCTGAATTCACCGCACAGTACGACGGCGTAACCTGGAAATTCTCCAGCGCTGAAAACCGCGACAAGTTCGTTGCAGAACCAGCAAAGTTTGCTCCGCAGTACGGTGGCTGGTGTGCAGTTGGTGCTTCCTTCGGCAGCAAGCTTGAAACCAAGCCTGAGCTTTGGGACATCGTTGACGGTAAGCTCTACCTCAATGCCCACGATGGTGCAGTAAAGCGCATGCAGTCCCGCACAATCGAAACAATCACCAATGCAGACACAAACTGGGTTGAGATCCGCGACGTGCCAGCAGACAAACTCTAAGTTTCCTTCAGTGCATATGCCGCAATAGGCGATGCCTAGCGCCTATTCCGACATCTCCCCAAATCTCATGGTGGCATATGTATTGAGCCCTAGAGAAAGCCGCAGATTTCTGCGGCTTTCTTTCGTTTAGGGCACCCATTCGCTCAAAGCACACATAAACGAAACTAACGCTGCATTTACAACGAGTTGCACATCTTGAAATGCACTTTGCAGCGAGTAAACCTTCCCCTCACAACCACTTCTCAAAACGGTGATGAAGCGTTATTGGCCTTCAAATAGGTATTCACGCATAGTGTTTTCAGAACATAGATAAAAACCAGTGGTTCCCCCTAATCAACTGGTAAACGAAACAAGCCAGACTTGGCTTCAATGATCAGTCCGAAGGAGTTGCCCATGCCGATCAAATCTTCAGTTCTTGCAGTTGGACTAGCACTGTCAGCACTTGTAACTGTTCCGATGACGGCAATGGCCGATGACGTAACCAACTTCGTTGAAGAAGGCTACGCAATCAAAGGAACTGATCCGGTCGCTTATTTCACTGAAGGCAAGCCAGTCCCAGGCAAAAAAGAGTATTCCACGCAGTATCAGGACGTAACATGGCTGTTCTCTTCTGCTGAAAATCTCGACAAGTTCAAAAAGGATCCAACCAAGTACGCGCCTCAGTATGGCGGTTGGTGTGCAACTGGTGTGAGCTTCGGAGTAAAAATTCCGATCCAGCCAGAGCAATGGAAGATCGTTGACGGCAAACTTTACCTGAATGCCCATGCAGGTGCACAGCGTCACTTCCTGAAAGACCCGAACGCTTCCATCGCCCGGGCAAATGAAAACTGGCCAACAATCATACACACGCCAGAAGCAGACCTTTAAGCGAACCCCACCCAAGCTCCCTTGAAGGCCATTCAAGCTACGCGTGCCCCCAACTAAGCGTAGCTCCCGCGGTGAAAGCAAAAAAACGCGGAATGTGTCCCTTTCAAACTTTAAAGGCCTCAGTTCATGCTGAGGCTTTTTCTTGTCCCAGTAACAAAAATCGACGCAGCTATGAAGCAGCAACACTGTTATTGACTGTCACCGTCTCCCCTGGCTTCAGTTTAGCCACCCGAAACGCATCATCCTCCATGCATTCGGTAAACTGATCTGCGCTTTGGTCTAAAATTGGGAAGGTACCGTAGTGGCACGGAATGATGGTTTGAAACTCGAAGAACCTCTGACATGCCATCGATGCGGTGCGAGCGCCCATGGTGAACCGATCCCCGATCGGCACAATCCCAATCTGGGGCCGGTAAATCTCGTTGATCAACTCCATATCAGAGAAGATATCCGTATCACCCATATGTAACAGTGTTGGCTCATCCTCAGCCATCACCACAACGCCCGCCGGATTGCCCAGATACACATCCGCAACGCAGCCTTCACTATCAAACGAACAGGCAGAACTGTGCACTGCATTGATAAGCGCCACACCAAACGCCCCCATGTTCACGCAGCCGCCATGGTTCATAGGATTGATCTTCTCAATACCTTTGTCCTGCGCCCACATACAGATTTCCCAGTTCGCCGTAAGCGTTGCACCAGTCGCTTTCAAAATATCGATGGTATCGCCCACATGATCATCATGGCCGTGAGTCAGCAGAACATGATCAACACCTTCACTCACCTGCTCCACACTCATCTCTGCCGGAAAGCTCGGGTTGCCAGACAAGAACGGGTCAATCAGAAGCGTTGCCCCTGGAATGTAAACCTTGAAAGCAGAATGGCCCAGAAACTGTAAATCCATACTACCAATCCCCCAATGCGGAGCGCCGAAACGCGGCACATCCGTGATACCGAAAATATTATCTAAACTAGTAGGAATTTGGTTACACAACCCTTAAATGTAACCGGACACTGGCAAAACTCCGATAATGCCCTAGGAGATCTTCCAGTCAATCTCTGCAATACCATGTTCTTTCAGGTAGGCATTCGTTTTGGAAAATGGAGCCGACCCGATAAAGCCGCGCCGTGCCGACAACGGCGATGGATGGGCACTCATCAAAACCAGATGCTTACTCTCATCAATCAGATCCAGCTTCTTCTGTGCATGCGCGCCCCAGAGGATAAACACCAGATGCTCTCGTGCCTCGGACAAGCCCTTGATCGCAGCATCTGTAAACGGCGCCCACCCTTTCTTGGCATGAGACCCGGCCTTGGCTTCCTCCACACTCAAAGACGTGTTGAGCAGCAAAACACCCTGCTCCGCCCAATGCGTTAAACACCCATGAGTTGCTGGCGCTAAGCCAAGGTCACTCTCCAACTCCTTGTAGATATTGCGAAGCGACGGCGGTAGTTTCACGCCTTTGCGAACTGAGAAAGAAAGTCCATGTGCCTGCCCTTCCCCGTGGTAGGGATCTTGCCCAAGAATGACAACACGCACATCACTCAGAGCAGCTGCATTAAAGGCAGCGTAGCAGTCAGCTGTCGGAGGATAAATGGTCTTACCTTCCGCTTCCTCAGCATCCAGAAAGGCCTGGAGTTTCTGAAAGTAGGGTTTATCCATTTCAGGAGCCAGAATGCCCTGCCATCCCTCTTCAAACTGCACTTGCATCACGCCTATATCCACCTGCTCAATCGTCTTGCACCCTTACCTTTATCAGAACAGCTGTCGCACAGTTCAGCAGGAAACAGCATGTCCCCGAGAAAAATATAGATTACCTGCTTGGCGTTGCTCTCAAGCCGTGCTAACCCGCCGCCATGGCAAATGATCCCTCACTTTCTCTCGAAGATTTCTGCGACGCGCTTTATGATGATGACCGCTTGATTGGTATCGATCTTGGCAGCAAGACCATTGGTTTGGCACTGACTGATTCAGGTCGGCAGATTGCATCTCCGCTGGAGACCATCAAGCGCAAGAAGTTTACGCAGGATGTCGAACGTCTGCTGGATCTTTGTAAGGAACACAGCGTCTTTGGCCTCGTGATTGGCCTGCCGCTCAACATGGATGGCACCGAGGGCCCACGCTGTCAGGCGACCCGCGCGTTTGTGCGCAACCTTGCCCAGAAAACGGAAATCCCAATCACCTACTGGGACGAGCGTCTCTCCACCGCTGCAGTCACACGCACACTTATCGAAGCAGACCGTTCCCGCGCCCGCCGAGCCGAGCTGGTCGACAAGATGGCTGCCTCCTACATCCTGCAGGGCTTCCTGGACCGCATCAACTATGGCGGCACCTCTCTCTTTGAGGACGAGTAGGTCCAGCTCTCAAGCAACAACACTTGAGAAAATTTAAGGCGCCCTGCGCTTTACCACTCTGCTTTTTTCAGGCTACGTGAATAAACGGATACGCGCCTCAATGCGCTGTTTGTCCATCCACTTGCAAAGACACTTTCCTGTCTATGCAACAGCCTGAAAAGCATAAGCATGTTCTCTGCCCTGTCAGCCATCATCTCTGTCTTGCTCCTCACAGCCACAGGATGGTTCCTCCGTCACCGCAATCTCATCCCAAGAGAGCGCTGGAGCGGTATGGAAGATCTGGCCTATTGGGTTCTGTTCCCTGCGATCATCCTGATCAACGTGGGCACCTCAGACTTTTCGGCAATGCCAGTCATGGAAATCACCATATCCGTACTGGGAACCTTCTCGCTTCTGGCCATTCTCTGCCTCGTCCTGCAACCCTTTCTAAAACAGAAGTTTGCAATCGAAGGTCCGCGCTTCACTTCCATTTTTCAAGGTGTTGTGCGCTGGAATGGTTTTGTCGCCATGGCAATCGCAGCCAATAGTTTTGGAGAGGAAGGTGTGGCGCTGGTGGCGGTCATCATGGCAATCATGATCCCGGCTGCAAACTTGCTCTGCGTGATCGTTCTGTCGATCTACGCAGGAGGGTCTGTCCCCTCACCAAAGACGCTTGCAAAAGAACTGATCAAGAACCCTTTCATCATCAGCGTTGCAGCTGGAGGCCTCATCAACGCCTCCGGTGGCTATATCCCAGAAGTTATTGCAAACTATTTGACATTTTTAGGAAGTGCCGCCCTGCCAATCGCAGTTCTGTGTGTCGGTGCAGCTTTAGATTTGGGAGCACTACGACGCCCAGGCTCAGCGCTCACATCAGCTCTGCTGTTGCGCAACGTACTTGCACCGGGCATCGCATTGAGTTTCGCGCTCGCACTTGGGCTTGACGAAATCTCGGCAACCATCGTCACACTGGTGTTTTCTGTTCCGGCAGCAGGGGCAAGTTTTGTTCTGGCGAGGAAAATGGGCGGCGACGCCAAGTTGATGGCCGAAATTCTGACCCTTCAGACAGTCGCCGCCGCAATCACTATTCCGACGTGGTTATTGGTCGTGGCCTACTTGATCGGGTAAAGCCACTCAAGGATCCCCTTGGCGTCATAGCGTGCATCCAGCATGCCATAGCTTGAACGCCACTGACCTGCCATACGGGTCTCAATAAACGCATTGGCAATCGCTGGAGGAGCAACTTCTTTCAGCGCTGCAGCTGCAGCTGTGATCGCCAGTTGTTCAGTCAGCAACCGGGCACCACCTTCATCTTCCAGACACGTCCGCGCTGCAGCCTGCAACACTTCAACAGACACCTTGCCGGCAGGGCCAAGATCAGCTTCCAGCATGCCAAGCACATTCATGAAGCTGTCTGGAGTGCGGTGCATAGCCCGCAGCAAATCCAGCGCCATGATGTTGCCTGAGCCTTCCCAGATGCTGTTGACTGGAGCTTCACGGTAGATACGAGCCATATCGTGATCTTCCACGTACCCGTTGCCACCCAGACACTCCATCGCCTCAGCCGCAACGTTCTCTGCACTCTTGCAGATCCAGTATTTTGCAGCAGGTGTGATGATCCGCAGGAAGTCAGCGGCCTGGCTGTCTTCACCTTCCAAATCCATGCAATGCGACAGTTTCAGCGCCAGTGCCTCACTTGCTGCCATATCCAGAGACATATCCGCAAGAACCCGCTGCATCAGTGGCTTCTCAATAAGACGAGCCCCAAATGCACTGCGGTTGGAGGTGTGATGAACCGCTCTGGAAATCGCAGCCCGCATAAGGGCAGAAGACCCAATACAACAGTCCACACGGGTAGGTGTCACCATTTTCAAAATGGTCTTGATGCCCTTACCCACTTCCCCGACAAGGAAACCAACAGCGTTGTTAAACTCAACCTCGGAAGAAGCGTTGGACTTGTTACCCAGTTTGTTCTTCAGGCGCTGGAAGTCCAGTCCATTCACTTCGCCAGATTCCAAAATACGCGGCACAAGGAAACAGGTCGGCCCCTCTTCCAACTTCGCCAACACAAGGAACGCATCACACATTGGCGCAGAGAAAAACCACTTATGACCATTGATCACATAAGTGTCGTCAGAAACCTTTTCAGCGCGAGTGATGATCTGACGCAAGTCGGACCCACCCTGCTTCTCCGTCATGCCCATGCCAAGGCTCGCACCCATCTTCTGGCTGGCAGGGCGGAAACGTTGATCATATTTGCGGCTCAGGATGCGCTCATTCCACACCTTGGCAAGTTCAGCGGCCTGAGTAAGGGCCATGGCAGACGCGTTGGTCATGGTCACCGGGCAAAGGTGCCCACCTTCCACCTGACTCATCACGAAATACTTGCGCGCACGATTATAAAACGCACGCTCACCACCCGGTTCCATGGACTCAACGGACGCACTGTGCAGGCCAGCTTCAAACGAGCGGCGCATCAGCGCGTGATAGGACGGGTGAAATTCAACAACATCCAGACGGCGACCATACGGATCGTGTGTTTTCAGCACCGGTTCATTAACATTTGCCAATCTCCCCAGATCCAGTGCATCTGCGGCTCCACACTGCTCGCCAAACTTGATAAGCTCTTCTCGTGCAGAATCGTTGGTTCCCGTGCCACCCAGATCAGCAAGGAGAATTGGATCACTCTCGGCAAGGTTATACCCACAATATGGCGGGGCCTGATTAATTACCCCTGTCGTCATAGTGGCTTGTGAAACTTTATCCATTTTTCCTCCCGCGAGTTGCCCCAGCGATTTTGATAGGTTAGCGCGCACGTTGCAACTGCGATTTGCACAATAAAAACTATACATCTGTTGAGCTCTTTACGAACTCGGTGTTTCTGCCTATAAAAGGGTCTTCGATGAGCAAGAAAACCACACATCGATCCTCAGCGTTCCCGCATCGCCATCTCCTCGGTATCGAGGGATTGCAGCCTCCCCACATTAATTACCTTTTGGACCTTGCCGACGAAGCCGTCGAAGTCTCCAGACAGGTAGAAAAGCAGAAAGCTGTTCTGCGTGGGCGAACGCAAATCAACCTCTTCTTTGAGGCTTCCACCCGCACCCAATCTTCTTTTGAGCTTGCAGGCAAGCGCCTGGGCGCGGATGTTATGAACATGTCGGTCTCCACCTCTTCGGTGAAAAAGGGTGAAACTCTGATCGACACCGCAGCAACCCTGAACGCCATGCGCCCTGATTTGCTGGTTGTTCGCCACCACGCCGCTGGAGCAGTCCACCTGCTGGCCCGCAAAGTCGGCTGCGCGGTCGTCAACGCCGGCGACGGCCCTCACGAGCACCCAACACAGGCTCTGCTGGATGCCTTGACCATCCGCCGTCACAAAGGAACCCTCGGCGGCCTGACAGTAGCTATATGCGGCGACATCCGCCATTCCCGTGTCGCACGCTCCAACATCATCCTTCTCTCCAATATGGGAGCCCGCGTGCGTGTCATAGCTCCCTCTACACTACTGCCCTCTGGTATTCATAGTATGGGCGTCGAAGTATTCACAGACATGCGCGAAGGACTAAAAGGCTGCGACATCGTCATGATGCTGCGTTTGCAACGCGAACGTATGAGCGGTGCGTTTGTACCATCTGTTCGTGAGTATTTCCGTTACCACGGTCTGGACTCCGAAAAACTCTCCTACGCCAAACCTGATGCTCTGGTCATGCACCCCGGCCCTATGAACCGTGGTGTCGAGATCTCGGCAGAAGTTGCAGATGGTCCACAAAGTCTTATCCGCGAGCAAGTGGAGATGGGCGTTGCCATTCGCATGGCAGTGCTTGAAGCTCTTGCCCAAAACCTTCCTGACAACCACTAGAGGACACGCGCATGTACAAGAATGTAAACCCGCTGGTCCTGACAAACGCCCGCATCATCGACCCAGCAAACAATGTTGATGAAGCAGGTGCAGTGATTGTACAGGACGGCACCATTCTCGCCGCTGGTGCAGAGGCTCTCAATCAAGGTGCTCCAGATGGAGCAAAAACCGTTGACTGCCACGGTGCTGTCGTCGCACCCGGTCTCATAGACATGGGCGTCAGCGTAGGCGAACCCGGCGCAGAACACCGCGAAACGCTGGAGAGCGCCAGCCGCGCAGCAGCCGTTGGCGGTGTAACCACCATCCTCACCAGCCCCAACACGGACCCGGTGATTGATGATCCTGCACTGGTGGATTTCATGCTCCGCCGCGCCCGCGACACGGCCATTGTCAACGTCCATCCAATGGCCGCCCTTACCAAGGGCCTGGCTGGCAAGGACATGAGCGAGATCGGTTTGCTTAAGGAAGCAGGCGCCATCGCCTTTTCCAATGACAGACTGCCAATCACCAACTCCTCCGTTCTGGTCCGTCTGCTGACCTACGCTCGTGACTTCGACGCGCTGGTGGTTCATCAGGCTCAGGATAAGGATCTGGCAGGCTCCGGCGTCATGAACGCAGGTCTGAGGGCCTCATGGCTGGGTCTGGGCGGCATCCCACGCGAGGCTGAGTTCGTCGCAATCGAACGCGATATGCGCCTCGTTGCCATGGCAAAAGGCAAGTATCACGCACGCCTGATCTCCTGTCCGCAAAGCGCTGAAGCCATCCAGAAAGCAAAGAACGACGGCCTCAACGTCACTGCAGGCATCTCCATCAATCATCTCACGCTCAACGAAAACGACATCGGCCCCTACCGGACCTTCCATAAGATGTCGCCACCGCTGCGCACGGAAGATGATCGTCAGGCCATGGTAAAAGCACTGGCAGATGGCACAATCGACATCATTATGTCCGATCACAACCCACAAGATGTGGAAACTAAGCGTCACCCCTTTGCAGAAGCCGAATATGGTGCTTTAGGGCTTGAAACAATGCTTGGAGCTGGAATGCGCCTCGTTCTGAATGAGGACATCTCACTTTCCAAACTGCTTGCAACAATGACCTGCAATCCAGCGGACCGTCTTGGTCTTCCTGCTGGCCGCCTCTCAAAAGGTGCTCCAGCAGACCTGATCGTGTTCGACCCGCAAAAACCATGGATCGTAGAAAAAGATAAAATCCGTTCGCGCTCAAAGAATACCCCTTTTGAGGACGAAACTTTGACAGGTCGGGTTTTGACAACCATCGTTGCAGGCGGCATCCTAGATCACGACGCAATTTAACGTGTAGCTCTGAACCAGCCCACGAGGCTTTGGCACAATGCACGCGATACGATAAAGTTTTAAAGCAGTATGCTCATCCGCGAGGACAGGCATACTGCTTTAATATTCAACTACTGGAGAACACCCGTGCCTGATCCAATCAGCTGGTCCCTTGATTTACCCTACTATCTGGCTGCGTTGGCCTTTGGCTACCTATTAGGCTCCATTCCGTTTGGCCTGCTCTTTACAAAAATGGCAGGTCACGGCGATATCCGAAACATCGGATCCGGCAACATTGGCACCACCAACGTCCTGCGTACCGGCAGCAAGAAACTCGCAGCCCTCACTCTGCTGTGTGACGCGCTCAAAGGTACCGTTGCTGTCGTACTTGTGTCTCTTTACATGGGCGGTGAAGCAGCATTAATCGCAGGTCTCGGCGCGTTCCTTGGTCACCTTTTCCCGGTCTGGCTCAAGTTCAAAGGCGGCAAAGGCGTTGCTACTTACATCGGCATCCTGCTCGGCATCTTCTGGCCGGTTGGCGTCATCTTCATCGCCATCTGGATTGCGACTGCCTACATCACTAAGTTCTCATCCCTGTCAGCACTGGTAGCAAGTCTTGTCACTCCCTTTATTCTGCTGGCTTTCGATCAGTGGCAAATTGCGCAAATGATGGGATTACTCAGCATATTGCTATGGGCAAAACATCACGAGAACATTGCCCGCCTGCTGAAAGGCAAGGAAAGCAAGATCGGTTCCAAGGGATGATGTAAATGGAGACAGCCACCAAAAGCCGGGCACCACACCTAAGTGACACCCAGCGGCTTGCGTGGCTTCGCCTTATCCGCTCTGAGAATGTCGGGCCAAGAACATTCCGGGAGCTTTTCAACCATTTTGGCTCAGCACAAGCGGCACTTGATGCCCTGCCAGAGTTATCCCGAAGAGGCGGTAAGAAAACTTATCGCCTTTTTTCTATGGACAAGGCCGAAGCCGAATTGGCATCCCTCTATAAAATGGGCGCACGCCTCATAGCCATGGGCGAGCCCGCCTATCCTCCCCTTCTCAGACACATTGATGCACCCCCACCTCTTCTCGCGGTTCGAGCCCGAGAGCCGTTGCAACAAGAGCTCACTGGCACGCAAAAGACGCTTGCGATCATCGGCGCCCGCAATTGTTCGGTCGCCGGAGCAAAGTTTGCATCAAAACTGGCTGGAGACCTTTCTGCAGAAGGTTTCACAATCATCTCAGGTCTGGCACGGGGCATCGACAGCGCAGCGCATCAGGCCGCTCTCACGTCTGGAACCATCGCAGCCTTTGCCGGAGGCATCGACACCATCTACCCAAAAGAAAATATGGAGCTTTTTGCAAAGATGATCGCAGCCAACGGAGCAGCCATCAGCGAAATGCCCATGGGCTGGAACCCGAGAGCTCGGGATTTCCCCCGCCGCAACCGCCTAATCTCCGGAATGTCATTAGGTGTTATCTTAATTGAAGCCGCAGAAAAATCGGGATCTCTGCACACCGCCCGATATGCGCTGGAGCAAAATCGAGAGATATTGGCCGTGCCGGGTTCTCCTCTGGATCCCCGGTCAGTCGGCGCCAACAAACTTATCCAGCAAGGCGCTGCACTCATTCAATCCACTGACGATATTCTGGAGATCATGGAACCCAAAATCTCTATGTCCCTGCCACTTCATCAGGGGATTGACGAACCTGCCATGGGCTGGCCAGCATTGGAGCAGGCAGATACAGACGAGACCTCAAACCCACTCAATGCCAAAGAACAGGACAGACAGGCCGTCATCGATGCACTGAGTGAGACACCCATAGATCAGGATGAACTTCTGCGATTTACCGGTGTCACCTTACAGACCCTTCAACTCATCCTGTTGGAGATCGAACTGGCCGGACGCTTGGAGCGGCACAAACCCAACAAGCTTTCTTTGATACATTCTGACAGAGCGTGACAATTTTGCGTCTTAGTCGGTTTAGTTGTTTTTGAGATCCAAGTCCTCAATCTCAACAGGGTCCGGTAATCCACTGGATTGAGCTTGCGCTTCTTTTTGAGCCAGAAGCAATAAGTACCTCAGCAGGTCGAGCCTCTGCGATCGCGCCATGTCACTCAATTCACGACACATTTTGGCGCAGTACTCTGCTACGTCACGTGTTTCGATTGTTCTGTCATTTTTCGGCAACGGGTAATTACGCAAGCTTTTTAACCTTCTTATGCAACCATGACACAAGCCTCAGATGGTAAAAAGCGCTTTGCAATCTGAGGGTTACAGCAAGCTAAGTCATTACCTTAGGTTGCTTACATTAGCAAGCGCAACCAAAATATGACCCAAGGAAAATTAAGGGAGTGGCTTTTCCGCTCTTGACCAATTGATCTGAAAAGGCCATTTGACAGCCGCGAAGTCATCCGAGATTGTGTCGGTTCGACTCATAAAACGGTTTTTGATTTATCAATTCCAAGACGAGATTTACGCGAAAGCCAGGAAATCAATGAACGTAGTCATTGTGGAATCACCGGCGAAAGCCAAGACCATCAATAAATATCTGGGCAAGGACTATATAGTTCTGGCGTCCTACGGCCATGTGCGCGACCTGCCTCCAAAGGACGGCTCCGTGCTGCCGGACGACGACTTTGCCATGTCTTGGTCTGTCGATTCCAAATCTCAAAAGCGCCTGTCGGATATCGCCAACGCGGTGAAGGAGGCTGACCGCCTTATTCTCGCAACTGACCCCGACCGCGAAGGAGAGGCCATTTCTTGGCACGTCTTGGAAGTTTTGAAAAAGAAACGCGTCCTGAAGGATAAGAAGGTCGAGCGCGTGGTATTCAACGCGATCACCAAGAATTCCATTCTGGAAGCAATGAAAAATCCGCGCGAACTGGATGTGCCGCTTGTCGACGCGTATCTGGCTCGTCGTGCACTCGACTATCTCGTGGGCTTTACGCTCTCTCCGGTTTTATGGCGCAAGCTGCCAGGTGCCCGCTCCGCAGGCCGCGTGCAATCCGTTGCGCTGCGCCTTGTGTGTCAGCGCGAGAACGAGATCGAGACATTCCTCTCTCAGGAATACTGGTCCATTCTGGCAAACCTGAACACACCGGAAAACGCGCCGGTTCAGGCACGCATCACTAATTTTGACGGTCAGAAGATTACGCGCCTCGACATTAAGAACGAGCAGGAAGCCACAGCGATCAAGCAGATGCTTGAAGGTGCGAGCTTCTCTGTCAGCAATGTTGAGAGCAAGCCACAACGACGTAATCCATACGCACCATTCACCACCTCTACCCTTCAGCAGGAAGCTTCCCGTAAGCTCGGCTTTGCAGCAGCACGCACCATGCAGGTTGCGCAAAAGCTTTATGAAGGCGCGAACATCGGCGGTGAAACCACTGGTTTGATCACCTATATGCGTACCGATGGTGTGCAGATCGCTCCGGAAGCAATTCAAAGCGCGCGCGCCGTCATCGGCTCCCGTTATGGGGACGAGTACGTTCCTGAAAAGCCACGGGTGTATACCTCCAAAGCCAAAAACGCTCAGGAAGCGCACGAAGCGATCCGCCCGACTGACTTGTCCCGTCACCCACGGGACATGGCAAAGTTCCTCGACGAGGACGGCGCACGCCTTTACGAGCTGGTCTGGAAGCGTACCATCGCCTCTCAGATGGAATCTGCTGTACTGGAGCGCACCACTGTTGATATCGAAGCTGCAAACGGCGCCAAGAAAGCTGCCCTGCGCGCATCTGGCTCTGTTGTCCGTTTCGATGGCTTCCTCACCCTTTATCAGGAAGGTAAAGATGATGAGGAAGACGAGGAAAGCAAACGCCTGCCGCCAATGACGAAGGGCGACAGCCTCGGCCGCAAAGGCATTGAAGCCAACCAACACTTCACAGAACCTCCACCACGCTTCACCGAAGCAACACTGGTGAAGAAGATGGAAGAGCTGGGGATTGGTCGCCCGTCCACCTACGCCGCAACGCTGCAAACTCTGCGCGATCGCGAATACGTAGATCTGGACAAGAAACGCCTGATCCCACAGGACAAAGGTCGTCTGGTAATTGCATTCCTTGAAGACTTCTTCAATCGCTATGTGGAGTATGACTTCACTGCAAGCCTTGAAGACCAGCTCGACAAGATCTCAGCTGGCGATCTGGAATGGAAGGCCGTCTTGCGTGACTTCTGGAACCCGTTCCACGAAATTTGTGATGAGGTGATTAAGCGCTCCAACACGGAAGTGTTGGATGCCCTGAATGAAACCCTCAAAGCACACGTCTTCCCAGACAAGGAAGATGGCTCTGATCCACGCAAGTGCCCGAAATGTGAAACCGGTCGCTTGTCATTGAAAGTCTCCAAATTCGGCGCGTTTGTTGGTTGTTCCAACTACAACAAAAACAAGAAAGACGGCAAAGAACCAAACGAAAATCCGCCACATTGTGATTATACACGTCAGCTCACCTCAGGCGGTACATCTGATGCGGGCGCAGCAGCAGACGGACCTCAGGTTTTGGGCATTGATCCGGAAACCGGTTTGGAAGTCTCCTTGCGCACAGGCCGTTTCGGCCCATATGTACAGCTAGGTGAAGAAGCTAAACCAAAGCGCTCGTCCCTGCCACGTGGCTGGAGCACTGCTGATCTGGATCTGGAGAAAGCCCTTCAGTTGCTTTCCTTGCCACGTGAAGTTGGCACCCATCCAGAAGATGGCAAGACCATTTCCGCAGGCCTGGGCCGTTTTGGACCGTTCGTGCTACATGATGGCACCTATGCCAATCTGGACAGCCCGGACGAAGTCTTCTCCGTCGGCATCAACCGCGCCGTAACCCTGCTTGCTGAAAAGCGTGCCAAGGGCGGAGGCCGCGGAGCTGCCGCAAAACCACTCAAAGAACTGGGTGACCACCCCGATGGCGGCGCCATCAACGTATACAGCGGTCGGTATGGCCCCTACGTAAAATGGGAAAAGATCAACGCAACCCTTCCAAAGGACGTTGCACCAGAAGCTGTCACGTTGGAACAGGCAACAGAGCTTGTAAACGCCAAGGCAGCAACAAAAGGTAAGAAGAAAGCGCCTACCAAAAAGGCAGCTGCAAAGAAAACAACGGCCAAGAAAGCAGCGCCCAAAGGGGCACTGAAAGAACTTGGCGATCATCCGGATGGTGGAGCGATGGAGCTGCGCGACAGTGGCCGCCTCGGCGTTCGGATCAAATGGGGCAAGGAGTTCACCTCCCTGCCAAAAGGAACAGACCCGGAGACGGTAACCCGCGAACAGGCAATCGAGCTGATCAACGCGAAGAAGGATTAAGATCCCCCGTTACTCTCCGGACAACGAAACATAAGGGCTTCCGTTCATCGGGAGCCCCTTTTCGCGGCATAAAAGCCGCACTGGATGAGATACATTGAGCCGAAAAAAGGCCACTGAAAAAAGACACAAGGGACCGGCAGAAATGCCATCCCGCGAAGACATTCTGAAGTTTATTGCCGACAATCCCGGCAAAGCTGGTAAACGCGAAATCGCCCGCCATTTTGGTATCGTCGGCGCCGCGCGCATCCCCCTCAAACGAATGCTGAGAGATTTGACTGAAGCTGGTCATCTCGAAAAACGCCGGAAACGCATGTTGCGTCCAGGCGATCTTCCTCCTGTCTTTGTTGTAAAAATCACGAGCAGAACTGCTGACGGTGAGCTCCTCGGCATCCCGATGAACTGGGATGAAGAGCATGGAGAGCCACCGAACGTTCTCGTCTTGTCGCAAAAGAACAAAAACAAATTCAACCCCGTCCCAGGCATCGGCGACCGCGCCCTTGTGAAACTGCTGGACGATCAGGATGGATCGCCCGAAGCCAAACACGTCGTGCGCGTGATGAAGCGTCTGGAGAACCAGGACACCGACGTCCTTGGCATCCTGCGCATCAACAAAGCAACCAAAGCAGCAACTCTGGAACCAGTTGACCGCAAACAACGCGCTGTCGACCTGGATCCGCGCGAGCTGATGGAATCTGAAGACGGTGACCTCGTAAAGATCGAAGTCCACAAAGTCGGACGATACGGCACACCGCGTGGCCGCATCGTCAAACGCTTTGGGTCCACAACCTCAGAAATGGCTGTCTCCGAAATCGCATTGCACACACAGGGTATTCGTAATGAGTTCCCAGGAGCTGTCATTGCTGAATCGGAAAACATCAAGCCTGTTGGCCACAAGGGCCGTGAAGATTGGCGTGACATCCCGCTCCTCACCATCGACCCTGCGACAGCAAAAGACCATGATGATGCGGTCTATGCTCAGTTGGACAACAGCCCGGAGAATGAAGGCGGCTGCATCGTTTACGTCGCAATTGCAGACGTCGCAGCCTATGTCACTCCGGGCTCTCCGATGGACAAGGAAGCACTGCTGCGCGGCAACTCGGTCTATTTCCCGGACCGCGTGATCCCAATGCTGCCTGAGCGCATATCCAACAATCTGTGTTCCTTGCGCGAGAATGAAGACCGCCCATCCATCGCAACACGGATGGTCTTTGACAAGAACGGTAAGAAAACATCTCACTCGTTCCACCGCGTCATCATGCGCAGCGCGGCCAAACTCTCCTATCAACAGGCCCAGAAAGCCATTGAAGGAGTAACAGACGACAAAACCGGTCCTTTGTTGGAACCGGTTCTTGAACCGCTGTGGGCAACCTACGAGATTTTGAAACGGGGCCGCGACAAACGCCAACCGCTGGAACTCGACATCCCGGAACGCCGCATTCTACTCAAAGAAGAAGGCACGGTTGATCAGATCGTCGTCCCAGACCGACTGGATGCGCACAAACTCATCGAAGAGTGTATGATCCAGGCAAACGTTGCAGCCGCAGAAGAGCTTGAGAAGCGCAACTCTTCCCTGCTCTACCGTGTCCACGATGCCTCAACGCCGGAAAAGCTGGAGAACCTGAGAGATTTCCTCTCCACGCTGGACGTCAAACTGCCTCACATTGGCGGCCTGCGTCCTTCTGTGTTCAACAACATTCTCGACAAGTTCAAAGACACCGCAAGCGCAACCATGGTGTCAGAGGTCGTGCTGCGTTCACAGGCACAAGCAGAGTACAATGCCGAGAACATCGGACACTTCGGATTGAACCTCCGACGTTATGCACACTTCACATCCCCTATTCGCCGCTATGCAGATTTGATAGTGCACCGTGCCCTCATTCGCGCACTCGGCCTCGGTGATGACGGTCTGCCATACGGCATGGAAGAGAAGCTGCCTGCCATCGCAGCAGAGATTTCTGCGGCAGAACGACGCGCAATGCTGGCTGAACGCGAAACCATTGACCGACTGATTGCTCTGTACCTCTGCGAGAGAATTGGGGCTGAATTTTCGGGACGAATTGCCGGAGTGACCAAGTCTGGCCTGTTCGTCAAACTGCTACAAAATGGCGCAGATGGCTTCATTCCTGCATCTACCATTGGTATGGATTACTACGAATATGTAGAATCGGCTCATGCCCTCGTGGGCAGAGCAACTGGTGAAACCTACCAACTTGGTGACGCAGTGCAGGTCAAACTGATGGAAGCCGCCCCATTTGCGGGCTCTTTACGGTTTGAAATGCTCACAAAAGGCAAATCCAAGGGCGAAGCAGCGGGACGGGTTGCTAAGCACAAGGGTTGGCAAGCAAGAAACAACAGCAAGCCAAAAGGTTTACGCCGGTCAAAAAACGAAAATAAGCGGAAGCGCACATAAAAAAACGTGCGCTCCCCTGCATTTACGGGACGGAAAAGGCAGGTATAAATGAATACCCATCAAGATCGGAATACCGGAGAAGCGGTGCTGCGTGGCATGCGCTGCAAATGTCCTTCCTGTGGCATTGGCTCTGTCTTCGACGGTTACTTGAGCGTGAAACAGTCCTGCGACAACTGTGGTGAAGAACTTCACCACCACCGCGCAGATGATGCTCCGCCCTATTTCACAATCTTTATCGTTGGTCACGTCGTCGTTGCGCTGGCCATGTGGGTAGAGATGGCCTACGTGCCGCCTATGTGGCTCCACATGGCTGTCTGGCTGCCTTTAACCATCATCATGTCTCTGAGTCTCCTGCGCCCAATCAAGGGCGCCTTGGTCGGTTTGCAATGGGCACTACGTATGGATGGCTTTGCAACTGCCGGCAAAGCACCTAGTTTTGGCCCAACACGCGCCAATCAGAGGTAAGGAATGTCCACGGAAGACCTGACAAAAGAAGTCAAAGTTGAGCGAGCGGAAGAAAACAACAACCCAGCCGCTCAGCCTTTGAGGCCAAAAGACGCCTCCACACTGCTTATTCTGGATCGCAAGGACGATGGCTCCCTGCATCTGTTGATGGGCAAGCGTCACATGGCGCACAAGTTCATGCCTGGCAAATTCGTGTTCCCAGGTGGCCGTGTCGATTCTGAAGACAGCCGCGTAAGATATGTGCGCGACTATCATCCAGATGTTCTCGCCAAACTCAACTACGACAAAAAGCAGATCAAGACTGAAAGCCGCCTGCGTGCGCTGGCAATTGCTGCCATTCGCGAAACCTACGAGGAGGCAGGCCTGTTTGTTGGCCGCAAAACCGAAGGCGAAAGCGAACCAGCTGGTCCGGGCTTTGAAGCTTTTGACGAACTGGGCATCCTGCCGGATCTTGAGCCACTTCGCTACGTTGCCCGTGCAATCACCCCTCCAGGCAGGACCCGTCGCTTTGATGCACGTTTCTTCGCTGTTTGGGCGGACCAGATTGCGCACAAGCTGGAAACCGGCATTGGACCAACAGAAGAGCTGGAAGAGCTCCAGTGGCTGCCAATTGAGCAGTGCAAAAAGCTGGACTTGCCACGCATCACTCTAGCTGTCCTGACAGATCTTGAAAATCGCCTTGCCAAAGACCCGGATCTTTCTCCAGATGGCCCCGTGCCATATTACTACTGGAAGAACGACGGCTTCGCGCGCGAAGAAATTTAATTCTGATTATCCAAGGCGCAACAAACATATATCGCCACGATACTATGTGTTGCGCCTTGCACTTTTCCTGATAGAAGCATTTAGAGCGTTTCCCCGAAAGCAGATCTGTTTTTCGGACAAGAACACGCATGAAACACGGCTTTAGAACATGACGCGTGAATGTATATAAGCGCAAAATGGACGAAAGCACCTGCTCATAACGAGCTTGAAACGCAGTTGTGTAAATGCTTCAGACATCGGGCACTTTAGCCAATTCCCTCTCACCGAAACAGATTCGCGGCATCATTGCGGCTATCGCGGCGATCACAGCTGTTGGCCTTTCCCTGTCCGCAAGCCTGCCTCTGCTTGCACTCACGCTTGAGTATCGCGGTGTCAGCGACACATGGATCGGCATCAACACCGCATTCTCCGGCGTTGCCTCCATTGTTGCGACTCCAGTCGGCCCATACCTTGCACGCAAACTGGGCACACCCCAGGCGCTCCTGATCAGCCTGTTGGTCGCTGGCTTCTCCCTGCCCTTCTTTTTTGTGTTTGAAAACTTCTGGGCATGGTTTCCACTCCGTCTGCTATTCCACGGCGCAACAACCTCTGCCTTCATCCTCTCCGAGTTCTGGATCAACGCACTGGCACCTTCAAAGCACAGAGGCTTCCTCATGGGCGTTTACGCCACTGTGCTGGCTCTTGGCTTTGCCTCAGGGCCTCTGGTACTTGCATTTGCGGGCACAACAGGCGCACTCCCATTCTTGCTGGCAAGCGCAGGCATCATTATTGCAGCCTTACCTGTGTTGATCGGCTTCAACGCTGCGCCGAGAATCGAAAGTGAAGCAACCTCAAAGCTCTATGCATTTTTGTGGATAGCCCCAGCTGCCACATTCGCCGGATTTGTCTTCGGAGCTGTGGAACAATCAGGCATATCATTGCTTCCTTTGTTCGGCCTCAAGATTGGCCTGACAGCGCAAACTGCGACCCTGCTCGTCTCTGCAATGGCTGCCGGCAACATGGTACTCCAGATCCCGCTGGGGCTGCTCTCTGATCGCATGAACCGCCGTCACCTGCTGATCTATTGCGGAGCTTTTGGTGTGATCGGCGCACTACTTATGATCCCGCTCTCCGGCAGTTTTTATGGCATCTGTGCTCTTCTCTTTGTCTGGGGCGGCGTCGTGGCCGGGCTTTATACAGTTGGCCTCACACACCTTGGTGCGCGCTTTGATGGGGCTAACCTGGCTTCCGCCAATGCAGCCTTCGTTCTCATGTATTCCGTTGGCCAGTTGGTGGGCCCTGCCAGCACCGGATTTGCTCTTTCCGCGTGGGGTGCGGACGGACTACCACTGGTATTTGCAGGATTCTTGGGCGCATATGTAATTATATGCCTGATAAGGGGGACAAGACTCGGCTCAGCGCCCTAATGCATCTTGACTTTAGCCCTGTGATTAGTAATGTGCGCGCTGAATTCCCAAAGTTTCCCCGGAAGCGCACCCTACCCGAAGCGAAGGTGTGAGGGTGCCACCGGGACAAACAAAACAACCGGCCACTTCTTAAAAAGGCCGAAAACAGACAGGATCCTTAGCGATGGCCAAGGCGACCACCATTAAGATCAAGCTGCAGTCCACTGCGGACACCGGCTACTTCTACGTGACCAAAAAGAACTCCCGCACCATGACCGAAAAAATGGTGAAGCGTAAATACGACCCAGTCGTAAAGAAGCACGTTGAGTTCAAGGAAACCAAGATCAAGTAAGTCTTGGCTTCATCTGAATTTTCAAAAAAGGCGTTTGCAATCTGCAAGCGCCTTTTTTGCATGCATACTCAAGAGCGCACCCTCACAGCACTCAAACGCAAGTAAGAATCGCTAACTTAACCCTCCGATGACAACCCGCCTGCGAGCCTGAACCACTCAATTGTTAGGGGTAGACAACATTTCCTCACACAAGAGGAAGTGGACTGAGTATAGTCCACTCAACACGGTCAATTCCGCTTCAAATTCAATGAGAACTGACCATCACGATCACTTTGACACATAAGAAAACTGCCCAGACTGAATGACTCATCACACCGGTTACACGCCTCAGGCAACCTCTCCGCACACCAACTCTGGCATAGACGTACAGAATCCAGCGCAAACAGCGTCAGATGCACAAGCATATGCTTGCGAGCGTCAACCCTTAGAGATTTGGAAGAAGTGGTGGCCGGCGAGAACCGGATGACACGAGGAGGCCACTCAGAACCCGCTTACTCGCCGGCCAACCCCACGGACCCAGGAGATGCGGCGGACCTGAGCGCTCCGTAGGGAAACTATGAAGCAGTATTGCCGGGGCTTATTCAATCAACCAAAGGCCAATACTGCAATTTTGCAGTCAATAATTTCATGAAACTGATGATTTCGTATATCACCATCGCAACATTTACGACTTTAGTAAAGCTTTAAGCTAATTGCGCTCCTGAAAATGGAGGGGATTCTTCACCTATACACAACAAAAGGAAAGAAACCGCCGATTATCAAGAGGCATACGCACAGAAACCCAACAGTCCCCACAAGACTCACTCGGTGATTTCATCTAGTTTCAAAGACCTACGACTTTTGATGAGAGTCTTTCACTCAATGAAAACTGGTAAGATCAAACAGATTACTAAAACTTTGCTTTCTGAGGATTGGCAAATCCACAACTTCTAGCTGAGCACAATTTACCAATTAACCACAATCACAACTAATCACGGTTGTATTATGTATCCTTCAGGAACCCTGAGACCGTCTCCAGGAAGCTGCTAACAGAGATTGGTTTGGAAATGTAAGCCTCACACCCGCCCTGGCGAATGCGCTCCTCGTCCCCCTTCATGGCAAAAGCAGTCACCGCAATCACAGGAATGATCTTTAAGTCATCATCCTCTTTGATCCACTTAGTCACTTCAAGCCCTGAAACTTCAGGCAGCTGGATATCCATCAGGATCAGATCCGGTTTATGTGCACGAGCGAGCTCAAGCGCTTCCATACCATTGCGAGATTGCAAGGTCGCGTACCCATGGGCTTCAAGCAGATCGTTAAACAGCTTCATGTTGAGTTCGTTGTCTTCAACAATCAGCACGGTCTTTTGCATCAGTTCAGTCCTGCACAGAATGCCGCCCCAAAAATGGTTTAGCCATAAATAAAGGTGTGGTGCAGCCGCGTTACGACTGGCATTGGGACAAGTCCCACACTAAATTTCCTGCTACATAGTTAATTCGGATTCGTTTCAGAAAGGCAAACACCAATGAATTTAGGCAAAACCGGCAGTTTGACCGAAGATACTGCACAGGAAATTGCAATTGGTGCCCTTACATTTCTTGGCAGCGAGCCTGAACAGCTCGGTCGCTTCCTGTCTTTAGCCGGGATCGGGCCTCAAGAGATTCGCGATGCAGCAGCCGAGCCAGGCTTCCTGGCAGGCGTCCTTGAATTCCTGATGCAGGACGAACAACTGCTGCTGGCCTACACCGAAAGTGTCGGCGTCCGCCCAACCATGATTGCTGCTGCCCATCTTAAACTTGCTGGAGGCGTAGATTTCCTTGCCCAACATTGAGACCGCAAGCGCATTGCAGCAAATCAAAGAGATAGAAAAACGCGCCCACCCGCTTCTCATCTGCGACGTGGACGAAGTCCTACTGCAGTTCATCCCGCACCTTGAGCGTTTCATGAAAGATCATGGCATTTCCTTCAAGGAAACCGCCTACCGCCTCAAGGCAAACATGGTCTACACGCAAACAGGTGAAAATCTGACAGACGATGCTTGCATGGCAGTCATTCATAACTTCTTCGAAAGCGAAGTCGGCAAACAGGAAGCCGTCCCGCATGCAGCTGAACAGCTTGAGCGCCTGTCAAAGCTCTGCGACATCGTCATCCTGACCAATCTGCCCGGCAGCCACAACAAATCCGCCCGCGAAAATCTTCTCACACGCCTTGGTATGGACTACCCGCTTGTCACCAACGAAGGCCCAAAAGGCGGAGCTGTCGCCGCTCTGTGCGCCGAACGGGGGCATCACCCAGTCATTTTCATTGACGACAGTCCGACCAATATTATCTCCGTCGGCAAAAGCACCCCTCACGTTCAGCTCGTACATTTCATTGCCGATTCACGCTTCTTCGCAACCGCTGGAGATCTGCCCAACGTTGCCCTAAAGAGCAATTGCTGGAAAGAAACAGGCGATTTTATTGAAAATCTGCTGGTCGCTGCGGTAAGGTAAGCTCACAGCTGTAAGTGAACCTTTCACAAAACCAGAGAATCCAAGCGTGGAACAACTTTCAAGCACGACCCTCCAGTATTTTCTGGAGCGTTTCGGACATTTAAGCGGAGCGATATTGCAAAGTGCCCTGTTCACCTCTGGGGTATCCGGTGGCCCTGGCTCCATGCTTCTGGAGTTTGCAGCACGAGACTCCCAACGCCCAGCAACCTCTCCGCAAGGTGCCATCAGCAAGCTGAGGATCAGGATCGAAGAGAGCCTGGAGTTCAATCTCCATGAACCGGGCGGCGGGACTTACACCACGATCAAACACCCCATTGTCGGCATGTTTTTGCAAGACAAGTTTTTCCTGAACTTTGATCCCGTCAATTCAAAAGACTGGACCATCGAGGAATGGGACAAAGACCAGATGCGCAAATCAGTGTTTTATGTGGCTGGTGCGCGAATTTCCTGGGAGATTGAGGACTAGGTCATGCTACAGACCCAGCATCTGACATCCGAAAACAACCCAAGGCCTGGTTTCCATGGCAACTGAGGCCACAGCACCTCTAAAAGCACTCTGCAGAGACTGTACACACAGGTTTCGGGCAGACCTGACGCGCTGCCCCAAATGCGGCAGCCCGCGCATCCTTGCCCACGCAGAACTGGATACACTCGAAATCGCGCATATCGACTGTGACGCGTTTTATGCCTCCGTCGAAAAGCGTGAGAACCCAGAGCTGGCAGATCGCCCTGTCATTGTCGGCGGTGGCCAACGCGGCGTTGTCTCCGCAGCGTGTTACATCGCCCGCATTTACGGCGTGCGCTCTGCCATGCCTATGTTCAAAGCTCTTGATGCCTGCCCAGATGCCGTTGTTATCAAACCGCGCATGGATCTGTATTCTCACGTTGGCCGCCAAATTCGCGAAGAGATGGAAAAACTCACCCCACTTGTCGAACCCCTGTCCATTGATGAGGCCTTCCTGGACCTCTCCGGCACACAGAGACTTCATGGCGCGACACCAGCTGAACTACTCGTCCAGTTAGTGAACAAGATCCAGACAGAATTCAGGCTCTCAGTCTCCGTCGGCCTCGCCCCCAACAAGTTCCTCGCCAAAATCGCCTCAGACTTGGACAAGCCCCGTGGCTTTTCTGTCATTGGCGATGCGGAGAAGAAAGAATTCCTCGCCAAACAACCAACCAGTGTCATCTGGGGCGTAGGCAAGGTATTTCAGGGCAAGTTGGAACGGGACGGCATCAAAACCATCGGCCAGCTACAACTCAAAGACCCGACAGACCTTGCCCGCAAATACGGCGCCATGGGCCTTCGCCTCGCGAAGTTGTGTCAGGGAGAGGATGACCGGCACGTCTCCTCAAACAGAGGCGCAAAAAGCATCAGCGGCGAAACCACATTCAACACAGATGTCTCTGACGTCACTCAGCTCTCAAAAAGCCTTTGGACGCTGACTGAAAAGGTCTCCTACCGCACCAAAAAGGCAGAAAAATCCGGCAGGTCCGTCACGCTGAAACTCAAGACAGCCGACTTCAAAACCATCACCCGTTCGC
Source organism: Pseudovibrio sp. Ad37 (assembly GCF_001623075.1). Lineage (GTDB taxonomy): Bacteria > Pseudomonadota > Alphaproteobacteria > Rhizobiales > Stappiaceae > Pseudovibrio. The sequence continues at coordinate 29,086 of NZ_LMCF01000211.1, forward strand.
GCATGCTGCACGATCCCACCCAGTTGGCCGACAAGATCTTCCGCACAGCAGACGATCTGCTGCACAACGTGGCTGACGGCAAAATGCGGTTCCGTCTCATTGGCGTAGGGATTGGAGATTTAGGTCCGGCAGATCAGGCCGACCCGGAAGACCTGCTGGACGAGCAGGCGGAAAAACGAGCCAAAGCAGAACGGGCAATGGATGCCTTGCGCGGAAAATTTAAAGACAGCTCAGTCGTCTCTCTTGGCCGCTCCATAAAAGCACCCAGCAAGCGTTGAACTAACGCAACTGCTCTTTCTTGATCGCCCCTGCAAACGGTGCACTCACTTCCTCTTCAAGCACCACTGAGCTTCCGCAAGTACTGACATGTACCATAGGCTTCAGGTTCAGCTCAACCAAAGCACCTTCCAGTTCAAACACCCCATAATTCAGGTTCATGCTTCTGGAGACCCCATTTTCATGAAGTACTGTCCGTAACTGGTAATCCGGCATCCGTTCACCGCGCGCACCATCGCTTAAGTTGAAGTAGGCAATAGAAACCGGCCAGGCATCTGCATCTCCTAGTGCGTTCGGCAAGGAAAGCTGATCAGAGCGCTGAGACAATGGATCAGCCAGTTTGCGACCAACAACGGTGGTTGCCTCAAACAACTGCTCACCGGTGACACTGCCATCATACAACTTGGAAACCATAAAGTGTTGCCCACCCGCAGCGCCATCAATCACGCTGTGCAGATGCTGCAGCGGGAACATGATGGAACCATCAAAGCTCAGCTTCTTCTCATCCGGCCCGCTCAAATCCACGTCCACTTTGGAACTTTGATGCTCCGCAGTGCCTTGTGCCTGTTCCGCCAGAAAATCATCGATGAAGGTTTTGTAGGCAAACGAAAGTTGAGAATTGTCCGGCGATTCAAAATAGGTACTGCGCAGGTCCGTGATCGTCTCCTGTCCCTCGTCATCAACACTCATCACCACAAAGCGCAGGTCCACAGTAAATCCATCACAAACAGAACCGGATAGCTCATAGACCATACGCCCGTTCACATCAGAGATGTCCGCTCCATTTTGGGCACTCGACAATCTCATGTCATAAACGGCTTTGTGAGGCTGAAGATCGGCGGCACTGCTCAACGAGGGAAGCAGAAGAGAACTCAAAGTGAGGGAAGAACCTGCAATCCCGCAAAGACAATGTCCCAAGCGTAGTTTCAGCATAAAACCTCCGATCATGTCGGAACAAAAGACACGTGGGCATGCCTCTCTTCCATCGTTGAAGAGTGCATAAACGCCACCGCCAACGCAAACATTCCGCCAAGGAAATCAGTGCTAGGGTAAATCTTTCAAATTAGATACACGTTTCCCACGTAGACAACGCCCCATGCACCCTTGCAACCATAGTGATTCTAATGTGAGTCTGCGCCTCACCTTGCAGACCACGGCTTCGTGAAGAGATAAACTCTTGAGTTTTCGTGGATTTGCATCACTTATTGCAAAAGATCATTCCGACCGGAGGGAAAACGAATGTCTGATACAATCCAGCAGAATCTTGAGAAGCTTGGCGTCACACTGCCGGAAGCCGCTGCTCCTGCTGCCAATTATGTGCCTTTCGTAAAAACCGGAAACCAGCTTTTCATCTCCGGCCAGCTACCAATGCAAGATGGCAAAATCGCAAAAACCGGTAAGGTTGGCGCTGACCTGAGCATTGAAGATGGTGTGGAAGCAGCACGTCTTTGCGCAATCAATCTGCTGGCACAGGCAAAAGCTGCCACTGGCGATCTGTCTAAAGTGGTACGTCTTGTGAAAATTGTTGGCTTCGTCAATTCCAATGGCGACTTCGGCGACCAGCCAAAAGTCATCAACGGTGCATCAGACTTCATGGTTGCCGCCCTAGGTGATGCTGGCCGTCACACGCGCTCTGCCGTCAGCGCTGGAGCTCTGCCATTCAATGCAGCTGTTGAGATCGAAGCAATTTTTGAAGTTGCCGACTAATTCTGCTCTGATCCTCAGAACATCTCCCATTTATTGAAGAAGCAAGTTCGAATAATCCATGCAAGATCTATCCTGGCTCACCGCTCGCCCGATCGCTCACCGTGGCTTCCATAACAAAGAAGCAGGCATTCTTGAAAACACCCCATCTGCGGTCAAAGCTGCTGTCGAAAACAACTTCGCCATTGAAGTCGATCTGCAGGAAACCAAAGACGGTCAGGTCATCGTATTCCACGATCCAAACCTTGAGCGCCTGACACACAGCGAAGGCAAAGTCATCGACTTCGATCTGGCTGACCTGCGCAACCTCTCCATGCGAGGCTCCACTGATCCAATGTGGACCCTGCAAGAGCTGCTCGATCTGGTCGACGGCAAGGTGCCGCTGGTTATTGAAATCAAAACCCTGAACCTTGCAGAAGGTCAGGATGAGTTCATTAAAACCATTGCCAAAATCCTCAGCGATTATAAAGGTCCGGCAGCAATAAAATCCTTTGACCCGAAGATGCTTCGGACCATGAAGGATGTCGCTCCGCAAATCCCGCGCGGCTGCATCTCCATGACCACCCTGAGCGAGAACGATCACCTGCACCTGACAGAACACGAGATCGAGAAAATCTCCTGGATGGTGCACATGGCAGGCACAGACCCGCACTTCGTCTCTTTCTTCGTAAAAGATCTGCCAGCAGATGGTCTAAGCTTCCTGCGTGAGTTCTATGGCCTGCCTGTCATGACATGGACCGTTAGAACCAAAGAAGATCGTCTCAACGCGGCCAAACACGCTGACCAGATTGTCTTCGAGGGCTTCAATCCAGACGAAGATCCACTTTAGGACCAATTGATTTGCCAGTACCACCATCACCCGTTCTGAAAGTTCTCTCATCATTGGATGAGATACCCAGCACCGACTGGGACGCACTGGCAAATCCCGGCACGCCGCCGATCCTTTACGATCAACAGGATTGGATCGATTCACCTGAAACGACCCAATCCGCACCAAACTCGCAAACTGAATCAACTTCTCAAGTTTGCGAGTTTAACCCAATGCTTTCACACGCCTTTTTACAGGCGCTAGAAGAAAGCGGATGTGTCGGATGGGACGCAGGCTGGATCCCGCAACACATCTGGTGGGAAGAAAATGGCAAACCAATCGCTGCCATCCCAACCTATGCAAAAAGCCACAGTCAGGGCGAATACGTTTTCGATTATCCATGGGCTGAAGCATTTCAGCGTGCTGGTGGAAACTATTATCCCAAACTGCAATGCTCCATTCCCTTCACGCCTGTACCGGGACGTCGCCTCTTAATCTCACCAGAGGCCAACCGACCAGAAACGATCAAGATCCTCACCATAGGCCTGAAAGAGCTGGCAACACGCATCGAAGGCTCATCAGCCCATCTCACCTTCCTTACTGAGCAGGAGTGGAAGGAACTGGGCGACGAAGGCTTTCTGTTACGAACAGACCAGCAGTTCCATTGGGAGAACAACGGCTACAGCGACTTCTCCGAGTTTCTGGAAGTCTTATCCTCCCGCAAACGCAAAAGCATCCGTAAGGAGCGTAAGACCGCGCTGGACCACGATATTGAGGTGGAATGGATCACAGGCCCGGATTTACAAGAATGCCACTGGGACGCGTTCTATGAGTTTTACGTAGACACTGGCAATCGCAAATGGGGTTCGCCTTACCTCAACCGGGAATTCTTCTCACTCCTCAGCGAAAGACTGGCTGACCACACCTTGCTCATCATGGCAAAGCGCAATGGCCGCTACATTGCAGGCGCGCTCAACATGATCGGCGGCGGCACCCTGTATGGTCGCAACTGGGGCTGTATCGAGAACCACCCCTGCCTGCATTTCGAGATCTGCTATTATCAAGCCATTGAGTTTGCTTTGTCGCGCGGTCTGCAACGTGTTGAGGCTGGCGCGCAGGGAAGCCACAAACTCGCCCGTGGCTACATGCCCAACCTCACCTACTCCGCTCACTGGATTGCACACCCTTCGTTAAGGAATGCAGTCGCACACTATCTGGATCAGGAGCGCCAAGCCGTTCTGCATGAACAGAAAATCCTGTCGGAACACGGACCGTTTCGCCAACAGGACACCTAGAACCTACATTAAGACACCCCCACAAGATTCTGAAGAGACTCACGAATCTTACCAAACTTGAATCAGTTTCTTAAGTCCACTCAGGTTCTCAACACCTACCAGATCACAACACATATTTCTTATTGGGATTTCCGCAGTGAATCGCGATATGAATGGGGCCAAACATTATTGAGACCATTGAGGACCCCACAATGACCAGCTCCGCATATGATGAACAAAACATCTTCGCCAAAATTTTACGCGGCGAACTGCCTTCCGAGAAGGTCTTTGAGGACGAAAATACCATTGTAATCATGGACATCATGCCACGCGCAGATGGTCATGTGCTGGTTCTGCCTAAAAACGGCTCCCGAAACATCCTCGACATTGAAGAAGCTGACCTTACAGCTGTCGCAAAGACAGCCCAGAAGATGGCTCGTATCCTCAAGCAGGCATTTGCAGCGGACGGTATCACCATCCACCAGTTCAACGAAGGCGCTGGTGGACAGATGGTGTTCCATACCCATTTTCACGTCATTCCGCGCACCGAAGGCGTTTCCCTGCGCCCACACACAGGCGAGATGGAAGACGGCGACAAGCTCAAAGCAAACGCAGAGAAAATCCGCGCAGCTGTTGCAGCTCGCCCCTGATCATTTCAAGTGAAACAACCTCGCGCATTCACACCAGATTGCGCGAGGAAAATTCGATTCACTTGAAACGACCACCACACCGGCCTGCAATTTTGATTCTGAAATCAACGCACTAGCCCGCACACTTGAATCAGATCCTCAAGGGTTCAAAATTTCGATTCATCTGAAATGATCAAACCAGCTCGATAGACACTTTCTCATTCAATGCCTTTTGCATGATTTTATCGAAGCGTGAATCCATGCAAACACTCAGGTCTGTCGTCACAAACTTCCCGCTCCAGTACAGCGAGAAAATCGTAGCAGCAGTCGGCGCCGACTGCGCTTTTTCCAGTGTATCAAGATGAACGATCTTGAGCGGCAACCCACGCTTTTGAGCAGTCTCTTTCAGATTCTGCATCACATGATGATCCGTGAACGGACAGCGATTGGAGTAGTACGCAACCAGCCCCTCCCCCTTTGGCCCAGCTCCTTTTTGAACCACCTCAGAGAAGGTCGCTGAACCAGCCTGTCCATCAACACCAAGCCGCAACAGCTCAATACCATCCGGCGAGGTGTCGCAAACCTCAAAGCCTTGCCGCTTGAACCATTTGCCATCTGAGAGGAAAGGCATCTTCTTGGCGCCAGCAATCGTCACCAGACCCGTTGCACCAGCCTGACGCGCCGCATCCACGGCCCTGGCCAACAACGCCTTGCCATGGCCCTGCCCTTTGTACTTGCCAGAAACCCAGAAGCAATTGATGAGCAGATGTCCGGGAGCAACCACAGGCGCCCAGCCAGCTTCCGCCGGACCAAACTCAATGAACACCTTTGCGCGCTCATCCAACCGTATGAACTGGTAGTCCGAGGAGAATTGCTGGCTCAGCCAGTCCTTCTTCAACTGGTAGCCCTGCGCACATTTTTTGTCCGAGATTGCACAGCAGATATGCTCATCACAGAGTGTCTGCTCATTCAAGGCAATATAAGTCATCGTCAGCTCCCGAGTCGCTAACTTACGTTAGAGCGGGAAACAACGATCAGCAATGCGTGCGATCAAGCTTAGCAAGATCCGCTAAATCAAAAAGGCCCAACCACCAATCAGCACAAACTCAGCTGTAATAATCCCGGCCATCAGCCGGTCGTTGAGGAGTTTGTATCCAACAACACCGCCAGCCACCGCAGCAAGACGCAGCCACACCGGCACATCGCCCAGCACACCTTCCGGAAACAAAACCAACCGCGCAATGATGCCAGCAATCAACGCCGTCGCAACGGCCCGCACCCACGCAAACAGCAAACTATCCTCGCGCAGCTTGCCGGAGGCGAACACTCCTATCCAGCGCCAGCACTCTGTTGCCAGAAAGCCAGCAACGAGGATCATCACATAAGGCCACCACCAGCTGCCATAAACTTCACTCACAGCTCAGCCCTCCGCGTTGCAAACAACCAGCCCGCAAAGGCAACTGTGCCGCCCACAAACCCGGTCAGCAGCAAATCAGCTCCTGGAAAGAAGTGATAGAAGACAGGCCCGAGAATGAGCCCAAGAATGAGCGCGGCCCTATCACCACTCGTGCGAGAAGCCTGATACATGGAAAACATGAAGTAGATCGGCGTCAGCAAAACCAGACCAGCAGCAATCGGCCCTTCTACCGCTGGAAGCACTATATAAGACAACGCCGTCGAACACAGCACCACAAAATGCACTGTGGACCCAAACCCGGCAAAGAACGGAAGGCGCGCCGCCCTTGGCATGCTTGGCAGATTGCGCATGGCAAACACCCACGCCGTCACGGCCACGAAATGTGACACAATCAGCATATGCCACGTCTTGGTTCGCTTCTCATCCCGCAGAACGGGCATCAGCGCCACCGTCATCGGCATCAAACGCACAGCGGAAAGAGCCACTGCAATCGCAGCGGGGATCAATCCGGCCCCGGCACTCATAGCGCCCGTCAAAACAACAATGCTTGGCAACGCCCACATGAACAGGCTCATCAAGAGCACTTCAGTGAGCGTAAGCCCAACTTCGCGGGCCAGCGAGGTAAACCCCACAAAGGCCATCATCAAAATAAGTGTCGGGAGGCAAAACGCGCCTTTAGCTCCTTGGCGGAACCAATAGGCACCTCCCTCAAATTCCGAAGGATCCTCTCCTTCGTCGATATCCATGTCTGAACTGGTCATTTAAGAACTCGGAGGCTCACGAGAAAGAAGAGCCTTTGGGGAAGAAGAAACGCAATCTATTGAAGCTGCATAAAGAAGCCTACACAAGACTACGTAGCCCCACCATACAAAAAAGCCGGAGCAGATGCTCCGGCTTTTTCTCAACTATCAATGCTTTAATCCGCAATCGGAATACCGGGAACATCACCACGCTTGGTGGCATCAGCACCCCGGCCCGTTTTCGGAACAACGGATTTGCCCTTGCCTTTGGCAACCGGCTTTTTCTTGGCAGCCTTCGCCTTAGGTGTCGGACGTTCCTCAACGCTTTCAAGAAGCAGACCTTCAAGATCCTCAGAAACGGAGACCTTAACAGTCCCACCCTTCTGAAGCTTGCCGAACAGAACCTCATCAGCCAACGGCTTCTTGATGTGCTCCTGAATAACACGGCCCAGCGGACGGGCCCCCATCAGACGGTCGTAGCCTTTCTCAGAAAGCCAGGCCACAGCTTCAGGTGTCAGTTCAAAGGTCACGTTACGCTCCGCAAGCTGAGCTTCCAGCTGCATAACGAACTTCTCAACCACACGATGAATAACGTCACTATCCAGATTTGCGAACGGAATGATCGCATCAAGACGGTTCCGGAACTCCGGAGTGAACATCTTGTTGATCGCATCCATATCATCGCCATCACGGTCAATGCGATTGAAGCCCATAGGAGCTTTCGCCAGATCAGCCGCACCAGCGTTGGTGGTCATGATCAGGATCACATTGCGGAAATCGACAGACTTACCATTGTGGTCCGTCAGCTTACCGTGATCCATAACCTGCAACAAAATGTTGAACAGATCAGGATGAGCCTTCTCGATTTCATCCAGAAGCAGCACACAATGCGGATGCTGATCAACAGCGTCCGTCAGCAAGCCACCCTGATCAAAGCCCACGTAACCTGGAGGTGCACCAATCAGGCGGGAAACCGTATGGCGCTCCATGTACTCGGACATATCAAATCGGGTCAGCTCAACACCCAGTGTCGATGCCAGCTGGCGCGCAACTTCCGTCTTACCAACTCCAGTCGGGCCAGAGAACAGATAAGAGCCAATTGGCTTATCCGGTTCACGCAGACCGGCACGGGCCAGTTTGATGGACGCAGACAACGCTTCAATCGCCGGATCCTGCCCATAAACAACGCGCTTCAGACTATCCTTAAGGTTGGACAGAACCGCTGCATCGTCCTTGGAAACAGACTTCGGAGGAATCCGCGCCATAGTCGCGATGGTTGCTTCAATTTCCTTCATGCCGATTGTCTTGCGACGTTTGCCCTCTGGCAGCAACATTTGCGACGCACCAGACTCATCAATCACATCAATCGCTTTATCCGGAAGCTTCCGGTCAGCAAGGTAACGAGAGGACAACTCAACAGCCGCCTTGATCGCATCATTGGTGTACTTGATGTTATGGAAGTCCTCAAAGTAAGGCTTCAGCCCTTTCAGGATTTCAATCGCATCTGGAATGGTTGGCTCGTTCACATCCACTTTCTGGAAGCGACGCACCAGCGCACGGTCCTTTTCAAAGAACTGGCGATACTCTTTATATGTGGTGGAACCGATACAACGGATCGTACCGGATGCCAACGCAGGCTTCAGCAGATTAGATGCATCCATCGCACCACCTGACGTCGCACCTGCACCAATCACGGTGTGGATCTCGTCAATAAACATGATCGCACCCGGATAATCTTCGATTTCCTTGACGACCTGCTTCAGACGTTCCTCAAAATCACCGCGATAACGAGTACCTGCAAGCAGAGACCCCATATCCAGCGCAAAAATCGTCGCGTTTTTCAGCACCTCAGGCACATCACCAACAATGATGCGGCGCGCAAGCCCTTCAGCGATCGCTGTTTTTCCAACGCCCGGATCACCCACATAAAGCGGATTGTTCTTGGCACGGCGACACAGGATCTGAATGGTGCGCGAAATTTCCTTCTCACGCCCGATAAGCGGATCAATTTTACCGGAAAACGCTTTGTCATTGAGATTCTGACAATAAGCCTCAAGAGCTTCTGTTTTCCGCTTTGTTTGGTCAGAAGAACCACCAGATGGAGGCTGCGGCATGCTCACATTAGGGTCAGCGCCACTATCGGATTCTTCTTCAGCACCACGTACCCGACGTGGTTCAGACAAGCCAGCCCGTTTTGCAATACCATGGGAGATATAATTGACAGCGTCGTACCGTGTCATTTCCTGTTCTTGCAGGAAGTAAGCAGCATGGCTTTCACGCTCAGCAAAAATGGCGACAAGAACGTTGGCACCAGTCACTTCTTCACGCCCGGATGATTGAACATGAATGACAGCACGTTGAATGACACGCTGGAAACCGGCGGTTGGTTTTGAATCATCATCCCCGTCAACAACGAGGTTCTCTAGTTCAGTATCAATATATTCGACAATGCTTTTTCGCAGTTGATCGAGGTCCACATTGCATGCACGCATCACCGCAGCAGCATCCTGATCATCAATCAATGAAAGCAGCAGATGCTCCAGGGTCGCATATTCCTGATGGCGTTCATTAGCAAACGCCAAAGCTTGATGGAGAGCTTTCTCCAGACTGCGAGAAAATGACGGCACAGGCGCCCCCTATTACTTTTTCTCCATTACACATTGCAATGGATGTTGGTGTTTTCGGGCGAAATCCATAACTTGTGTGACCTTTGTCTCGGCCACTTCATAGGTGAAGACTCCACACTCCCCTACGCCATGATGATGGACATGGAGCATAATCTGCGTCGCATCTTCACGATCCTTATGAAAGAACCGCTCCACAACGTGGATCACGAACTCCATCGGCGTAAAATCATCATTGAGCAACAACACGCGATACAAACTGGGCCTTTTTGTTTTTGGCTTAGGTTTGGTAACGGTTATCGTCCCGCCATCATCGTCATTATCCAGGTCGAAATCGCTGCTCATTTGTTCTCTTTGTCCCTCCATGTATAACGCAGAGGACTTTATAGTATTTAAACGTACCCCCTGCGAATTCAAGGGATATGCATTTTCATAGGGCACACCAACAACTCCAGAAAAATCAAACAGCGTTTCATTTTCTGTTTCATTATACACCGTAAGCATAAGATTATCTCCCCTGAGAACACTCATTGCCTGTCGCTGGTCTCTCATTCACACTCTCGCTACAGCATCTGCGCTGTCTTTTCGCTCTGGTTTACAGACTTGCTGGCGCCAACGCCCCGCACCTGGCGGCATCAGCAGCCTCCCGAATGTACCTGCCAGATCAATCAATTGCAGACATTCAGGACACGCGAAGCCTTCTCTTTCATTGTTAGTACTGATTATTCCCCGAGCAAACTGGAAAATGCAAACCAATAAGAAGAGAAAACACTCAGACTATCCGAAGGGTTAAACCCTGCTCCCAACGTAAGATGAGCATATTCGGGCCATTCTGCGGACCCAAACATGCCCGCCAGAATTCAGGATACTGAATCACAATGTTTTGAGAGGGCCTTGAAGAAGAGAGATAGGTTGTCTGAAAATGGAAACAACCAGGGCAATCTATTTAAAACGCGCAAAACCAAAAAGCCCGAAGCGCTAACGCACCTCGGGCTTTCAATCTCAATTATGCCAGTAGATTACTTGGCAGCTTTAGACAGCATACCCTCATAGGGCTTATAAGCGTCCTTAGCGATCTCAGCATACATTTCGCCGATTTTAGTTGCCTGACCGACCATGCTTTCGTAGCTCACTTTGGCAAAATCTGCCTGAGCTTCCATAGCCTTATCAAGAGACTTCGCGCCAACAACTTTCTCCATTGCTGCGCTGCTCTCTTCCATTGACTTCTTAGAGTAGTCCGCAACCTCAGCAGAGATCGCCTGCATGCCCTTGGAAAACGCGCCGAAGCTTTGCATAGCTACGTCCATGTTATCTTTTCCAAGCTTCTGCATATTCTCAAATCCTGTGACCATGAAAATTACCTCATCAATTGGGCGGCGCCGGTATTTCGATGATTAGGTTTTTGTCTCTTGGGGAGCAAACGCCACATTTCTAAACTTACGCAGCGATATTATGCGCCGCACAAATTTTGTCAACTTTTATTTTGCGCTGCAATATCATGAAAAGACAGGGGCGTAGCCACAAACAAAAAACGGATAAAAACAATATTTTTGCAATCTGCCTTATCGTATTTACAGAATTGTAACCGTAATCGCATCATTCTGGGTATGACGCGAACGGGGGGAGTCACCTGCGCCGCATTTTTAGCGGCTGAGGCTTTCTGAACACACCTCCGCTAGCAATGAGAGAATTTATTTAGTACAGAGCGCGTAAACCGCCATTATTGCTCACGGGGCGAAAAGAACATGGGTCTGCGTAATTTTGGGCCATTTGGGCGCCTAAAAAAGGCATTGGGACAAGCTGTCGGCATTCTTGCTGTATCCTTAGCAATCGCTACAGCTCCGACTGTTGCCCAGGCAAATTCCAAATATGCTGGTATTGTCGTTGATGCAAAAACCGGGAAGGTTTTGTACGCCAACAACGCCAATGCACGACGCTACCCTGCGTCCACCACAAAGATCATGACACTTTATGTGCTCTTTGAGGAACTGGAAGCTGGCCGCGCGACACTAAACACTAAAATGAAGGTCTCCCGCTACGCAGCAGGTCGCCCACCGACAAAGCTTGGCTTGAAGGTTGGCAGCTCTTTGCGCGTTAAGGATGCCATCTATGCACTCGTCACCAAGTCCGCAAACGATGCGTCGACTGTGATTGCAGAGCATATCTCCGGTTCTGAAACAGCCTTTGCGCGCCGCATGACGCAGACTGCCCGTGCAATTGGCATGCGCAACACCACATTCAGAAACCCGCATGGCTTGCCAAATTCTAAGCAGGTGACCACCGCAGCAGACCTCGCTCTGCTGGGCCGTGCGATTCAGGATCGGTTCCCGAAGTATTATAAGTACTTCAACACCCGCTCTTACACATATGCTGGCCGCCGCATGGGCAACCACAACAAGTTGCTCGGTCGTGTCCGTGGTGTTGATGGAATCAAAACCGGTTACACCAACGCCTCCGGCTTCAACCTTGTGACCAACGTTAAACGTGACAATCGCCAGATTGTTGCTGTGGTTCTGGGTGGCCGTACAGGCAAAAGCCGTGATGCACAGATGGTCAAGCTGATCAGCCAGTACCTGCCAAAAGCATCCCGTGGTCGTCGCACCACACCGATGCTCTACGCAGGAACCACAAAACGCTATCAGTTCCCAAAAGTTGCTCCGGCTATTCCAGTTGCCAAAGCAGGCACACCAGTTGCCGAGCAGCCGACACTGCTGGCATATGCCAACGCGACCGGCACAAAACCGAATTCGAAGCCATCTGATCCAATCGCAAAAATGCTGGAACATCAGGCCACAGCCCCTTCTCCGGCACCGCGCAAGGACCTTGTTGCCAATTCACTGGCTGCCCCTGCTATTTCTGCCTCGGCAAAACTGCAGCAGCCAGCGAAAGCAGCTGCACCATCTTCCGCTCCAATTCAGCAGAAGATTGCAAGCTTGAAGCCAGAGGACATCGACACCTCCGGTTGGCACATTCAGATTTCTGCGACCGACAGCCAGGATAAAGCAATCAAGATCCTGGAAAATGCGCGCGCTGCGACAGGGGCCACCCTGCGTAACAAACGCATTTACACAGAGCCGGTCAAATCTAAGAAACAAACCCTGTACCGCGCGCGGTTCATCGGGTTTGAAACCAAAACAGCAGCCTGGGATGCTTGTGCCAAACTCAAGAAGGCCAAGTACTCCTGCTATGCCGTCTATCAGTAACTCGTATCAGTCACGGTGAGTCTAATGTCTGTTGAGAAGCCGATCCTTCGCCTCGTTGAGTTTGGAAGCCAGGAAAGCAGAACCCCCACTATCGGGGTGCAATCGTTTAATCAGTCTGCGGTGAGCAGCACGGATGTCTTCCACGGAGGCTCCCGGCGCAAGTCCAAGAACCTCGTAGGCCTCCTTCTCAGTCAGAGCGCTCGAGCTCGACGTGTCTCTCTGCCCCGCTGTGGAATCCGCGTGGAAGTCTACACGCCAGTTGGAGAGCCTGCTATCGAGGTAAGCTTCGAGTAGGGCAACGCTGTCGCCGTCTGGCTGCACGTCGCGCCAAAGCTGTTTGAGCTCTGCAACCTGCAAAGAACTCAGCGCGCGGCCAGCAAAGGAACCGGCAAGCACTTTGCCCTCAAGCTTCTTGCTATCATGATCCAGCTCCATATGGAGAAATCTGGAGGAGATATTGGAAGTCTGACCGGCACTCTTGGAGGCACCACCCAATCCTCCGAAGGGGAAACCACCGGGAAACTTGAAACTCTGCGCAGACCCCCAACCCAAAAGGGACAGCGCAAAGGCCGCAAGTGGCAGCGCGATAACGTATCTGCCAGTAACGGCAAGAAAAGCGCAGAATGCCAGCAGCAGTCCGCCAATCAGCATTTTCAAAACTTCTTTAAGTTTAGCCGGATTTGACTGCGTCAGCCACTTTGCGAAGAAATAGAGGATGGCAAGCACCAATCCTCCCATGACCAAATAGCCCATTTAGTACCTGACATGTATTAGGCGCATTCCCCAAAAGTGGTTCCGGTTTCCGGATCAGAATACGCACAAAATTAGAGAGCCGAGCGTGATGCGTGAATGTAAATAAACGCGGCGTGCTCTAGCTAAGGTGTTCTATCAAGAATTGAGCACCTTTATGCCCCGATTGCTCAAGGCGCTCAAGGGCCTGTCTGCCCCCGGCGGAAAATGTTGCAATCGCAGCCAGTAATCCGCGCAAGCTCGCAGCAGATCCGTCATCAAAGTTCAGATAGACCCCGTTGCTCAACCGGGCGATCTCCCGATACGCCCGCTCCGCCAAGATGTCCTTGCCTTCCTGAAACACAAAAACCGGCACGCCCAACAACCCGAGCTCCCCTGCCTTATCGCAGACCAGATCAGGATTCTCCTCCATACAATCGCCAATATAGACAACCGCCTGCACCCGCTTTTTCCGCGTCTCAGCCAGGGCATGGTCCAGCACCTTCCGAATCTGCGTGCGTCCGGCCTGCACGCGAATCTTGCGCATCATTCCGCCCAGCTCTTTGGAATTACTGACCCAGCGCGAGGATTTACACTCGCCATACCCGCGAAAGAACACCAGCTGCACATCAAGCGGCCCAACCCGGCCCGCTTCAATGAACATCTCTTCCTGCAGATGACAAGCCTGATCCCACGTGGGTTGCCGACTCATTGTGGCATCCAGCGCAAAGATCAAACGGCCCCGCTCATCCCCGGCAGGCGCTGCAACCGCGTCTTTGGCAGCCTCCAGAAAGTTGGAAAGATCACTCTTGCTGTCTGCAGGACTGTTTAAAGATCCGGATCTTTTGGAGAGCTTGTCTGACATGGGCGTACCTGTATTCACGTCACAAAGGATTACGAAGGCATTTTATTCCAACAACTTAACAATTATTGGGACAGATTGGTTATTTCGCTCGCTAAAGACCAATACCCACTATTGGTGCAATGAGAATAATCACAAAATCTGCTAAAATCAGTTATATCAGTTTCTGCTTGCAATTGGGTTCAACAGTTTCTGGGCAAACCCATTACCAACAACAGATAAAAACGCTGCAAAGCAAAGAAATTAAGGGATGAGGTCCCACATGGAGACGCCTATGAGAAATCTCCCAGACGTATACCGTGGTGTAGACGACCTGCGGGCTGCACTATTACCTCTGAGACGAGAAGGCAAAACAATCGCTCTGGTTCCAACCATGGGGGCACTGCACGCAGGCCACCTGTCTCTGGTCGAAAAGGCCCGGGAACATGCGGACATCGTGATTGTTTCAATCTTTGTGAATCCAAAACAGTTCGCGCCGGGCGAAGATTTCGAGAGCTACCCAAGAACGGAAGAGACCGACCTGCAAAAGCTGGCGGGCTACGACGTGTTTGGCGTCTTTGCTCCAAATGCGCGGGAAATGTACCCGAACGGCTTTGCCACATCTATTCAGATCGAAGGCCCGGCCCTTGGTCTGGAAACAGATCACAGACCGCACTTCTTCAACGGCGTGGCCACAGTGGTGGCGAAACTGTTGCTGGCCGTTTTGCCAGATGTCGCTGTGTTCGGGGAAAAAGATTACCAGCAGCTGCGCGTCATCAAG
Source organism: Pseudovibrio sp. Ad37 (assembly GCF_001623075.1). Classification (GTDB taxonomy): domain Bacteria; phylum Pseudomonadota; class Alphaproteobacteria; order Rhizobiales; family Stappiaceae; genus Pseudovibrio. The sequence goes on from NZ_LMCF01000211.1 coordinate 44,112, forward strand.
CAACTGGCCAGAGACCTGCACCTGCCAACCAAAGTCATCGGCGCTCCAACCGTGCGCGAAGAGGATGGCCTCGCCATGTCTTCCCGCAATGAGTATCTGGATGATAAGGAACGCACGACAGCCAGAACAATTTCTGAAACACTGCAGACTGCGCGCAATGCACTCCATAACGGTGAAAACTGGATTGAAGTGCGCAAGAAAGCCCTTGTTGTCCTCAAGCTCTCAGGATTTGCGACAGACTACTTCGAGCTGCGCCACGGCAAGCATCTGGGCACACCCATCGACGCCAAAGGTGCCCGTATTCTGGTCGCCGCCAAAGTTGGCGATACCCGCCTGATCGACAATATCGAAGTATAAAACGACTCTCCGGGCGAATGAATGCATTTGCCCGGAACCCTACCGCGTCTCAGAAGCTTTCAATTCGCATCTTACTTTGAGAAGAGCTTGCCCGCACAAGGCATCCTAAAAATACCCGACATAGCTCAGATAAGCACCTATTGCGGTAAAAGCGGTGCCTGTGGCGAGAATTCCCCTCTTCCCCATTTGCTGTGACTTTGTCATGTAATCCGGAATGACAATAAGACTTGCCCCCTTCAACACAGCAGCAGCCCCAACCAGTGTTACGAGAGCGCCGGCCATACTGGACACTTTGAAATGGTTGGCAAGCACAACCATACCAACCACAAAATGCACAGCACCAGACAGATTGAGCAAGATCGGATTCGCATCTGATTGGGCAGCAATCATCCGCTGGTAAAAACTGCTGGAAATAAAGAAGCCAAGGCCTGTCACGAAAAGATACGGCCCGGCAATCGATGCGATAAGCTCGGTCACAGCATGGTTCTCCCGAACAGACAGTCACATGCCGCGTTTATCTCATCCAGCCTTTACAGATGCAATCCGCAAAAAAGAGACCGCTTAAATCAGGCAAAGCTCCTGCAACTCGCGGCGCATACCCTCTGGCATTTCGGCAAGTTGATCCCCATCCAGCATTGGCCCGCTCACATCCGGCGGTGCATCTGACACTTTCAGATATCGCCAGCCCTGAAAGGCACGGCGTGGCTGAAGTTGAGTCTGGTGGAGGAAAGGCTCCATCACAAGGTCACAGCGCTTCTTGCCGGAATCATCCTTGTGCACGCGGATATCAATCAGTTTCTGGCGAACCTGAACATTGCCTTTGATCACCCAGTACAGCGAACCACCATCCAGCAGCTCGTCAATGCGAGTCGGCACCATACGAGTGGTATGGATCTGCTCGTCACTCAAACCGTGTGACAGCGCCAGAATCTGTCGCTGTTCAATGTAATTCCGCAGCTGGTCAACGCTTTCCACGCCAACACAGAGTTTCACCAGATGTAACGTCATAGCGCTCAAATAGCAGGAAGCTTTGGCTTTTGCCAGTCATAGCAGCCTCCATAGCTAACGCATTGCACAAACATATCGGTGATCGCGCAGCCACGCTCTCCATTTTCTAATTTGACTCGGTAGAATGATCGCTCTACCAATTAATCATGACTGATCTTGAACATTCCATCTGCACAGGCCTGGAAGGTGTATTCGCAACGCGCGGCTTCACAGCTCCTGGCGTTGCAGAACTCAAGCGCGGCTCTAATGTGAGCCTGCGCACACTCTACAAATACTTCCCTTCCAAAGAGCATATGATCATCGGCGCACTGGAAGTCCGTAATCAGCGCTACCTGTCCTTCCTGAGCGAGGCTGCAACCCACTCCCCTGATGATCCTCTGGGGGGCATTCTCAGCACCATCGAACATTGGATGGCAAACAACGCACCACACGGCTGCATGGATCAGGCGGCCCTTGCGGCCTATCCGGACAGCGCACTCGTCAGAGAATGCGTTACACGCCACAAGCAGCAAACCAAAGACCAGCTGGCAGCTCTTCTCGGCCTTGAGACCAATGCCGGAGAGCTCTTCATGATCCACGAAGGCGTTGTCTCAACCTATCCCCTGCACGGATCCACCGTCTTCACTTGGGCCAAGTCCGCAATTCAATCACTCACTCAGAAAGCAACATGATGAGCACCTCCCCACCACAATGACTGCAGTAATGCTCACTGGGCACGGTGGCCCGGACATGTTGGAGCTGCGCACCGACCTGCCCTTGCCTGCCATCGGGCCTGAGGATGTGCTGATTGAGGTTCTAGCGGCTAGCGTCAACAACACAGACATCAACACACGAAAAGCATGGTACTCACGTCACGACAATCAGGCAGAAGATGCCACATGGTCAGGCGAGCCACTCCAGTTCCCCCGCATTCAGGGCATAGACGTGTGCGGACGGGTCGTCGCGGCAGGCGCTAAGGTCGATCGGGCCCTTCTGGGCAAGCGCGTGCTGGTGGAGCCCTGCCTGCAATATGCCAATGGCAAAAAGCTGGAGTCTCCATGGTTCATGGGATCAGAGTGTGATGGCGGATTTGCTGAATTTGTTTCAATCGATCACCGTCACGTCTACCCAATCCAAAGCCAGCTGAACGATCTGGAGCTGGCATCCTTCCCCTGCTCGTATTCAACCGCTGAGAACATGCTGACACGCGCCAACCTCAAAGCCGGAGAGACCGTTCTGGTGACAGGGGCCTCAGGAGGCGTTGGCTCAGCGGCCCTCCAGCTGGCACGCGCACGCGGTGCAAACGTCATCGCCATCTCCTCCACCTCAAAGACTCAGCTGCTTCAGGAGCTCGGAGCAAGCCGTGTGCTGGATCGCAGTGATGATCTGGTTGAGAGCCTTGGCTCCAACAGCATTGATGTGGTGGTTGATCTGGTCGCCGGCCCGCAATGGCCAGACCTCCTCGCTATTCTCAAGCCCAGGGGCCGCTATGCAGTCGCCGGAGCGATGGCTGGCCCTATCGTGGAACTGGATGTCCGTACACTCTACTTGAAAGACCTGAGCTTCTTCGGTTGCACCGTGCTGGAACCCGAAGTCTTCGGGAACCTTGTTGCTCACATTGAAGCAGGCAGCATACAGCCTCTGGTCGCGCAAACCTTCCCGCTTGCTGAAATTGGCAAAGCACAAGAGGTTTTTGAGCAAAAGAAGCATCTGGGAAAGATTATGCTGGCAGGCGCAGGCGATTGCTCTGGCGAGAAAAACGCACGCAATCTGCCCTAGCGTCCATTACGTGACAAAAAGCACATTATCGATTTTGAAGTAACACTAGAACCAGCTCAAAGAAAAAGGGATGCAGACGTCACATCTGCATCCCTACCAAAATCCGCGTTCAAGCAGTTATCTTGGGATTAACTGCCGGCACCTGCAAATACATAAAGCAGCGCCATAACGCCGCCGAGGGTTGCGACAGTCCACACAGTGAACCCCCAGCAGGACTTCTGAATTTCGTGATCCATAAAACACCGTTTAATGGTTGATACACGTGCGCCGAGGAAACCCCGTCAGCACAGGGCGCTCGGAATATCCCTTCCGTGATCAAAGCGCAACAGCAAAATGGCAAAATTTGGCTTGGCAGACTGCCACACCTTACTAGATATAATTCATTACTCATTCACCAGTCAGATATACCTACACCATAAAAACTCATATCTCCAAAGAGTTAGGGCTCATTAGAATTAATAAAATTATCGATAACCATAAAAAAATTCACTCAAAATTTTTATGCAAAAATTCGTTCAAAACTCGACTTTATTGAGAATTGGGTACCTTACAGGACAACTCAAACTCCATTTTTTGACCATTCTGAGTCTGTTTTCACGCAACTTTGCCGGGCTCACACAGCCGCATATCATGCGCGCCCACTAGCCCCTCTCCGCAAATCATGCCAAACATAAGACTGTCCGTTTCCATCAAAATGGGCTCATGTCCGGACTCAGGCTTAAAAACAGAAAGACCAATGCTTCAGATCCAGTTTTCCAACTTCATTGCCGTCCTCGTCTTCGTCTCCTCATGGGGCTTGTACAGCTGGCTGGCCTATCGAAGCCGCTGGTCAAAAAACACGCTCTCTCATGCCATGGATGCGTACCGTTACCGCTGGATGCGCGCTATGCTCAAACGAGAGGTCCGCATTGCTGACACCAATATTGCGTCCGGCCTGCAGCAAGGCACCGCATTTTTCGCCTCAGCCTCCCTTCTGGCCATCGGTGGCACGGTCACTTTGCTCAGCGCAATGGACGAGGTCACCGCCCTCGCCCGCACGCTCGACCTGCCATTTTTGGATGACCCAATACAGAATGAAGCCAAGACCTTCGGTTTGATGATCATTCTGGCGTACGCGTTTTTTAAATTCGGCTGGGCTTACCGCTTGTTTAACTACACTACCATTGTCATGGGCTCGATCCCGGATGATTGCCATGAAGACAATGAAGAGGCTGTTGAAGCATCACTGCGTGCAGCACGGCTGGCAACCCTCGCGGGCCGCCATTTCAGCAACGGCCAGCAAGCGCTCTTCTTCGCAGTAGGTTATCTGGGATGGTATGCAGGGCCGTTCGTGTTCATCGGAACGACCCTGATGGTGACATTGGTGCTGCTGCGCCGTCAGTTCTTCTCAAAGGCGAGAAAAGCCGTGTTACCGGGTCCAAATACACAAGACCGCGTCAACTCCGGCGCTTGATAAACTTTCACCGGTATGGGGAAGCCCTTAAGCGGATATGTCCCCACATAGGTATCCTCACAACAGCTGAGAACTTCCGCAACTGCCTGCGAAATCAACATTTCCTGATTAAGGCGCTTTGAAAGGTCGGCAATCCGTGCGGCCTCATTCACCACAGGTCCAACAACCGTAAAGTCCAGTCGCCGCTGACCACCAACATTGCCAAAGAACACACGCCCTGAATGCACGCCCATACCAACATGGATGGCAGGCAAATCAGGAAACCCGCGCGCATTCGCAATCGTCAGATCCGCCATGCTTTCTCGCAGTGCCGACATGGCTTCAAACGCCGCTATTCTGGCGCTTTGCTCATCCGTATAGGGAAACACCGCCAGAACTTCATCGCCGATAAACTTCAGGATCTCGCCGCCGTGCTGCTCAACCCGCGACGTAACAATGCCAAAATACTCGTTAAGCAGCTGCAACAAGGCTTTATCTGTCAGGTAATTTGAAAAGCCAGTAAAGTTGCGAATATCGCAAAACGCCACAATCGCGTTGATGTGTTCCCCATCTCCCCGCCGTATCTCACCATTCATCACCCGCCGTCCGGCACGTGTTCCAAGATAGGTGTTAAGAATGTTCTCAGAGGCCTGCCGGGAATTAAACAGCTCACAAATCAGCGCAAGGGGAGCAGTGATCTGCTCAAACACGCTGATAAACTCATCCTTGAAACCATCAGCCGCCCGCGAAGCAAAAGCCAGCCCATGGACCTCACCATCCGAGAACACCATGGGGAGGGCAACGTAATCCGTGTACCCTTGCTCTTTAAGCTCTTGAATAACCTTGAGCCGGTCATACTCATCATGATGTCCAAACTTATGCCGGATCATATGTCCGGCTTCAGTGGACCGTTTCCAAAGGCTTTGATTGTAGGATTCACTCATCTCAGGTGTGTGCTGGAAATATCGCACACGCGGACCAACGCCCCGCTCCCAGATAAGCCCCTCACCATGATAGTTCGGATCCAGAATAGAGATACCCGTAGAGATCCGGTCCACCTCCACGCCTATATTCTGCAAGTGTTCGCCCAATGCCGCAAAGATACGACAGGGACGCCCCAACATTTTTGCGTCCTTGGACAGCCATTCCATTAAATCGCAGAGGGAAAAAGGCTCATTACTAGACATTTACACCCCAGAGACGAGCGGAGAAGAAGACCACGTAAAATCACCACACTCGCAAGCAAACACGGCAAAAATTCCAATATTTCTTATCATTTACTTTTAAACTCAGACATTTACAGGAATCCCATCAAGAAACTCTCGCCTTTTTTGCTAGACTTTCTCCACAATTCAACACACGCACAACGTGTAAATGCTTCAAATTTTAGAAATTTGTAGCCAACAACCTGATCAACTCCTATTTTCGCTCAAAAGTATGAACGCAGCACGCATCTGGTGATTGTCCATCCAATCACTGCGCTTTTAACCGAGAAACCCTGCAATGTTAGATCGCTTTTATTTGATCATCGATGGCACCCAATGGCTGCCACGTATCCTTCCTCTTGGCGTCAAATGTCTCCAACTCCGCATCAAAGACAAGTCAGAGGATGAAATCCGGTCGCAGGTCCGGGAAGCAAAACAGCTTTGCGACAAATCCGGCACAGTGCTTATCGTCAACGATCACTGGCAAGCCGCCTACGACGCAAACGTGGGCTATGTGCATTTAGGACAGGAAGATCTGAAAACCGCAGATTTCCGCGCACTCCGTTCCGCAGGAATCTACTACGGTGTTGCCACCCATGATGAAGCCGAGCTCGACACAGCTCTGGCACTAGATCCTGAATATGTGGCCCTTGGTCCAATTTACAATAGCGCAACAAAAGAAATGCGCTGGCAGCCTCAGGGTCTCGAAACACTCAAAAGATGGCGTACGCGCACAAGTAAACATCTGGTCGCCATCGGCGGCATCACTCTGGACCGCGCCAGTCAGGTCTTTGAAAGCGGCGCCGATTCCATCGCCACCATTTCCGACGTCATCAACGCGCCCAACCCAGAACACCGCACCACCCAATGGCTCCAAGCCTCCCAAAACTGGCAGGGATAGAAGCACACTTCATAACGCGTCGTCTCTTTATATAAGGAGAGCGAACTTGCCCGTCACTCATCCTGACCCGGGCAGCAAAAAAGGCAGCCAAACGGCTGCCTTTTTCAAATTCCAGCAAGCAAGGTACTAGCCAAGCTCGGAGACGTTGTTGATGACTTTACCAACAAGACCGTACTCGATGCCCTCTTCCGGGCTCATCCAGTAATCACGGTCGGTGTCTTTTTCAATGCGCTCAATCGGCTGACCAGTTGCATCCGCAAAGATCTGGTTCAAACGATCACGCATCTTCAAAATTTCTTTGGCCTGAATTTCGATGTCAGTTGCCATACCGCCGGCACCACCAGATGGTTGGTGAAGCAGGAAACGTGTGTTCTTAGTGCAGGAACGACGTTCTCTAGGCACTGACACATAAATCAGAGCACCAGCGCTCGCGACCCAACCCATACCAAGAATGCGAACTTCCGGCTGAATGAACCTGATCATGTCATGGATCATATCACCGGACTCAACGTGTCCACCCGGAGAAGAAACAATAACGGTAATCGGGTCGCTGCTAACCTGGGAAAGCGCAAGCAGACGGGAACAGACTTCCTGGGCCATCTCTTGAGTCACAGGTCCTGTAATCAGCACTGTACGCGCATCAAAAAGATGCTTGTCCACCGGGATGGACTTGTCAGGATTCTTTGGCGCGTCTTCATCACCTTCGAGGCGAACTGACGTCGAAGCACAAATGTCCGTCATGCGAATGACATGCTCCCTTATATTAGCTACCGCCCCACGCGGCAGACTGTGATCAAACATAACTAAAAGATACTGCGGCAGACCGCAAACACGCAAAGTCATAGCCTAACAGAAATTCCCTAGGAAAAAGAGGGCGTTCTCCCCTCACTTTTGATAGGCTTTTCGGAAAGCCGCCGTTTCTCCACTTAAAATCAATGCATTATGCACATTTTCAGTTTCTTTGTTCCAACTTAAAGACAAAGGAATAACGTTTTAATAACCTTGCAACTCACATAATCGGTAAAAATAACAATCTACCTATCGCTGATATAGACATGCAGGGGATGATGTCTAGTCCTTGGACACAGCACAAAGGGATTTTCGGGTTTGACTGGTTATACTGAAACGCTAGATGCCAACGTCCAATATCATTCGCCTGTCCCGGCGGAAGACCAACGGGCTTTTGCGCGCGTGGATGTTCCCATGTACATTGTTGATGTCAGCCAGACCAAGCTTGTCTGGGCAAATTCTGCGGGCCTGTCCTTCCTGGGCCTTAGCCTGCGCGATTGTATAGACCCCTCCGGAACCTTCAGAATGGACCTGCCTGCGCCGTTCGATGACCTCTCCTATCAGCGCCAGCTTCATTCCTATCTGAGCCGGGTCACGGAAGAAGGCCGCATTACAGAGTGCATCACCGTAATTCCAAACTCCCAGCCGGTCTCTGTGTATTGCTCTATCTCCCCGCAGCCATTGATCACGGGAAACCCTGCACTTTTGGTGCAAGTCATCTCAGAAGTTGGCAACGAGCCTGAGCAAGTCCGCAGCGCGCAGGTGCTGCTTTACACCACATCCATGATCAGCATGTTTGATGAGAACGGCAAACTCATCTTTGAAAACCCCGCAAGCCGCCTCAACCGTCCAGACGGCTGCGAAGACCTGATCAACCGCATGTGCAACCGCCGCGATTTTGATGCGCTGCTGGATGAACTGCGCAAAACAGGCAGAGCGAATCTGGTCTCACTCATGCACTCCTCTCAGGGAGAACGCTGGTTCGATCTCAACGCCCGCAGTGGATACGATCCTTATTCCGGCTCCAGAGCCATTCTGCTCAGCGCCACAGATGTCACCAAACGCCTGAAAGCAGAGCACGAAGTCCGCTATCTGGCCCACCATGACACCCTGACAGGATTGGCCAACAGATCCTTTCTTGAGATTGAAGCAGAACGCTATCTGGATGAAACCCGCATCAGTGGTAATCCCGGTGCGCTGATCTTCATTGATCTTGACCGCTTTAAAACAATCAACGACACCCTCGGCCATCTGGTCGGCGACGACCTGCTCGTCGTCATCGCCAAGCGCCTCAAAGAGGTTGTTGAAGGCATAGGCTTTGTGGCGCGTCTCGGAGGGGATGAGTTCGTAGTCCTCATTGCCAACTTCGCAGATTACGACCTGCTCGACGACATCAGCCGCGAAATCAGAACCGCCCTGTCCAAGCCCTGCAAAGTGCGCGGACATATGCTGCAGGTGACCCCATCCATTGGCGTGTGCACCTATCCCGAACACGGCGTTGATCTGGACACGCTCATGCGTAAAGCCGATCTTGCCATGTATAAAGCCAAGGATCTGGGCCGCGACCGCATCTGCTTCTTTGATGTGTCCATGTCCCGCGAAGCGGAAGAGCGTGTCAGTCTGGAAACAGCACTGCGTCAGGCTCTGCGCAATCAGGAGCTGGCCGTCCACTATCAGCCGCGTGTGTGTCTCACAACCAATCGCATTGTGGGAGCAGAAGGCCTGCTGCGCTGGCACCATCCAACGCGAGGCCTTGTATCCGCCGCCAGCTTCATCGAGATCGCTGAAGAAGCGGGCATGATTGATGAAATCGGAGACTGGGTGGCGCGCGAAGCCATGCTCCAGCAAAAACAATGGGCATTGTCTGGCCACGACATCGCAATCTCAATCAATCTGTCTCCGGCACAGTTCCGGCGCGGACGCATATCCCAGCGCCTCCACCGCATACTGATTGAGACCGGCGCCTCTGCCAGATCAATCCGCCTTGAGATCACCGAAAGCGCTCTTCTCAGTGATGCCAATGAAACGCTGAAGGAACTCACCGCACTCCGCGACTTGGGCTTTACGCTGGAAATTGATGATTTTGGAACCGGATACTCAAATCTGGGCTATCTCCAGCGTTATCCGGTGACAGCCCTCAAGATCGACCGCTCCTTCATCGCCGACACCAAACGCTGGCCAATCGTACAAATGATTGTGCAGATGGGCCGTTTGCTGAACCTGACACTGGTGGCAGAAGGCATCGAGACACGAGAGCAGCTCCGCCAGATCCAAAAACTGCAGTGCCATGAATATCAGGGATACTTGTATTCCCCTGCCGTCTCCCCTCACACCTTCGAGTGTCTGCTCAAAGGGCAGCAAACCGTCACGTCTCCCCCCACAGTCGGCGCCTTAGCTTAACCCAGCTTTCGCGGAGCGGCTCAGCTCTTCCAGAGCAGACAACGCATCCTCGGCCTTTTCTTCCGGCACAAAGATGTGGTCGTGATAATACGCAGCCACAACATTGGCAGAGATCCCCACATCTGCCAGTGCCTTGGAAAGCGCTGCTGTCAGACCTACAGCCTCCAGCGAACTGTGAACCGCAAGCGAAATACGCCGGAAGCACGGCTCAGTATCAACGCCAGCCTTACCGGCATTCTCAATGGAAAGAATAGCTGTCAGACCTTCATTTTCCCAGAACAACCCTAGTGGTGAATGCTCAGCCAAGGCTTCAACACTGCCATTGGGAAAGCAGCAAAACACAAAGCTCTCTTCAGAAAGAGAGGCTTCCATGGAAGCGAGAAGTTCTTGCAAATCCAGTCCGCCGCGCATTGTCATACCCAATGGCTCCCTCTCTCAGCACTCAAAACATCTCTCAGTAAGTCCTAGCATATCCCAGTGAACACTCAGGGGAACAAGAAAGCGTATTCCCGGACAACAACGCGCCCTACTCTCCTGGAGAGAACGTGCCATCAGTATTGTAGTCAACAACAACGATTTGCGGCCCATCAATAGCAAACTCAATCAGCACAGGTGCGGAACCAGCGAGATTGTAATGAGCCTCCCCCTTTGAAGTGGTCCACGCCTATAGTTAGGAAACCGGAGGACCATAGATGGCTATCAAGCGCCCCAAACCTGAAGATATTGTTGTGAAGTTACGGCAGGTTGAAGTTCTGATGGGGC